>CANOHT010000018.1 GCA_947565865.1 uncultured Clostridia bacterium
TTGTCCATTCGTATTTCTCCTCTCTATTCTGGCTATAGCTGCCAGGCCTTTGCTCGTTATAGCACTGGGTTATACGTTTGGACTCATAGCTATAAGCTTTCCTGCCCCCGCTCGAAGCGGGGGGGCATTATGCAAAAAAGGGACAGCCCGCAAAGGCTGTCCCTGCTCAGGTTAATCAGGCCATCTTCTCCCGCAGCCGGTTCAGCCTGCGGTTCCTTCCATACAGTGCCGAATCTGCCGGCACCGTCAGCAAATTCAAGATGTAAAAATGCGAAGGACAACGCCATATACCCGCAACGACATAGACATTCGCTATCCATAGAAAACCGCACAGACGGCCAAGGGCAATCATGGACATGCGGAAGACGCTTTTCCCCTTCGCTGTCCAGGCGGTTTAGAATTTGACAATGGACGCGGGCCAGGACAGGCCGAGGCTGACGATCATCAGCGCCTCCAGAGCCTTCGCCGCTTCTTACCTTCCCGGGCCCTTGCCCACCAGCGGCGCAAGCTCAGTACCCCATCCCCCGGATGTTCTCATAGCTGCGCCTCAGGCAGTCAAAGGGGCTCTCGCCGTAGCAGTCGTCCTGCTCCACCAGCAGAAATTCCGTCTTCTCCAGCGCCTTCAGCCTGGCCAGAATTTTCGGGAAGTCCAGATTGCCCTCGCCCACGGGGGCCAGCTTCTGGTCAAAGCCCTGCACCGCCATGTCCTTCAGGTGCACACAGGGGATGCGATCCTGCAGCCTGTCAATCCAGGTCAGCACGTCCGCCCCGGCGGCCTGAACCCAGTAGGTGTCCAGGGTGAAGCCCATAAGCTCGGCGGGCATCTGCTCCAGCAGCACATCCATAATGCGGCGGCCGTCCCGCAGGCGGGTCCATTCGATGTTATGGTTGTGGTACATCAGCCGTTTGCCGGCATCGCGCATCTTTTTCGCGGGGGTGAGGAAATCCTTGGCAAACTGGTCGATCCACTCGGCGGTCTGGTACTTGGGAGCCATCATGCCGATGCCGATGTAGTCGCAGCCCAGAATCTCATGGTCACGGATGACACCCTCGGTGTCATCGATCATACGGTCGGGGTTGGTGTGGGTCAGGGCAATCTTCAGGCCGTATTCATCGCAGATATCGCGCTGCGCCCGCACCGGCACACTGCCGATGGCGGACAGCTGCACGCATTCATAGCCGATGGCGGCAATCCGCTTCATGGTTTCCCGGAAATCCCGCTCATTCTGGGTATAGGTTCTGACGGTATACGTTTGCGCTCCCAGCATCATGGTGGCTTCCTCCTCTTTCTCCAGGTTCAATATTCGTCGATGCGGGGCAGGCCCTGGTAGGCCGCCCGCTGAACAGCACGGAGCATATGCAGCCGCATTTCGCTCATCACGGCGGCATAGGCAGGTTCCCCCGCGACGCTTCGCAGCTCATTGGGGTCTTTTTTCAGATCAAACAGCAGCTCCGCGCCCTGCTCGGGGCAGTAGTATTTGTACTTCTCCGTGCGCACGGTGGTCTGCCGGTCGCCATGCTCCCCGAAATATTCGGTCAGCACGGCCTCCTTGTGAACGTCCGTCCGGCCCTCCAGCAGCGCCGCCAGCGATTGCCCCTGCATGAAGGAGGGCGTCTGTATACCGCAGTAGTCCAGCAGCGTGGGCGCGATATCCACCGCCTCCGTCAGCGCGCCGCACACGCGCCCGGCTGAAATCATGCGTGGATAGGCCACCAGGCAGGGCACATGGGTGATGCAGTCATGCCCCGGCATCCCCTTCTGAATGCGGCCATGATCGCCCAGGAATTCGCCGTGATCGCTGGTAAAGACGATGACGGTATCCTCCATGTCGCCCCGCTGACGGATGCATTCCAGCAGCTCGCCCACGCCGTCATCCACCTGCGCTACCATGGCCAGGTAGGCGCAGGCCGCGTCACGCCACTTTTCATCCGTCATGTCCCGCAAGGCAGGTGACACAGCCTCTTCCTCCCCCACCACGGGCAGGCGAAGCTTGCTGCGATCCACCCGTTCGATGTATTCTCGGGGTGGATTCAGCGGCGGATGCGGCGCGTAATACCCCGCGACGCAGAAGTAGGGCGTGTTCTTGTCCTGACGGCGGATAAAGTCGCAGGTCTGCGCGGTCACGAAGGCCGTGTGCGTCAGCGAGGCGTCCGCCGCGAAGCAGTAGGGCTCGTGGGTGTTGCGGGGCACATCGCTGTACCCCTTCTTCCCCCACATCACGGCGGCGGGGGGCAGCATGGTGCGCACACCGTCCAGCTGCTCGGGAGCCACGCGCTCCACCCACTTGGTATAGGCGTCGTCATAGCACCCCGGCTCGTCGGACTGGATCATGATGTCGAAGCCGTAGCGCAGCGGCGGATCGCGGTGATCCCGCCGGCTATGAGGCTCGAAGTGCAGCTTGCCGATCTGGGCCGTGGTGTACCCATAGGCCTTCAGGATGCCCGGCAGCGTAGGCACATCCTCCGGAAAACGCACACCGTTGGTGCCGATGCGGAGGGCGGAGCAGTATTGCCCGGAGAGAAAGCTGGCCCGGCTAGGAGCGCAGACAGGATTCTGCACATAGCATTCATCCAGCCTGGCGCCCATCCTCGCCAGGGCGTCCATGTTGGGCGTGGGGACGGCCCGCTGACCGTTGCAGCCCAGGGTGTCCCAGCGCTGCTGATCGGTATAGATCACCAGGATATTCGGACGTCGGAACGCCTTCACACGTCATCGCTTCCTTCCTTGTCGTGCCGGGATACCCAAGGGGTCAGAACCGCTCGAAGGCCTCGCCGTCGCCGGGGTTCAGCACACTGTGATCCTTGATGTACTGCACAATTTCATCCACATAGCCGAAGGCCAGCCCCACGCAGGTATCCGCCGCGCCGTAATAGATGGCGATACGGCCCGTGTCAGCGTCCTGCACGGTGGCGCAGGGGAAGACCACATTGGGCACAAAGCCGCTGACCTCGTAGGAGGCCTCGGGGGTCAGAAGGTAATTTTCGCAGCGGTAGAGCACCTTGCTGGGCTCGTCAATATCCAGAATCGCGCCGCCCATGGAATACACAAAGCCGTTGCAGGTGCTGGCCACGCCATGGAACAGCATCAGCCAGCCCTCGGTGGTCTCGATGGGGCACGCGCCGCCGCCGATCTTCACTGCCTCCCACCACATAGGTCCGCGGCTCATCACATGACGGTGACGGCCCCAGTAAATCAAGTCGGGGCTTTCGGAGAGGAAAATATCGCCAAAGGGCGTATGGGCGGAGTCCGAGGGCCGGGAGAGCAGCTTGTACATGCCGCCAATCTTGCGGGGAAAGAGCACCGCGTTGCGGTTGTAGGGGATGAAGGGATTCTCCATACGGATGAAATGCTCGAAGTCCTTGGTGCGGGCCATGCCGATGGCCGCGCCGCTGAAGTCCGTGCACCAGATGATGTAATAGGTATCATCGATACGCACCAGGCGGGGATCATAGGCATAGTTCGGCATCCAGGGATTGCCCTGCTCATCCACGAACTTCACCTTTTCCCGATCCACCTGCCAATGAATGCCGTCCTTGGAGCGGCCCAGGTACACATGGGGCACACCGTCCACCTGCTCGCCGCGCAGCACAGCGATGTAGCCGTCCTGCCACGGCATCACCGCGCTGTTGAAGATTCGGCCGATTTCCGGCGTGGGGTTGCGTCCCATGACGGGGTTTTCGCTGTAACGCCACAGGGGCGTGGCGGCGGTATCCTGGGCGGGACGATCCTGCCAGGGCATGTTGGGCAGGGGGTGACCGTTGATAATCCTGATATCGCTCATATTCGTTCCTTCTTTCCTTTCAGGCTTTACAGACATTCTCCGTTGCTTTCCATCACGCGCTTGTACCAGTGAGCGCTGTCTTTGAGGATGCGCCGCTGGGTCTGATAATCCACATACACCAGGCCAAAACGCTCATTGTAGCCATGCGCCCACTCAAAATTGTCAAAGAAGCTCCAGTAGAAATAGCCACGCACATCCACGCCGTCCTCCACCGCGCGGCGCAGCGCCAGCAGATACCGATGAACGTAGTCCTGCCGATTGGGGTCGTGCACCTGGCCGTCCAGGCTCACGCAGTCGTGAGCATCCATGCCGTTCTCGGTGATGATGATGGGCGTCTTGTAGCGCTCATACAGGAAACGCGGCCCCCAGTACAGCCCCTCCGCCTCGATGGGCCAGTTCAGCGCGTTGTGGGGATGGCCTGCCGGGAAGGGCACACGCTGAGGCCGTCCATCCTCGCCCGCACGCCACCGCTGCCCCTGATAAATATTCTGGGCATAAAAGTCCAGGGGCTGACGGATGGTCAGCAAATCCTTTTCCCAGCCACGGGGCAGATGCTTTTCATAACCCCGGAGCCCCTCCGCCGGGTACTGCCCCAGCATCACCGGGTCGGAGAACCATGCAATGTTCCAGGAGGGGCCTACCTTGTCATCCACCGGAACGCTGAAATAGGCTGTCCGAGCCGCCTCAATATCCTCCGGTCTGTCGCTGAAGGGCACGGCCGGATCACCGCAGGGCGCATAGCCGACACGGACGCCGGGCACGGTCTCCCGCAGCGCCTGCACCGCCCGCCCATGGGCGAGCATCAGGCGATGGGCCATTTTCACCAGGTCGGAAGCGCTGGCCTTCAGCCCGGGCGCGTGGACGCCAAGCGCATAGCCGGAGCCAATAATGCACTGGGGTTCGTTGATGGTGATGAAGTCCTTGCAGCGGTCGCCCAGCCGCTGGCCGATGAGCCGCGCGTAGGCCGCGAACCATTCCGGCATGGCGGGATTCAGCCAGCCGCCGCGCCGGTGCAGGGCGCTGGGCAGATCCCAGTGATACAGGGTGCAGAAGGGCCGGATTCCGTGGGCCAGCAGGCAGTCAAGCAGGTCGGAATAGAAGGCCAGCCCCTTTTCGTTGACCTCGCCGGTACCCTCGGGCATCACCCGCGCCCAGGAAATGGAGAACCGGTAGTTGCGGATGCCCATTTCCGCCATCAGCCGGATGTCCTCCCGATAGGAGTGATAATGGTCGATGGCTGCGTCGCCGGTGGAACGATCCCCGATGGCGCCAGGGACCTTGGTAAATTCATCCCAAATGTTCAGGCCCTTGCCGTCCTCATAAGCGCCGCCCTCAATCTGATAGGAGGAGGTCGCCGTGCCCCACAGGAAGTTTTTCGGGAAGCTCATGGTCATTCTCCTTTGCTACTGCGTCAAGGTACAAAATGCGCCCAGATATCCGCCGCCCGCTTCGGGTCGGAGACGAAAAGGAAGCGGTCAGGCTCCTCGCGGAACTGCCGGTAGATGGGCTTGCCCTTCTCCAGCCCCAGGGCCGCGTAATCCTCGGGAGGCTTGACGATCAGCCGGCTTTCCTGATAGGCGGGGTTTCTCTCCCAGGCCAGCGTACCGTCCTCCCGAAGCAGCGGGAACCAGGCGATGCCGCCATGGCCGCGCACCTGGTCGTAGACAAAGCCGTAATCCCTGTCGCACCAGGCGCCGAAGGTCAGCGGCTGACAAGGGTCGGCGCTGACGGTGGCGTGTACCCAGAAGGGCGGGACGATGACCACGTCGCCGGGGCCAGCCTCCACCGCGTAGCAGCGACCGGGCTGATCCTCGCCGCGCTCCTGCATGTAGATCACCGCCCGGCCCGTCCATATCTCGTAGACCTCCGGGGTGGACCAGCCGCAGTGGGCTGACACCTTGTGAATATGTCCTTGGCTTCGGATAGGCTCATGCCCCAGCCGTCCGGCGGCGTAGGTCACCACGCCGTAGAGCAGCATCCGTTCCTCCATGGCCGGAAGATCCTGCCTGCGGCCCACGTCCATCATGATGGCGTAGACATTTTCGGGCCCGTCGCAGTCCGGCTCACGCAGGCTCTCCCGCAGGCTGTCCAGCTTGCGAAATTCCACCCCGCGCTGAAAGCAGTCCTCTCCCAGCCGGAAGCCCTCGTCCACGGACAGCGGCTCGATGTCAAACCCGGGATCAAAGTTCATGACGATCGCTCCTTCCGTCAAGTCCTCACATAGGCTTTGATGGTCGCCAGCTTCTTGCCGACGCTGGGGCCATGGGGCGCGATGGTGTAGCGGCCCACCGCCGCAGGAATAATGAAGGTTTCCGCGTAATGCACCACAAAGGGCTCAAATTTCCCCTCGGGGCTCTCCACCACGGCCTCCTCGCCCTCCACCAGATTCAGCACGTTCACGCCGCCTTCCGTGTCATGCGCCACCTTCCGGGTAAACCAGTGCCGCCGGGTTTCGATGAACTCCCGCTCATGCAGGCCTGTGCGTTCCTCGCGGACGCCCTCCTCCTCATGTATCAGCTGAACCTGATCCACCAGGTTGTCCATCACCCACTCGGTGTCGCGGTCAAACTGAATATTCTTCATGCCGTGCTCCAGGTGAATGGGCCGGGGGCGGCCGTCCAGACCCAGGCGGCCCCAGTCCCACAGCTTGAAGGTAAAGATATAGGGCGTGGCGCTGATCTCCAGCACCATGCAGTTCTTGCCCGAGCAATGGATGGTGCCGGCCGGGATCAGGAAATGGTCATGCTTCTTGGCCGGGATGACGTTGACATACCGTTCGGCGTCAAAGCGGCCGGTCTCCTGGCTTTCCGCCAGCGCCTGGGCAAACTCCTCCCGGTCAATGCCCGTCCTGCAGCCCAGGTAAACGTGGGTGTCATCGGTCTCATCGGCGTCCAGAATGTAGTAGCTTTCATCCTGGGTATAATGCATTCCGAAGGTATTCTGGATGTACTCGGTCAGCGGATGCACCTGAAGGCTCAGATTGCCGCCGCCCATGGTATCCAGGAAATCGAAGCGGATGGGAAACTCCGCGCCGAAGCGGGCGTGTACCTTGTCGCCCAGCAGCTCCCGGGGCCTGGTCAGCACCAGGTTGATGGCGGGCGTCTCCAGCACCATGCCGTCCACATCCATCAGCAGACTGTTTTCCTCGGGCACACCGTCAAAGCTCCAGGCATAGTTGGGCTTATCGGGATCCAGCCCGCACACAGCCTTCATCCACTGCCCGCCCCATACGCCGGGGTCAAAGTAGGGCGTCACCCGGAAGGGCTGCCCCACGGCCTGGGCCAGGCCCGCGCGATAGATGTCGCCGGTCATCATTTTGGGCTGGTCGGCGGTATTGGTGTCCAGGATGTAGTCGATGCTGTCGTGCAGGGTCATCTTGTGCCGATCCAGCACACGCCAGTCGATGAAGAACGCCCGCTTGTATTTGCGCAGGATCTCTTCATTGTAATTATCGCTGAGCCAGTTGGCCAGCTTGCCCGAGCGGAAGCGCAGCTGAATTTCCCACCGGGCCATATCCGCGTAAACGAGCACATCCGGCTGGCACAAAAGCGCCGCGCCCACACCGAAGACCAGCACCACGCCCTGAGCGGCCTCAATTTCCCTGCGCAGCGCCGTTCGCTTCTCCGCGTCAAAGAACTGCTCGATATGGTGATGGGACAGGATGCCGAACACCCGGTCATCCGTTACATGGTAGGCCAGCATCTGATCCACCTGCGCCTTGTCCAGCGCCGCCTGTCCTGCCAGGAACACATGATCCGGGTGAAGCCGCGCCGTCAGGGCGTCCAGCACCTCCCGCTCCCACACGCCGTGGTAGCAGTCCACGCAGATCACCTGCCGCCCTTTCCCCGCCAGCCTCCCGGTCAGCTCCTCGCCGATGGCGTCCCAGCCCTGCCAGGCATGGACGCCGCCGTCCGTGCGGACATGGATGGCGGGGTACCTGTCATAATCGCTGTAATTCATCATTTCTGCGCCTCCTTTCCCTTTATTCCGTCACCAGCGTGGGCACGCCGTCCACAGCCTTCAGCCGGGCGGAAAAGCCCGTTTCCGCGATGGCGGCATAATCGTGTCCCGCGTCGGAGGGCCAGCAGGCGCCCACCCGCAGGGGAACGTCGCCGGTATTGGCCAGCCGGTGGGCCACATGACCGGGGATGTAGTGCAGGCTTCCGGGCTGCATGGACTCAAACCAGCAGCGGCCCGTTTCATCCATCAGGATCAGCGCTCCCTTGCCCTCAATGCACCAGTAATATTCCGCGCATTCCCGCCGGGCATGGTAGTGTCCCTTGGTCATGAAGTACTCGCCGTCCACCTGACCAGGCATCACGTTGCTGGTGCCGAAGAACAATCCGCCGGGCGTACCCTCCGCCACCGCGGCATGGCTCTGCACCTCATAAACGACCGTCTGCTGATCCATGGCCGCGCGGGCCGCCTCCCCCGCGAAGACGCCCCGCAGCTCGCCCAGGGTGCGCCGGGATTGCGCAACCTCCCCGCCTGTCAAATGGCCTGTTTGAAGATCGACCCTTGTGCCTTCCATGGTCATGCTCCTTTACTGTACGTCCCCCCTGCCCTCCAGGCCGATGCCGCGCACCGTCAGCGCGGGACGGTCGGTGGTATGGGTTTCAAAGTCGTCAAAGCCCACGCGGAAGCGCGTGCTCCACATCACCCGCACCAGCCATTCCTCACCGGGCAGCAGGGTGTGGAAGTTGTCCTCAGCCATCAGGTTCCACTCGTCGGAGGCGTCCTCCACATAAGCGTGGAGCACAGCCTTGTCGCCGGTATTGATCACCCGGATGAGCGCGCTGCCGGCCTCCTGGGCCACCACAGACGCCGCCAGGCGCGCGCCTGTCAGCACTGCCGCGGCATGGTAGGGCTTTTCCTGTGTATTCGAGAAGTAATACTCGTTTACCTCCCGCATATCGCCCAAACGTACCAGAAGCCGCACCAGTACCAGATCATCCGCCGTGTCCGGCATGGTGAAGGTCAGCCGGCCCACGGTGGTGGAAGCCGAGGCGGGCAGCATCGCCGTGAAGGTCTGCCGCTCATAGCAGGTTCCGTCCAGGCCCAGGATGTCACACTGAATGTCGGCCTCACCCGACACATGGGCGTCGGTCATCACCACCAGATCATCGCTGAAGACGGTGCCCGGCGCATAGTCCAGGCGCCGGTAGTTCAGCGAGATATGCAGGGGCGCAAAGGCCTTCTTCGTCCAGAAATAAGCTTGCTTGGCATGGCCGTAATAATCTATGATGGAGGTGCAGGACAAGTTAGGCCAGGGCTCGCTCAGCTGCCAGATGATGCTGCCGCTGTTATGCCACTTGCGCCGCTGGTTGCTCTCCAGGATGAACCGAAGCCCCTCGGCCTGCATCCACTGGCTCAGACGAATATAGCGCTCAATGTCCTCCACATGGCCGAACATGCTCTCTTCCCGGTCGTAGGTGCACCACCAGTCGCCATGGAAGCGCCACAGGTCGTTGTCATGCATCCGTTCAGGACGCTCAGGACGCTTGGAGAGCGCCCTGCACACCGTCTGCATACAGCTCATGCCGTCGCAGCCGAACTCGCTGTGCAGAAGGCTGTCGGTGTCCCCAAAATAGCTGTACTGCCGCCCGTTGCCCTGATACTGCCACCATCCATGGACATCGTGGCTCAGGCCGGGGGTATGCGCGATGTGAGCCTCAGGGCCGGAAGGCGACGTGGGGACGAAGGCGCGGTGAGGGTCCAGGCGGCGCACCAAATCAGCCAGCATGGCCAGGTTCTTGTTCTGCAGCGTCTGCGGCTTGCGCTCCTCGTCCATCAGCTCGTTGCCGCCGCTCCAGATCACCAGCGCGGTGTGGTTGCGCTTGACCTTGAGGGCGTGAACCGCCGTTTTCTCCAGCAGGTTCAGGAAGCCCGGCAGCTCGGAGGGAATGTTGTCCACCCCGGAACTGGACTGGATGAATTCCTGCCAGACCATCAGGCCCAGGCGGTCGCAGCAGTCGTAAAACCACTCGGTTTCGATGACGCCGCCGCCCCATACGCGCACGATGTTGGCGTTCAGCGCCGCCGCCTGCTTCAGCTGGAACAGCACCTGCTCCCGGGGGATGTCGCCGTAGATATGATCCATGGGCGTGATGTTCACGCCCTTCATGTACACCCGCAGGCCGTTGACGACGAAGGTGTAAGGCAGGGCGCCGGCGGGGGCGTCCTCGTTCTGAACCATTTCCACATGGCGGACACCCTGCTTGAGGCAGCGCTGATCCAGCACCTGGTCGCCGCTGTACAGCGTGATCGTCACATCGTAGAGCGGCTGCTCGCCCAGGCCGTTGGGATACCACAGCCTGGGTTCCGCGATGGACAGGCAGCCCTTAAAGGCCAGCTCCCCGCCCTCCAGCGCCACCCGCTGAAGCGCCACGCCCTCCAGCGAAACGCAGGCCTCCGCCCGCAGCGGCACAGGCTGATCCGCACGGGCCTGGGCCTCCACATGGATCAGGCCCACGCCGTCAGCGCGCACGTCGGTATGAACGTACAGCTCCGTCCATGCGGCTTCATCCTCCACCGCCAGGGACACGCCCTGCCAGATGCCCAGGTTGACAAGGCGGGTGCTGAAGTCCCACTTGTAGCCGAAGCGGCTCTTCTGGGTGGAAGTCAGGCTGGTGCGGCCGATCTGCCCCATCTCGTCAGGCGCGTGAAGAATCAGCACATCCAGAATGAAGTGCTTCTGCTCCCGGTACTGCCGGGTGATGTCAAAGGAAAAGCCCTCGTACATGCCCTCATGCTCGCCCAGCAGCTCGCCGTTGAGGTAGATCATGCAGGCATAATCCACGCCTTCAAAATTCAGAAGCATCCTCTGCCGCTCGCCCAGGGGCCTGCTGTCAAACTCGCAGCGGTAAATCCACCAGCGGTTCTCGATCCACTCGCACTTCAGGCTGTTCATGTCCACATAAGGGTGCTCGATGTACCCGGCCTTGTACAGCGCCCGGGCTACGCCCCCCGGCACCTGAGCGTCAATCCAGGGCGTAATTCCCTCCAGGGGCTTGCCGGTTTCCATGCTCCTGTCCCGCAGGGGCACATAAGAGGCCGTACCCTTCAGCTTCCAGGTTCCGTTCAGGCTGATGATCTCGCGCATGTCGTTTTCCTCCGCTTTCTCAGGTGTGCCACTGCATGGTGTTGTACAGAGGCGATGTCTTCAGCGCCTCCGGCAGGGGGGCGCGGTGGATCATATCTGTCATCCTTTGGTGCCAGCTTACATCCCGCCACATGCCGCAAAACTGAGGCGCGGCGAAATTGCTGGTGGCCGTCAGCGCCCATTGGCCCGTCTCGCAGGCCGTTTGAACGCCCAGCTCGCACAGATCCTTCACCCACCCCCAGGGCAGCATGGGAAAATCCTTGTAATCCGTGATGCCCCAGCACTCCGTGGTAGCAAGGGGCAGCCCCGCCACCCGGGCGTCCGCCGCCAGGGTCTGAACGCCCTTGACCAGCAGGCTCTGCCAGTATTCCTTCTTGCCCTCATACACGTCCAGCGCATGATCGGAAAGCAGATGGTACGCCTCCTCGGTGAAGCGTCCGTCCTTGGCCTTGCCCACCTCATTGTAGAACTGCTGCCGGTTCAGCTTGGTCATCCAGATGTGATGCTCCGCCAGGTCGAAGAAGGAAAGATCCTTCTCCCGGTAATGCCCGGTATTGTCGCCGTCAAAGGAGAAGCAGTAGGGCAGCTGGGGATAGGCCCCTCGCACCAGGTCAATGGCCTGACGCATGTAGGCCATGGCGCGGTCGGTATGCCAGCAGCTCCAGGTCATCCACGGCGGGTCATTGCGGAAATAGGGCGCCCAGAAGTCCCCCGGGAACTCGTTGCACAGATCGACGTACAGGATCGCGTCCAGCAGTCCCGCCTCGTCAATCAGGCGCAGGGTGTCGATCCAGCACTTGGCCATGCTTTGCGGCGTATCCAGGCCCATGCGAACGTTATCGCTGTCCTCCCGGAACCAGCTGCTCAGGCCAACCTTAATCCTTTTCTCTCTACACTTGGCGATGAAGTCCGTCAGCGCCGGGAACAGCCTGACGCGCAGCTTGTAGGGGCTGCCCCAGTCGTTGGCGTACCAGACGGGAAGCAGCAGCCATTCCCGCTCCTTGTCCCGGGACAGAAGGTGAGGAAAGGCGTCGATGCGCACGGCATCATAGCCCCGGGCTTTCAGCTGCTCCAGGGCCATATCCCAATCCTCAAAGCCCGCGCCGTCCCAGCGGCGCTCAATCCAGGAGAAGTCCCACATGGTGATGGCCAAAGGGTGTATCGATGTCGTCATGGTGCGTGTCCTCCATTCACAGGTAACATCAGGAGAGGTATTCGCCTTGGCTCAGCACCCCGTGCGGCGCGATGCTGAGCGAAAGCAACCTCTCCGACAAGAAAGGCAGGGAGCTCTCCGTGCAGAAAGCTCCCTGCCCTGACTTGTCGGCAACGGCCTGGGAGGTGTCGGAGGGGCTGCAACCCCTCCGACCATCAATCGAATTACTTCAGGAATTCCTCGGTCAGCGCGTCGGCGATCTTGGCGGCCTCCTCGGCGTGCTCTTCCACAAAGGCGTTCCACACCGCGGCGGGGTCGTCGGAGATAACAGCCTGAATCACAACTTCCTTCACGCTGTTGATAACCGCGGAACGGAAGGCGTAGTAATCCTCGTTCTTGGTGTTGCTCAGGTTGTAATCGGTGGGCGCGAAGGTCGCGTTGCTCTCCCAGGTCTTCATGTTGGTGGTGAACAGATCGTTGATGATGTACTCGCTGTAAGCGGGGTTGCCGGGCAGATACACTTCCAGGCCCTCGCAGATGAAGTACTTCTGGAAGGAGCGCTCCTGGGCGATGTAGTACTTGCTGCCGGTGGCGGCGATGTCCTCGTCGGTCCAGTTCAGCACCACGTTGCCCTCGGCGTCATAGTCCCAATCCTCGCCCTTCACGCCATAGGCGTAGGTCTCGATCTGCTCCTGCTCCAGCAGCCAGTCGCCCACGGCCAGCCAGCGCTCCATGACCTCGTCACGGCAGTTGGCAGCGAAGCCGAAAGCGGCCCACCACTCGTCGATCTGGCTCACATGATAGGTGCCGTCAGCGGTCTCCAGGCAGATGATGCCCAGGTCTTCCTCGGTGAAGCCTTCCACGTTGGTGGCCAGGGTACGGGCGGTATTCTGCAGGATGGTGGCGCCCAGGTTGCCGTACAGCACGGCGGAGCGGCCAGCCAGGAAGCGCTCACGGCCAGCGTTGTTGGAGTCGGTGTAGCTGTCCATAGCCAGCAGGCCCTCGTCGTACAGGGTCTTGATGGCGTTCAGGGCATCCAGAGAGGTCTCGTTCTGCGCGCCCCAGACATACTTGTTGTCAATGATGTCGAAGGAGCCAATGCGCTGGTTCCACTGCTGCGCGAACAGCGCCCAGTGATTGCCGCCGTTGTCAAAGTCCAGGGGAACCAGCTTGTCGCCCAGCTGGCCGGGATCCTTGGCCTTCACGTCGCGCAGGTAGGCCAACAGCTCGTCATAGGTCAGGGTCTGCACGGGAGCGAAGTCATAGCCCATGGCCTTGGCCCAGTCGCGGCGATAAGCGAACATATAGGTGGTATACAGGTTAACGGGGTTGCTGTTCTTGATCTTGGGGAAGGTATACAGCTTGTTGTCCACGGTGAACTGCTCGAAGCAGCTGTACTTGTCCATCAGGGCCTTCAGGTTCGGGTAGGCGGACATGTCCTCGGGCAGAGCCTTGAAGACGCCTTCCTCCACCCACTCCAGGTACTCGTCCTTGTTCAGGTCATACCAGGCAATGACCTCGGGCAGGCTCTGGGTGTAGGCCAGGGTACGGGTGGTCTCACCCCAGGAGTCCCAGGCAACCAGCTGGATGTCGAAGTCGAAGTTGAACTTCTCCATGGCCTGCTTGACCAGGGGCCATTCCTTCATGTTGTCAGCGCCGTCGATGGTGAACACCGTGAAGGTCAGGTGCTCGGCGTAGGGATTCTCCTCCGCCATGGCGGGGATGGCAGCCAGCATGACGGTGAGAACCATCATCACGGCCAGCGCAAGAGAAAGGAAACGTTTGCTCATGAGAATACCTCCTTGAATTTATCCTATCATCTCTTGTCGAGATGTATAGTGCGGGGTCAGGACTTGATGGCGCCGATCATCACACCCTTGGCAAAGTACTTTTGCAGGAAGGGATAGACGCACATGATGGGAATCATCGTCACGATAACGGCGGCGGCCTTCATGCCCTCGGCGTAGGTGCGTCGGCCCAATTCCGCCGGGACATCCGCTGCCAGAGCGCTGCTCGTCCACAGAATCTGCCTGAGTTCCAGCTGCATGGGCCACAGGCGGCTGTCCACCAGCACCAGATTGCTCCAGAACCACTCGTTCCAGCGATCCACCATGAAGTACAGCGTCACGGTAGCCAGGGCCGGCTTCATCAGCGGCAGCACGATCTGCCAGAAGATACGGGGCGGGCTGGCGCCGTCCAGCATGGCGGCCTCCTCCAGATCCGGGGGCAGGCTCTCGAAGAAGTTGCGCAGGATAATCATGTTGAAGGCGTTGAACGCCAGGGCGATAACCACTGCGTAGCGGTTGCCGTAAAGGCCAAGATCCTTAATCAGCAGGAAGAAGGGCACGGTGCCGCCGCCAAAGTACATGGTGAAGATAATCATGTTCTGGAAAAGCGTACGGCCAGGATAGTTCTTCTTGCTCAGGCCATAGGCCAGGGTGGTGGCCAGGAACATGCTGAAGGCCGTGCCTGTCACCGTGTACAGAACCGAGTTGAAGAAGGAACGCAGCATGCCGGTGCCCACGAAGATGTCGCGATAGTTGCCCAGGGTAGGATTTTGCGGCCAGAAGGCCGTGCCGTTCATGGTGTACTCCTGCTGGGTGAGGAAGGAGCGCACCACCGTGTAATAGAAGGGGATGATGACCAGCATCGCGAGGATGAACAGGAAAATGATGTTGAAGATGTCGAAGGCCTCCAGCTTGTGCAGCTTGGGTGACGCGGTCTGTTCTTTCTTCATTACATGATGCCTCCTTCACCCAGGAGCTTGGCCAGCTTGTTGGCCGTCAGCAGGAAAATAAAGTTGATAATGGACTTCGACAGGCCGATGGCTGTGGAGAAGCCGTACTTGGGCTTTTCCTGGAAGGTGATGCGATAAATGTAGGTGTCGATGGTCTCGGCAGCGTCGCGCACCACGGCGTTGGTCATGTTCAGGATCTGGTCGTAGCCCTTGCTCATGATGCCGCCGAAGGCCAGAATCAGCAGGATAACGGCGGTGGAGCGAATTTCCGGCCAAGTAATGTAGAACATCTTGTGGAAGCGGTTGGCGCCATCCACCTCCGCCGCCTCGTACAGCTCCGGACTGATGCCGGCAATGCCAGCCAGATACAGGATAGCCGACCAGCCCGTGCCCTTCCAGATGTTGGTGATGTAGAGCAGCGGCCGAATCAGTCCCTTATCGGTCAGGAAGCCGTAGGTATCGCCGCCCAACGAACGGATGATGCCGTTGATGACGCCCTCCCCGGCGAAAATGGTCGTCATCAGGCCGCCGACAATGACCCAGCTGAGGAAATTAGGGAAGGTGTAAACCACCTGCAGGGTTCTTTTATAGCGGTTGCCGCGCAGTTCATTGAGCAGCAGGGCCAGGATGATGGGCCCGGGGAAGCCGGTAATGATGTAGGCCATGCCCATCCGAATGGTGTTAAAGAAGGCCGCGATGAATTTCTTGTCCGTGAACATCATCCCGAAGTTCTTGAACCAGGGATCGGCCCAGGGGCTGCCCAGGATGCCCTTGCTGATCTTGTAATCCTTGAAGGCAACGATCAGGCCGTACATGGGGCCATAGCAGAAAATGAGAACGAAGATGATGCCCGGCAGCAAAAAGGCGTAGGTCCATCTGTTCTTCCAGATCCGCGTCCCCAGGGGACGCCTTTGAATGTCAATATCGTTCACAACCGCACCTTTTTTCAGCATGTGCGCGATCACCCGCTTTCTTCGTCCTTGACAAGCCTTATTGTACCTTTGTTTTTTTCTGTTGGGAATGAAGTGATTTCGGGTGAAGCTCTCGCTTGTTTCGGTTCTGGTCGCAATTTAACCATTTTTTCCATCAATAAGCATGGACAAGCCATCGGAACCTTGCTATAATGAGCACACCGATTTCCGATACCGTCCTACCGTCAAAAGGAGGCGAAGGAGTGTACCGTATTCTGATTGTGGACGACGAGCCCATGGCGCTGTATTCCGCGGCCCATGCCTTCCCCTGGGCGCGCTTCGGCTTTGACGAGCCGGTCACCACCACCAACCCGCGCACGGCGCTGGAATGGCTGCGCACACAGTCCTTTGACGCGGCTATCGTGGACATTCGGATGCCCGACCTCAGCGGGATCGACCTGATCCGGCTCGGGGCGGAGGAAGGCATGTCCACGGTGTTCCTGGTGCTCAGCGGCTACACCGACTTTGAATATGTCCAGACGGTGCTGCGTCTGCACGCCTTTGATTACTGCCTCAAGCCCATCCTGCCGGACGCGGCGGAGGCGGCGCTGACACGGCTTTCCCAACGGCTGCGCGCCAGCCGCTGCGTCAGCGACCCGGACATCATCGCGGCTCTGAACACCGGCGCGCCGCTGAAACGGCTTTTCGGTCGGCGCGGCCTTCCGGTGCCGGAGGGCACACTGTCCATGGCGCTGATTACCGCGCCCACGCCCCAGGAGCTCCCGCAGATGCTGGGAGCCTTCCGGGACTCGCTGCTTTTGTGGGCCAGCGAGAGAGCCGTCCTGGCCTTCTCGCCCATGCCGGAGAGCGCGCTGCATCAGGCTCTTCAGCAGCTGACGGGCGCCGCGTGCTGCTATATCCAGCCCGTCCCCCTGGAGGCGCTGAACCCCGTGCGGCAGATACAGCTCCTGCAGGAGACCCTCCTGACACTGCAGCCCGGCGATCCGCCCGCGGCCCTGCGCGTCAACGATTGCAGCCCCGCCTTTCTGGAGCTGCTCAACTATGTGGATCAGCACCTCATTGAGGATCTGTCCCTGCAGGAGCTGTCCGCCCGCTTCCATCTGAATTATACCTATTGCAGCGAGCTGTTCCGCTCCGTCACCGGTCAGACCATCACCAAATACCTGGCCAGCCACCGCATGGAACGGGCAGCTGAGCTGATCGCGGGCACCGCCGTCAGCATGACGGAGATCGCCCGGCAGACGGGGTACAGCAATTATAATCACTTTTCAACCACATTCAAGGCCTATTTCGGCCAGACGCCGGGCGCTTACCGGGCCGTTCATCAGGAGCAGGGGGAATCACGACCGTAATGAAAAACAATAAGGCTTTTCGCTCGCTCCGGCGGCAGTTCGGGCTCATCACGGCCCTGACGGTTCTGGTTATCCTGGTGATGGCTTCGGTGTTCTTTTTCCAGGCGCAGCAGCTGACGGAGCGGAAAACCACATCCTTTGTCCATACCATGCTGACGCAATTGGGCGACCGGCTGGATCGCATCGGCGCGGAAATGGTCTACGTCGGCGATTCCGTATACAGCAACGCGACGCTTCAGCAATATCTCCACGCCACGACGGCGGCCAAGCGCATGGAATATGGAAAGACCTTTATCGACTTCACCTCCAGCCTGCTCAACCACAGCAGTACCGTCAGCTATATCGTGGTGGTCAACGCCAACCAGAGCATTCTCAGCGCCAGCGAGCAGAACATCGTCGCCCTCGATTATCTGGACGAGCAGTACGGTCTGTTTTCCGCCGACAACCTGAGTTCCGGCTTCTTTGGCCCCGCCTTTGATACCTTCACCAGCAGCAACCTGTTCGCCTATGTGCGGCCCGTGTTCAACACGCGGCTGGGCGCTCAGTTCAACGAGAAGCTGGGCACCTGCGTGGTCTTTGCCCGGGTCGACCTGCTCAACAGCGCGCTGTCCAGCTCGCTGTTCACCCCCAACACCATGCTGCTGCTGGTGGATAGCAACAGTCAGGTTATCAGCTGCACCACCAATAAGAACGATTTGCTCAGCAGCCTGCCTCCATCCATCTTGTCCCAGTGCGGCGACCCTGACGACGCCCGCCGCGCCATTCGCATCGACGGGGCGACGCATTTGGTGGACTCGCTGGAAATCGGCGCCATGGGCTGGCGGCTGGTCAGCATTGTGCCCGAGCATGAAATCTCCATCGACCTGATGCCGCTTTTATGGCTGGGCATGCTGATCTGCGTCATCTTTTCCGTGCTGACGGCCGCGTGGAGCATTCACATCCACCACTACATCACCGCGCCGCTGACCCGCCTGACAGCCTTCATCGAAAACGACCTGGACGACAAGCTGCAAAACCGCATCCACATCAGCACCAACAGCGAAATGGAGGTTTTCTGCCAGGAGATCAACACGCTGCTGGACAAGGTGTCGGAGATGACGGCCACCAACATCCGCAATCAAACCCACATGTACGAATTGAGCCTGGCGAAAAAGCGCGCCGAGTTTTCCGCCCTGCAAAGTCAGATCAACCCGCATTTTCTCTACAACACCCTGGATTGTCTGTGCGGCTACGGCTACATGCTCAACAGCCCGGAGGTGGTGTCCATCACCAACGCCCTTTCCTCCATCATGCGCTACTGCATCAAGGGCAGCGATACCGTGGCCCTGCGGGACGAATTGACCATCGTCAGCCGCTACCTGGACATCATCCGCATCCGTTTCGCCAACCGCTTCTCCTTTGTCTTCGATATAGACGAGGATCTGCTGCGCCTCTCCATCCCCCGGGTCAGCCTTCAGCCCCTGGTAGAAAACGCCATTTACCATGGCCTGGAATCCAAAGCCTCGCCGGGAACGCTGACCATCTCCTGCCACCAAACGGCCGAGGGCGACTGCGCCCTGTGCGTGGCAGATGACGGCGTGGGCATCCCCCCGGACAAGCTGCGGGACATTCAGGCAAAGCTCCGGGACAAGACCCTGCGGGATGTGCTTCACACGCCCGCCGGCAACAGCCTGGCCCTGGTAAACATCCATAATCGCCTGCGCAATCATTACGGCGACGGCTATGGCCTGTCCGTCTGCTGCCCTGAGGAGGGCGGCACCCGCGTCACCATGCTGATTCCCTGTACGCTCACATCCATCATCGACAGCCAATGACCACCGAAGGAGGCTTCACGGATGAACCTTGAACGCATTGAACAGCAGGCGGAAAACCTGCGGCTCCTGGGCCTGATCGTCGCCCAGGGCGGCGAGACCCGCTACACCCGCCATTGGGATTCCCCCTGCCGGCGCCTCGTCTTCTCTGTCAGCAAGAGCTTTACCAGCTGCGCGGTGGGCTTTGCCGTCCAGGAGGGACTGCTGCGTCTGGAGGAGCGCCTGGCCGACATTCTCCCCGAGGCGCTGCCTGAACGTCCCGGCCCCAACCTCCTCAGGGCGACCCTCCGGGACGCCCTGACCATGTGCCTTGGCCAGGAGAAGGGCTTCCTGATGGGCGCCCAGCGCGTTGAACTGGCGGAGGACGACTGGGCCAAGGCCTCGCTGCGCCTGCCCTTCGCCTATGCCCCCGGCTCCCGCTTTGTGTACAGCAACGTGGGGCCCTACCTCGCCGGGCTGGCCGTACAGAAGCGCGCGGGCTGCAGCCTGGTGGACTACCTGATGCCGCGCCTGTTCACGCCCCTGGGCATCAAGCGCCCCACCTGGGAGGTGGATCCCCTGGGCCGCACCTTCGGCGCCAGCGGATTGATGCTGGCCCTGCCCGAAATGCACAAGCTGGGCCTGCTCTACCTGCAGCGGGGCCGCTGGGAGGAAAAGCAGCTGCTATCCCCTGACTGGATTGAGCAGAGCAGCCGCAAGCAGGTGGACAACGGCGAGGACGGCTACGGCTATCTGTTCTGGCGCGGGAAATACGGCTCCTTCCGGGCGGACGGCATGTACGGGCAGTACAGCATCGTCATCCCCGAGAAGGAAGCGGTCATCACCACTACCGCCGAAAATCGTCAGCAGAAGCAGATGCTCGACTTCCTGCTGGACGAAATCTATCCCCGGCTGTGACCGCCGCAAGCCCTTACGAACATGGAAGGAGAGAACTATGCCATGGCTTTGCCTGACTTGCTGACCGCCCTGGACGGGGCCGCTGTCGCCGTGCCGGCTCAGTGGCCCACAAGAAGAAAAGAGCTGCTCGCCATACTCGAACGGGAGCAGTACGGCATTCGTCCCCCCTGGTCGGGCAAGGCCCGGGGGCAGGTGACGGATGTCATTTCCCCCTGCTGCGCCGGACGGGCCCGGCATGAAAAGCTCGCCGTCGCCTTCGACACGCCCGCAGGTCCGTTCTCCTTTCCCGTGGATTTCCTGTTCCCCGCGGACGGTCAGGCGCATCCGCTGATGCTGCTGCTGAACTTCCGCCCGGGCGTCTACGACCGTTACTGTCCCGCGGAGGAAATCATCGACAACGGCTTTGCCCTGGCATACATCTGCTATACCGACATCACCTCCGACGATGCGGACATGACCAGCGGTCTGGCGGGCTGCTTCCCCCGCCGCGACCCGGCCACCGACTGGGGCAAGCTGTCCATGTGGGCCTTCGCCGCCAGCCGCGCCCTGGACGTGCTGCTTCCTCGTCCGGAGGTGGACGCCCGGAACGCCGCCGTCATCGGCCATTCCCGGCTGGGCAAGACGGCGCTTCTGTGCGGCGCGTATGATGAGCGCGTTCGCTTCGCCCTGGCCAACAACGCCGGATGCGGCGGCGACGCGCTGGAACAGACCAAGCATCCCGGGGCCGAAACATACGCCGACATGGCGAAGACCTTCCCCTACTGGTTCTGCGGCAACCGCTCCAAGTATGCCGATCGCCAGGCGTCCATGCCCTACGATCAGCACTTCCTGCTGGCGGCCATCGCGCCCCGCTGCGTGGCGGTGGGCAGCGCGGCCCAGGATCTTTGGGCGGATCCTTATTCCCAGCAGCTGTGCTGCGCCGCGGCTTCCCCCGCCTGGCGCCTGCACGGTCTGGACGGCTACATCGGCCCCGAGACACCCGCCCGGGTCAACGCCGCTTATGGCGAGGGCCGCGTCGGCTACCATCTGCGGGAAGGCGTGCATTACCTCAGCCGTCAGGATTGGCTGCGGTACATGGCCTTTGTCAAGCGGCACCTCGCTGAGGGCAGCGGAAAGGACGTGACGATACCATGACAACCCTTGCCATTGATCTGGGCGGTTCCCGGGCCAAAATGGCCGTGGTCTCCGGCGAAGCCATGGGGCCCGTTGCCATCCTTCCGGTGGATCACAAGGCACCGCTGACCCAAACCCTCACCGCCGTGGCGGAGCAGGGACGCCGCCTGCTCCGGGAAGCCGGAACCTCCCCCGACGCCATTGCCATGGCCCTGCCCGGCATTGTCCATCGGGGACGCGCCATTGCCAGCAACGGAAAATACACGGAGGCCGCCGCCTTCCCCTGGAACGACTGGGCCAGACGGGTTTTCAGCGCGGACATTTTTCTTATCAACGACGCGGCTGCCGCCCTGTACGGAGAGATGGTTCACGGCGTCGCCAAGGGGACGGACGCCGTCGCTCTGCTGATGATCGGCACGGGCATTGGCACCGCCGCGGCACAGCAGGGCCGCGTACTGGAGGGAAGACACGGCACCATGGGGATGCTGGGCGGGCACATCGCCATCGACATGCACCGCAAGCGCGTCTGCACCTGCGGCAATATCGGCTGCCTGGAAGCCTGGGCAGGCACCTGGGCGCTGGACGAGCTGGCGCACAGCGATCCGGCCTTCCCCCTTAGCACCCTGGCGTCCCGTCAGCGGGTAGATTATCGCGCCTTGGCCGACGGCGTGACCCAGGGAGACGCCCTCAGCCTGCGCCTGTTCGGCACCGTGTCCACCGCCCTGGGCATGGGCGCGGTGAACCTCATCCACGCCTACGATCCGGAGGTGCTGGTGCTCAGCGGCGGCCCCTGCCACATCCCCGCGCTGTGCGAAAGCATTCGGCGCTATGCCCGCCAGTATGCCTGGACGCCCTGGGGCCAGGTGGACATCCGCATCGCCCTGAACCCGGAGGCGTCCGCCCTGTGGGGGCTGCACCATTATGCCGGTCTGCGTAGCGGCCAGTAACATCCCCCCGGCCCCAACAAAAGAGGAGGAAACGATACCATGCTCAGCAAGCATCTGATTGCCCGCACAGCCCCAAAGGCTCGTCCGGAAAATATTCTGCGGTGGAAAAATCGCCGCGTGACCCTGCTCACCGAAGCGCTGTTCCGCGTGGAGGAGGACGAGCGGCAGCTCTTCTGCGACGAAGCCACCCAAGCCGTATGGTTCCGGAACATGCCGCCCGTCCCCCATACCGTAGAGGAAGCCGGGGAACGGTGCGTCATCCGCACCTCCGCCGTTACCCTGTTTCTGGCAGAGAGTCTGTCCGCCAGCTATGTGGTGTTTCCCGACGGCCGCAGGGCCATGCTGGACAACGCCGACAACCTGATGGGCACCTACCGCACGCTGGACTGCTGCGACGGCGACCTCTGCTACGCCCTGACCGACGGCCCGGAAAAGGGCAAGACCATCGACCTGGAGCCAGGGGTGGTTTCCCGCAGCGGCGCGGCGGTCTTTGACGACAGCGCGGCGCTCCTGCTGCTGGCGGACGGCACGGTCGGCCCCAGGCCCCGGGAGGAAAAAGACTGCTATATTTTTGCCTACGGGGACGATTACCGAGCCGCGGTTCGGGCGCTGTACATGATTTGCGGCGCGCCGCCGGTGATTCCGCGCTACGCCTTGGGCAACTGGTGGAGCCGCTACTGGGTTTATACCCAGCAATCCTACCTGGCGCTGATGGACTCCTTTGCCGAGCGCGGGCTGCCCTTCACCGTGGCTACGGTAGACATGGACTGGCATCCCAGCGAGCATCTGCCTGACGGCGAGGACGGCTGGACCGGCTATACCTGGAACAAGGCGCTGTTCCCCGACCACAGGGCCTTCCTGAAGGCGCTGCGCGAGAGGAACATGCACGTTACCCTGAACCTGCATCCCGCCCTAGGGGTACGCTGGTTCGAGGCGCAGTATGATGAAATGGCGGAGCGCATGGGCGTCGATTCCGCCACCAAGACTCCCATCACCTTTGATGTCACCAGCGATGACTTCATCAACGCTTACCTGGAGGTGCTGCACCATCCCTACGAGGCGGATGGCGTTGACTTCTGGTGGATCGACTGGCAGCAGGGTGTGAAGTCCGCCGTGCCCGGTCTTGACCCCCTGTGGAGCCTGAACCACTACCACATGCTGGACATCAGCCGGAAGGAGCCGGGGCTGATCCTGTCCCGCTACGCCGGGATCGGTTCTCACCGCTACCCCATCGGCTTCTCCGGGGATACCTACGTCACCTGGAAGACCCTGCGGTACCTGCCCGGCTTCACCGCCATGGCCAGCAACGCGGGCTACACCTGGTGGAGTCATGACATCGGCGGCCACATGGGCGGCTACAAGGACAGCGAGCTGTTCGTGCGCTTTGTACAGTTCGGTGTGTTCAGCCCCATCAACCGCCTGCACAGCAGCAAGATCCGAACGCTCTCCAAGGACATCGCGGCCCATCCCGGCGGCCCCGGCCTCATTGCCCGGGAATTCCTGCGCCTGCGTCACGCCATGATTCCCCTCCTGTACACCGCCGCCTGCCAAACTACCGAGCAGGGGCTTGCCCTCATCGAGCCCATGTACTACGAGTACCCCCGGGAGCAAGACGCCTATGCCTGCCCCGGCCAATACCTCTTTGCCCGGCAGCTGATCGCCGCGCCCATCACCGACCCGGGTGACGCCGACGGCCTGACCGCCGCACGGGTCTGGCTGCCGGAGGGCGTCTGGACGGACTTCTTCACCGGCGACATCTACCAAGGCGGCCGCTGGCAAACCATGACGCGCCCGCTGGACGCCTTCCCCCTGCTGATGAAGGCAGGCGGCTTCGTTGTTCTGGACGGCAATCCCTCCCGCGGCAATGACGTCAGCCTGCCCGTCCGGCTGGACGTTCACGTCACCGGCGGCAACGGCGCCTACGACCTGCTGGAGGATGACCGCGGCTTCCGCGCCATCACCCACTTCGCGTCCAGACAGCTGTCCGAAACCCAGCAGGTTCTTGCCGTCACCCGGGACGATCCCCACGGCATCCTGCCCGACCGGGAGATGACCCTGCGCTTCCGCAGTGTGATGGACGGTCAGGTAAGCGTCACCGTGGACGGCGCCCCGGCGGAAGCCCGCGTCCGCCAGGAGGACAACTACATTCTGGTGCGCCTGCGCCCCGGCAATGCCTGCGAAGTGACCATCACAGCGACCGCCGAGCCCCGGCAGCGGCGGGATGAGGCCATTACCCGGCTGATGACCCAGGCCCCCGGCGATTATGAGGCCAAGGAAGCGCTGCTGGATCGTCTGCTGGCCGCCCCGACCACGGAGGCCTACCTGGACGAGCTCAGCCGCGCCGCCATGCTTCACCTCGGTACGCTGGCCCAGCTGCGGGAGGTTGTGGGGCGTTAAGGGAAACCTTTCAAGTGGGTATCGCCGTTGGGGCGCATGGGGCTGATACGAAAGCACAGATTTCTGGCGTATCGTTCAATGCCGTTTAGCGCCTGACAATGGCGGTTCCACCCCGCGAGGCTTTCAGAAGCGTTAGCTTTCCGGGCCAAATTGTCCTGATATGTTGGTAGCCATCCTCCGCGATTCATGGTATCATCACAGCATCACCCATGAAAAGGAGGACATCAAGATGAGTTTGGGCAACAACCTGTTCAAGGCCCGCAGAAAGAAGGGACTGTCCCAGGAGGACGTGGCAGATCAGCTGGGTGTCAGCAGGCAGACCATTTCCAAATGGGAAACGGAGGAAACGCTGCCGGACATCCGCCAAGCCAAGCGGCTGGCGGTCCTGTACGGGCTGTCGCTGGATGAGCTGATCGATCTGGATCCGGATGTGCAGGAGATTCAAACCATGATCGAAAAGACCAGCGACGAGGTAACGGACAAGGTCGATTGGACCAAGGCATGGAGCAAAAAGTACCCTATCCTTGCCGCCTACCAGAACGAGGTGGACATCCAGCCCTATGTTCATGGGCTGACCGTCCTGCTGGAGCGTCTTCAGAAGGAATATGAATACAATGATCTGGATGCGTTCCTGGTGCTGAAGGACATTCTGGCAAAAGTGTGGAAGGCCAGGAAGAGCGCTTCCTGATGCGGGAACGCTCCCCTTCCTCCCGTTTGAGGGACAGTTGCCCCTCAGACTTCCTTTTTTCGCCGGGCGATGACGCCGCGGATGACCTGAGATATTGTATAAACGCCCTCTCGGCTTTAACCGAGAGGGCGTTTCAAACTGTTGCAAAAGCCTCGGGGAGGTATCGAAAGGCCAGCAGGCCTTCTGACGATCAATCGAATATCGGCGGCGCATACAGTTCTGTTCATGCTTTTTCCCGAAAAAGCTTCCCTGCACCACAAAACGGTCACGCCGCTCAGCCTATGGAAGAGGGTGATAACACGAGACGATGACACGTTTTTGACACCTTCTGTTATTCCTTCAGCGCCGCTTCCCACAGCTTGGGGAAATGCGATTTAATCCGCATGCCGGCCTCGGCGGCCGCGCCGTTGCCCCAGTCATAGATGGTAAATTCCCCGATACCCAGGCCGTCGCCGCTGGCATAGCCGTCGTGCCCGTAGTTCTCCATCATAAAGCCATAGTCCTTCTCGTTCAGGAAGGGCCAGCGTTTCTCCCACTGCTCCCTGACGGCGGGGTTCTCCGGGCAGTACATCATGGAGAAGGAGGCCCGCAGCGCGGCCAAGCCCCGCTGGGTGTACTCGTCGCAATGCAGCGCCCGGCCGTATTGCAGGATCGTCTCCGCGAACATGCTCTGCCTGGCGTCCAGCAGCTCCGCGTCCGCGTTCATGACGCCGAAGCCGCCCACCACCGTAATGGGCAGATCGGCAGGCTGGAAGGAGCTCTGGTACATGAGCATTTCATCCAGGCATCGCGCCCCGGCCTCCAGCCATGCCTGTTCCCCGGTTACGCGCCAGCAGCACAGCAGCGCCTGGGCCATGTAAAAGGGCGAGAGGGAGCATTGCTTGAAGCAGGCGTTGCGGGCAAACTTTTTCCCCAGCATCTCCCCGCCGTACCGGGAGCAGGACCAGTAGGTCTCAAAATCCTCCCACCGGCTTTCCGGCATCACGTTCTCCACCAAGGTTTTCATGCACCGCAGGGCGGCCCTCCGCCACAGGCCGTTGCCGTCCAGCTGATACAATTTCATCAGCATGGTCACGCTGACAGCGCTCTCCGGCGACTGACGCAGCTGGGGCAAAATCGTCCCGTCGCGGTCAATCCAAGCCGGAAAGAAGCCCGCCTCGTCCTGGAGACGCACCAGCCGGTCGGCATACCGCTGAACATAGGCCAGCAGCCGCTCATCCTGTTCCAGCTCCTCATACCAGGTCAGCATGTGCAGCGCCGTCCAGCTCATATCCAGAATGTGCCGGGGCGACGCCTTCAGGTTCCAGGTGACGGGGTTGCGGTTGCTGTTGCCGAAGAAATACGCCGACCAGTCCCCGCCCTCGACATCCGGATGGCCCGCGCCGATCACGCCGTCAAACAAGCCGTCCTCCTGGGGAAAACGCAGCGCCAGCTCCTTGGTCATGTTCGCCTTTTCCAGCAGACTGGCGTCACCGGTCTCCAGGGCATAGCGGTACACGCCCTGGGCAGAACGCAGGGAGCAGAACCACGCCTGGTTCCAGATGGCCTTGGGTTCCCGCACAGGCCGCCGCTCCGGACAGTTGGGGCTTTGGTACGCGGTAACGATCATCTGCGGCGCGCCCACCCGAACGCCGTCCAGGTCGAACGCCTGCCACACCTGCTCCTTCCAGCTGTCAAACGCCCAGGTGTAGGTGTGGCGGATGTAAGCCGCCATGTTGCGCAGCGGCGGCAGGGCTTCCATTGCCCGCTGACCATAGCGCGTCCACCAGTACTGCAGCACGGCACGGAACGGATTCCCCGCCGCCTCTCCCCGCTGAATCATCACGCGCACCCTGAAGACGAACGGCCCCCGGGGCAGCACCGCTTGGCCGGTTTTCTTATAGAGCACATGCTCCTCCGTCCGGGTGGTGGAGATACCCGCCGTCATCACCGCGCCGGGAGCGTTCAGATCAAGGTAGAGTCGGTTGGGCTTGCCCGGCGCGCTCTCCATGACGGGCAGAAGGCACATAACCGTGTCACCCCAGCCCATCATCAGCGCTGGCGTCCTGAAGACGTGCTGATCGACGGCATAGCCTTCCTCCGGGGTGAGGTGGGGGGTGTAGAAAAAGTCGGGGACAAAGCGCGGGCGGACGTTCAGCTGCCAGTCGCCTACGGGCGTTTCCTCCGGCAAATGCGCTTGCGCCGTGATCTCGATCAGATCCCGTTCGATGGCATAACAGGCGAGGCTCAGCCCCGGCAGAGGGGTGCATTCGGCCTCAAAGCACTCGTGCGTCAGCTTCTCCATGGCGGTATGCTCCTTCTTCTGGCGCAAGCCGAGGCGTCGCCTTCGGTTCCGCGCTGTATTGTCTCCGGGCGCCCGGCAGCCGACCCTGCCGCATAGCGTCTTCCGGCCCGTGCTATATCGTCAACGCGCTCAATCTCCGATGGGCTGGAAAACAGCCGCCAGCCCTTGATGCACACCAGGCCGATGACCAGCGCGTTGACGCCCCGCAAAAGGCAGGTAAACAGCAGGGGGTAAACCTCCATACCCAGCATGAAAACGGTCTGTCCGTCGTTGAGGGAGGAAATCCAGGTGCCGATCATCAGCCCCAGAAACGCGAATATATTGCACCCAATGGTCTGGAATGCAATGAAGGACGTAGCGTTTTCCTTGGGCAGATTCATGTACAGCACGTTGGCATAGGAGAGATTCAGTCCCACGTTCAGCACCTGCTGGATCAGCATCAGGGGCACATACATCCAGCCGCGCTCCGGCGTCATGCAGAAAAACGCAAATTCCGTGAAGGTCCAAAAAAGATTGGCGATGCCAAAGGTACGAATCCAGGAATACCGATCCACTGACCTTCGCCACAAAGAAACCGTGGCGGCGAAAATCACCACATACAGCGACGCCATGACGTTAATCAGCAAATAGCTGAAGCGCATATGGTTGAGCAGATGGTAGGACCACAGGCCGTTGCTCAGGTTGGCATGAAGGTTCCAAAAGAACATCAGCCCCATACAGCACAGAAACCTGCGGTGGCCCAGGGGCAGCGTCAGCACGTCCTTGATTTTCACGCGCTCCCGGCCGCTTTCGTCAAACTCCCTGGCCAGAGCCTGCACCGCCACGTCCGCCAGCACCAGCGCGAAGGCCAGGTAGCGGAAGCCCAAAATCAGCTGCTCCTGATACGCCGACGCGGATACCGCGTCCGCCAGGACGCTGCTGCCCAGCAGCACCACATGGGCCAGCACGCTGGTGATGAACTGGTTGTACATAAAATACTGCGTGCGCTCCTGATTATCCTCCGGGAAAAAGTGGTAATACCAGGAGGTAAAGCCGGGTGAAAACAGCGCGTAGACAGCATGGGCCACAAACAAAATGGCAATCAGCCAATTCAGCCGCGCCCGGGGCTCGATGACGAACTGAGGCATCACCGTCGTCGCGATAATGTACAGAGCATAAAACAGGACTTTGGCCCCCAGCAGCGCCGCCTTCCGGCGCTTGAAGTGGCTGAGGACGTCCGCCGAAAAGATGCTGAAGCAGTTGGCCAGGTAAGGAATAAAGGTGACGATGCCCACCCCGGTGATGGAAATACCGTACATGCTCAGGAAGCCGGTATAGAAAATGCCGGTGATGAAGACATTGTACACACCGGTGATCAGGCTGTCCAGCAGGGCCACCAGACGGCCCTGGCCGTACACATCCTTGGGGTTATAAATTTGCTTGAAATGCACAAGACCCGGTCGATGCTTGCTCATGCGCTTGCCCCCTGATTCCTACAGCCATTCAGCCGGCCCGTCGTACCAGCCGCACAGGCCATTGAGCTTGCAGAAGATTCCCTTTTCCACCGCTTCCACACCATGGAGGATGTCGCCCGCCCTGACCTCCAGGCGGGCGTCCGTCACATCATCGCAGGCGATCCTGCCGCCGCCGCCATCGTAGAGGAAAGCCGTGGGCACCAGCATCCGTTCGCCACCCTGGACGATCTCACTCATGTCGCCCTGCGCCCTCACGGTATCCACAAAGCGGTTTGTCCAGCGCAGACAGCGGCCGGGGGAAGCCGACTGTGCCGCCAGTGCCCGGCACCGGGGCAGGCTGTCGCTGCCGAAGCTGGTGAAGCCGCCGCCCTCCGCCGCAAAGCAAAGCAGATTGATCTGCCCCATGCGCTTGACGCCCATGCCGCCGTCAATACACAGGATGTTCCGCTTTTCATCCGCCAGGGGCTCCATGCTCAGCCGATCGGGCCAGAGCAGGCTCACGGGCCAGTGTCCCGCCACCACCGTCTTGTCAAAGGCCGGGGCGTCATGGAAAAAGCCATCCATGCGGATGAGCGGGTCATTGTCCCGGCCTTCCAGGGCAGACAGCACGGGCGTGGTCAACCCGGCATGGACGAAGACCCGATCCGGCGTGTCCAGCACCGTGGGCAGCGCCGCCAGGAAGTCGATCTCCCTTGCCAAATGGCGGCGGGCCCGGGGGATGACGGCCTCGAAATCCATCTCCGGGGTGAAGGCAAGGCCCAGCTCGGCGCACACCTCGTCCCACACCGTCCAGCCCCACCAGCCCTTGTTGCGCACCATGCGCGCCTGGGCCTGGCGGCGCAGTTCGCTGTCCCCCGTGAGCAGGTTCAGCAGCGTCACGTCCGCGTTGCCCACCAGGGTGCAGACCTCGCCCGTTTCCGCAAGCTCCATGACCAGACGCAGAGTCTCCAGGTTTTTACGGCCCTTTTCCAGCAGATCGCCGCAGATGACCAGCGCATCCTCTTCTGGAGCGTAGTCCGCCGCCTTCAGCACCGCCCGCAGCTCGTCGGGATGGGCGTGGATGTCCGAGGTCGCCAGCACGCGGCGCCTGTGGCGCCAATCCGCCTTGGCGATACGGGTCAGCATGGCTTCATCTCCTTAACGGAAACGGGCAGATGAGCGTGTCCCCATCTGCCCGGGCGGTTGGTTAGATCAGCTCCAGATCATCAAAGGAGCCCAAAGGAGGCAGCTGACAGGAGGGCTTGTCCAGGTAGAAATAGCTGACGCAGGAAATATCATCCTGAAGGGGCAGGTAGCGCCCGCCACTGCGCCAGCCCAGGGCTTGAATGGTCACGCGGATGTCCTTCTGGAAATACACGGGGTCCGTGATGTGCCAGCGGTACATGCCGAAGCGCATCTGAGAGCGGTACAGCGTGTTGGGCGTGACAACCTGGCACAGGCCGCAGTAGGGCGTGGTGTAAGGCACATAGCGGTCATGGGTCACAGGATCCTCGAAGTCGTAGGAGCCGCAGAAATAGTCCTCCGTGCCGGTATAGCAAATGGAGGGATATTCCCTGTCGCCGTCCACAAACATTTTGACCTCGCCCTCGCCCCACCAGCCGTTGCTGTTGCTGCCCCAGATCATGTAGGTGCCGGCATAGTGGCCCGTGCCCTGGATGTTGTCCAGCATGGTGAAGTCCTGCTTGTAGGGCAGCGGGTTCACCCGGCGGAACTGGGCATGGAAGTAGGCGGCGTCCTCTGCCACAGGCTTGCGGACATAGTTGATCTGATAATAGACCACCACCTGCTCCTCATTGCGGTTTTCCAGCGTGATACGGAAGCCCTTGCGGAAGGGCATGGTCCAGTAGCAGTTGAAGGCCGAGCCAGGGTTGACGCACACGGGAATGGAGCTGACCTGGGCATACTGATTCATGCCGCAGGCGAAGAAGTCGCCCAGGGGCACCTCCACCGCGGGGGTGTCCTCCCCGTCCCAGTAGAAGCGGAGAATCTGGCCCCGCCAGTAGCCGGTGGGGGTCAGCCAGATCTGTGTGATCTCACCCTGATCCTTCACATCCGCCAGGGTCAGCGTCTGATGGGGCTCGATGAACATCCGGGGGTTGACCTTCCAGCCGGTGCCCAAGTCCCGGGCCGCTTCCCTGGATGAGCCCTGCTCCACAGGCATCGCGCCGCCGCGGCCCTTCGTGCCATCGAGATTTTCCGGAGAGATGGAAACCAGTTGGTGATGCCTGATTGCCGCGAGTTGATTCAGCATACGAACGCTCCTTTTCAATACCGATATGGCTGTGTTTTATCGCTGGATGTCCGGCAGTTCCGCCTTCATCCACCGAATATTGTACAGGGGGAAGAACTGACTCATGGCAAAGTAGAAGGTCTTGCCGCCGTCCTCCACATATTTGTCGCACATGAAGCCGCCGTAGAGGGAGGCGTAGTCCGCACCCCTCGCCAGGATGGCTTCATCGCCCCAGGGGCCCCAGGGAGTGACGCCCTCGCGCATCACCACGGCGGCCCTGTCCTCGTTGAGATAGGTCATGATGAAATTGCCCAGGTATTCATTGTAGATCACAGAGATTTCGCCCACGGGCTCGCGGATGATGACCTTGGCCTGACGGATGCCCTCGCTGCCCTTGACCCACTGGGGATCGCCGCTGTCATCGCAGCCGGTAAAGTAGCTGTAAGCCTCCAGGTCTTCCAGCTGACGCACGTCGCACTTCATCAGCGCCACGCCGCCGAAGCGGCCCGCGGGGATGCCCCAGAAATACATGGTATCCCCCAAGCGGTAATTGGCTGTCTGGATAAAGTTGCTGTCGCCAGGCCAGACAACCTTTGTCAGCTTCTCCCAGGTCTTCCCCTCGTCGGTGGAGCGGGTCAGGCCGGCATAGCCGCATTCCCAGGAGCCGCCCTTTTCATTCCAGTGGGAGACGGACATATAGATACAGTACAGCGTATCGTCCACGGCAAAAATATTGGTGGGAATGCAGGTGACCTGGTCGCCGTCCCGCTTGCGGCTGCGGATGAGCTCCTTGGCCCTGCCCCGGCCATCCACCACGGCGTCCGTAATGGTGAGGCCGTCGGAGGGATCGTCATCCTCGATCATGAACAGCACATTGCTGCGCCAGTCATTGCTGTCGGCATCGGAAAAAGTATCGCCGCCGAACATGTAGACCTTGCCGTTCATCTCCGCCATGGCGCCCAGGTCGGTGCCCCAGACGTTGAAGCGGGACAGGGTCTGGTTGGGGCTGTCCTCCCCGGTGATCCACGCCACGCTCTCCACGCTGATACCATGCAAGGCGCCGTTCAGCGCGTCCGCTTTTCCGGGCAGCGACCATACCGCCTGGTCGGCTTCGTCCGCCAGGGCCGCAGTGAAGGACAGGGTCAGGCATCCCGCCGTCAGGCAGGCGAGCAGCCGTTTCATCATGCGTGTCATCCCCCTCGCTTTTACTTGATGCCGGAAATCAGCATACCCTTGACAATATCCTTTTGGAAGAACATGAACACCAGCAGCGGCGGGATAACGCCGATAACCGAAGCCGCCATGACAACGCCGTAGGCCTCCGTATACTGATTGCGGAAGGAGCGGACGATCTGCATGACCTGGAATTTGTTCGGATCCATGATGGTCAGCGACGGCCATACGAAAGCGTTCCAGCAGCCGATGAAGCAGCCGGTGCCCAGCAGCACCATGGGGGACTTGGCGTTGGGCAGGAAGACCTCCCAGTAAATGCGGAAGCGGGACGCGCCGTCCACCAGAGCGGCCTCCTCCATGGACATGGGGATGTTCAGGAAGAACTGCCGGTAGAAGAAGATCGCGCCGGCGCCCGCCAGGGAGGGAACAATCAGCACCCACAGGGTATTGAGCATTCCCAGCTGCTTGACCACCACAAAGGAGGTCAGCAGAATGGCGATGTTGGGAATAAACATGGTGAACAGCGTCACCCGCCAGAACAGCTTCTTATAAGGGAAGTCCAGTCGGGCGTAGGCATAGGCCGCCATGGTCTCAATAAACAGCGACAGCACCGTATGCGCCACGGCAACAATGCCCGTATTCATCAGCGCCTTGGTATAGTCCAGCGTTTTGTTGGTAAACAGCGTCACATAGTTGTTGGTCAGCCAGCGGCGCGGCAGAATCCGGATAGGATAGGCCCACACCTCCCGATCCAGCTTGAAGGAGGAAAACACCATCCAGATCAGCGGGAACAAACACAGCACGACCAGAAGGGCGCAGAAGACCCACGCGAAAACCTTGAACACTTTTCCTTCGTTGGCAATCATGTTCTTTCAACTCCTTTTTCAATCAGTCAGGAAGGCGCGCGTTATTCCAGCGATTTGTCCGGCTTGAAGAAGAAGAAGGAAATGGACGTCAGCGCGCAGGAGAAGAACATCATAATCACCGAGCAGGCCAGCACATAGCCCATGGAAACCGCGCTGTCGGAGAACATGTTGTAGATGTAAAGCACCGGGGTGATGGTGCCGTTGCTGGGGCCGCCCTTGGTCATCAGCATGGGCAACTCCATCATCATCAATTGGCCGGTGATGCCGTTGACCAGGCACAGAAGAAAAATGTTCTTCATGCAGGGGATGGTCACATAAATCATGCGCTTGAAGCCGCCGCAGCCATCCAGCGCCGCGGCCTCGTAGTAGCTGTCGGGGATGTTGTTCAGGCCGGCCAGCTGATACAGGGTGTTGTAGCCGAAGCCGCCCCAGAATCCCGTAAAGATGATCGCCACCATAGCTGACATGGGATATGCCATAAAGTTATACCGTTGGAAGCCCAGGGTGCGAAGCACGTTGTTGATGATACCGCCCTGGTAATCAAAAATAAACAGGAAGATCACCGAGGCAATCACGCCGGAAATAATCGACGGAATATACAAGGTTGTTTTGACAAGGCCAGCGTACAGGCCCTTCAGGCTGCGAACAAGATGCGCAAACAGGAAAGGCAGAATAATGCCCAGCGGCACGGAAATCACAATATACTTGAGGCTGTTGGAAAAAGCCTTGAGGAAGGTGGGATTCTTAAAGGCCAGACGGTAGTTCTTCAGGCCCACAAAGGTGGAGTTGTAAAAATTCCAGTCCGTCAGCGAATGGGTAATGGACTGAACAAGCGGCCAAAGAACAAAAATGCCCAGCAGCAAAAGAGACGGCAGGATCATCAGGTAAGCGGTGGTACGGTCCATCCGCTGTGTGGTAGAGCGGCGCTTCGTTTGTCTTTGGCCGGTACGGACAGTCTGCTGTGACATAAGCGGATCACCTCGTCATTATTTTCTTTCGGAATTTCCGGAAGGCAGGGCTTGGGCCCTGCCCTCCGGAAAAAGGTTGAAACGCTTGACCGCTTTACTGGGCGGCGCGGGGGTTGCTGCCAGCCAGCTCATGATCGGCAATGTACTGGTTGATGAGCTGCTCACAGTCGGCAAAGGCCGCGTCGATGTCCTGGCCGTCGATGGAGATGGCATCCAGGGCATTGAGCATGTACTGATGGATCTCGTAGGGATAAGCGGGCTCAGCGATGACGTAAGGCATGATGTCGCTCTGGATGATCTGGATGCGCTCGTCCTTGGCGGCGTCGGTGTTGGCCACCAGGTAGTCGGCAACGCTCTTGCGGGTGGTGAACTTGGCGAAGTTGGCAGCCACGAAGAAGTCAGCCACGTTCTCCACGCCGTCGCCCAGCATGTAGAAGATGAAGTCGGCCGCTTCCTGGGGATGCTTGGCATGAGCGTCCACCGCGAAGCTCCAGCCGCCGGAGGTGGCATGGAAGGGAGCGCCGTCCACGGTGGGAGCGGCGGCCACGCCGATTTGGTCGACCTTCTCAGGATAGTCGGTGTTGATGGCACTCACGCCCCAGCTGCCGGAGAAGGAAATGGCGCTGCGGCCTTCCAGCACGGCGTACACACCAACGTTCTGATCCTTCAGGCGGGTCTGAGAGGCAAATTCGCCGGAGCGGATATCGCGGTACAGGGCGGCAAAGTCCTTCAGGCTCTGGTTGTTGATGTTGGCGGCGGACCAGTCCTCGGTCAGCAGGTGCTGATTGCCGTTGTTGGTGTAGAACCAGCTCCACATGTTGTAGACGCTGTCGATGTCCATACCGAAGCGGTCATCGTTGGTCAGCATCTTGGAGTACTCCACCAGCTCTTCCCAGGTGGTGGGAGGGCTTTCGGGGTCCAGGCCGACCTCAGCGAAAGCGTTCTTGTCGTAATACATCACCACGGCGGGCTCCAGCATCCAGGGATACGCGGCATAAGCGTCGCCCACGGTGATGAAGCTCTTGGCGGAATCCATCAGGTCATCCCAAGCGGACTGAGGGATCATGTCCTTCAGGTCCAGGGTGTAGCCCATGCGGTAGTTGTTCGCTACGGAGGCATAGTCGGCGCAGATGATGTCGGGGGCCTCGTCGGAAGCACGGGCGGCCGCCATGCGCTCGTTCCAGGTGCCGCCGTCCATCAGCTCAAGCAGAACATAGAAGGGGCGGTCTTCCTTGGCGTTGAAGTTGTACACCTGGGTCTTCAGCCAGTCCTGGTTCCAGGGCTCCCACATGATGCACCAGAAGTTGACCACCGTCTCGCCTTCCTTGGGTTCCGGCGCTTCGATGGACTCCGCGACGGCGAAGGAGCAAACGCTCATCAGCATCGCCAGGGCAATGAGAAGAGAAAGCATACGTTTCATGGTTGGGTCCTCCTTTTGATGTGTTTTTTACTGTGAACAGACCGGCGTATGCCTGCCGCACGGCCTGTATCAGAGTCAGTTGGGGGTAATCTCCAGCATGGCGGGCTTGCGGGGGGCCAGCTCAAGCTCCAGGGTCATGGAGCCGTCCAGGACGCCCAGGGCCTTTCGTTCAGGCGTCTGTCCGTGGCCGAAGCCGGTCAGCAGGGTGACGCTTCCGCCCTTCGGATAGTCCTTGGATTCCAGGCGAAGGGTAATCCTCTGCGGCGTCAGCTCGGTATTGGCAAAGAATACCGCGTAGCCGGGATGCGCCTTCAGCCCGCTTTCCCAGGCGGAAACCCGCACGGCCGGAAGCTGAATGGTTCCGGCAAAATCCTCGGGCTTTCCGTGATTGAAGTGCCAGTAGTGCTTGGGCGCATCCGCCGCCCCGATGGCGGGCGGGGCCATCATCCTGCCGTAGGCCAGGTAAGGATTGCCTTCGCCGGTACGCATGGCCGCGAACTGGCCCAGATAACGCAACCGACCCGGCGCGTATTCATAGCCGCGCTGGTCAAAACGCCAGTAATGCTCCTCCGGCCTGGTCTCCTTGCCCTGGACGGCCTCCATGGGGCTGTACTCATAGTTCAGTTCATACAGCCCGCCCCATAGGTAAATTTTCGCGGCGGAATCGTAGAACAGATCGCCCATCTCATCCACAGCCTTGCCCCAGCCATCCATACGCACCGCGCCGTACTCATGGTAAACGGCGGCGAACAGCGGAATCAGCTCGGCCTCCCCGGCGTCGATTTGCTTTTTGTAGGGCCACATTTCCAGCGCCGAGGCGGGACGAGCGCCAGCCCGGGCCTGATAGTAATCCAGCTGCGGCAGGAAAACCTCGTTGATCATCTCCGTGCCGATGGGGAAGTAGCAGCCGGATTCCCGCGCGCAGGCCTCCTTGGTTTCCTCATATAGCCGCTGATAGCCCCGGGTGATGTGGCGGCCGCCGCCCTTGGGGTGCTTGTGCCTGTCGGACAGGCACAGGTGGAGCAGGTTGTTGGCCGAGATGTCATAATACATGGCGTCCACGCCGTGATCCCTGGCGATCTGCCGATCCCGCTCCACATGCAAATTGTGGGTATAGTCCTCGCAGGGGCACAGCATGTTGAAGCCATAGGCGTCGCAGCTGTAGGTCTGGCCCTGGGGCGGGAAGATATGGCGGCTCTGGGCCAGCCGATCCGCGTCCTTATCCTTGGGATGCACCAGGAAGTCAAACTCGAAGGGAGCAAAATGGTCGCCCACCTCCCGGATGGCCTTCAGGTTCTCCTGATCGAACGCAGCCGGAAGCCACTCGTCCAGGGTGGCGGGGCACTGGCCCATAAAGTCCTGCTTGGTCCAGTCCGGGCCCAGGATGTGGAACACGCTGGTGCCCGCGTCCCGGTGGTAGCGGCGGATGTAATCGGATCGGTCATGGGCGGCGCTGATGCCAAAGGTGGTCAAGCCCGTGTCCCGCAAAAGCCATTGGCAGTGCGGCCGCTGATCCAGGGTACCCATGGCGCACCAGGGCTGGTTCACAGCCCAGCGCTTGTAGCGCTCCGCCGCCTCGAACCACCCCTCGCCCTTCATCAGGCGCAGGGTGAAGGCATAAGGCGCGCAGACCGGCTTGCCGGGGCCCATATCCTCGTTGAGCACCATCATGGCAGCCTCCATGGCGTCGCCGTTGCGGTACAGGTTCAGCCATTTCCCGTGGCTCTCCCCGTCCTCCGCGCCAAAGTACAGACCGCCCCGGTTCAAACCGTAGTAGGCGAAGAACTGCATGGACGCGCCGGAAAAGCACTCGGGATAGGGGGCGTAGCGGATCCCCTCCCCCGGCTTGAAGCACTGGAGCGGATTGCGTACCAGCAAACCCGTGGCAAAGGAATGCACCATCTGCATCTCGTCCGCCCAACTGCCCATGCCGCCGATGACAGGGTATTCCACCAGGATGATCTCGCTTTGCACCGCCGCTTCCAGATGGGAGCGGAAGGCCGCGCCGTCCTCCAGGAGAGAGACCTCCGCGGTCAGGGTACTTCCGTCCTCCAGGTTCCAGGTGAGCCGCGCTTCCGTTTCGCTGAGGCGGCAGGCGCGGCATTCGGCGGCCTTCACCGGCACCGGCCTTCCGCCGAGCAGCCGCGTCACCCGGAAGGGCGCCTCCGCGGGCCGGGAAACATAAGCGATGCCGCTGCCCAGGTCGGTCAGGGAAAGAATAACGCCGGTATTGTCGGACAGTTCCAGTGACAGACGCTCATTTTCAAACCTCATGCCGCTGTGCCTCCTCTTTCGTCAGCAGTTCGCCTCAGCGCTTGTAAGGCAGCGCCCAGGTTTTCACAAATTCGTCGCCCAGGGTATTGGCCTGCACCTTGTAGACGCCTGTGGTTCCCTCAAAAGCACCCTTGCCGATTTTGCTCAGCGCGCCGCTGATCTCCTGGTTCCCCAAGGAGGAGCAGCCCGCGAAGGCGCGCTCGCCAATATTGTTCATGCTGTAAGTGAGCTTGAAGTCGCTCAGCGCCGCGTCGTTTTCAAAGGCGTGAGCGCCGATGGTGGTAAAGTTATCGGTAAAGCGTACCGATTTGAGCTTCGGGCAGTCGGCAAAGGCGTATTCGCCCACGCGCAGCACATCCTGCGCCTTGCTGCAGTCCACAGTTTCCAGGTTGCTCGCGCCCCGGAACGCGCCGTCAGCAATCAGAATCGGGCCGAAGGGCACCGTATAGCTGGTGTTGGCGCTGCCCTGGGGATACCAGATCAGGTATTTGCGGCTGTTGTCGTACAAAACGCCCTGATCCACACCGAAGGTAGCGTTGCCGCTGGCCACCTGGAAGGCTTCGATGCCGGAGCAGCCGGTAAAGCAGCCGTCTCCGATGGCGGACACGCCGGCGGGCACGGTAAACGACCTGAGACCAACGCAGCCCGCGAAGGCTTCCTTGCCAATCTGGGTCAGGCTGGCGGGAAGGCTGATGTCCGCCAGCGCCGCGCAGTCCTGGAAAGCGCCGTCGCACAGAGCCGTAACGCCTTCGGGCACGGTAACCTTGGTCACATCGCTGTTCAGGAAGGAGACGGCCTTGACCGTTTCGGGCAAAACCACCTCCGTGGCGCCGCGCACGGCGACCACAACGCCGTTGCCCACCACCACGATGTCCCCTTCCAGGCTGTCCAGGTAGCCGGTGCCGTCCAGGGCGTGGGCGCCGATGACGGAAAGGCTTTCAGGCAGGTACAGCTCCGTAAGGCTGGCACAGCCCTGGAAGGCGCTGCGCTCCAGGGTCGTCAGGCTGTCGGTCAGCCTGAACTCCTTAAGACTTTCGCAGCCCTGGAAGGCCCCCTCGCCCACGCCCAGCAGTTCGGCGGCGTATGCAACGCTTTCCAGGCTCGTGCAGCCCCGGAAGGTGGCCGCGGATACGCGCTGAATGCCCGTCCCGGCGATAACGGCCTTTTTCATTGCCGTACAGCCGTCAAATGCCTCGGCGTCCAATACGCCTACACCGGCGGGAACGCTGATTTCCTCCAGAGACGCGCACTGACGGAACGCGCCCGCGGCGATGGAGGTCAGACTGTCGGGCAGGGCAACGCTCTTCAGGCTGACGCAGCCGGAAAACGCGCGCTCATAAATCTGGGACAGCTTGGCGGAAAGGGTAACGCTTTCCAGGTTCGCACTATTTTCAAAGGCGCCGGCCAGAATCTTGGTCACCTTGTCGCCCATGGTCACGGTTTTCAGCTGGGCGTTATAAAACGCCTTGGCGCCGATGGTGGTGATGCTGTCCGGCAGGGTGAAGCTATCGCCCGTCTTGCCCTGAGGATAGCAATAAATGGTCTTCATTTTCTTGTGATAAAGCACATCGTCCTGTACCAGGAAACCCACGCTGTCCTCGGCCACGGCGATCTTGGCCAGCTTGGGCAGCGCCGAAAAGGACGGATCGCCGATCTTGGTGACGCTGGCCGGAATGGTGATGGATGTGACGAAGGGCGCAGAGGCAAAGGCGTCCTCACCGATTTCCTTCAGCGGCTTGCCACCCAGCGTTTCCGGCAGCACCACTTCCTCGGCTTCGCCCTGATAGCGAACCAGACGCGCCCATTCGCCGGTGGTATCCAGCACATAGGCAAACTCCTGCGGGCCCTCGGGCTCCGAGCCGCAGGCCGTCATCAGCAGCACCGCCGCGAGCATCAGCACGATGAGGGATAATCTTTTCTTCATGGGACAACCTCCTTCTGTGTGATGGGGCAACCAAAGTCAGCTTCCCCGCCAAGCATGGATAATACGGTCAAGTAACTTCCTAAAGCTATTATTACTTTAGCAGAATACATATTTTTTGTCATCACCCAAGATCATCTACAATTTAACCATTATTCCACTATTCGCGCTATTTTTAATGCATTTATCGCGAAATAACCATTTATATCCAATTCAGAGTGCGCATACGTCATATGCCCACCGTGGCAGAACGCTTTTTGTTCATGCCTTTTCAGCTGCGCAAAGCCTTTGCCTCCAAGAATTTACTGTGATATATTGTTAGTTTGTGTCCTGATTTTTTATGAGAATATTCAGTTCCATTGTTTTTGATGCAGATAATCAATCCGTATGGCAGGAAAAGCAGCTTTCATTTTCTGGATAAATCAGCTATCTCGCGTTTCTTCATTGATTCAGTGGCGCCGCCATGGTATAATATCTGTTGAATGGAGTTGTTTATATGGAATTATTGTTATGTCCCTATATCCGTCGAGCTTGGTACAGCCTCCTGGAGCCTGGAGCCGTCATCCACAACAGGGTCATTTTTGACTACGAGCTGATGTACCTGAAAAAGGGCCAGGCCAGCATCGTGATTGGCGATCAGCTGTACCATGCCACCCCGGGCGACCTGTTTCTCTTTCGTCCCAAGCAGCCCCATGCCATCTATGTCTCTCCCAATGAGGAGATGATCCAGCCTCACATTCATTTTGACTTGCAGTATTACGATAACCGCGCCATTGTTCCCGTTTCCTATGACGGCCTGTCGGACATGACCGCCGAGCAGCTTTCCTACTTTCGGGAGGACATTCTGGATCAGTTCTTCTCACCCTTTCCTTCCTATTTAAGGCCCCATAACGGCCTGTACATCGAGCAGCTTCTCTTCGACATCATTCACGCCACGGACAATCCCCGTCCCTTTAACGATGTTTACTTGCAGCACGCCTTCCTCAAGCTATGGGAGCAGGTGCTGATGGAGGCCTCCTACACCAGCCGCGACTACGCCAAAAAGGAAAGCGCCGCCGTGCTCATCAAGCAGCTGATTGAGCGCAACGACTCCCGCGCCCTCACCCTGGACGAAATTACCCAGGCCCTGCACTTCAGCAAAAGCTACATCGCCCGCGTTTTTCAGGAAAGCTACGGCATATCGCCGCTGAAATATCACACGACCCTTCGGGTGCAGAAGGCCAAGCGGATGATTCAGTTTACCAACATGTCCCTGTCGCAAATTGCCGTCTCCGTCGGCTTTGAGTCCCTGCAGAACTTCAGCCGCGTATTTAAAAAGCTGGATGGCTGCCCGCCCTCCAACTACCGCAAGGTTTCCCCGGCCGACCTGGCGGAGGAGGGGGACTGACGGGATGCGGGGCCGTCCGCCGCGGCTCCTCCTGCGCTTGACAAAATTCCCGCAATGGGCTATGATGTCGCCATTGTCGGTCGGCCCCCCGGCCCAACGCTTTCAAAAGAAAGGATTTGATCCCCTTGGTATCCCGCTCCCGCGGTTCCGCCTGTGTCCTGGCCTTGGCAGGCAGTGCCATTCAGGCCTTCGGACTGGCGAATATTCACGCCTTTGCCGATGTCACCGAGGGCGGCGTGCTGGGCATGACGCTGCTGTTGGAGCACTGGCTTCACTGGTCTCCCGCGCTGTCCAGCCTTTTGCTGAACGGGCTGTGCTACTGGCTGGGCTGGCGCACCCTGGGCAAGGATTTTCTGCTGTATTCCCTGCTGGCCGGAGGCGGCTTCAGCCTGTTCTACGCCCTGTTCGAGCCCTTCGCGCCATTGCTGCCCTGGCTGATGGCGACGCCGCTGCGTGCGGCCGTCTTCGGGGCGCTCTTCGTGGGCGCAGGCGCCGGACTGGCCGTGCGGGCCGGCGGTGCTCCCGGCGGCGACGACGCGCTGGCCATGGCTCTTGCCCGCAGAACCGGCTGGCCGATTCAATGGGCATATCTGCTGACCGATCTGGCTGTGCTGGCGCTGTCCCTGAGCTACATCCCTGCCCAGCGGATGATCTACTCCCTGCTGACGGTGGTGCTCTCCGGTCAAATCATCGGCTTGGTGGAGCGCTTTGGCGGCAAACGGTCTTCCGGCCCATAAAAGAGGCGTCCCGCTATCTCTGCGATAACGAGACGCCTCTTTTTCGTCCTGTACAGGCTATTGCACCTCGGCCTCCGGAGCGGGCAGCGCCTCCTCCGCGGGCAGCACCGCCGTCTCCTCCTGGGGAATCATGGCGTCGAACCGGCTGGTCAGGTAAATAATATGCGCCACAGCAATAATGACGCTGCGAAGCATGTCCTTCTCCATGGAGGTCGTAACGCCAACCTCGTCCGCCGCGTTCTTCAGGCCGAAGGTGTAGCTCAGCATATTCTCCAGCTCCGTGCAGAAGTAATCATAGGCTACCTCGCTGGTGTAGGTCACGCGCTGACGGCCAAAAAGCCGGACAATATTCTCCATGGAGACCACGCTTTTGATGATGGCGATGACAAACAGGTACGCTATCTGATCAGCGCTGTACTGCTTGCGAACAGGGTTCTCGATATATCCCTTCTTTACATAATTGCTCACCATGGACGAGGTGATTTCCATGCACCCCAGCGGCTCCAGAAAGCCGTTGATGTACTTCACCGTCTGATCCAAATACAATCCAACGTTGGGAATTTCCCGATAGCGGGGCATACGGAAGGCCTCAATCCGCACCGACATAACCTCATCTCCTCCATGCAGCATTATACATCCGTCCGTTAGCAGCGTCAACAAGATTTTCGAATTCTCTTGACAGGTTTTTCAAAAACTGATATAGTGGTCTTGTAAAACTAAACGAGTTCGGTTCTCTCCGGAGAACCCAGGAGGATCAAGGCCATGACGCATCGAATTGTCGCGGATTCCGCCGCGGATTTACTGACTCTTTCGCTGACGCCCTTTTCCAGTGTTCCGCTGAAAATCACCGCCGGTGAACACACCTATGTGGATGATGAGACGCTGGATGTGAGCGGCATGGTGGACGCGCTGCGCGCCTTCAAGGGGCGCTCCCGCACCGCCTGTCCTTCGCCGGACGAATGGCTGGCAGCCTTCGGAGACGCGGAAAACGTTTTCTGCGTTTCCATTACCAGCACCCTGTCCGGCAGCCACAACGCAGCCTGCGTTGCCGCCAGAGAATACCAAGACAAGTTTCCCGGCCGACGGGTACTGGTCATTGACAGCCTTTCCGCCGGACCGGGGATGTTGCTGCTGGTGGAAAAGCTGGAAGAGCTGATCCAGCAGGGACTGGACTTCGACGCCATTGCCCAGGCGATGGCGGACTATCAGAAGACAACCCACCTTGTCTTCGTGCTTGAAAGCCTGCGCAACTTTGTCAGCAACGGCCGGGTCAGCCCCGCCGTCGGCGCGTTGGCCGGCCTGCTGGGCATCCGCATCGTGGGCATCGCCAGTGCCGCCGGAGACCTGAAGCCCATCGCCAAGTGCCGCAGCGCCAAAAAGGCCCTCGCGGAGATCGTTGAAAACCTGCGGGAACGTGGTTTTTCCGGCGGCAAAGTGCGCATCAGCCACTGCCGCAATGAGAACGCCGCCCAGGCCCTAAAGGAGGCAATCCTGACGGCATGGCCCCGGGCGGAGGTCATCATCAGACGCACCAGAGCGCTGTGCAGCTATTACGCCGAGGAAGGCGGCGTCCTGGTGGGCTTTGAATCCGCATGAAATCCCTGCCCCTGAACATGAGGGCTCTCTCCAGGCGTCCCCATGCCTGCGGTGAGGGCCTTTTTTGTTTGCCCGCGCGCTGTTAACAGCTGTATCACTTTCGACCTTTTTCACCATTTTCTTACATTTTCTCTTGCGTGACTTCTGATTTTATTGTACAATCATTGGACAGCACCGAGAAGAATGAAAGGGGGCGGTTCAGTGACCTGGTTCCAGCGCGTCGCGCTGCTGCTTTGCGTTTTGCTTTTGCTGCCCCTTCCGGCGCAGATGGAAGCAGAAGCGCCGCTCCCCCTGCCCGAATGCACCACCGAGGCCCAGGTTGCCGCACGGCTGCTGCTTCCCTCCGGCCAGGGTGGGGACATGGCGCCTGCCCACCCCATTCCTGGCTGTATCCGCTACATATCTCAAAATGAAAGCAAGGACCCGCTTTTCTGCTCGTCCTACTGGTGCAGCGTGGAGCCGGGCACCAAGCTGGATCTCAACGCACGAACCAACGCCTACGGAAGGAAATATCGTTACTATACCGCCAATATGTGTACCCGCGCCGCTTATGCCATGGCGCTGTCCTACCTGGGGCTGGACATAACCCCAGGTGACATGAGTGTCCTGATGAACAGACGCGACCTCACTGACCCCTACGACGACGTGACCGCGGCGTTGGGAGGCGTGGAGCGCATCGCCTACAAAAGCTATATTTTTGACAAAATGCTGGAAAACTACCTGTCAGACCCCAGCTATTCGCCGGTGTACGTCTATCTGCGCAAGCCCAACGGAATCTATCATGCTGTTCTGATTGTGGGAAAGGCTGACGAGGAGGGCTATTATCTGGTGGTCGATCCCGCCGCCCATGAGCTTGACGGAGAAACCGTGCGCGTCTATCGCATTCGCTTTGACCTGCACATGCGAAAGGTTATCAACTCCACCTTCCGCAGGGAGCACCGCGACAGCCGGGTGGTCGATCTGGCTCAATGGCATTTGGTCAGCACGGACAGCTGACATCAAAGGCTCGCCACACGCCTGCCCACGCGCGCTGAAAGGATAAGGCCTATGCTGCACATTGTCCTGGTCTTTCTGCTGGCATTGCTGTTTCTGGGGTTGTCGATCGCTCACTTTCTGGAAAAGGGGGCGCTGCTGAATAACGCCTGGCTCTATGCGTCCAAAGAGGAGCGCGCCGCCATGGACAAAAAGCCACACTACCGCCAGTCCGCCGTGGTATTTCTGCTCCTTGCCGTTGTGTTTGCGCTGGTCGGCGTGGGGCTGTCCACGGGAAACGACCTGTTTAACAGCATAGCAATCGCTGTCGTTGTCGCGGCCATGGCCTATGCCGTGCTGTCATCAGTCAGGCTGTCGCGGTCGCAAAGCAAATAAGCCCCATCCGGCAGGGCGCTGCCTCTTCAGCCGCCACACAAAAACCGACGTGCTCTTGTGCGTCGGTTTTCGTATTTATCGAAACAAGCGACTGTCTTCCGGGCCTTCATCACCCCCGGCCTCGGCATAGCCATCGGGGAGCATGCCGTCGAAGCGTCAGCCGTAATGATACCGGTTCTTCATTCGCACCAGGAAGCCCGCTGTAACCACCAGCGCCAGGCCTTCCGCCACCACAATGGCGGCCCACACGCCGTCCAGCTCCCAAAGGATCGGCAACAGCAGCACCGTTATCACCTGAAACACCAGCGTCCGCAGGAAGGAAATCACCGCCGACACAGCGCCGTTGCCCAGGGCCGTAAAGAAGGCCGAGCCGAAGATATTGAAGCCGCAGATCAGAAAGGAGGCGCTGTAAATCGCGAAGGCACGGCGAGTCAGCGCCCACAGCTCCGCGTCATAGCCCACGAAAACGGCGGTCAGCGGCCGATTGACGGCCTCGGACAGCACCGTGAGCACAAGCGCCGTCACGCTGACGATGACCAGGCTCTTGCGCAGGAGGCTGCGCAGCTCGTCATGATGGCCCGCGCCGTAATGGAAACCGATGACCGGCCCGACCCCGATGGCATACCCCAGGAAGATGGCAATGAAGATGAAGCTGACATACATCACCACCCCCCAAGCCGCCACGCCGTCTTCACCGATCAGGCGCATCAGCTGCCAGTTGAACAGAATGTTGACCAACGACAGGGAAATGTTGGTCATCAGCTCAGAAGCGCCGTTGGTACACGCGCGCCATAAGGCCTTGCCGTCAAAGCGGAAGGCCGTCAGCCGCAGAAGGCTATCGTTTTTTCGGGCAAAATACATAACCGGCAGCAAGCCGCCCACCGCCTGGCTGGCCGCCGTGGCCCAGGCCGCCCCCGCGATCCCGAAAGGCAGCACACCCACCAACAGATAATCCAGCACAATGTTGGTCATGCCCGCCCCCACGGTGACAGCCAGACCCAGCTTGGGCTTCTCCGCCGTGATGAGAAAGGTCTGGAACATGTTTGTCAGCATGAAAAAGGGCAGCGACAGCAGAATGATCCGGCCATAGGTGAGGCAGTCAGGGGTGAGGCTCTCGTCCGCGCCCAGCAGAACGACAATCTGGGGCAGGAACAGCTCGCCCAGCAGCGTCAGCGCCCCGCCGGACGCCGCCGTCACCACGACCAGCATGGAAAAGATGCGATTGGCCCGTTCCCGGCAGCCCTGGCCCAGGGTCATGGCGACCAGCGCGCTGCCGCCCGAGCCCATCATAAAGCCGATGGCCGCCAGCAGCATCAGCACAGGATACACCAGGTTGACGGCGGCAAAGGGCGTCTTGCCTGCGTAATTGGACACAAACAGCCCGTCCACCACGCCATAGATCGACGTGAACACCATCATTCCCACCGAGGGCAGAACAAAGCTGAGAAGCTTACGATAAGTAAAAGAATCCGACAGCTGAATCCGCATGATTACTCCTTGTTCCGTTGGGGCAGGTCGGCCAAACGCGCCGCCAGCCGCCGATCATACTTTTCTTTCAGGCATAGGAGCGTCTCCCGCTCCTGGACCGTCAGGTCGGCAAAGGCGCTGTTTTCCCGCTGAATCACTGGAATGACCGTTTCGTCGGCCAGCCGCCTGCCCGCCGCCGTCAGCCGCAGGCCGCACTCCCGCCCAGGCCGCTCCTCCCGCTGGAGGCAGCCCGCCTGAAGCATCTGCCCCACGGCGGAATGCACCGTTTGCTTGGGCATCCCTATCGCCGCGGCAATTTCCCGCTGAGACAGGGCCTTCTCCGCGTCGCAGAGCGCGTAGAGCGTCCAGAACTGGCTTTCGGACAAGCCCAGCCGCACCGCCGCCTCATGATACAGCTGACTCTCCATGCAATAAAGCTGATTGTAGCGCCGCAGGGCGTTGCTGAACAGCGTTTCCATCTACGCGTCCCCCTTAGTCCGAAATCAGTCTGTATTATAGTCCGCTATCGGACTTGCGTCAAGAGGCAAATGGCTGGACAGGCCGAGAATGTCCCTTGTATTTCCTGTGCTTTCCCATCGCCAGGGCTTGACATCGGCGGTTGGCGACGGTATAATCATCCTTACGGACAGACAAGTTGTCCCCTTTCAGGAGGTAAAGATGATGTACGCCGCAGTCTTTACGTTTACGTTCCCGGTGGGCTTTGGCCGCACCGGGGCTTTGGCATGACGTAAAGAGGCGGGACGCGCAGCTGGCCCCACGGGCCGCTGATGGAACGGAGGCTCTTTGCGGGCTTCCGCTTTTTTTGTACCAAGCGCGAAAAGGAGGAACCACCGATGATTATTGTCCTCAAGCAAGGAACCCCCAAGCAGGAAATAGACCAGTTAACGAACATGCTTGTCGGTCGGGGACTGAACGTTAACCCCATGTTCGGCTCCGATCTGACCATCCTGGGACTGATCGGCGATACGAGCCAGGTAGACCCAGCCCAGGTAGAGAGCTTCCGCTGTGTGGAGCGAATCATGAAGGTGGCCGAGCCCTTCAAGAAAGCCAACCGCATGTTTCATCCAGGCCCCAGTGTCATCAACATTGGTCAGGCGGAGGTCGGCGGAAAACGCCTGGCCGTGATGGCGGGCCCCTGCTCCGTGGAAAGCCGGGAGCAGATCACCTATGTGGCCCGGGAAGTGCAGAAGGCCGGAGCCACGGTGCTGCGGGGCGGCGCCTTCAAGCCCCGGACCTCTCCCTACGCTTTCCAGGGGCTGAAGTACGAGGGGCTTGAATTGCTGGAGGAAGCCCGCCGCGCCACGGGCCTGCCCATCGTCACCGAGATCATGAGCCCCTATGATATAGACATTTTTGCCGAAAAGGTGGATTGTATCCAGGTAGGCGCGCGGAACATGCAGAACTTCGACCTGCTGCGGCTGCTGGGCCAGGTCAAGAAGCCCATCCTGCTTAAGCGCGGGCTCTCCGCCACCATTGAGGAATGGCTGATGAGCGCCGAGTACATCATGGCCGGCGGCAATCCCAACGTCATATTATGCGAGCGGGGCATCCGCACCTACGAGACCTACACCCGCAACACCCTTGACCTTTCGGCCATCCTGGCGGTGAAGAAGCTGAGCCATCTGCCGGTGGTGGTGGACCCCAGCCACGCCACGGGCAAGTGGTGGATGGTAGAACCCCTGGCCCGCGCCGCCATCGCCGTGGGCGCGGACGGTCTGATGATCGAGGTGCACAACGACCCCGCCAACGCCCTGTGCGACGGCGCCCAGTCCATCAAGCCCGACCTTTTCGCCCAGGTGATGGCCGACATTCGCCAGATCGCCGCGGTTGTAGGCCGGGAAGCGTGACGCTCTTCAACCGCCATGACAGAGGGAGGTTTCCGCCATGCCTGTGATTCACGTTCCGCTGCAGGATCGTACCTACCCCATCCATATTCGGCGCGGCCTGATGAACCAGGCCGGAGCCTATCTGCGCGAGGCCCTGGGTGAATGCGCCCTGGCCGTCATCACCGACGACCATGTGGCTCCCCTGTACCTGAAGTGTCTTCTGGCGTCCCTGGAAGCCGCCGGGTTCCGTACCTGCGCCGCGGTACTTCCCCATGGGGAGCAGACCAAATCCCTGGCCCGACTGGAGGAGCTCTACGGCTTCCTGTGCGAAAACCGCATCACCCGGCGGGATGCCGTGGTGGCCCTGGGCGGCGGCGTCATTGGCGACCTGGCAGGCCTGGCCGCGGCCACCTATCTACGGGGCGTCCGCTTCGTGCAGCTCCCCACCACGCTCCTCAGTCAGGTGGATTCCTCCGTGGGCGGCAAGGTGGCGGTGGATCTTCCCCAGGGAAAAAACCTGGTGGGGGCCTTCTGGCAGCCCAGCCTGGTGCTCTGCGATCCCGACACCCTGCGTTCCCTCACCCCCGAATACTGGCTGGACGGCCTGGGCGAGGTGGTGAAGTACGGCTGCATCGGCGACGAGGCTTTGTTCAGCCTGCTGGAGGAAGCGGCTCCCGGCGGCCGTGAGGGCGTGATGACGCACATCGACGAAATCCTCCGCCGCTGCATCCAGCAAAAGGCCGACGTGGTGGCCCAGGATGAGCATGATACGGGCCTGCGCATGATCCTGAACTTCGGTCACACCATCGCCCACGCCGTGGAAACCTGCCAGCACTACCAGGGACTGCGCCACGGAGAGGCCGTGGCCCTGGGCATGGCTGTCATCACCCGCATGGCGGAAAGCCGAGGCCTGACCCCCATCGGTACCGCCACCCGGCTGGACGCCCTGCTGGACGCCCTGTCCCTGCCCCGTCGGCTGCCTGAGCTCTCGGAGCGCGACCTCATCGCCGCCATGGGCATGGACAAGAAAAACGCGGGGCAGGTACTGCGGATCATCCTGCTCAAGGGCATCGGCGCTTGCCGCGTCCATGAAACAACGCCGGACTTCTTCGCGGGGATGTCATCCTTTGCCGGTTGATTTTTGTGCATATTTAACAAAAAGCAACGAGCTGCTTCCAATCCCTTTTCAAACGGACGAAAAAAAGCTACAATATAATAGCACACTCAGCGGACGCGCCGAAATCAGGTGCGCCGCTTTCTTGATTTGATTGAACCCTGAAAGGACAAGCATCATGACCCCTGATGAAACGCTGCACGCTTCCATGACCCGCCTGCTCCATGGAGAAACCCTGCCCGATTCTGCCTGGCCCCAGGACGCCCACGCCTGGCGGCTGCTCCGCTGGGAAGCCGATCTCCCCCTTACCGACGAGGAGCGAGCCTCCCTTCTGGCGGCTGTGGACAAGGCCATGGCCCTGGCGGGCGTGTCCGCCGCCTGCTTTTCCGCCGACGGCGACGTAATGACCATCCTTCTGTGCCTCACCCGCTTCCCCGCCCGCACCCACCGGGAAACGGTGATCTGGCTATGCGCCCACGCATTGATGGAGAACGCCTCCGTGGCTCTGGCACAGGAGGGAACCATGTTCATCGGCGGCGAGTTTGACCTGCCGGAAAGCTGGCAGGAGCACTTGGCCCCCATGCTGGAGATTTCCGACTGGTGGGCCCGGGTTTCTCCCATGGACGGCGCCGACGCCCATACTCATCGCGTAAGGCTGCAGACCGCCATCAAGCGCCGTCAGTATACCGTGCTGGGCGGCTACGTCTCCCGGGTGCTGCGCACGGTGGACGAGCCGGGCCGCGCCTGTTTCGCCTTCGTTCCCCTGGTGATCGAGGCGGTGTGGAGCCAGCACGGCGAGGTGACGCTGGATCGTCTGACCCAAAGCCTGAACCTGGCCGAAATGACCCGCCGCCCCAAGGAGGCGCTGCTGGCCTGGCTGTCCAGCCTGTCTGAATGCCTGCGGGCGTGCCCCGCCGCCGTCAACGCCGCGCCCATCGAGCGGGTCATCGCTTCCATCCGCGCGGACTGCTCCCTGCCCTACTCCCAGCAGAATCTCAGCCGCTCCCTGGGGCTGACCCCGGCCTATTTCTGCCGCCTGTTTCACGAAAAGGCGGGACAGCACTTCTCCTCCTTCCTGACCAGGACGCGCATGGAGCGGGCCCAGGAGCTGCTGTCCGAATCCAGCGGACGAACCCTGGCGGAAATCAGCGCCGCCTGCGGGTACCCCAACAAAAGCTATTTCTGCCAGGTTTTCAAAAAATATACCGGCATGACGCCCGGCGAATACGAGCAGGCCCGCCACGCGGAGCATCACGAGTGAGCGTTCGGTAAAGCGGCGCATGCCGCTTGGACGGGGGGCTTCGCCCCATTTCATCGCAGGATGGCCCCTCTGGTCGCTTGCTTCGCAAGCTCCCGGCTGTGCAGTCCTGCAAGGAGACACTTTGCCGTTGGGAACCCAAGCCCCCTCCCGGCGGTAAAATGGCAGCCCTCGGCGAATCAGAACGCCATCAAAGGGGCTTCGGCCTCCCTGATACCTCCCCGGAGTTTTGATGTCGTTTTTCAGTCAACACCAAGATTTCTCTGCACTTCTGATGAAAATGCCTGACGGTCTCGTCCCCGCGGCCCAATTCTTCCCGGCGGGATGAAAAGCCGCGGCCGCCGCGTTGAATAACAGTGAACGTTTTCACCCACAAGGAGGTTCCTGATGAAACGTGCCTTGCGATTCGTGTGTTTGATGCTGTGCCTGTCACTTCTGCCCCTGCCCGCCATGGGCCAGGAGGAAACCAGCGCACCGAGCATTCGTGTTCTTCTGCGTCGGCTGAACCTGACCGACCGGGCCGACCTCATTCTGGACGGCGTGTATACCGCCTCATCAGAGGGCGCCGATATGGCCTTCCCCCGGGGGAGCCGGGTAACCGTACAGGTTCGCTCCGGTGTACTATACCTGTTTTACCAGGGAATGAGCCTGCGGGCCGGCAATCGCCTGACCTTTGTCCGCAACGCCTCCCAGGCCCAGGACAGCGACGGTATCCGCTTTGCTGAAGGCGGCAATTTTTACCCTGGCGACCTGTCGCTGACGGTATCGGGAGGGCTTCTTCAGCCCGTTTGCACCCTGTCCGTTGAGGATTATCTGCTCGGGGTCGTCCCCTATGAAATGAGCAACAGCTTCCCTCTGGAGGCCCTGAAGGCTCAGGCCGTGTGTGCCCGTACCTACGCGCTGAGTCATGTGAAGCCCGATCAAAGCTACGATGTGGTGGACACCACCAACGATCAGGTCTTCAAGGGCGTCAACCTCAGCCATACCAACGCCATCCGCGCCGTTCGGGAAACCGCGGGGGTGGTGGGCGGCTGGAAGGGACAGCTGGCCACCTGCTTTTACAGCGCCTCCAACGGCGGCCAGACAGACCTGCCCCAGAACGTGTGGGGCGGCGGCGGTGACTATGGCTACTATGCCATGAACGACGATCCCTTTGACCTGGAAAACCCGGAAAGCATCGTCCGCCGGGCAGCGATCCCCAAGCAGGGTGAGGTACCGCAGGGGCTGCTGTCCGCCGTCAGCCAGGCCATGGCCGATACGCTGCGGGAGAAGGGCTATGGCACGGAGGCCGACTGCTTCCGGATCGACAGCGTGACCGCCGCCAGCCTGGGCGGCCCCGGAAAGAAGGAGCCCAGCCGCTATGTGACCGAGCTGACGCTGACCTTTACCTGGTCGGGCCGAAGGGTGCTGCAAACCCCGGCCCCTACCTCCGACGTTACCCCCGAGCCCGCCGCGCTTCCCGCCCAAGAGGATGTCGAGTTCTACCTGTTCGCCACCGACACGCCCATTCCCATGGTGACCCCCGCCCCTACCGGCGTGACCGTCGCGCCTACCGCCGAGCCGACACCCCAGCCCACCCCCGTTTATAGTGCTTACGAGCCTGCCGCCGAGCCCGCTACGGTAACGGTAAAGCTGTTTCCCGCCCTGGTTCAGGCCCTGAAGCTGTCCATTGCAGACTCGGATAATGAACTGGTGACCCTGGTTGAAAAGGAAGACGCCTTTGTACTGGAGGCCCGGCGCTTTGGCCACGGCGTCGGCATGAGCCAGCGGGGCGCCCAGTGGATGGCCGGACAGTACGGCAAGCAGTACCATGAAATTCTTGATTTCTACTATCCCGGCATGACCCTGATGAAGGCCCCTGCCGCGGCCGCGGCTCTGCCCACCACGCCCCCGGAATTGGCCGCCACCCCCGCGCCCCCAGCCACCCCTACGCCCCGGCCTACGCTGATGCCCGTGACCACCGACCATCTGCCCGAGGGCGCGTACATGGCCAGCGTGGAAGGCATTGAGGATGACAGCAGCCTGAATCTTAGAGCCGAGCCCCATGCCGCCGCCGACATCCTCATGCGGCTGTACAAGCATCAGCGGCTGATTGTTCTGGGCAGCTGCGAGGACCCGGCCTGGGTTCATGTGAAAACCGACGCCGCCGAGGGCTATGTCATGGCCAGCTTCCTGGAAACATCCACACAGCCTTAACCCGCTTTCTACCAAAGACTCAGGTCGGACTGTCCTGCCTGAAGGGAGGCGTTCATGCGCACCGCCACCGTATTCAACTTTCTTGTGGAGGCTACGCTCATCGGCAGCGCGCTGATGCTGGTGATGCTGCTTGCCCGGCCGTTTTTGCGCCGGAGGCTGGGCAGCCGCGCGCTGCTTGTGGCCTGGGTGCTGGTCGTACTGCGGCTGGCTGCGCCCCTGGCCCTGCCCAACCCAGCCATGAATTGGCTCCGCCCCACCCTGAGCCAGGACGCGGGAATCCGCCCGATGGCGGATCAGGTGCGCGTCCGCATGGAGGACGCCGCTTTTGACCTTTACTGGAAGGTGCTCGGCACAGACACCGATCAAACGCCGCTGCACACCCTGCTGTGGCGCGCGGTCTATGCCACGAGCAACGGCCGCTTTGCGCGGCTGGCCCTGACGGTCTACGGCGCCGGGGCAGGGCTGTCCATCCTGTGGATGCTGGGCCAGGGCTTGCTGTTCCACCAGACGCTGCGAAAACGGCGGCGCGGCGGACTGACCCCGGAACAGCAGGAGGCTCTTATCCGCCTTTGCCGCACCTACGGCCTTCGGTGTGCGCCCCGCGTGAACGTGGTGGACGGGCTGCCCGGCTGCTGCTCTACGCCCCTGCCAAGACCGACGATCCTGCTGTCCGCCCAAGCCCGCCCGGAGGACATCCATGCCCTTTTGCGCCGGGAGGTCGCCGCCCTTCGCCGGCATGACGGCTGGTGGGCTCTGATTCGGAATTTTTGCTGCGCGGTGCATTGGTTTAACCCGCTGGTCTGGGCAGCGGCCCAGGCCATGCGAACCGACGCCGCCCTGGCCTCGGATGAATTCGCCCTCTCCCGCTGCGACGCTGCCGAAGCGCAGGCTTATGTCGCCGCGCTGATTCACACCACGGACACCTGCCGGGGGCGGCCCTCCATCGCGGTAGCCGCCACCCCCGCCACCCTGCGGGATCGGCCTATGAGGGAGCGCGTTCGGTTCTCCCTTCACCCGGTACATGCTTCCGCCTTGTCCCGGGCGGCTTTTGCTGTGTGCTGCTGCTTTGCGCTCTGCTTGATGTTCGGCACCGCGGAACAGTCCTCGGTGGTCAATCTGCCCGCCGTCAGCGCCTGCTTCCGGCCCGACGCCCTTGTCCTTGCCACGGAGGAAGACGCGAAGGCCTATGCGCGGAGCTTTCTGGCGCTGGAGGCCATCGACGCCGCTGAAGGCGCCTTCGCCCCGCGCCTCATGGAGGATGAGCGAGGCTGGACGGCGCAGTGGTACCTCGGGCAGGACGAGTGCCTGCTATCCTTTACTCAATCCGGCGAGATACGCCAGTATGAGGGCGGGGCCCGCGCGCTTCCCAGCCTGGTGCCTCTGGCCTGGCCCATCACCACCCACAGCGGCGAAGGGCAACAGTGGTGCGCTTTTCTCTCATACTTTCTGAGCACGCATCTGCCGGAAATCTGGAACGCCTACCACGCCATGGATATCGTCGCCTCCGGCCGTCTGGACGGGGAACGGTACATCATTGTCAATCTGCTGGACGAAGCCCAGGAGCCCTTGTGGCAGATGACCGTCCAGGTTGCCCCTGTGGGGCGGATCCTGTCGCTGACGCCGATCAATGGGTGATACCATTCACCTTCGCAAAAAGCTCCATGCGTCCGCGTTGAGCAGCCCCTGAATACAGGGAGCGCGAAAAAGCCCCCGAATAGAAAAACAAGGTTAGCCGGTGTGCCAAAGCGAGAGCGGAGGCATGCCGGCTTTCTGCCGGTTACGCTTGTCGTTGCAGATAAGGACGAAGCGGCCGATCAGATCGCTCGCTTGATGAAAAGAGGCTGATCTGTGTCGGTCATGGCATTTGACTTTGAGCATGGAAAAAGCCTCCGCCATGGCTTTGCCATGTGGATTTCCCTTTCTTGACATGGAAGGCGTTATCCCGTATGCCTTGGTCAGCTGAACATATGCCTGGGTGATGTATGAACGCCTTGGTCGCTTTGGAGCGGCAGCTTGTCTGCCTCCCTCTTTTCCTTCTTCCGCATTGCCATATGAATGGGATCTGGCACCGTTTACACCCATTGGCGCGCGGCTGTCTTGCAGGCAATGAGGCTGATTCCCCGCTGCTCACAAATCATGAACGGATAGAACGCCCGTCTTGTTCTGGACGCAAGCAATGGCGATCAATCACTTGGTTTTGGTCTTTCCACTTGAGACTGGCGGCCACACAGATCGGCAGACCTGTAAGCGTATTGCCCCAGGCTTACCTATTTGCGCCTGCGCCGGTTTTCATACAAGCATCCGTATTGCTTCATAGCACGAAGTGAGGTCTTGACATAACTCTCGATTTATCCGGTCTTCAGCCTTTTTCTGCCATGCCGGCAGCCCTATGATTTGTCCGGTCGCTTCCGGCACGGCTGTACCTGGCGGGCATGTTCCGCAATCCGCTCCACATGGCCCGTGTGCCTGATAGAATCATCATTTTTCTTGCCATATCATTACCCCCTGACGCAGTTCCATGATCCCGTGTCAGGAGGCTTCCTCGCTTTTATCCGTTTTTTTCGGTTCGGTTCACGGCAGGCGGCTTTTTTTGATGTCCCCCAAATTCAGCGCTACCGTCTCCCCCTCATGGCAGATCATCCGTATTTCACCCTCACGGATGGCATAGCCTTCGCCGCAAAGCACAGCTTCTCCGTCTTTCTCGACGATGTAGCTGCCATCCGGCAAGGCAAAAAACAAATGCCCGGCACTGTCGCCATAGGTAATGTCCTCAAACAGGCGCATCCCGTCCAGGCGGTGGTTCCGCACCTGCTGATAATGAGGCAGAATGTTCAACCGCGTCAGCCCAAGGCCCGGGATAAACCGCTGATAGCGCGGGTTGACAGCCTCGCCGGGCTCCTCCGGCTGGGCGTAGACAAGCTCCGCACAGTTCATGCTGCCCGCGCTGACGCCGATGACCACGCCCTTGAAGTCCCGCAGGGCCTCCTTCAGCCCCAGGCGGCGGAAGAAAGCGTTCTCCGTGGGCACATGACCGCCCGCCAGCAGCAGCACATCGCAGGCGGCCAGCAGCGTCGGCAGCGCCTCGGCGTTGCGGCTGTCCACCACGGCGGCCCGGGCCAAAGGCATGCCGTGATAGGCAAAGCAGCCGGCGAAGGTCTGAAGCATTTCGTCATTCAGCGGGCCGTTATCCGGTGCCGCGGCGACAATCACCAGCGACGCCCCCGGTGAAACGCAATCCCGCAAATGCTTCACAAAGCCGTTGCGCTCGCTGAAAACGCAGGGCAGATCAACGCCGTCGGGTACATGATCGTCGCAGGGGCTGCTTGTCAGGAATAAGCGCATGGGGGGCATCTCCTTTCACGCGCCGCTTGAAGCGCGGCGGAAAACATGCTACAATCAGAGAAAAGCAAACCATTGGAGGCGAGTTAATGGTTCATGAACAGCTTATTGCCCGGAGCAGCGAGATTCCCTATATCCAACTGGATAACAAGGTCAAGCGGCGGGTGCTGGCCCACAGCGCACAGCTGATGCTGGTGGAAGTGGTCATGGAGACGGGGGGCGTCGGCACGGTACACAGCCATCCCCACAGTCAGAATACCTATGTGCTCAGCGGACGCTTCCGCTTCACCATGGACGGGCAGGAGCTCGAAGTCGCGGCAGGCGACACCCTGGCCTTCCTGCCCAGCGTCCCCCATGGAACCCTGTGTCTGGAGGCAGGAACGCTTCTTGACGTTTTCTCTCCCATGCGGGAGGATTTTCTGGTATGAGCGAATGGCAGAAGGCCCAGGCGGAAGCCGACTGGGCCGATGATACCGAGGATGAGGACAGCGCCCTCCGTGAGGCGGAACCTACCTATCGGGACGGTTCGGTTAAGCATGAATGCTGGGGGAACGTCTGAACAGCTATGCCCTCTGCGCAGCGAAAAGGCGCAGAGGGCGTTTGCTTGTCTTCAGGTCAAGCGAGCACGAAAGGCGTCTTCATCCATGCGAAAGGTCAGCCCGTCATAATCCGCCCCTCGCACGCGGCGGATGCCGGCTTTGCGGTCGCAGATGACAAAGCCCAGCCGCTGGGCCAAGCGTACCATGCGCGTGTTGCCCGACCAAGTTTGCAGATACAGCTCCTTCCTGCCATTTTCCAGGAAGTAAAGCGCGAAGGCCTCCAGCGCCTGAGCGCCCAGCCCCCGGCCCCAATAAGCGGACTCCTCAATTTCAATGCCCAGGGCAGGGTACACCTTCTGCCCCGGCCGCACGTTCTTTTCCGCGATCCATTGGTAGCTTTCGTCGATCAGGTAAGCATTCACGCCGCCGATGTGTACGCCCTGCACCGTATCCAGTTCAAAGCACCAGCGGAAGTCCTCCGGCTCTCGGGCCAGTTCGGCCATGGCCTTTGCCCGGTAGGCCGCCGGGTCAAATTCGGCAATGGCCTCCTCCATTTCCCAGGGCGCGTCCCACAGGGCCCATTGGGTTTCCACTGTGTTCCAGCGAATCTCGTCCTTGATGTCCGATTCCCGGAAGTCCCGCAGTACAATATCCTTATATCGTATCTCCAAGAAGTTTCCTCTCTCTCACAGTCAATTCATCCCAAAGCCGTCCGCAAAACGGCCGATTCTTTTTTACCGCTTAATATCGTAGTTCATGTTCGCCAGGTTACGGATGGATCGCACATCGTCGGTGATGTTCGCGTCGCCGTGGATGGTATGCTTGATGACCGAACTGGCCACGGCAAAGTTAATCATGTCCATCGGCTTATAGCCGTTCATCATGGCATAGATCAAGCCGGAGGCAAAGGCATCTCCGCCGCCCACGCGATCCAGAATGTTAAAGGTAAACAGCTTTGATTCGAAGGTATGGCCCTTGTACCACATGAACGCCTTCAGGCTGTTCTCCGAGCCAGAATGGGCATAACGCACATGCCGCGCGATGCACCGCAGGTTGGGGTAACGGGCAATGAAGCGCTGGAAAATCTCGTCCTGCTGCTCGTAGCTGGGCTGCATGGGCACACCGTCCTTCCAGTCGCCCTTGGCGTGATCGTCCTCGTCCTTCCACAGATGATAAGGCTCAATGCCCAGGAGTATATTCACATAGGGCAGGCACTCTGTGCAGAAGTCCCGGGCTTCCTCCCAGCTCCACAGAGTAGAGCGGAAATTGCCGTCAAAGGAGACCGTCATGCCCATGGCGCTGGCGGTCTTCAGCAGCGCCATGACGAGGTCGCGGCAGTTGGGCCCCAGGGCGGGGGTAATGCCGGATAGGTGCAGCCAATCAAAGCCCTCCAGCAGGGCGTTCAGATCCACCTTGGAAAAGTCGTATTCCGTCAGCGCCGAATGCTTACGGTCGTAAATCACCTTGCTGGGCCGAATGCCGTAGCCCGTTTCCAGGTAGTAGGTACCCAGGCGATGGGTGGGCGTTTCCTCCGGGGTGGAAAGAATCATCGGCGTACAGTGAACGTCATTGGAGCGCAGCATCCGCACGGCGGACTTGCCCAGAGAGTTGTTGGGCACCACGGAAAAGAAGGTGCTGTCAATTCCCAGGTTGGCCAAAGCCAGCGCGATGTTGGCCTCGCTGCCGCCATAGCTGGCCTCGAAGTTGTTGGCCATGCGGATTTTATCATAGTTGGGCGGCGTCAGGCGCAGCATGATCTCGCCAACGGTAATGAATTTTTTCGTGGCCATACCCTTGAGCAGAGGATTGGAGTGGATCATGGGGCATACCTTCCTTCCGAGTTCGTCCGCGCCGCCAGTTCGGGCGCCGCGCCGTCTTTTTCAGTATATCACGTCCCGCCCTGACAGGCAATCCCAAACCCCGGAAGAAAGCTGCCGACGGAATTTTTCCCTGATGGAAGGAAATGAGCAAACAGTGGTCGAAAGCAACAGCATCCATCCGAAGGGAGTGCCGCCTATGAGACCCACCCTGCTGTCCTTCAACGTCACGGGAGACCGCCTGAACAGGCTGCGGTTTGCCTGTATGCGCCAAAGCATCCTCTTGTCGCCGGTGCCGCCGGAGGACTTCGCCCAGCCCCTAGGGGCTTTGTGCGGCCTGACGCCCCGTGCGTCAGAAACGACGCCTGGCGAACCTTTGCCCGGCGAAATGCTGGTGATGGCGAACCTGAGCCGTCCCCAGGCCGAGCGGCTGCTGGCCGCCCTGAAGCAGGCACGCCTGTTCTTCCCGCTGAAGGCCGTCCTCACCCCAACCAACGCCGCATGGGACGCTCCGCGGCTTTACCTGGAGCTGACGGCGGAGCGGGAGGCCATTGCCCGGCAAGAGCGCGCCCCGCATCAGGCGGACGAAGAGAAAACGTCTGTCTGAGCCCGGCGGGAACGTCATTTCCGTCGTCCCTCTCCCCGTGCGGTGATGATGTTTTTCTCGCCGCCGCAGCGTTTGATCCGTCCCTTATCCCGCAAAGCCTTCAGTCCATCGTATGCGGGGCGCTCATGAACCGCTGAAGGCGGATATGGCGCAGTTTTCCGTATCAGGGTTAATTGCCTGCCGGCCTTGTCCGAAAAGTGTACAGTCTCCCTCTTGGTTAGCTCCCCGGTCACTCAAGTATGAAAAGAAGCGAAAAGTATTTACGTCCCCTTGGCGTCAGCCGCCATGATCAGGGCCATGATAGAGGCTGCCGTATGCCGAGCCTGGACATCACTCATCATGTCCGCGCGACCATCGAGCAGGCCGCGGCGCTGATGAGTCATCCTCGCCATTGAATGCAAGACAACGGCCGGCGCATCATGATCTGCCGATG
>CANOHT010000019.1 GCA_947565865.1 uncultured Clostridia bacterium
CGACCACCGAGATCTACACTCTTTCCCTACACGACGCTCTTCCGATCTAACGGCAGTAGCAGAGGACGCCTTTTCTGGCTCCATCTGGAATGCAACTGCAAGCATTCGACTAATATCTGCCGTATAAATCGGCGCAGCGATCGGCTGCTGAATAATATATTGCTCGATATATTGGCTATAAGTCAAGTTGCAATCCCTCCTTTTGAAATATAATCATCGGAAACGTTTCGCGAATTACGATTATATTATATCCCAATTTCGCGCGAAATGTCAAGTTACTTAACATTGTATGAATGGACATAATCCGTCAGAGTTGCAATAATGGTCCCCAAAGTACTTTTCAATCATATGTTTCGAAGGAAAAATTTATGGCGAATAGTGCCCTATTTTCGGTGCGTGACGGATGTGTCTATCCTTCAACCATGCGTCCACGCAGCTGGTGTCATATTGTAATGGCAAGCGTACATTTCCATTGCTTTTTCTTTCTTTGTGCCATTCTAATCAAATTCCAGGGACATATGCCAAAACACCCTTTACAGATACGCACCGTTAAGGCTTCTTCATTCGTTGTCTTGTACAATCACCATCCGGCTCTTTTAGCCAAATCGGTCATCGCAAAGCAGAAATTCTGCCACGGTTGCCATGTTATCTGCGACGGGTCGCCCTCCCGAATACGAAGCGTTCGGCGGATTTCCTTCGGAATGACGACGCGGCCCAGCTCGTCGATCCGGCGCACGATACCAGTTGCACGCATGATGCAGCAGCCTCCCTTTGATGGATTTTCATCCATAGTATGGCGCGGTAGGAAAGGTTGATGCAGGCAGGATGTGGAAGCACTGGCAGTTCGTCGGGGTCTGTTCTCCATCATTCGTTGCAATTTTCGCCTCTTTGTCGTATAATGTAGAAGATTGGCGATGCCAACAAGCTTCGATTATAAGGAGGCGAAACGCCATGTCTTATCCTTCTGCCGCATCTTCCAGACCTGACCGGCCGCCCCGTCCGCACAGGCGCCGCCGCATTTCTTTTATGACGCTTCTGCTGGCCGCCGTCGGACTGGTGACGGTGCTGGTGTTTGCCATGCGCTACGCCATCGTGCCGCTGCTGGTCATGCTCAAGGGGGTTGTATGAGAGGCTTCCTGAAATGGCTGGGCAAGGTGATCGGCTCGGCCTTGACCCTGGTTATCATCATCGCGCTGCTCCCCTACGCATCCAGCATGCTGTCCGCGATCCTTCCCGATCTTTCCGGCGCGGCGACCACCTTATCGGCCACCCTGTCCCGGCACATGCAGGAAAGCGCCCGGCTGGAAACCATGCTTGTGGAAGAAGAGGGCGTCATGACCTCAACCACGGACGCACTCCTGCTGGGCGAGGTTCAGAGCGTCGATGTCCGCTATACCTACCGTGCCAGCTTGGGCATTGACCTGCGCAAGGTGCAGCTTCAGGTGAGCGGCAACACCGTCACATTGCTGCTGCCTGAGATTGAGGTGCTCAGCGACAGCCTGACGCCGGAAGAAATCGTTCGCAAGGATTTCTGGTATCCGCTGACGGATGAGCGCCTGCAGACGCTCCTTCAGCAGGAGCAGGAGCGCTTGCGCGCCTGCTGTCTCGCGGAAAATAATATCAATGAGCAAGCCTGGCAGCATACGGTCGCGGCGCTGGAACAGAGCCTTGGCCAGTGGATCGCCCTTGGCGGCAGCGGCGTCGTGCTTCAGTATGCGCCCCTTATCCAGCAGCCATGAATCATTCCTGTATTTTTTTCCGGCCAGCACTTGACATTGTGCTGGCTTCGTTTATAATAGACGTTGCATATTTATTCATGATCGCCGCATAGGCAGGGAGGCATTTCATGGCTTCAACGATTTTTATTGACGGCAAGGACGGCACCACCGGGCTACGCATCTACGACCGGCTGGCCCAGCGGCAGGATGTCACGCTTCTGACGCTCCCCGAGGCTGAGCGCAAGCTGCCCGAGGCCCGGCGGGCCGCCATCCACCAGGCGGATGTGGCGATTCTTTGCCTGCCGGACGCCGCGGCCAGGGAGTCCGGCGCGCTGGCTGAGGGCAGTGCCTGCCGCATCCTTGATACATCCACCGCCCACCGCACGGCGGAGGGCTGGGCTTATGGCTTCCCCGAATTATCCCACAGCCATCGGGAGGCCATTGTCCATGGCCGATATGTGGCTGTCCCCGGGTGCCACGCCAGCGGCTTCATCGCTCTGGTCAGTCCCCTGGTACGCTGCGGACTGCTGCCGTCACAATCGGCCCTTTCCTGCTTTTCACTGACGGGCTATTCAGGCGGCGGCAAAAAGATGATTGCGCAGTATGAAGCCGCAGAACGAGAAACGGCGCTGGCCAGCCCCCGCCAGTACGGCCTGACCCAGCAGCACAAGCATCTGCCGGAAATGCGGCATGTATGCGGCCTTCAGGCTGAGCCGATCTTCGCGCCCGTCGTAGCCGATTTTTACAGCGGCATGGAGGTCACTGTGCCCCTCTTCCGCCATCAGCTGCGATGCGGTGAGCATCCGCTGAAAGAAGTTCGGGAGGCGCTGAGGCAGCACTACTTCGGCAGCAACGTAATCAAGGTATGGACGGAGGAAGACAACGCGCTGTCCGGGGGCTTCATCGCCGCCAACGCGCTCTCCGGCCGGGACAGCATGGAATTGATGGTGCTGGGCAACGACGAACGGCTTCAGCTGGTCGCGCGGTTTGATAATCTGGGCAAGGGCTCCTCCGGCGCGGCGCTGCAGTGTCTGAATCTGATGCTGGGCGCCGAGGAAACCATGGGCCTTCAGCTTTCATGAAAGGTGGATAAAAACATGATTGAGCACATTCAGGGCGGCGTGTGCGCGCCCAAGGGTTTTACGGCAGGCGGCATCCATTGCGGCATCCGCAAGAACCGCAGCAAGCGGGACCTCAGTATGATTCTCAGCGAGGTTCCCGCCTCCGCGGCCGCGGTATATACGCGCAACCTGGTCAAGGGTGCGCCGATTTATGTCACCCAGCGCAACCTGCAAAACGGCGTTGCTCAGGCGGTTGTGTGCAACAGCGGCAACGCCAACACCTGCAACGCTGACGGCGAGGATGTCGCGTGGCAGATGTGCCGTCTGGCCGGCGACGCCCTGGGCGTCAAGCCGGAGGACGTTATCGTGGCCTCCACGGGCGTTATCGGACAGCCGCTGCCGATCGCTCCCATCGCCCAGGGCGTGGTTCCCCTGGCCGCCAGCCTGACGGCGACGGGCAGCCCCCAGGCCGCGGAAGGCATCATGACCACCGATACCCATCTGAAGGAGGTCGCCGTCAGCTTCCAGGTAGACGGCGTGACCTGTCATCTTGGCGGCATTGCCAAGGGCAGCGGCATGATTCATCCCAACCTGGCGACCATGCTGGTCTTCCTCACCTGCGACGCCGCCATTTCCGCCCCGATGCTCCGCAAGGCCCTGTCGGAGGACGTGCAGGATACCTTCAACATGGTATCGGTGGACGGCGATACTTCCACCAACGACATGGTCTCCATCATGGCCAACGGCATGGCGGGCAACGCGCCCATCGCCAGTGAGGGAAACAGCTACGATGCCTTCCGCGCCGCGCTGAACGAAGTGACCTCGACCCTGTGCCGGATGATCGCCAAGGACGGCGAAGGCGCTTCCCATCTGCTGACCTGCCAGGTCAGCGGGGCCAAAAGCACCAAGGATGCCAAGCTCTGTGCCAAGGCGGTAGCCTGCTCCAGCCTGCTGAAGGCCGCTATTTTCGGCGCGGACGCCAACTGGGGGCGCGTGCTGTGCGCGCTGGGCTATTCCGGCGCGGAGCTGGACGTTCATCAGGTGGAGGTGGCCTTCCATTCCAGCGAGGGAACCATCGTCGTCTGCCGCAATGGCGCGTCCGTTCCCTTCTCGGAGGAAGACGCCAAGCGCGTCCTCCTCCAGGATGAAATTGACGTGCTTATTACCTTGCGTGACGGCGACGCTTCCGCAACCGCCTGGGGCTGCGATCTGACCTACGACTATGTGAAAATCAACGGCGACTACCGCACCTGATGAACGGAGGCATGATGACCATGACCGGTGAGATGACCAACGGACAGCGCGCCCAGGTGCTGGTGGAAGCGCTGCCCTATATCCAGAAATACAACGGGAAAATCATTGTCGTCAAGTATGGCGGAAACGCCATGATTAACGAAGAGCTCAAGCACGACGTCATGCGGGACATGGTGCTGATGAACCTCATCGGCGTCAAGGTGGTGCTGGTACACGGCGGCGGCCCGGAGATTTCCGCCATGCTCAAGCGCGTGGGCAAGGCGTCCACCTTCGTGGACGGTCTGCGCGTGACCGACGAGGAAACCAGCGAGATCGTGCAGATGGTTTTGGCCGGCAAGATCAACAAGAGCCTGGTGGCCAAGCTGGATCTGCTGGGCGGACGCGCCATGGGCATCAGCGGTATGGACGGCGGGCTCATCGAGGCCGCCATGGCCGACGCCCGGCTGGGTTATGTGGGCGAGGTGAAAAAGGTCAATCCTCAGCCCATTCTGGATCTGCTGGAGAAGGGTTACATTCCCGTCGTCTCCACCATCGGCTGCGACGAAACCGGCCACGTCTTCAACATCAACGCGGATACGGCCGCGGCAGCCATTGCGGCCTCCCTTCATGCCGAAAGCCTGATCTCCATGACCGACACCATCGGCCTTCTGCGGGATCCCGGCGATCCGGCCAGCCTCATCCGCCGGGTGGACATCAAGGGCGCGCAGCAGCTTAAGACGGAAGGCGTGATTTCCGGCGGCATGATCCCCAAGGTGGACTGCTGCATCAAAGCCATTGAGGAGGGCGTCCGCAAGGTATTCATCATTGACGGCCGCGTTCCCCATGCCCTGCTGCTGGAAACCCTTACGGACGAGGGCGCGGGCACCATGTTCAGGAAGGAGCTTCCATCATGCTGACCAAACAGGCGGATCAGGCGTATGTCGCCGGCACCTACGGGCGCTTTGACGCGGCCATGGCTTCAGGCCAGGGGGCTGTTTATCAGGATGAAGACGGCAAAAGCTACATTGACTTCGGCACGGGCATTGGCGTCACCCTGTTCGGCGCCTGCGATCCCGGTTGGGTCAAGGCCGTCACCGATCAGCTGAACACCCTGGGGCATGTGTCCAACCTCTACTATACCGCCCCGCAGGCCAAACTGGCGGAGCTGTTGTGCCAGCGCACCGGGATGAAGAAGGTCTTCTATGGCAACTCCGGCGCCGAGGCCAATGAATGCGCCCTCAAGGTGGCCCGAAAATACGGTGAGAGCACCGGGCGGAACGTGATCGTCACCCTGCGAAACAGCTTCCATGGTCGTACCATCGCCACCCTGGCCGCTACCGGACAGGATCGCTTCCATGAGCATTTCGGCCCTTTCCCCGAGGGCTTCCGCGTCATCCCCGCCAACGATCACGACGCCCTGGAGGCAGCGCTGACGGCAGGCGATGTCTGCGGTATTCTGATGGAAATGATTCAGGGCGAGGGCGGCGTGATCCCTCTGGAGCCCGCCTATGTGCAGCTGGCTGAAAAGCTGTGCCGTGAGCACGATATTCTGCTTATGGTGGATGAAGTGCAGACCGGCAACGGCCGCACCGGCAGCCTATATTGCTACATGCAGTACGGCATTCAGCCTGACGTAGTAACCACCGCCAAAGGGCTGGCAGGCGGACTTCCCATGGGCGCCTGCCTGCTGGGCGAGCGCTGTCAGCACATCCTGGGCAAGGGCGACCATGGCAGCACCTTCGGCGGCAACCCCATCTGCGCCGCGGCGGCACTGAACGTCATCAGCCGCATCGACGACGCGCTGCTGGAGGGCGTGAAGGCACGGGAAGCCTTCATCCGTCAAGCCATGGCGGACTGTCCCGGCCACCAAGGCGTCACCGGCATGGGCCTGATGCTGGGCATCGCCACAGACAAGCCTTCCGCCGAGGTGGCCTCCGCCTGCCTCCGAGACGGCTTGATGGTGCTCACCGCCCATGAAAAAGTTCGGCTTTTGCCGCCGCTCAACATAAGTTTTGAGGCATTGCGGCAGGGAATCGACATCCTGAAAAAGAATCTTTCATAAGCCGCCAAAAAATCAAGCGCACTGTCCTCCTTTTTGGCAGTGCGCTTTTTCTGCGGCAGCATAGGAAAGAGAGGGTTATACGGTTGCCAATGTCCATAGGATTTTCCGAGCAGGCCGATACCGGCGTTGACCGCTCCCCTGCTCAGGCTCAATTGCTTCAGCGCCTTCAGCCGGTTCTGGAACGGGTTGCCGCGCTGGCTGACCAGCCACGGCTGCTCATCGCGGTAGACGGCCCCTGCGGCAGCGGCAAAACCACCTTGGCTGCCCTGGTGAGCCAAGCCCTTGCCTGCCCCTGTGTCCACATGGATGATTTTCACGTTCCTCATGCCCGCAAGACGGCTCAACGGCTGGCGCAGCCGGGAGGCAACAGCGACCGGGAGCGGCTGATGACGGAGGTGCTCCTCCCCTGGCGGGAAGACGGTACGGCATTCTATCGTCCCTACGATTGTCAGCAAGACGCTCTGGCCGAAGTCGTCGCATTGCCGCCCAGCCGGCACCTGGTACTGGAAGGCAGCTACAGCCATCATCCCGAACTTGCCGCCCTGACGGATCTTCAGGTCTTCATCCGGGTTTCCCGGGAGGAGCAGCTGCGGCGTCTGTCACAGCGCTGCGGCGCGCGCCTTCAGCAGTTTGTCGACCGATGGATTCCCTTGGAGGATCGGTATTTTGCCGCCTTCTCCTTGCCGCGCCGGGAGGCTTTGGTCATTGAGAATCATTCCGTCCAGGGCGTGTAGCTTCCGGCCATCCGTCCGGCGTTCTTCATGCGGCGGATTACCGCGTCGTACTGACCATGGCGAATCGTAGGCGCCGAATATACAGGTCTTTGGCGCTGGGGCTTCTCCTGCTCCGGACTACTCGCCTTTGCCTTGTCTTCATCGCGCTGCTTCGGCAGCTGAAACTCCGGCAAAGCCCCGGCGGCTTCCTCCGTTTCAATTCTGGACGGCGCGATTTCCTGTTCAGCCTCGGTTTTCTGGCATTGCCACCAAATCCACTGCTCTTTCTGCTCCCGCGGTGAAAGCGCGGCGAAGGGCGACAGGCTGGCGGGTTCCCTCATGCGACATACCTCCCATCATGGCGGATGCTTCATCCTATGACGATGGGCGGAGGAGGTGCGGATGCTCACAGGAAAAACGGCGGCCATCAGCGTCCTTGGACGAACCCTCACGCTGTACAATCAGCGTCATCCAGGCTGGACGCATCCCTATCCTTATCTGGGGCACGAAACCCTGCGAACCTCCGGCTGCGGCATTTTCGCGCTATGCCATGCCACCCAATGGCTCACGGGGCGGGCGGCAGCTCCCGAGACGCTGGCTGACTTCTCGGTTGCCTGCGGAGCCCGGGGCGACGACGGCACCGACCGGCCGATCCTGCTCGCGGCGCTCTCCGGCGAGGGCCAAGCGGCCAGATTGGGCTTCTCCTGCCCGAACCCGGTGCTGTCCAACGACCTTCAGGCACTGTACGCCTTCTTGGCCGCCGAAAAAGGCGCGGCCCTTTCAAATCTGCGCGTCGGGCATATCGTCTGCCTGACGGCGGCGCGGCAGGTCAAAGGCGTCCGGCAGCTGCTGGCCATCGACAGCTATGGCGAAGCTGACGATCCGCGCCTGGCCGGGCATGTTCTTGGCGTCGAGGAAGGTTCCGCTTTTTCCTATGAGCAGCAGGGTCAGCATGTGATGACCCATGCCGCGTATTGGGTGGAGGCATCGCTCCCCCGGGACTTCCAGCTGCTATACCGCTCTTGATTTCAAAAGCAATACAAGGAGGAAAACATCCATGGAAAACATCAAGCTCAGCAATGGTTCCTGCACGGCGGAAATTCAGATCAGGGGCGCACAGATCGCGTCCTTCAAGGGCCCCGACGGCCGTGAGGTCATCTGGCAGGCCGATCCTGCCGTTTGGGCGCAGCACGCCCCTGTGCTCTTCCCTGTGTGCGGTTCGGTCGCGCCGGAGGGCATCCGCATCGACGGCACCATGTATCCCATGACCAAGCACGGCTTCACCCGCAACCCGGACTTCACCGTGGCAAAGCAGGGCGATGACTTCGTGGAGCTTATCCTCGTCCCCACAGAGGAGAGCAAGCCCATGTATCCCTTTGACTTTGTCTTCCACGTCACCTACACGCTGACGGACAACGGCTATATCACCGCTTTTACGGTGGAAAACAATTCGGATCGGGTAATGCCCTTCTGCGTGGGCGGACATCCCGGCTTTATCCTGCCCATGGAGCCCGGCGCAGACTTTACCGATTACCAGCTGGTCTTCCCCCAGGCGGAGGACGGCAAAAATCATCTGGCGCCCGGAGGCGGCCGCATCGACGGCTACGAATACCTGGACTGCTTCCACAACAGCGATACCCTGCCCCTGCGCTACGAGCTATTCGATGACCGCGACGCGCTGATCTTTACCGAACTCAAGAGCCGCAGCGTGAAGCTGGTTCACAAAACCTCCGGCAAGGGCATCGACTTCTCCTTCCCCAAGATGGAGGTGCTGGCCGTTTGGACCATGCCAGGCAAACACGCCCCCTATCTCTGCCTGGAGCCCTGGCATGGCATGCCCGGCGTGGTGGGCGAATCCGGCAACTTTGAGGACAAGCCCTTCGTCACCCTGCTGAAGCCGGGGCAATCCTGGCAGGGCAGCTTCACCGCGACGCTGATCGGCTGATGTGCGGCCGCTTCTGGATCGCTCCGGACGACGCGCCCGAAGCGTTGACTGCGCTGATACACGCGGCTGAAGGCCAAGCACGCCGCCATCGTTCAGATTTCGCGCTCAAGCACGGCGAGCTCTGCCCCGGCGACGAGGCCGCCGTGCTGGCCCTGAACCGGAAATTAGAGCCATCAGCTTTCGTCATGCGCTGGGGCTTGCGCATGGACAAGCGGCTGATTTTCAACGCCCGGTCGGAGTCTGCCATGGTCAAGCCGCTCTTCCGGGACAGCTTCAGCCAACGCCGTTGTTTGATCCCGGCCAGCGCTTATTTTGAATGGGATCATCGTGGGGAGCGGAAGAACAAAATGATGTTCTGGCCAGAAGGCGAGAAGCTGACGTACCTGTGCGGTCTATATCGTGTCGAGGACGATCCCCGCCATCCCGCTTTTGCCGTCCTGACCCGTGAGGCCGCCAGCGCCGTTGCTGCCTTCCATGACCGAATGCCCGTCATGCTGCCCGAGGAAGCCGCCACGCAGTGGCTTCAGCCAGATACCGATCCCCTGGCGCTGCTGCGCATGTCCATTGAGAACCTGTCCTTCCGGCCCGCATGAGATCACCGCTTTTGCCCGAGCAGCTGGACAACATGAATAAAGACCTCCCCATTCTTCCATACTGGAGGAAAAAGGGAGGTTCTTCTATGTGGCGTATCATCAAACGATATTTCCGCCGCCGCCGGCTGCTCAGTGCGCGTATGCGCGACTTTGAGCGGGACGGTATGCGCTTCGTGGCCGGACGCCGTTAGCCCAGAGGCTGCTCCTGAGCGTCATCCTCGGAATCCTCGCTGACCTGAATCACAGGAACGTCCTTGCTTTCCTCAGCAGGATCAGCCTCTGCGCACTCAGCCTCTATGGGTTCCGCCTCGGCCTCTGTGGCTTCAGGCGCGTCGCTGCTGCCCTGCGCCCCGTCTTGATCGCCGCGCACGGCACGGCGGATGGCCTCCAAGGCATTATCAAACACCGTTCCGACCGCGGAAGCCGCATCGGCCGCCTTGTCCGCCAGATGATCGGCCATTTCCTGCACGGTGTTCGTCGCTTCGCGCTGCTGGTCTTCGTCATCCGCCGGGGCGGCGTCATCAGCCTTTTGCGGCTGCATGCTGGCCAGCTTTTCCATGCGGATTTCATTCAACTCAGTGTCCAGCCTGGACAGCTCCGTCAGCAGGGACTCCAGCTCCTCCGGGAAACGCTCGCCCTTCTGCCATAACGCATAGGCGCATGCGCCAAAGTCGGACAGAATCTCCCGGCGACGATTCACCAGGTTCATCTCATTGACCTTGTATTTGGTATTGGACGCAATTTTTGACGCGGTATCGCCAACCGCCTCCATGCCCTTCATCCATATTTCCTTGAAGCCTTTGCGCAAATCAGCCATCCGTCTCAACTCCTTCATCACTCAGTTTGTGCATAAGGTTTTGAATATTATTCGCCGCGGTTCGTCCATATTCCTGCTGAAAAGGGAATTTTGTCCGTTCACCAGTACAGAAGCAGCCGACCGGGCGCCACGCTGAAGACGGCATCATCCAAGCCAAACACCTCGCCGTCCACGTTCAGACGCATGTCAGCGCTTTGAATCCGCACCTGTCTGCATTGGATATGGCTGGTGAAGGGAAAGCGCAGCACCCGGCCCATCATCAGCGCCGGAAGATAAAAAGGAATCTGCCAGCGCGGTTTATTTTCCACCACGACCAGATCCAGGAGGCCGTCATCCGGCTGGGCCGCGGGACAGATGGGGATCCCGCCGCCAATGAACCGCCCGTTGGCCACCGAACAGATCAGCACGTCCCGCTCCTGCCCTTCGCCGTCAACCGTCAGGCATACATGAACAGGCTTATAATGGAAGATACCGCGCACAAGGCCGATCAGATAAGGCAGAAGCCCCCGGCAGTAGCGCTTGGCGGACTGGGTTTGCTCCAGCACCGTAACATCAAAGCCTGTTCCGCATACATTCAGAAAGAGCCGTTCGTTAACGCTGCCCACATCTACCGGGCGCGGCTGACGGGACAATAGGAACCTCAGCGCCGCCATGGGCTGCCGCGGTATGCCTGCCGTCTTGATGAAATCATTGCCCGTTCCCGCCGGGATGATACCCAGAGGCGCCTTCGTGCCCAGCAAGCTGCAGGCTACCTCATAGGCTGTGCCGTCGCCGCCCACTGCCACAACGCCCGTGCAGTCATCCTCCCGCGCAGCCGCTCTGGCCAGCTCGGTGGCGTGACCTGGATGCTCCGTGCGCAGCATACGATAGGCCACGCGCCGCGCATCAAGCATCTGGCGAATCGGCTCCTCCTGTCTCAGCGCAAATCCCGCTCCCGCCGTGGGGTTAACAATGAACGTCAGCATCCTTTTTGCTCCTTCATCTTTTGAATCACGCAATGCTTTCTTATACTAAACCCTTTTGCGCGTTTTGGCAAGTAAAAACTGCATAAAGTGCAAGAGGCATCCCTGACGCCCTGCATTTGCTATGTTTTCAGTGAATTTTTATGCAGAAAATTTCAATATTCTATTGACATTCCCCAGTCAGGCGAGTATAATGCTCACTGTTCCTAATGAACTGAGGAGGATGACACAAATATGAAAAAGCTGCTTGCTGTTGCCCTGTCCTTGATGCTGGTGCTGACCAGTGCCGCCGCCCTGGCGGACACCCTGACCATGGTCACCAACGCGTCTTTCCCGCCCTATGAGTTTATCGGTGACAACGGTGAAGTGACCGGTATCGACGCCGAAATTGCCGCCGCCATCGCTGCCAAGCTGGGCTATGATTTGAAAATCGTTGACATGGAGTTCGACTCCCTGATCCCCGCCGTGACCTCCGGCAAGGCGGATTTCACCATGGCCGGCATGACCGTGACCCCTGAACGTGAGCAGCTGGTCGCCTTCTCTGACAGCTATGCCACCGGTGTTCAGGTCATCATCGTCCGTGAAGACTCCCCCATTACCTCTGCGGATGATCTCTTCGTCAAGGATGCGGGCCATACGGTAGGCGTCCAGATGGCTACGACCGGTTTCATTTATGCCTCCGACGAGGAAGCTAACGGCAAGTGCGTTGTGTCGGCCTACCCCAACGGCAACGAGGCCGTTATGGCGCTGGCCAACGGCAAGATCGACTGCGTTATCATTGATAACGAGCCTGCCAAGGCTTATGTGGCTGTTACCCCCGGCCTGAAGATTCTGGATACCGCCTACACGGTCGAGGACTATGCCGCCGCCTTCGCCAAGAACAGCGAATTGGTTGCCTCCTTCAACACCGCGATGGCTGAGCTGATCGAGGATGGCACCATCCCCGCCATCATTGCCAAGTATATCCCCTCTGAGGAGTAATCTTCACCCAGCCTCTTTCCGAAGGGAACGGCGGTTCAACCGTTCCCTTCTTTCTTGGCATTCAGGCTTTTTTGTTCCCATAAGCACCGCAAAGGAGGCAGGCCCATGGAGGATATGTTCAGCGGAATCGTCAACTGGTTTGAGGGCGTCAAGGCGGAATTCATCCTGAATTTCGTTGAAAAATCGCGCTGGAAGATGCTGCTCACCGGCCTTGAAAATACCATTCTCATCACCATGATGGCCCTGTGCATCGGCATTGGTATCGGTGTGATGATCGCCGTCATCCGTTGCACCTGGGAAACCAACGGAAAGAAGATGCGTCCCAGCATCGGCAAGGCGCTGCTGAGCCTGCTTAACAAGATCGGCGTGCTGTACACCACGATCATCCGCGGCACGCCTGTGGTGGTACAGCTGCTGATTCTCTACTATATCATCTTTGCCTCCTCCTCCAACGGTATGATGGTGGCGGTGCTCTCCTTCGGCCTGAATTCCGGCGCGTATGTGGCGGAAATTATCCGTTCGGGCATCATGTCCATTGAGAAAGGTCAGATGGAAGCTGGCCGGAGCCTGGGCCTGAATTACCCACAGACCATGTGGTACGTCATCGCTCCCCAGGTACTGAAAAACGTTCTGCCGACCCTGGCCAACGAGTTCATCGTTCTGCTGAAGGAAACCTCGGTGGCCGGCTATGTAGCCGTGGCTGACTTGACCTTTGCGGGCAACCGAATCCGCGGCGTGACCTTCTCGGCCTTTATGCCGCTGATTGCCGTGGCGCTGATCTACCTGGTGCTGGTGACTGGGCTGACCTATCTGGTCGGCAAGCTGGAAAGGAGGCTGCGTCAAGGTGATAACCGTTAAGAATCTGCACAAGTCCTTCGGAGCATTAAACGTGCTTCGCGGCGTGGATCAGCATATCGGCAAGGGTGACAAGGTTGTGCTCATTGGCCCCTCCGGCTCCGGTAAAACCACCTTCCTTCGCTGTCTGAATCTGCTGGAGACGCCCACCAGCGGCCAGATTTTCTTTGAGGGCACGGACATTACCGCCCCCGGCTGCAACATCAACCAAATCCGCATGAAAATGGGCATGGTGTTCCAGCAGTTCAATCTGTTCCCTCACCTGAGCATTATGGACAACATCATCCTCGCGCCCATGAAGCTCAAGCACATGCCCAAGGCTGAAGCCCAGGAGAAGGCTATGGCCCTGCTTCAGCGGGTGGGGCTTCAGGAAAAGGCGAAAAGCTATCCCCGGCAGCTATCCGGCGGCCAGCAGCAGCGCATCGCCATCGTCCGGGCTTTGGCAATGAATCCCGACGTTATGCTCTTTGACGAGCCCACCTCCGCGCTGGATCCCGAAATGGTGGGCGAGGTGCTGGACGTGATGGAACAGCTGGCGGAGGACGGCATGACCATGGTGGTGGTCACCCACGAAATGGGCTTTGCCAGGGAAGTCGCGGATCATGTGATTTTTATGGATGAGGGCGTCATCGTGGAACAGGGCCACCCGGATGAAGTCTTTGGGCATCCGCAGCAGCAGCGTACGCAGGACTTTTTAAGGAAGGTGCTGCGCTGATGATCATCAAGCCCGGTATTTACCGGCACTTCAAGGGTAACCGTTATGAAGTCATCGGCATCGCCAAGCATTCCGAGACGCTGGAAGACATGGTGGTTTATCGTGCGCTTTACGGCGAAGGCGGTCTGTGGGTGCGGCCCGCCTCCATGTGGCTGGAAACCGTGGAGCGCGACGGGCGGACGTACCAGCGCTTTACCCTGGAGAGCGAAACAAACGCATAAAGTCAAGGCGGTACGCAAATTATGGTGCGTATCGCTTTTTTGCGCGTCTCCCCTCCCGCGAAACAGAAAACGGCGCTCCGCTGTCGAGCAGGAGCGCCGTGGAGATATATGGATTTTACGCCTTCAGCACTCGCTCGGCAATCTGCGCGCCAGTGAGACCATAGGCCTTCAGCAGATCGGCAGGCTTGCCGGACTGGCCGAACACATCGTCGATACCAATCTTCTGGAAGGTGAAGCTGCCCATGCCGCACAGCGCGGAAGCCACGGCATCGCCCAAACCGCCGATGACGGAATGCTCCTCCACGGTGAAGACCTTGCCGCACTTGGCCGCGTATTCACGGGCCAAGGCGTCATCGAAGGGCTTGAGGGTATGGAAGGATACCAGCGCCGCGTCCACGCCCCGCTGCGACAGAAGCTCTACGGCCTCCAGGCAATGCTCCAGCATGATGCCGCAGGTGAAAATCACACAGTCCTTGCCATCCTTGATGACCTTGCCCTTGCCTACCTCGAAGGGACGCTCCTCATACACGGGAGAAGGCAGACGGGCGGTGCGGATGTACACGGGGCCATTGATCTGCGCGGCAGCCTCCACACACTGGTAGCACTCGTTGGCATCGGAAGGCACAAAGACCGTCATGTTGGGCAGCGCCCGCATGATGGCGATGTCTTCCACCGCCTGATGGGAGCCGCCGTCCTCGCCCAGGGTAATGCCGGCATGAGAGAAGCCCAGCTTCACGTTCAGCTTGGGATAGCACACCCCGTTGCGGATCTGGTCATAGCTGCGGCCCGCGAAAACCGCGAAGGTGGAGCAGAAGGGAATCAATCCCATGGTAGACATACCCGCTGCCATGTCCACCATGTTCGCCTCGGCAATGCCGCAGTCATAAAACCGGTCGGGATAGGTTTTCTTGAAATCCTGGGTCATGGTCGCGGCCGCCAGGTCGGCATCCAGAACAACTACCTGATCGTTCTTGGCGGCGAGCTTGACAATGGCCTCGCCATAGGCCACACGGATCGACTTCTTTTCCATTTGCTCAACCCTCCAATTCCTTCAGTGCCTGTTCCGCCTGCTCGGCATTGGGCGCCTTGCCATGCCAGCCCACCTGACCTTCCATAAAGGAAACACCCTTGCCCTTGAGGGTATGCAAATGAATGAGCCGGGGCTTTCCGGGGCAGGCGGGGGCATGCAGCGCATCCAGCACCTGCTGCATGTCATTGCCGTCCGCCACGTCGATCACATCATAGCCAAAGGACCGGAACTTTGCGTCCACATCCCCCAGGGACATAACCTCGTCATTGGTACCGTCAATTTGCATACCGTTGTGGTCAAAGATAACCGTCAAGTTATCCAGCTTGTAGTGAGCCGCAGCCATCGACGCCTCCCAAACCAGACCTTCCTGACTTTCGCCGTCGCCAATCAAGGCGTAAACATGGCAGGGATTGCCCGTGTGCTTCGCGCCCAGGGCCATGCCCACGGCAATGGAAATGCCCTGACCCAAAGAGCCCGTGGAAGCGTCAATGCCCGGGCACTTTTTAACATCGGGATGGCCCTGCAGGATACCGCCGAGCTGACGGAAGCTATCGAACTCCTCCCGCCCGAAATAGCCCCGCTCGCACAGAACGCCATACAGCCCCGGAGCAGCGTGGCCCTTGGACAGGACAAAACGATCCCTGTTGGGATTCTTGTCATCCTTGGGGTCAATGCCCTTCATCACATCAAAATAAAGCGCCACCAGGGCTTCAGTTGCTGACAGCGAGCCGCCGGGATGACCGGCTCCCGCCTTGTTCGTCATGATGATAATATCACGCCTCACCTGACGACAGATGGCCTGAAGCTGTTGCATTTCCATCGGTAGTACCTCCTTATCGCTCGCCGCCTTTCAAGCATTGCAAGGGCGGTGAATGCGAAGTCCGTATAGGAAGATTATACGTTGGATGGTCTGGATTGTCAATGGATAAACAAAGAGAATCCGATAAAAAGCAACATCGGTTAAACATGAAAAAAAGCGGCATCTGCCGCTTTTTTTCATAGCCGTGAGCAGGAACCGCTCACATGGGTGAAAGCATCGGATAAAAGGGAAGCAGTCAAAAATTGAAACGGAGCATGCCTACTATTCCTCCGGCCATCGGTCTTCACGATATAAGCCCTGAAGCGTTTCGATCAGCGATGATCGTTCATCGCAAATATATTGATTCAAGTAGTCGATAAAATCCATTTTGTTGCAGCATACGCCGACCGTATCGCCCATTTGGACGCGGCGCCCTGCTGCATCGGGACTGCAGCGTAACCAATTGCCGCAAAAATCCAGGCAGATTGATCGAGGTCGGCTGCTGCGCTGTACGGGACAGCAAACACACTGATTTCGCCATCGGCGCTTAACAAAACTTATCGCATATTATTTTACGCCGCCCAGCCGTGCTTTGCCGAACAGCTTACGTTTTCAGGCGGCCAATCCTCTTACGCCCCCAGCAGCATCGCCACATGATACACCGCGAACGCGCAAACCCACGCCACAGCTGTTTGACCCACGGCGGAGCCAATGGCCCAGCGGCGGCTTTCCATCTCCCGGCGCATGGCGGCAAAGGCCGCGACGCAGGGCATGTACAGCAGCACGAACGTGAGGAAGGAGGCTGCCGCCGCCGTTGAGGGGAAAACGGCCTGCATGGCCGTGAGCATCGCGCCGGACTCCGCGTCCACTCCGGCCAGCACGGCCAGGGTGCTGACCACGCTTTCCTTCGCCATCACGCCGGTCAGCACCGCGGTGACGGCCTCCAGAGAGCCAAAGCCCAGAGGCATGAAAACCGGCGCTATCAGGCCCGCGACACTGCCCAGGATGCTCTCCTGCATGGAAGCCGCTGGCTCAAAGCGGAAATTGAAGGATTGCAGGAACCACACCACCACCGTAGCCAGGAAAATGATGGTGAACGCCCGCTGGATAAAGTCCTTCGCCTTGTCCCACATGTTGCGCAGCACGTTCCGGGGCGTCGGCAGGCGGTAGGCGGGCAGCTCCATAATGAAGGGCGCCGCGTCGCCGTGGAAGAGCACGCGCTTGAGAATTACCCCCGCGATCACCGACATCAGGATGCCGCCCAGGTACATCAGCGTCATCATCAGCACCTGATTATCATGGAAGAAGGCCGCCGCGAACAATGCGTATACCGGCACCTTGGCGCCGCAGGACATAAAGGGCGTCAGCAGGATGGTAAAGCGCCTGTCCCGCCTGCTGCTCATGCTCCTGGCAGACATCACCGCCGGCACGGTGCAGCCAAAGCCCATCATCATCGGGATGAAGCTGCGGCCATTCAGGCCGATTTTCCGCAGGGGCTTATCCATCAGAAAAGCCGCCCGTGCCATGTAGCCGCTGTCCTCCAGAATCGATAGGCACATGAACAAAATTACAATGGTTGGCATGAAGGACAGTACGCTGCCAACACCCCGCAGCGCGCCTTCCACCACCAGCTGGCGCAGCCACGACGCCACCTCAGCCGTTATCAGCGCATCCTCAATCAGGGCAATGCCGCTGTCCACCAATGCGCTGAAGCCGTCTGCAATCCAGGTGCCAATGGGGCCGAAGGTAACCCAAAAGACGGACAGCATCATCAACAGAAAGACCGGAATAGCCAGCATGGGATGCGTCAGTACCTTGTCGATGCGATCCGAAAGCGACGCCGCCTCCCCTTCCGGCTGACGCCGCACATAGGCCTTGTCCAGCATCTGCTCGATGAAGCGATAGCGAAGATCCGCCATGACAGCCGCGCGTTCCATGTGTTCATCGGCTTCCATGTTCACAAGAATCTCATTGATGATATGGTTTTCCTCATCGCTCAGGCCAAGGAGCTCCCGCATGGGATCGTCGCCCTCAAACAGCTTGGTGGCTGCGTAACGAGGATTCAGCCCGGCCTTGTATGCCTTTGCCTCAATCAGGTGGACAATGGCGTGAAGGGCCTTGTGGGCCGAGCCTGTGCACAGATCCAGCGGCGGCGCCGCGCGGCGGTTCTCCGCAGCATCCATCGCCAGCCGAACCAGTTCGTCAATGCCCTCGCCCTTCCTGGCGCAGATGGCGACCACCGGCACCCCCAGGCGCTGCGACAGCATATCCACATGGATGATGTCGCCATGGGCGCGCACCTCATCCATCATGTTCAGAGCAATCACCACCGGAACCCCCAGCTGCAGCAGCTGAAGGGTCAGGTACAGATTGCGCTCCAGATTGGTGGCATCCACGATGTTGATGACCACATCCGGCTTCTCCATGGTAATGAAGTTCCGGCTGACAATCTCCTCCATGGAATAGGGCGACAGGGAGTAAATTCCCGGTAAGTCCACAATGCGGACGTCGCTGTTTTTCTCCCGTTCCATCTGCCTGCGCCCACCCAGTGTCGGCGCGCCGAAGTGCGCATCGCCGCCATGATGATGGTGCAGCAGCAGGCCCGTCTTCTGTTCTACCGTGACGCCAGGCCAGTTGCCCACATGCTGATTGGAGCCTGTCAGCACGTTAAACAGCGTGGTCTTGCCGCTGTTCTGATTGCCGGCCAAGGCGAAGGTGTATTGCTTGCTCATTTTTCCTCCGCCTCCCCGCGCAGGGTGATCTTCGCCGCGTCATCCCTGCGCAGCGTCAAAGCATAGCCGCGAAGATGGATTTCCAGGGGATCGCCCATTGGCGCGGTCTTCTGCAAGGTCACCTTCACCCCGGGCGTGATGCCCATATCCAGCAGGTGGCGGTGCAGCGCGCCCTCGCCGCCCACAGTATCCACTATACCCCATTCTCCCGGCTGAAGCTGCGCGATGTTTTCACGCCGCGCCGGACTGTTTGGCTGTTCCTTCATCCTGCTCACCGGCCTTTCGTGTTAGTCGTGCCTAACGAATCATATCACAAAGCATATACCCTGTCAACGGGTAGGGCGGTCTTGATTGTCAAGACTTTCAAGCCGCTCTCCCGGCATACGCAGATAGCCGTCAATCACCTGCTCCTCCGACAACACGCGGCGAAGGCGCAAATTGCTGTCCATCAGGCAGTACATCGTCATCCTCCGGGGATGCAGCATCATAACCGCCTGGCGAAGGGGCACAGTTTCCAGGGCGGCCAGACAGTGCGCGGCTGTGATCCCCCTTCGTTCCATGCGGATTTTACGATCCATAAACCCCCGCAGTTCCGCCAAGGCGGCGGATACCGTGGCGGTGGATGCCGCGTAAATGATAAAGCACCCAGCAGCCGCCAGGGAAAAGTTCCATCCGCCCTGACGCCAGGTCATCAACAGGTTCAAGCCGACGCAGCACAATCCCAGCGCCGTCCCCAGGGCGCGCAGAATGATCTTGACACGGACTGGTCGAAGCCAGAAGCCCAGGATAAGCGCAAGCATTCTGCCGCCATCCAGCGGCAGCGCGGGCAGCAGGTTCAGCAGCAGCAAGGATACGTTGCACTGGAAAATCACCCGTCCCAACGAAAGAGGAAGCCATTCCATTTTCACACCGAAAAGCGCCAGGGTGCACAGCAGCAGCGTCATCGCTGGCCCCGCCAAAAGCACCAGCAGCCGCCAGCCCGGAGGAACGCCTTCCTCCTCTTCCAGGCGCATTACAGCGCCCAAGGGCGTCAGTTCAACCTCCTTGGGCGGATAGCCGAACGCGGCGGACGTTAGCGCGTGGGCACATTCGTGGAGGAAGATGGATACCAGCCCCACCGCCATCAGCAGCCCATGCCCCGCCAGCATGGCATAGGCCAGGAAAGCGATCGTCCCCCCATGCAGATAGACCGCCGTGCCGCCCTTTCGCCATATGGTAAACCTCATGACGCGCTGTCCAGCAGCACGGCTGGATCCACACTGTAACCATCCCGCCGCACCTCCATCACAAAATCAGCACCGGGCATCAGCGTACCGATGCTATCTCCCGCACTGACCGCATCGCCCATGCTGACGCTGACCTCGCCTAAATTGCCGTAAAGGCAGGAAAGCCCATCGTCCCCAAGCACCTGTACCAGCCGCTCCTCACCATTGCCATGGTACACACCAATCACTTCGCCGTCCATGGAGGAAGTGATCTGCGCGCTCCCGGTGCGCCAGGCCATATAAGGTTCATCCTCGCTCCAGGCGTGAACCACCGCGCCTCCGGAAACCGGCATCGCCAGGGCTTCCCCCGGGCTGGTCTGGCCGAAAACCAACGTGGCCTCCGGGAATAAAGCACTGACAAAGGATAGCTTGCCCAGCTGATCGTCCAGCAGGGTATCGCCCGTGACGGCGGTCATCACCGCGTCCGTCACATCCATCGCCTGCGGAAGCGCGCCTCCTCGCAGGGTGATTGCGCACATAACCAGCGCGGCCGCTACCGCCATGTTCTTCAGCAGCTCCTCCCCGGGCTTGCGGCGCAGCTGCTCCCTCCAGCTTGCCTCGGGAATATCAGGCAGCCGCGCTATTTTTTCCTTCGGACGAAGCTGCTGGGTTCGGGTTTCTCCCGGGCGATGTTCATCCATATCAAAAGCCACCTCCCTCATGCACAAGGTGTATGCCGAGGCAGGCGGCGTAAGAACCGACGCAGGTCGGTTGTTTCATATTACAAACAAAGTCTGTTTCCATTCATTCAAAGCAAACCCAGGTCGGTCAGCTCATGCTTAGAGCGCCCACTTCAACCATGCGCTCCAGCGCCCTGGCCAGGGCAATACGGCCATGGGCATAAGTCAGGCCTCCCTGCATGTAGGCCGTGAACGGCTCGCGCATGGGCGCGTCAGCGCTAAGCTCCACCGAAGCGCCGGACACAAAGGTTCCCGCCGCCATCACCACCTGATCGTTGTACCCGGGCATATCCCAGGGCTCAGGCAGCGCCATGCTGTCAATGGGCGAGGCCATCTGAATCCCCTGGCAGAAGGCCACCAGCCGTTCCGGCGTGCGCATCTGTATCGCTTGAATGATGTCGGCGCGTGGCTCGTCCGCAGGTGGAGTGGTGGTCATGCCAAGACTTTCAAAAACTCTGGCCGTCAGACACGCTGTCTTAATGGCCTGCGCAACCGTATGGGGCGCCATGAACAACCCCTGATAAAAGGGCTGATAGCTGGCCGCGTAGGACCCGACCTCCAGTCCGATCCCCGGCGCCGTCAGCCGATAAGCAATGCGGGTGATGGCGTCGGCGGCGCCTGCAATGTAGCCGCCCGTGGGAGCCAGACCGCCGCCCGGATTCTTGATCAGACTGCCTACACAAACATCCGCGCCATAATGGCTGGGTTCTTTTTCACATACAAACTCGCCGTAGCAATTGTCAACCATTAACCGGACGCCAGGGTGCTTTTGATGCAGCATCTCCGCCAAATCCTTGAAGTCCTCCGGCATCAGAGAAGGCCGCCAGGCATAGCCACGGCTGCGCTGGGCAATCACAAGCCGGGTGCGGGGCGTGATGGCGCTATCCACCGCGTCCACATCAATCTTGCCGCCTCGCAGCTCGACCTGACTGTACGTTACCCCCATTTCCTTAAGCGAACCGACCGGCGTCTTTTCTTCGTTCCAACCGATGATGTCTTCCAGCGTGTCATACGGCGTACCCGTGGCGGACAAAACATGATCCCCCGGCAGCGTCAAGCCGAACAGGCAAAGGGAGATGGCATGGGTTCCGCTGACGATCTGCGGCCGGACGATGGCGGCCTCCGTACCAAAAAGCGCGGCATAGATACGTTCCAGGTTATCGCGGCCCACATCGTCATAGCCATAGCCGGTTGTCGGAGCAAAATGACGGTAGGCTACCTGATGCTCCTGAAAAGCCGCCAGCACCCGCCTCGTACCAATTTCCTCCATGGAATCCACGCGGGCAAAAACTGACCTGAGGCTATCCTCAGCCTGGGCAATTCGCTCTTGAATATTCATGCTTCCACACCTCTTGTATACCAATTTTTAAGCTGGTCATAGGCATCCGCCGATAGGCTGTCCACCCACAGCACATCCTCTTCACGGCGCATCCAGGTCAGCTGTCTTTTGGCGTAGCGCCGTGTTCCCAGCTTGATGGCGTCCACCGCCTGTTCCAGATTGCTCTGCCCCAGAACATAAGGCGCCAGTTCCTTGTAGCCCAGGCCCTTCATCGCCTGCGCGGACGGCGTGATCCCCTCCGCCAGCAGCGCGCGCACCTCTTCCATCAGCCCGTCACGCATCATTTGATCCACGCGATCCTCAATGCGCCGATACAGTCGTTCCCGATCCATGGTCAGCGTGGCAACCCGATAATCAAAATCGACTTCGGTCGGTTTTTGCGGCTGTCGGCTAAAGGGAACCCCTGTTGACCGAAATACCTCCAGAGCGCGTATGGCCCTGCGAACATCGTTGAGATGCAGCCGGGCCGCCGTTGCCGGATCCACTTCCTCCAGCATCGCATGAAGGCGCTCCCTTCCCCCGGGAGCATCCGCCAACGCCTGAAGCTCATCCCGCAGCGACTGATCCGCTCCGGCATCGCCCATCGCCATGGGCTGACGAAGGGCGCGCAGGTACAGCCCTGTGCCGCCCACCAGCAAGACCTGGCGCCCCCGGGCATGAATTTCCCGGAAGCAGGCCTCTGCCATGGCCTGGTACTGTGCCACGGAGAAAGACTCCCAAGGTTCGGAGATGTCCAGCATATGGTGCGGTACCCCGTCCATTTCTTTGCGCGTGGGCTTGGCTGTACCGATGTCCATCCGCCGGTAAATCTGCATGGAATCCATGCAGACTATTTCGCAGTCAAATTCCTTGGCCAGACGGATCGACAGACCTGTTTTGCCGCTGGCTGTCGGGCCTGTCAGCACCCAGCAGCATTGCTTTTTCTCCATATCATCCTCACTGCAGACGCTTGAAGCGCCGATCCAGCTCGGTGTGGCTCAGCGCCACCACCAGCGGTCGCCCATGGGGGCAAGTCGGCGTGACATGCCGATCCACCATGGTCGTCACCAAATGGCGAATATCCGCCTCCGACAAAGCCTCCCCGCCCTTGACCGCCTTTTTGCAGGCCATTTGCAGGATAGCCGCGCGCCTCCGCTCCATGGAAATAACACCGCGCTCCCCCGCCAGCTGATCCAAAATTTCGTGAAGGAAGTCCACCGCCTGAGGCTGGCCCAGAATCATCGGAATCGAACGAATGGACATTTCCGCGTCGCCAAAAGGCTCCACCGTCAGCCCCAGAGAAGCCAGCAGCTCATGATGCTCCTGCAGCAGCGCCTGCTCGCGTCGATTCACGGTCACCACCATCGGTATCAGAAGCTCCTGTCCGCAGGCGTGCTGGTCATAAGCCTTCAGCATCCGATCAAAAAGCAGCCGCTCATGAACCGCATGCTGGTCAATCATCAGCAGGTGGTCATCATATTCCACCAAGATATAGGTGTTGAATACAGCGCCCAGGAATTTCAGCGGCTTTGGCGCTTGGGGCAGGAAGGACGACTGCTCTGCCTGCGTTTCCGCGCCGCCCACTTCCGACTTCGGTTGGTTTTGCGTTTGTCTGGCCACAGGTCGGTTTAGCGGCTCTCCCGACGCCGGTCGGCAGCCTTCCGCAACCGACGAAGGTTTCTTTTTTTCAGCGGTCTCCATATAGCTGGACAGTACAGACGGATGGTCTCTGAGTACGGGAATGGTGGACGTGCGCCCTTCATTCGCCGCGGTTTTTGTATCCGGAGGCAGTGCTTGACTGACGCTTTGTGGGATTGGTTGGGATGGCTTTGCTTCCGGAATCGGAGCCTTTGGCAGTACCAGCGGCACACCGGCGTCTTGTGCGGACTCCGGCACGCGCATCGTTTGCCGGGTCACCTGTACAGGTGCCTGGGTCTGAGACTGGCTTGTCAGATGCAGCTGCGGCGGAGCGGCTAAAGCATCCGGCTCCTTGATGGCGTCTCGTACCAATGCTTCCAGCGTATCCGCCACGCGGGACTCGTCCTGAAAGCGCACCTCCAGCTTATTAGGATGGACATTGACATCCACCGTGTCATAGGGCATGGTCAGATGCAGCACGCACACAGGATACTTGCCGATGGTCACACGCTCCCGGCAAGCCGCTTCCAGCGCTGATGAAAGCAGCGCGCTTTTCATGTATCGGCCATTGATGAAAAAAGATTGATGGCCTCGGTTGCCCCGGGCGCAATCGCCAATGCCCACATGTCCCTTCACCACCATGCCGCCTCCGCAGCCGTCCACCACGCGCATGGAGCGCAGCGCTTCGCTGCCGTAGATCGCAAAGACTGCCGATGCCAGCTTGCCGTCCCCCGCGGAATGATACAGCGTCTTGCCCTGACTGACGAAGCGGAAGGAGACGTCCGGCCTGGAAAGAATCAGCCGCATCATAAAATCAGCCACCAAGCCTGCCTCCGTGGCAGGCTTTTTTAGGAACTTCAGGCGCACGGGAGTGTTAAAAAACAGATCTCGCACAATCAAGGTCGTTCCTTCCGGGCAGGCAGTCTCCTCGATGGCGGTGATGCGCCCGCCGTCGTTCTGCACCTTGATGCCGCTGACATCCGTCTTGGTACGGGTCGTGCAGGTCACATGGCTGACGGCAGCAATGGAGGCCAGCGCCTCCCCACGGAAACCCAGCGTCGCGATGGCAAACAGATCCTGCTCCTGCGTGATTTTGCTGGTGGCGTGGCGCTCGAAGGCCATGCGAATTTCACTCTGCTGGATGCCGCTGCCGTTATCCGTCACCCGGAAATAGCTGATACCGCCATCTCTGATTTCCACCGTTATCGCGCTGGCTCCAGCGTCCAGGCTGTTTTCCACCAACTCCTTGATGGCGGCCGCAGGCCGTTCTACCACCTCGCCCGCGGCGATTTTGCCGATGACCTCATCGGTCAGCAGCTTTATTTTTCCTGCCATACTTGCCTCGCTTTCGTCCAAAACCGACCGAAGTCGCTTTTGTAATCATTCATCCTTACAGCTTTCTGGCCTTCTCCCGCAGCAGGAACAGCTGATTGATGGCATCCATGGGCGTCAGTGCCATCACATCAATGTTCTGCAGATCATTGATGATTTCCGTCCGCGCATAATCGAACATGTCCACTTGCTCGTTCTCCCGTTTAGGGCCTTCCTCCAGGATGTTCTGGCCAATGCCCTTCTGGTTGATGTCGCTGACCTCCAGCCGCGCCTGAATCTCATGAGCCCGCACGAGCACAGGCTTGGGTACACCCGCCAGCCGCGCCACATGAACGCCAAAGCTGCGATCCGCGCCGCCGCGTATGATTTTGCGCAGGAAAATCACGTCCTCACCGTGCTCCTTGACGGAGATACAGTAGTTCTCCACGCCTTCAACATGGCCTTCCAGCTCGGACAGCTCGTGATAATGGGTCGCGAAGAGCGTCTTGGCGCCAACCTTTTCCTTGTCGCAAAGATATTCCACCACCGCCCAGGCAATGGAGAGCCCGTCGAAGGTGGACGTACCGCGGCCGATCTCATCCAGAATAATCAGTGAACGGGCCGTAGCGTTGCGCAGGATGTACGCCGTCTCACTCATTTCCACCATGAAGGTACTCTGCCCGCTGGCCAAATCGTCTGACGCCCCCACGCGGGTAAAAATACGATCCACAATGGGAATGCCAGCCTCCCGGGCCGGGACGAAGGAACCGATATGCGCCATCAGGACGATCAGCGCCACCTGGCGCATGTAGGTGCTTTTGCCGGCCATGTTCGGCCCGGTGATGATGAGCATCCGCTGCTCATTCTGGTTCATCAAGGTATCGTTGGGCACAAAGCCGCCGTCCTGCAATGTCTGCTCCACCACGGGGTGGCGGCCGTCCAGGATACGCAGGCTTCCGTCATCGGTGATATCCGGGCGGACGTAATGGTTGCTCACCGCCACCTTGGACAGGGACAGCAGCGCGTCCAGGGTCTTCAGCGCCATGGCGGTGCGCTGAATCCTTCCGATTTCCGCCGCGATTTTCTCACGGATTTCGGTAAACAGCTGCAATTCCAGCCGAACGGACTGCTCCTGCGCGCCGACAATCTTCTGCTCCATGTCCTTCAGCTCGGGGGTCATATAGCGCTCGCAGTTGGTCAGGGTCTGCTTCCGGGTGTAGTGAGCCGGCACCAGTTCGTAATAAGATTTGGTTACCTCGATGTAGTAGCCGAAGACCTTGTTGTACTGTACGCGCAGGTTCTTGATGCCCGTGGCTTCCCGCTCGCGCTGCTCCAGGTCAAGAATCCACTGCTTTCCGCTGACGGAGGCAGCCCGGTACTCATCCAGCATAGCCGAATAGCCGTCCCGGATAATGCCGCCTTCGCTGATGGCCAGGGGCGCGTCCGGGTGGATGGCGCTCTTGAGCAGCGCCGTCAATTCTTCCAAGGGATCCAGCTGCTCCCGCACCTGCCTGACAGCGTGACTTTTCGCTCCCGCCAGAAGATCGCGGATACCCGGCACCTTGCCCAGGGAAGCGGACAGCGCCAGACAATCCCTGGCGTTGATGGACTTGTAGGATACCTTCGACAAAAGCCGCTCCACGTCGTAGACGCCCTGCAATTCCTCCGAAAGCGTCATGGTCAGCACATGCTCGCCGGTAAACTCCTCCACGGCGTCCAGGCGGCGGAGAATCTGCTCCCGGTCGATCAGCGGCTGCTCAATCCAGGAGCGCAGCAGCCGTCCGCCCATGGCCGTGGACGTCTTGTCCATCAGCCAAAGCAGCGAACCCTTGGACGACCGTCCCCGGATGGATTCGGTCAATTCCAGGTTCCGGCGGGTGTTGCGATCCAGCAGCATGGTCGCCGCGCCCTGGTAAATGCGCAGCTCCGTGATATGCTCCAGGGCATTTTTCTGCGTCTCGGACAGGTAGCGCATCAGCGCGCCCGCCGCGCAGGCCCCGGAGCGATATTCCTCGCTGAGGCCCAGGGGCGACAGGTCGTTTAGGGCGAAATGACGGCACAACGCTTCCGAGGCGTTCTGATACTGATACCAGCTGCCGGGCTGCTCGGAGCAGGAGACATCCTCCCGGCCCTGGCAGGACCGCAGGCGCACCAGATCGTTGGCAATGATTTCGATGGGCTGAATACGCGCGATTTCGTCCGCCAGCGTGTCCGCCGCCGAGGCAATCTCATGCACAAAGAACTCACCTGTGGACACATCCGCAAAGGCCATGCCCGCTTTCTCCCCGGTGAAATGCACCGACAGCAGGAAGTTATTGGCCCGCTCGTCCAGCATGGTGGGCTCGATCACCGTGCCCGGCGTCACCACACGGATGACATCCCGCTTGACAAGACCCTTGGCCAGGGCCGGGTCTTCCAGCTGCTCGCAGATCGCTACCTTATAGCCCTTGCCGATCAGCCGCTCCACATAGGTGGTGGCGGCATGAAAGGGTACGCCGCACATGGGCGCGCGTTCCTCCAGGCCGCAGTCCCGGCCTGTCAGGGTCAGCTCCAGCTCACGGGAGGCGGTACGGGCGTCATCAAAAAACATCTCATAAAAGTCGCCCAGGCGAAAAAACAAAATACAGTCCTGATATTCCGCCTTCAGGTTCAGGTATTGCTGCATCATGGATGTGAGGGCCATCGCGTCTTCAATCCCCTTATCCTCAGTATATCGTGGTGCGCCGCTTAGCTTATTCCCCGCAGCCGCCGCAGGAGCCGCAGCCTCCCGAGCAGCCGGAGCAGCTGCCGCCGCAGCCGCTCTCCTCCTCCGTCTCCCCGGTGATGACCAGGCGCAGGATGCGATTCACATTCTCCATCATCTGGCTGAAGTCCGCCCGGGCGGTTTGCAGTTCCTTGACCAGCGGCTGCTCATTGAGGGCGGCTTCCGCCTCCTCCATGGCCTTGCCCGCTTCGGCCAGCGCGGTATGATCCATGTCTTCCTCCGCCAGCAGGTTCTCCACCGCCTGGCGCTTCTCCATCAGTGCCGCGATGGCCCCCGCGGCGTCCGCATCCGCCGTCACCTGGCTTTCCGCCGTGTGCATCCGCTGATAAATGTCGCTCTCGACAATCGCTTGGGCCAGTGCCTGGGCCTTTTCCATCACATTACGCATGATGCTCTCCGTCCTTTCCGTCCGTCCGCTCCGCCATGAGCGTGTTGTTCTTGATCTCCGTTACCCGCACCCGGAGGAGCTGGCCCACGTCGTCTGCTGTACCCGGACAGGTGATGGATACGCCGTGCCTGCCCTTGCCGGAGACCGCCTTGTCGCTCCTGCGCGACAGGCCTTCCACCAGCACTTCCTCCTCCATGCCCACAAAGCGCGCCATGGCCTCCCGCTGACGGCGATCCTGCAGGGCGATCAGCCGCTGAATGCGGTCGGAAGCCACAGCCTCGGGCACCTGCTCCGCCATGGACGCCGCCTTGGTGCCCGTGCGCGGCGAATAAATGAAGGTGAAAGCCGAATCGTAGCCCACCTCGTCCACCAGGGCCATGGTGTCCTGGAACTGCTCCTCCGTCTCGCCGGGGAAGCCCACGATGATGTCCGTCGTCAGGCCAATGCCCGGCACCGCCTCCCGCAGCCTGCGCACCCGCTCCAAATAGCGTGCCCGGTCATAGCGGCGGTTCATACGGCGGAGAATTTCATCATTGCCGCTCTGCACCGGCAGATGGAACTGGGGCAGAATATGCCGGCTTGTCCCCATGACCTCAATCAATTCGTCAGACAAATCCTTGGGATGGCTGGTCATAAAACGGATGCGGGGGATGTCCAGGCCGTCCAGCTCCCGGAGCAGCTGCGCGAAGGTCGGCTCCCCCGTGAGTCCCCTGCCATAGCTGTTGACGTTCTGTCCCAGCAGCATAATTTCCTTGACGCCCGCATCCCGCAGGGCTTGGGCCTCCGCAAGAATCGCGGACATCTCCCGGCTGCGCTCCCGTCCGCGCACATAGGGCACAATGCAATAGGAGCAGAAATTATCGCAGCCGTACATGATGGTGATGTAGGCCGCGTCCTGCCGCAGCCGCTTCACCGGCAGCGCTTCGGCAATGGTGTCCTCGTCCTCGACCTCCACCACGGCGCGGTCGCTTTGCAGAGCCCTCAGGAGGAGCTCCGGCAGCTTGTAAAGGTTGCTGGTGCCAAAGGCCAAATCCACAAAGCGGTACTGCTTGATGATCTTTTCGGCCATGCCGGGCTGCTGGATCATGCAGCCGCATACCGCGATCATCAGGTTCGGGTTCTGCTTGCGAACCTCCTTCAGCCAGGTCACGTTGCCCAGGGCCCGCCGCTCGGCGTTGTCCCGCACGCAGCAGGTGTTGAAGATCACAAAATCCGCCTGCTCCCGCGTCGATGCCTCAGCCATGCCCATATCGCTGAGCATCCCCGCCAGCTTTTCGCTGTCATGGGCGTTCATCTGACAGCCGTAGGTCACCACATGATAGCTGCGCGGCCTGTGCGGCATCGCCAGCACCTGAGCCATATAGCCCCGCTGCTCCCTCAGCTGTTCTTCCGTTACCATCACAGGCTTGCGTTCAGCCATGCCCTTCCTCCTTGTGCATCACGCGCCCCTCGCCGCCGCAGGCGGAGCAGGGCGCCGTCCATTCGTCCGCCAGGGGCAGCCGGGAACGCTTGCGCGTCATCTCGATCAGCCCCAGGGATGTAAAGCCATGGATCACCGTTTTCACCCGATCCGCGGCAAAGCACTGCTTCAGTTCTTCCAGCACCCGCTGTCGGCTTTCCTCCGCCTCCATATCAATCATGTCAATCAGGATAATGCCGCTCAGGTTGCGCAGCCGCACCTGACGGGCGATTTCCCCGCAGGCCTCCAGATTCAGCCGCAGGATCGTTTCCTCCAGATCCCGCTGACCGGTAAATTTGGCCGTGTTCACGTCGATGACCGTCATGGCCTCGCAGCGGTCGATGACCAGCGTACCTCCGCTGCGCAGCCACACCTGACGGCGCAGCGCCTTGTCCCGCTGCTTCTCCAGCCCGGAAAGCGCCATCATGTCATCCCCCGCCAGGGTAACCGGCGCGATCCCGAACAGCCGGTGAGCCGCGGCCAGATCATTGGTGATGAAACGGTCGATACCCCGGGGACGGTAATCGGCCACCACGCTGTCCAGCAGATCACGTGGGGCGTAAAGCACCGACGGCGCGTGAGCCGTGGGCGCGGCCTTGCGGATGGTTTCCCATTTTTCCAGCAGAGATGCGATCTCCTCGCGGATGACCTCTTCCGCAGCGCCTGGAGCGCTGTGCCGCATCACCAGACCGAACCGCCCCTGCGCAATACGCAGACCCAAGGCCCGCATAGCCTCCCGGGGTTCCTCGCCTTCCACGCGGCCTGACACGCCCACATAGCGATTCAGCGGCATCAGAATCACATATTCCCCGCACAGCGTCACATCCCGGGTCAGAAAAGCGCCCTTGCTGCCCTGAGCATCCTTTTTCACCTGCACCAGCACGGTCATGCCGGCCTGCAAACGGGGCAGCGTCAGCGACTGGCTGCGCTCCTCCAGGGGCAGGAAGCCGTTCTTTTCCTGGCCGATATCCACGAAGGCCGCCTTCATGCCGGGTACCACCCGCTCCACCTTACCCAGGTAAACGCTTTCGGCAGCGCGGTTCTCGCCGTCCAGCAGGTATTCCGCCAGCCGGCCATCCTCCGCAACCGCGATGGAACCGGGTTGACCGGCCTGCACATAAATCTCTCGCATTTACAGCGTCTCCAGGGGCGAAAGGCCCGTCTCGCCGTCCCCCAGCAGCCCCTGGCGGATGACAAGCGCACGGGGCGCTTCCATTCCCGCAAAGGCGGAAAGGGCTACCAGCAGCATGTCTGGCTTGCAGATCAGCGTCTCATTCAGCGCCAGCAATGCGTGAATGGTATCACCCTCCGCCGTCAGTTCGTAAATCAGCGGACGGATATCGCACTCCTTCACGCCGCTCTTGCTTTTGCGCAGAGCGGTAATGCGCTCCTGGCGCAGGAAGTCGGGAATAGCCGCCGTCAGCCGCCCGGCGTCGCCGTCCAGCAGGCGGATGTCGTAGCGCGCGGCGCGAACCATGGCCATCAGCGCCGGATGGCGATCGTCCAGCGGACGCGCCTCCACCAGCTGCATATCCGGCGGAAGGGCGGCGTTCATGGCATTGATAAATGCCTGCGCCGAGACCTCCCGGTCAAGGGTAACGTCCATGAGCTCCCGGCGTCCCACCGCGCCGGTAGACAGGGCGGAGGCAAACGTCACCAGGATATGCGGGTTGAAGCCCTTTGAATAGCTCACCGGCATCCCCGACCGCCGAAGCGCCCGCTGCATGGCCCGCTGAATATCCAGATGTCCGATATGGCGCAGCCGCTCGGACTTCTCAAACACTGCCATCATTCGCAAAACTTGCACACCCCCTTAAAGCGCTGCAGGCCGCAGCCGTTGCAGCCCTTCCGGCAATCCTTGGTGGTCTCAGCCCGGTCAGCCTTCTCCTTTTCGCGCCACAGGAAGGCCTTGGTAACGCCGCTGTCGATGAAGTCCCAGGGCAGGATTTCGTCCTTGTCCCGACGGCGGTAGGCGTAGAAGGCCGGGTCGATTCCGACCTCCTCAAACGCCTCCCGCCACAAATCGTAGCGGAAATGCTCCGTCCAGCCATCCAGCATGCAGCCCTTTTCAAAGGCCCTGAGCAGCACCTGGCCCATACGGCGGTCGCCCCGGGCGAAGCAGGCCTCCAGAAAGGAAAGTTCCGACTCGTGATAGTTGAAGTTGACGCCCTTGATCTTCAGCGCCTCCCGCAGATACAGCTGCTTTTCATGCACGGCTGCCATGGTGTCCTGGGGTTCCCACTGGAAGGGCGTAAAGGGCTTGGGCACAAACACCGACGCGGAGCAGGTGACACGCAGACCCTTGGCCCTTTGTCCCTTGGGCACCGCGAAATAGGCCGAGACCACCTTCCGGGCCAGGTCGGCAATGCCGTCCAGATCCTCGTAGGTTTCCGTGGGCAGACCCATCATGAAGTACAGCTTCACGCTGCTCCAGCCGCCCTGGAAGGCGTCGGAGACCTTCTCCATCAGGTCTTCCTCCGTCACGCCCTTGTTGATAACGTCCCGCAGACGCTGGGTACCCGCCTCGGGCGCGAAGGTCAGGGAGGTCTTCCGCTCCTTTTGCGTGGCTTCCAGGGATTCCTTCAGCACGCTGTCCAGGCGCAGGGAGGGCAGGCTGATGGAGACCCGCTTATTCTCCATGCGCTTGAGCAGCTCGCGAATCAATTCCGCCAGGCAGGTATAATCGCCGCTGGACAGGCTGGACAGGCTGATTTCCTCGTAGCCCGTGGCGCCCTCCAGCGCGGCGGCCAGTTCCACCAAACGCTCCAGGCTCCGCTCCCGGACGGGACGATATAGCATCCCCGCCTCGCAGAAACGGCAGCCCCGGGTGCAGCCCCGCATGATTTCCAGCATAATGCGGTCGTGGATGATTTCCGTATAGGGCACCGGGATGGCCTCGGGATAAACCGCGCTGTCCAAGTCGGTGATAATGGCCTTGACGACCCGCTCGGGCGCCTCGGGACAATTGGGCCGGAAGGAGGCGATGGTGCCGTCCTCATGGTAGGTCACATCGTACAGGGCGGGAACATACACGCCCCGGACGCCAGCCAGCCGCTTAAGGCATTCCAGGCGGGAAAGTCCGGCCTTGCGGCTGTCCAGAATGACCCGGTTCAGCTCGACGATCTGCTCCTCGCCGTCCCCCACCATAAAGGCGTCGATGAAATCCGCCAGGGGCTCCGGGTTGAAGGCGCAGGGCCCCCCCGCCACAATGATGGGCGCATCCTCCGCGCGCTGCTCCCTTCTGAGCGGGACGCCGCCCAGCTTCAGCATCGCCAGTACGTTGGAATAGCTCATCTCATATTGCAGGGTGAAGCCCACCACGTCGAACTGGTCAAGGGGCGTGCGGCTTTCCAGGGAAAACAGCGGCACCTGCTCCTGTTCCATCACCGTCATCATGTCCACCCAAGGCATGCAGACCCGTTCGCACAGGCTCCAGGGCTGAGCGTTGATGGCAGCGTAGAGAATCTTCATGCCCAAGTGAGACATGGCGACCTCATATGTATCGGGAAAGCAGAAGGCGAAGCGCAGCTCCGCCTGATCCCAGGCCTTGACGGCGGTGTTCATCTCGCCGCCGGTATACCGCGGAGCCTTCTGTACCTTTTCCAGCATGGCCTCGATCTTGTCGAAAATCATCGTAGGGGTCAATGTACGTTCCTCCTGACGCGCGCCCAGCAAAGCCTTTCTGATGCGAAAAGCGGTCTTGTGGGCCTCTTTTCTTCCTCGCTTGCCGGATGCAATCAACAAATGAGTCTATATGCCCATGTTGCCTATGATAATGTACCATTTTTCGCGGGATAGGTCAACCGCCCCGCGCAATTTTCCTTGCGCGGCCATTGATCCATGCGTCTTCCTTCCTTTCCCATGGCGTCTTCTCCGTTTTCCGGGCAAACTCTTTCATATCAAAACAGAGGAGGTCAAACCTTCATGAAGCACCCTTTTCTTCTTGGCGCCCTCGGTTATCCCCTGCTGGAAATCTGCGCGCGAGGACGCACCCACTGGTCCATGGCGCTGGCAGGGGGCGCTTCCTGCGCAGCCATACGGCGCATTGGTCAAAGCGGTATGAATCCTTTGGGCAAGGCGCTGGCGGGAGGCCTGGCCATCACAGGCATCGAGGCCCTGTGCGGTTGTCTGTGGAACCGCCGCCATCAGGTGTGGGATTATCGCCGTCAGCCGCTGAACTGGCGCGGACAGGTCTGCCTTCGCTACTCAGCCCTGTGGTGTTTGATGGCCGCCGGCATCCTTTATATTGACAATCTGGCCCGGCGGGCATAAAATAAAGAGAATTGACACAAAAGGAGGCCTTCCCCCATGGCCCACCGCCGTTTGTTCGCCCTGCTGGCAACCCTAACGCTGCTTTGGGGCGCGCTGAATACCGCCCAAGCCGCCAGTTTCCCCCTGACGGCCTACCCGGAGACCGACGCCCAGCGTGTCGTCAAAGGCTATGACCCGGAGGGCGGTCTGGAAAACGGTTATACCTATATCTGCTTTGGCCGTTATCCTTACACGGCGGAGGGGGATGTGATGCCCGTCACCTGGAAAGTGCTGGCCGTGGAAAACGGTTACGCCTTTTGCTACACCGCCTATGTCATCGACTTCGCACAGTATCACAGCGAAAAAGTAGATCTGGTCGTATGGAAGGACAACCTTATCTATACCACGCTGAACGAAACGGTTCGTGCCGAGATGTTCACCCCGGAGGAGCTGGCGGCTGTGGCTTACTCCGAGGAACGGGGCTGGCTGTTCTATCTTTCCAATCCGCAGCTGCGAACGGAGGCCTACGGCTTCTGCCACTGGCAGCTGAAGCCGCAAAAGCCCCGGGAATGCGCCCCGACGCCCTACGCCATGACCCACCCCGACGCCTGGGTGGATCCGGCCAGCGGCAACACCTGGTACTTCTCCACCGGCATGCCCCGGGTGGGCTTCCACAGCCTGATCGGCTTTGACGGCCACACCTCCACCGCCGCCAACAACCGTTATGGCGGTATGCGGCCCGCCTGCTATATTGATCTGTCCATGCTGGACAATGTCAGCGGCTCAGGCACCCTGGAAGATCCCTACTGCTTTGAGGTCATCCAGGATTACAGCCAAGTTGGCCGCTGAGAGCAAGCGCGAGACGCCGCTTCACACGCAGCGCATCAGCAGACCTCCGGAAGGCAACTCATTTCATCATTGACATAAAATATCCGTATAAGCTGACTGATATCTGATCCTGGTTTCTTCTTTACTTCCAATTTTCATCATGCGGGCAATTTCATTTAGCTTCTGAATGAATTGTTCCGGGGAAATCCGCCCGTTTGCATAGCGCAGGCAAAGGCCGCGTATCATCCGTGGACAAAAACACATGAGGCTTTCTTCCGATGAGACGGCCTGTAAAGCCTCTTGATAGCGACCGCACACGATCATGCGATCCCGCTTGTTTTCCATTGTCTATTTCGGCTTGCAGGCCGTCAGCCAGCGTTTCCCCATAGGCTGCGTTCAAGCGTATTCGGGGTCTTCAATGGGAGGGCTGTCAGCTGAAATATAAACCAAGATTGTTTTATTTTCATATGGTTCAAGCAAGGTGAGCGCAAATTCCTCCGCAGGGGGGCTGAACCTTCGTATCGGCCAATATCATCCAAACGCCGGAACTGGTTCTGATGAGCACGGGCTCCGTTTCAGACATCCGCAAAGGCACGATGTATGTCAGGTTTTCCATTCCGCCGGACAGCTCAAATAGAAGTCCCTTGATTGGGCACAGGCTCTAATCCGTACAGCTTTTTCCCGGTCTCCATACACCAACAAAGGCAGGCTTGAAATTCAGGGGTATCGAATCAAAGGGACGCATTGTGATAGCTGCAGTTGAGCATATATGCATCCCCAAAGCCAGCGCGATCTGCTCAAGCCTTTGCTTGATTTGCGGATTGCCGGATCGGTCGGCGCAGTATCCTTTATGTATAGGTTGCTGGTGAGCGTAAACAGATCATAATAATCATTTCCCCTTTTGTGGAATTGATATGTTTTGACGGCTGATCGCGCAACGCAAAATGCTTAAAACCGCTCCCACTTACGTTGGGAGCGGACAGTCTCAGTTTCAGCAATGGAACGTATTGATTGCAAAAGGCCTGAAGCCGACAGATCGCCAGAACCCCCGCCATCCAAACATTCCTAGCATTTAGCGGAACGTTTCGGGGCATCCGTCATCCATGCGAAGGTACTGCTTGTACCAGTATCATTACTCCTGTGACCGTAGGAAGCAAACACATGTGTCGCAACGGCGAAAGCCATTGCGACACGCAGAGTCAAAGTCAACATTTTCCATAAAAACCGCAAAATTCCGTCTTATTCCCTTGCGTTGACGCGGAAACGTCAACAGCACCCGACACGGCCAGCCGTCAGCCTCTCCACCATGGGGAAGGTTGGACGTCTGCCCTGTCAAGCGCTGTTGAGATCAACCTGAATTACAATACCGTCACCAGTTCCGTCTCCGGGCGGAATTCACTGTGCCGCGGGCTGGGCTGGGCATCCTTGGCCGGATAGCCAAGCACCAGCAGCGCCACAGGCTCCTCATGATCGGGCAACTGATAGCATTCCCGCACCGCCTCCGGGCGGAAATGCATGACCCAGGTGGAGCCCACGCCGATGGCGGCAGCCTCCAGCATCATGTGGGTCGTGACGATGGAGGCGTCCACCTCGCCGCTGCGCTTGCCGTCATAGGGGCGCTCCCAGCTGCTCTCCTGGTTCTGGCAGATCAGCAGCGCCGTCCTGCAGCCGAAGTGGCAGCGGGTACAGTCAGGCAGCTTGGCCACCGCCTCCGGGCTTTGAAGCACATAGACATGCCAGGGCTGAAGGTTGCAGGCCGTCGGCGCCACGATGGCCGCCGTCAAAATACGATCCAGATCCTCCTGGCGAACCGGCTCCTCGGTAAACCGGCGCACAGAGTAGCGCTGCTGTGCCAGGGACAGGAAATCAATGCCTTCACTCATCATTGGCGCTCCTTTCCTCCTTTGGGGATGCGACCATTATACCATGGCGAGCCGCTTTCCGCAAGGCGCGGCGACCCGTCACTTGATGGTGATGTCGCCGTTCATGGAGGTCGCGGTGATGATGAAATCGCTGTCATTGTTCAGCTCCAGCGACTGGCCGATACGCACATCGCCAAAGGTTGACTTCGCCTGAACATGGGCCTCATCCTCCGGCAGGCGGATGATGATGTCGCCGCTGGTACTCTTGCCGGTGACGCTGCACTTGTTCTTGGCAGCGCGGCAGACATTCACCTCCACATCGCCGTTGATGGTAGAGAAGTTCATGTCATCCATCTCCGCCCGAACGGTGATGTCGCCGCTGGTGGACTGGGTATTGAGCCTGACTATGCGCCCCCGTACATCCAGGTCGCCGCTGATGCTGGCGATTTCGCCCACCATTACGTTGCCGTCAAGGGTCAGATCGCCGCTGGTGCTCTTGAGCGTGCAATGCGCCATCTCGTGCTTCTCCGGGATGCGTGCGTCCACATCGCCGCTGATGGTCGACACCCGCAATTCAAGGCTTTTCGTATCCTCAATGTCCACATCGCCGCTGGTGCTCTTGATTTCGCACCTGTCCAGCTCCCCGGCCATTCCAGCCACGCTGATGTCGCCGCTCAGGGTCATAATTCTCAGCTCCGACAAAGCGGCATCCTCCACGCTCACGTCGCCGCTGGTGGTCTGGGCGCTGAGCATCAGCCTCGGTTCGGCAGGCAGCAGCAGGATCACGGTATCGTCCCCGATCTGAGTATTCATATTCCAGTTCTTGAAAAAGGAGCCGATTTTCTCCGTGGCATTCTTGATGATGCTGTTCAGTTCTTGATCCTTCATCTCCGTATGATTCAGCTTGGCTTTGGAAATTTTTATCATGGTGTCTCCGATAACGCTGCCGACATCCACATGCTGATACTTTCCGTCGTCGTCCTTTATCTTCATATGGAAGTTGAAGCCGCGGTTTTCCTTCCCGATTCCATCTGATTCTTTGTCGGAGAAACGGTCGATGCGCAGCACGCCGCCCGCCACGTTGACCTTCAGCTGCGGCCAGATATCCTCATCGGCAATCACATGGATCTTATTATCGTCGGAGATGCCGACTTCCAGGCACTCGCTCAGAAGCTCCACCGCCACCTGGTTGACACCTTGGGCGGAATAGATGACCTCGTTGCCCTCGTCCTCATCCTCTTCTTCGTCATCATCCTCTTCTTCGTCATCATCTTCGTCTTCTTCATCGTCTTCGTCAGGCAGTTCCTTGCGGGGATAGCCTGCCAGCACCTCCTTCATGCCCTCCAGGCTTTCCACCACCGCCGAGACGGCTTCGTCCTCGCTCAGACCGCGGGCCAGCAAGTCATCGAAGCGCTCCTGACAATTGTTCATCACCTCGTCACGGATGGCCTGAACTTCCTCGGTCATTTCAACATCCTGGAACATCAGCTCAACGATTCGGGTTACAGTCGCGTTCATGGTCATTCCTCCAGCAATTGGTCGATCAGGTAACGTGTTTCATGCCAGGCGTCCCGATCCTGGCGCAGTTTATCCCGACCCATGACGGTGATGGTGTAGTACCGCCGCCGCGCGCCGCTGCGTTCGTTCCCCCAATAGGAGCGGATATAGCCGGCTCCTTCCAGGCGGCGGAAGGCGGTGTACAGTGTGGCCTCCTTCATTTCAAAGGCTCCGGCGCTGACGGTGCCGACCTGCTTGTTGATCTGATAGCCGTAGCTATCCTCCCTCTCCAGCTGCTTCAGGATGATGGAATCCGTATAGCCCCGGAGAATATCCGCGCTTAATGCCATGGTTCCCTCTCTTTCTGTCACCAGGTTGCGGTCATCAGTTCCCGCCGACGGTATCGGACTTCCTGCCGGTACGTTTCCATGTTCATCCTGGTCGCCCAGGTTTCATCCTGCCAGCGATCATGGGGCACTTCCTTCATCCCTTGTCCTCCTTGCCGTATCTTGGTTGGTTCCAAGAAGCCTTCCCTTATCGAGATACATTGTATCAAATAATACCTCGTCTGTCAATGTATCTTGCGAGAAAAATTTTTGGTTCTTCTGTACTTTTGCTGTTTGCCCCTTGCTTCCCTCCGTCATGCAGGCTACAATATGGAAGGAAAACTGTGCAGATAAGGAGTTACTTCATGAGCAAGATTCAGATGACGACCCCCCTGGTGGAGATGGACGGCGACGAGATGACCCGCATTCTGTGGGCGGACATCAAGGAGCGGCTGATTCTTCCCTTTGTTGATCTGAAGACGGAATACTACGACCTGGGCCTTCCCCATCGGGACGCGACCGCCGACCAGGTAACGGTGGACGCCGCCAACGCCACCAAGCGGTACGGCGTAGCCGTCAAGTGCGCCACCATCACCCCCAACGCGCAGCGCATGACCGAGTACAGCCTACATGAAATGTGGAAAAGTCCCAACGGCACCATCCGCGCCATGCTGGACGGCACCGTCTTCCGCGCGCCGGTGCTGGTCAAGGGCGTTCATCCCACCGTGCGCACCTGGGAAAAGCCCATCACCATCGCTCGCCACGCCTATGGCGACGTCTACCGCAATGTGGAGATCAAGGTTCCCGGGGCTGGCAAGGCGGAGCTTGTCTTCACCGGAGAGGACGGCCAGGAGATCCGGCAGACCGTGTTCACATTCAAGGGCCCCGGCATTCTTCAGGGCACTCACAACGTGGACGCCTCCATCGCCTCCTTCGCCCGTTCCTGCTTCCAGTACGCCCTATCCATGAAGCAGGATCTGTGGTTCTCCACCAAGGACACCATTTCCAAGACCTACGATCATAACTTCAAAGACATCTTTCAGGATATTTTTGACGCCGAATACAAGGAAAAGTTCGCGGCGGCGGGCATTGAGTATTTCTATACGCTGATCGACGACGCGGTGGCCCGGGTGGTGCGCAGCAAGGGCGGCTTTATCTGGGCCTGCAAGAACTATGACGGCGACGTGATGTCCGACATGGTGGCCACGGCCTTCGGTTCCCTGGCGATGATGACCTCCGTGCTCGTCTCCCCCGACGGCAAGTTTGAATACGAGGCCGCCCATGGCACCGTCACCCGCCATTACTACAAGCACCTCAAGGGCGAGGAAACGTCCACCAACCCGGTGGCTACTATTTTCGCCTGGAGCGGCGCTTTACGCAAGCGCGGCGAGCTGGACGGCCTGCCGGAGCTTCAGGCCTTTGCGGACAGGCTGGAAAAGGCCACCATTGACACCATCGAATCCGGCGTGATGACCAAGGATCTGGCGCTGCTCTACGACGGGAACGCTATGGCCGTCAACAGCAAAGACTTCCTCCAGGCCATTGCCGACCGCTTATAACCGCGGGAATTTCCCATGCTGGCAGGAAAACGGCCTTTGGATGTCGAATGCATAAAGCGGATTGGTTCCCAAGTAACCGAGGAGGTAAATCATCATGACGGACAAGCCCACAACCCCGGAGGCAAACAACGAAGAGTTTAACGGCACCATCCTGCTGTCCGATGACGACGGCAACGAAGCCGCCTATGACATTGCCGACTACATTGAAATGGACGGCAATGAATATGTGGTTCTGGTTCCTCAGGATGAGGAGGATGACGAGGTAGTCATCCTGCGCGTTGAGGATGAAGATGATGAGACCGAGGTCTTCGTATCCGAGGATAACGAGGAAATCCTGGAAAAGGTCTTTGAGGTGTTCCGGGATCGCTTCGAGGACGAGTACGAGTTCACGGACGCGGACTAAGGGCAGTCGGAAGCATCGGTAATCAAAAAAGCGGCGGCTTTCATTCAGCCGCCGCTTTTTTGATGCTCATATCCGGCCATTCGACCATCCGGCACCCCAGCGCCTCCCCCTGGCTTCGGTCATGCGTCACCAGGATCAGGAGTCGCTCCCCTGCAAAGCGGTCAATCAGCTTCAGCATGGCTCCGGCCGTGGATGGATCCAGCTCCCGCAAGGGCTCGTCCAGCAGCAGCACATCACTGGCATGTGCCAAGGCCCGAGCCAAGGCGATTCGTCGCCGCATACCGCCGGAGAGCTCATCGGGATAACGAGCGCCCGCCTCCGGCAGAAGGATTCGCTCCAGCCAGGTATCAGGATCGGGCGTGAACAGCGACAGGTTCTCCCGGGCGTTGTACCAGGGCAGCAGCCTATCCTCCTGGAAATGGCAGGAAAAGGTGACATGCTCCGGTCGCTGTATGCGTCCGCTGTCCGGCCGTTCAAGGCCTGCAATCAGTCTCAGCAGCGTGGTCTTGCCGCAGCCTGACGGCCCCAGAAGGCAAACCCGGCCGTTCAGGGTCAGGTTCATATCCGTAAAAACGGCGCGCTCCCCAAAAGCCTTGGATACCCGCTCAAGGATGATAGCCATGGCGAGCCCTCCTCTCCGCGGCGGCAAAGCCTCTCTTCAGCAGCGCTTCCAGCACCATGCTCAAAGCAATGACCACCAGCGTCCAGGCCAGCAGCGCGTCGCTCTCCAGATAAATCTTCGCCTGATAAAGCTGCGTGCCGATGGCGCTCTTGGGCGTACCGATAACCTCGGCCGCAATGGTGGCCTTGAAGCACAGACCCACACAGGCTTCGCAGGCCGCCAGAAAGGTCGGCAGCAACGAAGGCAGCACCACATGACGCCAGGTTTTCCAGCCTGACCAGCGGAAAATCCGCGCCATTTCCAACAGACCCCGATCCACGGACGCCAGACCTTCCGTAACATTGGCAAACACCACAGGCGTCACCATCAGCGCGCCGGCCAGCACCGGCGTCTGTCCCGCCGTCAGCCAAACCAGCGCCAGAATGATGAAGGACGCCACCGGCGTAGCCCGTACCACTGCCATAGCCGGACGTATCAGCACATCCGCCCATGCTGAAACATGGCAGCATAGCGCCAGCAGACAGCCGGCGGCTACGCCCATGCCATAAGCCATGGCCGTTCGCGCCAGCGACACCGCGACGCTGCGCCAGAACCCGCCGCTTTCCATGCCAACCAGGCAGCGCAGTACGGCGGCAGGCGAAGCGAGAAGCACCTCCTGCCCTACGGCGGCGCTGGTCACGGCCCATACGGCCATCCAAAACAGCAGCGGCGCGATGCGGCGGCCAAGTTTATTCATGGGCAGGCACATAGTAGAAATCTTCACCAGGCAGCGCGCCGCCAACAGCCTTGGCATTGGCCTCATAGAGCACCTGGAAGAAGGGCACGATCATATCCTTCATCTCCTGCCCCTCAATGAAAACGATATGGCAGTTGGGGATGGCCTGACGAGCCAGCGCCGCTTTGGGCATGATGCCGGCCTGCTCCACCAGCAGACTGGCGGATTCCGGGTCGCCATTGACAAAATCAACGCTCCGGGCATATGCCTCCATGAACGCGGCGACCTGATCCGGGTGCTGCTCAAGAACCTCCGCTCGGGCGATCACACAGCCCATGGCCATGGCCGCGCCTTCCGCTCCTTGCTGGGCCGCCGCGTCATTGTACAGCGCCGTTACGTCCAGCGCACGACGGAAATCGGCATTCTGGGCGAGCACGGCTGTCACGTTGGGCTCAGGCAGCATCACCAAATCCACCTGCCCCGCGGCCGCCAGCGTGGCCAGCTCCGCGTGCTCGGCCTTATACTCCACCGTCACCTGATCCGTCAGCCCATGGGCAGCCAGGATGTAATTCAGCACATACTCAGGGGTAGAGCCCTGCCCTGTGGCATAAATCGTCCGGCCCGCCAGATCCTCTACGTCATGGATGGTTTCCCCATTTTCCAGGATGTGCAACACGCCCAGGGTGTTCAGGGCCATCAGGCGTACCTGACCGCCCGTTTTGTTATACAGCGTCGCCGCCAGATTGGTGGGTACCGCCGCCAGATCCGCGGCGCCGCTGAGCACCGCCGCCACCGCCTCATCCGGAGCGCCCGCCAGCGTCACCTGCCAGTCCTCGCTGTCCATCAGCTGAACCAATCCGATACCGGTGGGGCCCTTCATGGCATAAACCGACAAACCTTCATGCTCCGCAGCGGCCGCCGAGGGCAGAAGCAGGCAAAGCACCCATAAAGCTATCCACAGTCTTTTCATCATCAAAAGTTCAGTCCTTCCTTGTCTCTTTGCGGGCTGTCAGCGCGCTTTTAACCGTCACGCCAGGGAGATTGCCCAGCTTGCCTGTCATCGCTCCGACAGCCTCATTGGAGCCCTCGACAATCAAGCCGATCACCGCCGTGCCCGTATCGTGGTCTGGAACGCCGATCCGGCCCTTAATCATGTCGCCATACAGGGACACAACGCGATTGACCTCCCCCGCGCAGGCGCGATTCTCCATGACAATCCCTACGAAGCCAAGCCGATTTTCACTCATGGGACAACCTCCCAAAGTACAAAAAATGATCCAATGCACCGCAGACAGCGGAGCTATGGATCACAGTCAATATGCAGCATAAGCCTGCCCCCTTCCCATCTCCCGATCAGGCTTGCCCGAGCGGTCAATCAGGTTATCGTTACCGCCTCCGCCGCACGTTGCCGCTGAGCTTTGGCCGTCAATGCAAGACCATTATACACCAACGAAGCCCAATTGAAAAGAAGAATTTCAAAGGGACGCCGCAGATCGCGGCGTCCCATCAAAATATCGCTTATTGCAGCTTTTGCTTCATGACCTCCAGCGCGCGGGCAAGCTGCGGGTCGCTGAGATCACCGAACTGATACATGCCGTTGTCATCCTCAGCCAGGGCAATGGTTTCGTCCGGGGTGATGCCGATCTTATGCACCGCGTTGCCGTTGGGCGTGTAATACTGGGCGACGGTCATCTGCATACCGGAGCCGTCCTCGCCCACGGGCACCACAATCTGCACAATGCCCTTGCCGAAGCTCTGGACGCCCACCACCGTAGCGTCCGCGCGGTCCTGCAGGGCGCCCGCCAGAATTTCGGAGGAGCTGGCGCTGTTCTCGTTCATCAGCACCACCAGCTTAACGTCCGTCTTGCCGTCCTTGGTGTAGGTATACTCGCGGGTACCATCTTTGTATTCCAGGTAATACAGAACGCCTTTATCCAGGAAAAGGTTGCCAATGGTCTCGGCATCATTCACCCAGCCGCCGGGATTGTCCCGCAGGTCAATGATAATGCCCTTGGCCCCCTGGGCCGTCAGGTTTTCCAGCGCCTCGGTGAATTTCACCGCGCAGTCGCCCGCGAAATCATACAGATAGATATAACCGATATCCTCCGCCAGCATGGTGGAATCCACCCGGGTCACATGCACCTGCGCGCGGGTCATGGTGAAGGTGATTTCCTCGCCGTCCCGCAGGAAGGTTACGTCTACATCCGTGCCCGGTGTGCCGCGCATGATGTCCACAGCGTCGTTGACGCTGTACGCATCCACATAAAGATCTCCGACCTTATAGAGAATATCTCCGCGATGGACGCCTGCCGCCTCTGCCGGGCCGCCCTTGAAGACACGGCTGATGGTGCAGATTCCCGTCAGATAGGAGGAGGAAATTTGAATGCCGACGCCGGCGTACTCTCCTTCATCATCCTCCCACATTTCGGCGTAGGCCTCGGGCGTGTAATAGAAGGTATACGGATCGTTCAGCCCCGCCAGCAGCCCGGCCGCCGCGCCCTGAAGCATGAGGGACGGGTCAACCTGCTGATAGAAATATGTCTCGGACATATCCATCAGATCCAGGAGCGTGTCAAACTGCTTGTAGCGCTCGTAATCGGCCTTGGAAATAGTCACAGTCGCGCCGTCATCCGATACAACCGCCTTATCCTGACCCAGCATGTTCGTCAGGCCTGCCATCGGCCAATAAGCGCACCCGCCCAGCAGGCAGACAGTCAGCGCCAGGCATATCACAAGCGTCCATTTTTTGCTCATTCTACTTTCCTCCACGGACGGGGCTTACTTGCGCGCAGGGCGGTCGCCGCCGCACTTTTTCAGTTCCATCAAAATTTTGAAGGTCACTGCGTCTTCAAAGGTGCGCAGATCAAGGCCGGTCTGCTTGAGCACCTTATCCAGCCGGTAAACCAAGGTATTGCGGTGGATGTACAGCTGGCGCGCCGTATCGGACAGGTTCAGATCCTTCTTAAAGAACATGTCGATGGTGTACAGCATTTCCTCGTTAAACAGCCTTGCCGTCTTGCGGTTGAAGAGCAGGCTATGATAGTGGCTGCTGATGTCCTGGGGCAGCTCCATCAGGAAGCGCTCCAAGATCAATCGGCTGAAGACGTAGATGCTGTCCTCCGGCTGGAAAATCCGGCCGACCTCGATGGCCCGCCGCGCCTCGGCATAGCTTTCCCGGATTTCATCAATGGTATGCCGCTCACGGCCTATGCCCACGGTCATTTGATGGGCAGTCTCCCCCATCAGCGTTTCCTGCAGGGCCTGCGCGTACATCACAAGCTCGTCCATCGCCTCAACGCTGGTCATATCCTTCAGCAAAACGACCGTATGGCGATCCATATCAATCAGCACGTCCTGCTCCTCAATGGGCGTGATGTCTCTGAGGAGATCGAAGGCGCGCACATTCTCCGTCTGCACCATATGGAATACCATGACGCAGCGGGGCAAATCCTTGGGGATGCGATGCTCGTTGCTCAGCGCCTCCAGCTCCGCGCCGGACAGATCGCCGCTCAGAGTACGCCGATAGACATCAGCGCTGTCCTCCGTATGGTTTTCAGCCTCTGCCAGCTGATTGAGCATCGCGCCAGCCAGCATGAGCATATCCTGCGCGCCTGGAGCGCCTTCGGGGCAGCACAGCGCCACAGAGGGCTTGCGCAGCATGAGATACCACTGGCCGCGAATCACGGTGGGTATGCCTTCCGCCACCTTGGGCAGCGTCGCTCCCTCCTGGCCACCCTTGATCTCACCGTCTCTGTCAATCATGGTGATTGGAACCGAAAGCCGCGCCAGCACGGACTCCATCCGCTCCATCAACTGCTTATCCATTTGGCTATCTCCCTTCCAAAGCGGCGCATCCGGCTGACGCGCTAATCTTCGTTATTATACCACAGCTTTCTCCATCTGCAAAGAGCAGCCCAACGCTTAAATCCAAACATTTTGTGAAATTTTCACAAAACAGCTGCAATGCGGATAGAATTTCTCCTTCGCGTACAGAAAAAAACGGCTTCCTTGCGGAAGCCGTCCATAGCGCACCTGATTCAGCCGCCATTAGCGGGTCAGCAGGGTCAGCTTGGTCTCCTTATCGAAGAAGTGCAGACGATTCACATCGAAAGCGATCTTGATCTTGTCACCAGCGCGGCTGGTGGTACGGGGATCAACGCGAGCAATGATGTTGTCGTTCTTGCCGGTGGTCTTCATGTACAGGTAGGTCTCGGAACCCATCTGCTCGGTCACTTCCACATCCACGTCGATGGTGGCGGTGGGGAAGCTGGCCAGCACGGCGGCGTCATCATGGATGTTCTCAGGACGGATACCCATGACAACTTCCTTGCCGATGCAGCTCTCGTCAGCAAACTTGGAGACCTTGCTCACGGGCACAACGATCTTATTGTCGCCGAAGGAAGCCACAACATCCTGGCCTTCCTTGGACAGCGTCACGTCGAAGAAGTTCATCTGGGGGCTGCCGATGAAGCCGGCGACGAACTCATTGGCGGGGAAATCATACAGGTTCTGGGGGGTATCCACCTGCTGAATCACGCCGTCCTTCATAACCACGATACGGGAAGCCATGGTCATGGCCTCGGTCTGGTCATGCGTAACGTAGATGAAGGTGGTCTGCAGGCGCTGATGCAGCTTGGTGATCTCGGTACGCATGGCAACGCGCAGCTTGGCGTCCAGGTTGGACAGAGGCTCGTCGAACAGGAAGACCTTGGGCTCACGGACGATGGCGCGGCCCAGAGCCACACGCTGACGCTGACCGCCGGACAGAGCCTTGGGCTTACGGTTCAGCAGGTGGGCGATGTCCAGGATCTTCGCGGCGGCTTCCACCTTCGCCTTGATCTGATCCTTGGGAACCTTGCGCAGCTTCAGGCCGAAAGCCATGTTGTCAAACACAGTCATATGGGGATACAGGGCGTAGTTCTGGAACACCATGGCGATATCGCGATCCTTGGGCGCGACATCGTTGACCAGCTTATCGCCGATGTACAATTCACCCTTGGAGATTTCCTCCAGACCGGCGACCATGCGCAGGGTGGTGGACTTGCCGCAGCCGGAAGGACCAACCAGCACGATGAACTCCTTGTCCTCGATGTCCAGGTTGAAGTCGCTGACAGCGGTCACATTGCCGGAGTAGATCTTGTACACATTCTTCAGGGATACGCTTGCCATTGTAATACTCCTCCTCTGAGTGTCATCCACAGGCCTATACCCGTGTTGTGTGACTACGGTTATTATACCTGCTTTTGCCGCAAATGTGAATTGCCCGAATTGACAAGCATTTTTCGCATTCTTTGTTCACAATGTATGCGCGGGTCGGAATGCGCCCGATTGCGACATTTGCTTTTCATCCCGGGAGGCCGCGCCTTCACCCTTGGGACGGGCCAGTCCACCACATTTGGTTTCCTCGGCGGGAGTATCATACCGTATCGTCCGCTTTCCTGTCAATGGACGAAACTGACAAGTCTTTGCCTGCTGAATTGGGCGTGATCCCTTGTTTTGTCAAACCATGGCGACGCAGGAAGAACCCATCGCGCCTCTCAATCAAGAAAGGCCCGTCTCATCCTGCGAATTTTTTCATATCTGGCAAAATACTTCTTCACATGAACGAACGGCCCGGAAAACGCTGGCCGTCCGACCGGCGGCAGCGTATAAAAATGTCAAAGCTTTCCTGCCCTCGCTATTGCTGCTTTAGGGCGTCCACCGGCTGCATGGCGGAGGCGCGGATGGCGGGAAGCACGCCGAAGCCCGCGCCCAGGAGCGCCGCCCCCAGCAGGGTGACGGCTGCCGTGGCCGGTGACAGCGCCGTATCCAGCCCGATCAGCCAGCCGAAGCCGCGAATCATCCCCATGCCTATCATCATGCCCAGGATACCGCCCATCACCGCGTAACCCATGGCCTCCAGCAGAAACAGCGCCGCGACCTGACGCGCCGTGCCGCCCACCGCCTTCATCAGCCCGATCTCCCGCCGGCGCTCCCGAACGGATACCAGCAGAATGTTCATCACGCCGATGCCGCCGGTGAGGACGCATACCGCCGCCACGCAGGCCAGCACCATCACAAAAATCCTGATGACCGACCTTGCTGCGTCGATCTCGTTTTGCAGCGTCGCCGCCCGATAGCCGTCCCCCAGGGCGGAGAGCGCCATCGCGGCCACGTCGTCCGCCTTTACGCCCCGCGGGACGGCCATGGTAATCTCGCTGACACCGCTCCCGGCATAGGTATCCAGCAGCGTTTTCAGCGGCAGATAAACTGTACCCGCGGCAGCCTGACCGGCAATGGGCTGCAGCGCGCCCACCACCGTCACCATGCGATTGCCAAGCTCAATCCGCTGCCCCAGCACCTCCTCGCCCCACAGCTCCAGCAGCGCCTGATCCACCAGGGCGACGGGCCTGCCCTCGTCAAACTCCCGGGGCATGAACATTCTGCCAGCCGACAGCTGCGGATGCAGCACCTTGCTCACACCCCCGTCATAGCCCGCCACGGTGACAGCCGCCGCCTGGCCATGATAGAGCGCCGCGCCTGCCGTGTACGCGGTGGCGCAGGCGTCCGCTCGGGCCGCTGCCTCGACAGCTTCAGCGCTGTTCGGCGTCAGACGACCTCCGCTCCCCTGCTCCACAGTGATCCATACCTTGTCCACGCCCAGCTTGTCAATCTCGTTTTCCACTTGAATCTGTCCCGCCGCGCCCAGGGTGACCACCGAAAGCACAGCCGCCACGCCAACGGCCAGCCCCAGTATGGTCAATACGGTCCGCAGGGGATTTTTCATCAGGCTGGTTCCTGAAAGCCAGGCCGCATCCGTCAATTTCATGGCGCCGCCTCCCGTACCCGCTGTCCCGCCACCGTATCTTCCCCGGAGAGAACCACCGCCGTATCCCGGGGCATATCAACCCAGCAGCATGTTTCGTCAGCCATCAGCACCGTCACGGGCATCTCATAGCAGCGGCCGTCCGCCACCCAGCGCACCGTATCCCGGTCGCTGACGGCCTCCACCGGCAGCACCGGCACCTGATACGCCCGCTCGCGGATGATCTCAACCTCCACCTTGGCTCCCATGGGCAGCTCGAGTGGCTCCTCCGGCGTCACAGTCACCGGACAAACACTTTGTCCGGCCACCGCCGTAACCGTTCCGATGTCCGTCACCACGCCCCTGGTCTGCACCTGTCCATTCCAGAGGATGCGCGCGCTCATGCCCGGGGCGATGTCCGCCGCGTCCTTTTCCACCATGGCGCACTGGATTTCCTGGCTTTCCTCGCTCAGCGTCACTCCGGGCATCCCTGCCGCAGCCACGCCGTTCTTAGCTACGTTCACCGCACGGACAATGCCATCCGACTGGGCGCGCACGGTCAGGCTTTCCATGGCCTCCCCTGCCTGCTGAACAGCCGCGCCCCTTTCAAGCTCCACGGCCTGCCGCCATCCTGCGGCCAAATCCTGCTGAAAAACAGCCAGCGTTTCCCCCGTCTCCTGTCGGCTCAGGGCAGCGGTCACAGCGCGCTCCTGCGCCTCGCCGTTCATCCGGTACAGCGCCTGCCCCGCCTTCACCCGATCCCCCGCCGACACATACACCGCGCTGACGACGCCCGCCGCGGGGGACATCGCCGCATATTCCCCCCGCCCGCGCAAAACGCCGGACGCCGCCGTAATCCGCTCCACGTTGCCCAGGGTGACGCTGCACAGCGTCACCCTCGCCTCCCGCTCCGTGGGCCGTCCGCACCTGACAGCCCAGGGAATCAGCTGCATCAGCAGCACCGCCGCCGCCGTAATCAGCAGCATCCATCGTGTCGCCCGCACCCTATTCATCCGCGCATCCCGCCTTCCTTCATCACGCGTACTATTTCCATTTCTCCCGGCGTTCATCGCGGCAAAGGTTTCCTTACGGCGCAAAAAAAGCTCGCTTTCCCAAGAGAAAGCGAGCCGCAAGGCAAGCGTTTACCGCGCGGGAAACCACATGGCCTCCGACAGCCAAAGACCGCTGTCCGCCTGAATCTTCTGCCAGATTCGCTCATAATCGGCGCCCTTGGCGAGGACGGGGCGGAAATCGTTAAGCCCGATGTCCGCCGAGGTGCTGGTCAGAATAGGAAGCATGCGCACCGTGCAGCCCTGATAGCCCTCCGCGCCAAAGCGCAGATTGATCCGCGCAAGCGCGGCGTCAAAGGTGGTCATGTCATGAGTGCCGCCGAACACCAGGTTGCCCAGGCTCCACAGCACCACCGTGCCATCCACCGTATCAACGCCCTGCACCACATGAGGGTGTGCGCCCACAACGATGTCCACCCCCGCAGCCGCAGCCGCCCGGGCCATTTCCATCTGAAGCTCGTTGTGGCCGGGGCTGTATTCCTTGCCCCAATGGCAGGCGTAAATGATGACATCGCAGCCCTGTTCGCGCAGGCTTGCCACATCCTGGGCGATGATTCGCTTGTTCTGCCGGTACACGGTTTCCCGGCAGCCGCCGAAGCCCACGCGATGGCCGTCCTTCTCCCACACCCAGGTATAGCCGTAGCCGCTGTACGGAATACCCGCGTCTTCAAGCGCCTGACGGGTGGCATCCATGCCCGCGCCGCCATAGTCGATGTGATGATTGTTGGCGATGGAGACCTGCTCCACCGAGCCCTCGGCAAGCACCGCCGCGTAGGAGGGCAGGCCGCGGAAGCGATACAGCTTGTCCGTTTTTTCCCCCCTCTTGTCCTCCTTGAGGACGCATTCCAGGTTGACGAAGGTCATGTCGTCCTCGGCAAAGACCTTATACAGGCCGCTGAAGGGGTAGTCCATGCCGCTGCGCGCCAGATAGGAGGGCAGCGATTCCGTCTTATCCCACCAGGCTTCCCGGGTGCCGATTACCGCGTCGCCGCCCACCGTCAGGCACAGCTCGGTCTCCCGCGGCAGCATGAGGGGCGGCGTTGCGGCCTCGCTGCGAACCTGGCCCACCGGCAATCGACCGGCAGCAACGGCCGCTGCCTGCTCCAACCGCTGGGCGGGATCATCCAGGATGATAACCCGGGAGCCCCAGGGCAGATGCGTCCACAGCCAGTAGGCGGTCACGCCGCTCTCCCCCGGCAGGCGATCCATGCGTATGCACCCATGGGAGGCCTTCTGTCCCAGCTGACTCTGGCCCTCCGTATAATCCTTGCAGCCTGAGACCCAGCGATAGGGCAGCTGGTGCATAAGGTTGCCGCCATCGTAGCGGATGACGTGCTCGTACTTCTTCCCCTCCATGCTGAAGGGCTCCATGTGCTCCAACGTCAGGAACGCGCCGGCCGCCGTCTCCCGGATCATCTTGTTCCGGGCCACCAGCCCTGTGGAAATGGTCATCTCCGCGATTCGCTCGCCGCGATAGAACACGGCCATGCGCTGGGTACGCTTGTCCACCAGGACGCCGTAATCCGCATTGGGCGTCACGACCTTCAGATTGCTTGTCGGGACATAGCCCTCCACATAATCGCCGGTTTCGTGATTCCAGCCGCCCACCCTGGCCCAGCCGTCCTCACGGATTTCAAACACCTCCATGCCCTGGGACTGACCATGGAAGGTTCCCAGGACCTCAGCGGACTTGCCGGGCCCGGCATAGACCTTCTGATGGGAGACCGCCGCCACATCCGCCACCACCGAAGGCTTCTGCATAATGCGCCAGATGGCCGCGTCATCATCCCCGTCCGATGGCAGAACGGCCCCTGTGACCGTTACCGGCAGCACCGGCGCCGCGCCGGCTCGAACCTCCACGGTGATGTCCCGAACCCAGTTCGGAGACTTTTCCATATAGTAGCGCAGGCGGTATGTGCCCTCCGGCAGATCATCCCGACCCACCTTGCCCTTCCAGCGCAGCTTGAAGGGAGCGCCGCTGCTTACCGATTGGCGCCGGGTATCAAGGAGCCGCTCCCCCTGATAGATTTCCACCATCAAAGTGCCCTGACGGACAGCGCAGGCCTCCGCGAACCAGTCGCTCTCCTGATATAGGATGTCCGAGAAGGGCAGAGCATAGAGCACCGCGTTCTCGCTGCGGCCCACCGTGAGCTCCCCGCGCCAGACCTCCCCGCCGTCCGCCGTCAGAGCGACGAGGTCAAGCTTTCCCTCCGGCAGACGCTCCTCATTCTCCCCCAGGCCGTCCCAGGCGAGCACGTTTTCCCCCGCCCGCACTGAAATGCTCATGGTGCGCCAAACATTGCCACGCTGTTCCAGTCGCAGCGTCAGCGTCTGGGCCCGTTCGCTATGGATGGTCAGCTTGTTTTCCTGGAAGCCCGTTACCTTTCCCTGACAGTCGATCGTCAGGGCCGGGGCTTCCGCCAAGGCCACCATGGGCAGAAAAAGTACGAGAAGCAGCATAAGCCATCGTCTCATTGCCATGACCTCCTCTTTTGTATTCATCCATCACGGCGCGGGCTTGTTCAGCCGCTCGATGCCCCAGGCCGTCGCCGCGCCCGCCGCAGCGCAGGCAAGATTGACGGCGCTGGACATCCATCCCCGGACAAAGCTGTCGAAGGGAATGATGACCAGCGTCGCCGCCATCACCACACCGATCACGCCGTGGAACACCATCGCATAGCGCCGCTCCAGCAGCCAGGCCACGCCCCTGGCCAGCAGCGCCATGGTCAGCGCCGCGCCCAGCCCGCCCGGAAGCAGGACGGTCATATCCAGACGCCCGATTCCCTCGATGAACGGCGTATACAGCCCCAGAGGCATCAGCAGCGTGGAAAAGCTCAGCCCCGGCACAATCACCGACAGTGCCAGACAAAAGCCGCAAAACACATACCACAGGAAGCCCGGGATAATGGTTACCTGGATCACCCGAAAAATCAGCAGCAGCGTCAGCGTTATGCCGAATGCCGCCATCAGCGCGATCCATGCCGCGGAGCTCCGTCCCCTTTCCCCCGCCTCTTTGAAAAGAGAAGGCAGCATCCCGGCAATCATGCCGACAAACAGACACACGGACGGCTCCGGATAGCTGTGCAGAAGAAAGCCCAGCAATCGGGCGATGCCCAGGATACCCAGCACAATGCCCAGCAGAACGGGCAGAAGCTGGCGCAGGCCATCGCGCAGGCCGCGGACAGGATGCGCCAGGATCGCCATCAGCGGCTGATACAGCCCGAAAATCACCATCAGGACGCCGCCTGAAACTCCCGGCAGCACTGCGCCTGTACCAATCAGCATCCCCTGCAGCAGACGAGCCACAGGGCTCACGGACAATTCCTTCTCCATAATCTGTCTTCCTTTCTTCATTATACCAGTCTTTTCCACAGCCGTCAACCAAATGCCCATGATGATCCGTATCCTTGCCGCAAAGCCCAAGATTTTCCCCAAGAAGGGCTTGACAATACCAAATGAAAGCAGTATAATCGTTAGCGTTGTCCATGATACGCGGTCGTGGCGGAATCGGCATACGCGCACGTTTGAGGGGCGTGTCCAGCAATGGGTACGGGTTCAAGTCCCGTCGACCGCACGATGACCTCACCTGGTTTCTGATATGAACCGGGTGAGGCTTTTTCTTTGGAAGGAATGAGTGACGCGCCTTGTGTATGACATGTTCCTGATGGATGCCGTGCTGCCACAGTGGGAACAGGAAGCCGATGACTTTGCAGCGCTGTTCCGTCATCCGGTATTTGTCAGCCTGTTCCAGCATGCTGACGAATAGCCAGCATCCTTGTCACCCGGCGAGTACCTTCGCAGCCTGCTGCATATCGACGGCATGGTCATGCACCAGCATCAGGACGAAATCATTCGGAATCTGCATTCCTTCAAGAAGATTGATCTGAATCAGGTCAGCGAGAATACGGCGCGCTTTTTGCCCCCAGAAGCCTATGCGGGCGTGGAAGACGTGCGCGTGTTTCCCTTCGTCGGCGTTGCAGGGCTTGCGGAAGACGATTATATCATCATCGACCCATCCCCATGCCCATGGTTTCCCCATGACGGCAGCGATCAGGAGAAATACCTGTCCGATTTCAAATCCCTACCCTGCGCCACGAGCTGCACCATGTGGGCTACTGGCGTCTTCACCCCTCCAAGCCGATTCATGACATGCGGAACCTGCGTGATCTGGCGGAGGACGCCGCCCTGCAGCTTCAGGCGGAGGGCGGAGCCATGCTGTGCCAGAAGCAGCTGACGCAAGGCGCTCTGTCCCAGACCGAACTGCATCGTATGCGCGAAGCGCTCAAGCTTTGGGGAGCAAGGCTTGACGGCTGGCTCGAACAGGGGGCGATACGCATTGACGCACAAGCGCTTGACGCCTATTTCAGCCTTTGGAAGAAGGACAAAATCGTTTACTGGCTGGGTGAGATGATGTGCCTGCCGCTTCTGGGGAGCGGCACGGTTCAGTCCGTGGCGGATTGTATGCGCATCAGTCCCTTGGATATGATGGCTGCGGCAAGAAAAACGCTGGGATGCTGAGCGCGCCTTGGAAGCTGATCCGCCAACGCCGTCCGCCGTCTCGTCCTCCCTGCCGTTGGTACAGACGCTGTACGGTCGCGGCCGGTTCTATTCGGCGGATTTTTATTGTTTGCTGAGGCCCGGCTGGGAAGGATGTTCACCTTCTGGTGAAAAAACATGAGAAAAACAACATTTTCCTCTTGACAGCCGCCGCGCCATGGTGTATGCTGACATCAATCCAAAGAAACCTGCGATGGAGAGTAGTACCTCCCTCTTAGCACGGTCAAGGGAGTCGCTGATAGTGGGACGGCGGCGCGTGCGGTTGGAGCGAATGGACTCCTGAGGGTTCTTCCGAATCGGCAAAAGCCGGGTAGGGAGAAACGGGAACCGCACCCGTTATCCAGGCGGCGCATATCATGTGTATGCGATGACGAGCGCGTTCCCTTCGATGGAACGAAGCTGAGTGGCACCGCGGGAATACCGCCTCAGTCTATGATAGGTAGACTGAGGCGTTTTTCTATTTCAGCCTTCCCCCACCGACGAACGAAAGGATGGTATCTCATGATGAAGTCCATGCACAAGCTTATCTCCCTGGCGCTGACCCTTGCCCTGGTGTTCTCCTTCGCTACCCTGGCCGCCGCCGAAGGCGACAAGGTCTACCGCATCGGCATCGTGCAGTTTGCCGAGCATGGCTCCTTGGACAACTGCCGTCAGGGCTTCATTGAGGGCCTGGCGGAGGAAGGCTTCGTGGAGGGCGTCAACGTCGTTTTCGACATCCAGAACGCCCAGGCGGATACCGGCATCGGCGCCCAGATCGCGGACAAGTTCGCCGCCGACAGCGATATGATCTGCGCCATTTCGACCCCTGTTGCCCAGGCCGCCTTCAACGCCGCCCAGGACAAGGGCATTCCGGTGATCTACACCGCCGTGTCCGATCCCGTGGCCGCCCAGCTGGCTGGCAGTGACGGCGAGAACCCCGGCCAGGTCACCGGCACCTCCGACGCCCTGCCCGTGGAAGCTCAGCTGAAGCTCATCCGCGCCATGATGCCCGAGGCCACCAAGATCGGCATCCTGCACACCACCAGCGAAACCAACAGCGATTCCACCCTGGCCCTGTACAAGGAACTGGCGCCCGCCTACGGCTTTGAGATCGTGGATCAGGGCATCTCCATGGGCAGCGACCTTCCCATGGCTCTGGACGCCCTGCTGCCCCAGGTGGACTGCACCACCAACCTGACCGACAATACTGTCGTCTCCTACCTGCCCCTGGTGTTGGAAATGTCCAAGGAAGCCGGCAAGCCCGTCTTCGGCAGCGAGATTGAGCAGGTGAAGCTGGGCTGCGTGGCCTCCGAGGGGCTGGAATATGTGGAACTGGGCCGTCAGACCGGCCGCATGGCCGCCAAGGTGCTGCGCGGCGAAATCACCGCTCAGGAAATGCCCTACGAGACCATCAGCAACTCCTATCTCTATATCAACGAGCAGGCCATGGCGGACTTCAGCCTGACTCTCCCCGCGGAGCTGACCGAGCGCGCCAACGCCGTCACCGCCGACGAGGCTCCCCAGGAGTAACCGCGACCATTTGGAAGCCCGGCCGGAGGCAGCTTGTTTCCGGCCGGGCCATGACGCAAAGGAATGAAAGCAGGTTGAGCGCATGGGTATCACAGCCATTATCAACATCATCACTGGCTCGGTGGAGCAGGGGCTGATTTACGGCATCCTGGCCCTGGGCCTGCTGATCACCTACCGCATTCTGGATTTCCCGGATCTGACGGTGGACAGCTCCTTCCCCCTGGGCGCGGCCATCACGGCCGTGCTGACCCTGCAGGGAGTGCATCCGGCCGTAACCCTGCTGGCCGCCGCCGCCGCCGGAGCCCTGGCCGGGCTTGTTACCGGCCTGATTCATGTGCGCTGCCATGTGCGCGACCTTCTCAGCGGCATCATCACCATGACGGGGCTGTATTCCATCAACCTGCGTCTGGCCGGGAAGGCCAACCTGCCCTTCTTCTCCTGCGAGACCCTTTTTCGCAACGGCTTTACCAAATCCCTCCCCGCCTGGATCGCGCCCTATGCCACGGTGCTGATGATTCTGCTGATCGTCCTGATCGCCAAGGGGCTGCTGGACGGCTACCTGCGCACCAAGGCGGGCTTCCTGCTCCGGGCGGCGGGCGACAACGCCTCCGTGGTCACCACCCTGGCCCGGGACGTGGGCAACGTGAAGATCGTCGGCCTGATGCTGGCCAATGCCCTGGTCGCCCTGTCCGGCGCGGTGATGGCTCAGCACCAGCGCTCCTTTGATATTTCCATGGGCACAGGCACCATGGTGACAGGCCTGGCCTCGGTCATCATCGGCACCAACCTGTTCAAGCGTCTGGGCTGGATGAAGTCCACCACCATGGTCATCATCGGCTCGGTATTGTACAAGGCCTGCGTATCCGTCGCCATCTCCTGCGGCCTGGAAGCCCAGGACATGAAGCTGGTCACCGCCGTGCTGTTCCTGCTGATCCTCGTTATTTCCCAAGTCAAGCGGAAGAAGGTGCGCATCCATGCTTGAGCTTCGCCACATTCAAAAGACCTACAACCCCGGCACCATCCATGAGACCTGCCTGTTCAGCGACTTCAGCCTGACCATCGAGAGCGGCAGCTTCGTGTCCGTGGTGGGCAGCAACGGCAGCGGCAAGACCAGTATGCTGAACCTGCTTTGCGGCTCCATCCCGGTGGACGCCGGACACATCCTCATCGACAGCCAGGACATCACCCGCATGAAGGACTTCCGCCGCTACCGCCGCATCGGCCGGGTCTACCAGAACCCCGCCATGGGCACCTGTCCCACCATGACCATTCTGGAAAATCTGTCCCTGGCCGATCACAAGGGGCGCTTCTACGGCCTGACCCCTGGCGCGAATCGTAAGCGCGTCGGCGCGTACAGGGACATGCTGGCTCCGCTGGGTCTGGGGCTGGAGGACAAGCTGGGTGTGCCCGTTGGGAACCTCTCCGGCGGCCAGCGGCAAACCCTGGCCCTGCTGATGGCGACCCTGACGCCCATCGACTTCCTGATTCTGGACGAGCACACCGCCGCTCTGGACCCCAAGACGGCAGAGATCGTGATGCAGCTGACGGACAGAATTGTCCGCGAAAAGCACCTGACAACGCTGATGGTCACCCACAACCTGCGCCACGCCGTGGAGTACGGCGACCGCCTGCTGATGATGCACCAGGGCCACGCCGTGCTGGACAAGTCCGGCGAGGAAAAGAAGGCCACGCGGGTGGATGATTTGCTGGATATTTTCAATGCGATCAGCATAGAGTGCGGAAATTAAGGATATTTTGATGATTTTGCCCTTTGCGGGGCTGTGAGCGATAAAGACGCTGCTTTCTCCACGTAGAAAGCAGCAAAGAGGTCTGGGAACAAAGTATATCCCCTCCTCACCGCCCTCATTTTATCAGAGCAGCAAAATAGCACTATTGCATAAAATGTCAAAATATGATATAGTAAAAAACGGCAGGAAGGTTCCTACAGGCGCTTGAGCTCCCCGGGCTATACAAAAGCTGCGGGGAGGTGATGTGCAGTGACTACGTTTGAAACGTTGTCTATTGTGCTGATCGTCATCGGGTTGCTAATGACCGCGTTTACGCTGGGCAGCGGCACGAAGAAATAAAGCAAGCCCGCCTGTAGTG
>CANOHT010000020.1 GCA_947565865.1 uncultured Clostridia bacterium
CATGCAGAATACCGAGCATTTGAGTCAAGGACGGATTCGGCTGGCGCCCGGTACACTTTACGGAGCGCTTAACACGCTTCTGGAAAGAGGGTGGATTAACGCTGTTCCTACAGTGTCGTCAGGCGGCAGGAAAAAGGAGTATGTTATCACGACCTTAGGACGCGCTGTTGTTTTAAAAGAGCTGGAACGTCTGAGGGAGCTGACCAGCAACGGCGAGAAACTGACGGGAGGTTGGAAGGATGAGGCGTAAGGAAGAGCGTAAGATCTTCTTCATCTGGGATTATGAGCGGGAGCAGCAATGGTTGAATGACCAGGCGCGGCAGGGCTGGAACCTGGTACGGGTCGGTTTTTGCCGTTATGAATTTGAATATGGGGAACCCGGGGAATACCAGTACGCCTTGCAGGCGTTGGAGGGTACCGCGTTTTCCGTCAAGCAGCAGGACTATCTCGATTTTCTGGAGGATATGGGTGTTCAGCTGATTGCCCGCTTCACCTATTGGGGCTACTTCCGGCGAAAGGCACTGGATACGCCCTTTGAAATGTACTCGGATGCCGATTCGCATCTTCGGCATATCCGGCGCATTGAGTATTGCTTGCTGCCGCTCTTGGTGCTTTGTATTCTCAATACTGGTAATATTATCAGCTTGTTCGCCGCTGATTACGCGCTGGACGCGCCTTATGCTCTCTTTTGCAGCGCTTTTCCGCTGCTGCTGGCGCTTTTAGGCGCCTGCATCGGTATGCAGGTCTACGCTATTATACGGCTGGAAAAGAGCGCCCGTCACTTCCGGCAGAATCGCGGATGGCATGAGTAAAGCCAGAGAGGATGATTGTGATGCTTACGGAATTTGCGGCCGCGGCATGGCCATGGATCGCATTGGGCCTGGGACTCGCCATTGTCTGCGCGGGCGTTTTGAAGAAAAAGGGTTCATGAAAAACAGGGCAAAGGAGCTTGCTGACTCCTCTGCCCTCAGCAACTCAAAAAAGTGGCATATGCCACTTTTTTGAGTTTTGCACTCGCTTACTGGTTGAACGGCAAAGCCGTTCTCCCGACCGTTCGTTTGTGTAAGGAAGCTTTCTTTCTAAAAAGTGCAAAAGTGACGCTCCTATCGTCAGCTTTTGAGGAGCAGACAGCGGGTTTGCGGGCCCCACGCACGACACCTCTCAGAACCTTTTTCGATAGACCGAAGGCAGAGAAGTGGTGCTGACTCCCCCGCCCTATTTATTTCCTTTACGGGCTTATCCTTTATACCCCACGGTTGCCATGAAGCGCTTGATTCCTGCTAGTCCCTGTTCATCCTGCTTGTAGACGCCGGCATCGGCCAATACCTGAGCGCAGACCTTAGCCACCTCGGCACGCAGCAGCGCCTCGGCTTCATCGGCATCCTGGCAAAGGCCGTTCTCACGGATAATCTGTTCCAGCCAATCGTAGTGCTTGGCGCAGGGATCGCTGTCATCGGGCCGCAGCATGGGGCGCTGACCGATGAGAAATTCCTGAAGCAGGGCCAACTCCGTCTTCAGCCGCCCGGGAAGGATGAACAGACCCATGACCTCGATCAGGCCAATGTTCTCCTTCTTAATATGGTGCAGCGGCGCGTGGGGATGGAAGATGCCCAGGGGATGCTCCGCGCTGGTGCGGTTGTTGCGCAGCACTAGGTTCAGGCGGTACACGCCGTTGACCTTGCGCAGAATGGGCGTAATGGTATTATGGGGCGCGTCGGTCTCGGCCAGCACATCGCAGGCAGGATCAGAATAACCGCGCCAGGCGTTGAGGATGCGCTCGGCCTCGTCAATCAGGGCCGTTGCGTTGGTGCCGGAAAGCTGCACGGCCGCCATGGGCCAGTCCAGCACGCAGGCGGACACCTCCGGATTGGGAGAAGTCAGCGTCGCCCTGACGCCGCACTGATCCATGGGGAAATGATACCGCCCGCCCTGAAAGTGATCGTGGTTGAGGATGGAGCCGCCAACGATGGGCAGATCGGCGTTGCTGCCCAGCATGTAGTGCGGCAGCTGCCCAACAAAGCTGAACAGCCGCTCAAAGGTGCCCCGGTCAATCTTCATGGGAATGTGCCGGCTGTTGAAGACGATGCAGTGCTCCGGGTAATAGGCGTAGGGGGAATACTGCATATACCAGTCCTGCCCGGCCAGCCGCAGCGGAACGACCCGATGGTTCTGACGCGCGGGGAAATTGCTCCGGCCGGCATATCCGGGATTTTCCACACAAAGCATGCACTTGGGGTATCCCACCGACGGCGCGTTCTTCAGCTTGGCAATCTCCTTGGGGTCTTTTTCAGGCTTGGAGAGGTTGATGGTAATTTCCAATTCCCCTGCCGGGCTGTCGGCAAAATAGCGCACATTCTGTGCAATGGCGTCCACCTTGATATAATCGCACGCCTGGCACAGGGTGTAGAAGTACTGCGTCGCTGCCTCCGCCTGACCAGCATCCAGCAGGGTGCGGAAGGTATCGCGAACTTCCTTGGGCGATGGGGTCAGCAGACCCATGAGCCTGGCGGAGAAAAGCTCCCGGGCGTATCCCAAATCCTCAATCAGGCCCTTTTCCACCGCCAAATCGCACAGCGCCTTCAGCAAAGGCGTGGCGGTAGCAGGGATGACGTCGGAAGGCGTCGCCTCCGCCTCCGGCGCATCCATGCCCATCGCATCCAGCAGAAGGTTCCGCTCGTAGGGCCGATCAACGGCTTCATACAAATCATGCCCTTGCGCAAAATCCAGCAGCGCCTCAATGGCGCGGGTCGCCCTTTCAGACCAGTTCATGTACGAAGGCCTCGCTCTCACCAATATTTTTAGAAACGACTTGATTATAATGAATAGCCAGAAAGCTGTCAATGCAAAAACCAGTGACGATCGAACAAACTCACGCGCCAACAGCGCCCGATACCTGCTGCGGCGCGTCCTCGGGGAGCTTCGCCCGCTCGCCGTTGATTTCGTCAGGCTCCTTAAAGGACGGGAGAAGCGCGTGCATACACTGACGGATATCGCCGCCCTCGTTCAGGCAGCGCTCCAGCGATGTCAGCATATGCTCCACCTGGGACCAGGCCACCTGTTCAGGCTTAGCCACAAAAATCTTCTCCTTGCTGGTTGCCGTGGAATTTTCCTCGTCCCGCAGAAGCTCCTCATAAAGCTTTTCTCCCGGGCGAAGGCCGGTATAGACGATTTCCACCGGCGGCATGGTGGGATCGGCATAAAGCTGGATCATTCGTTCCGCCAGTTCGCGGATTTTCACGGGCTTGCCCATATCCAGAATAAACAGTTCGCCTCCCTTGGCAATGGACGCCGCCTGCAGCACCAGGCTCGCCGCCTCGGGTATGGTCATGAAATACCGAATGATGTCGGGATGCGTCAGGGTGACGGGGCCGCCGGCGCGGATCTGGCTTTCAAATTTGAGCACAACGCTGCCGTGGGAGCCCAGCACATTCCCGAAGCGCACCGCTGTGAATTGCGTCTTCTCCCGCTTCTGCATCGCTTCAATAATGATCTCCGCCATGCGTTTGCTGGCTCCCATCACATTGGTAGGGTTGACAGCCTTGTCCGTGGAGATCATGACGAAGCGCTTGACCCCGTGAGCCACGGCGCATTTAGCTACGTTGTAGGTGCCGAAAACATTATTCTTGACGGCTTGCTCGGGGCTGTCCTCCATCAGGGGCACATGCTTGTGCGCCGCGGCATGGATGACGATTTCCGGGCTGAATTCGCTGAACACCCGATCCAGGGTTTCTTCGTCCCGGATGGAGCCGACGCGCAGGAACACGGTGTTGCGCACCATAGCGCCGTACTTTTCCTCCAACTCATAATAAAGCTCATAAATGTAGTTTTCGCTGATGTCATACAGCACCAGGCAGCTGGGCACAAAGGCCATGATCTGCCGGCACAGCTCCGAGCCGATGGAGCCGCCTCCGCCCGTAATCAATACCCGCTTGCCCGCGAAGAACTGCCGGGTCTCATCCATGTCCAGCTGAGTCTCGGTGCGCCAGAGCAAATCGGCCACGTTGATATCCCGAACCCGCCCTCTGCCGCTCATATCCTGCAGCGCGGAAAACATCCGCACCTTGCAGCCGGTTTCAAGGCATTGATGAATCAGGGGCGTCAAGTCGTTTTGCGGCGTAGCGATGGCAATAATGATCTCGTCGATGGCGTACTGCCCGGCATACGCCTTCACCCTGGCGGTATCCATGCGCACTGGCACACGCCCGATTCGGGTGTTTTCCTTGTCAGGATTATCATCCACCATCAGAATCACCGCGCTGTCGCCATAACGGCCCGCCTGAACATCCCGCAGTACCTGCGCGCCAGCCCAGCCAGCGCCCACGATCATGATTCTTTTGGCATGCTTTTTGTTGAACCAGAGGCCGGTATGCCCCGCCTGGCCGACAATCCGCAGGCTGAACCGGCTCGCGCCCGTCAGAAATAGCATCAGCAGCCATTGCACCAGGTATACGGGCCGGGGCATCAGGAACAGGTTGACCTCCGTATAGAGGTGATAGCATACAAAGGACGCCAGGTAGGTGACGCCTGTCCCCATCAGGGTGCCGGTAGCGATCTGAATCAGCGTATCGACGCTGGCGTACCGAAGCAGTGTCCGATACAGGCCCATGGCGTACAGCGCGCCGACAGTCGCCGCGGTCAGAATCGGCGCAACCCGAAGCACATGGAGGATATGCCCCTGGGGCGCGTTCATATCAAAATAGATTTGCAGCGCCAGCAGCATGGAAACATTGGCCATGACGGCGTCCAGCAGCATCAGCAGGGCCGTTTGCGTCTCCTTGCGCAGCGTCAGAATTTTCTTTCCGGTCATAGGACAGCTCCTATCCATATGATGTTCATCATCTATTGTATCACAAAATATCATTGCTTTCAATGCGGAAGATGCTGTCCGCGCCGCCACAATCTGCAAAAAGTCGACCGGCAGCGCTTTGGCTCCCGCCAAAAAACGTCATAAAATCGCTCGGAACATCTTGACATCACCCCGCGAAAACTTTAGAATAAATCAGTGTGTGTTTTCACGCGATCATACGTCGGAAAAAGGAGCATTCGTAATGGCAGCGAAGTTCGTATTTGTCACCGGTGGCGTGGTTTCTTCCTTGGGCAAGGGTATCACGGCAGCTTCCCTGGGGCGTCTGATGAAGGCTCGGGGATACAAGGTATCCATGCAGAAGTGCGATCCGTACTACAATGTGGATCCGGGTCTGCTGTCCCCTTTGCAGCATGGCGAGGCGTTTATCACCGATGACGGCGTGGCTGCCGACCTGGATCTTGGCCATTATGAGCGCTTTATTGACGAGAACCTTCACGGCGAGGCCAGCACGACCACCGGCAAGGTTCACAAGACCATCATGGAGCGGGAGCTCCGTGGCGAATACCGCGGCGGCACCGTGCAGGTGATCCCCCATGTAACCAACGAGATCAAGAATCGGATTCTTTCCGCGGCAGAGCGCAGCGGCGCCGATGTCGCCATTGTGGAAATTGGCGGCACCGTGGGCGACATGGAATCCTCTCCTTATCTGGAGGCCATCCGCCAGCTGAAGTGGGAGCTGGGCGAGCATGACACGTGCTTCATTCATGTGACGCTGCTCCCCTATCTGTCCATGGCGGGCGAGATGAAGACCAAGCCCACCCAGCACTCGGTGAAGGCCCTGCGCTCCATCGGCATCCAGCCCGATGTGATCGTCTGCCGCACGGAGGTGCAGATATCCAAGGAAGCCAAGGACAAGATCGGTCTTTTCTGCAATGTGAAGTCCGGCAACGTGGTTCAGAACGCTGACGCCGATACCCTGTACGAGGTTCCGCTGCTGCTGGAAAAGGAAGGTCTGGCCAGCATTGTCTGCCGGGAGCTTCGGCTGGATGACTGCACCGCGAACCTGACCGACTGGCGGGAAATGTTGGATCGCTACACCCATCCCCAGCGTGAGGTCAGGATTGGCCTGGTGGGCAAATATGTGGCGCTGCACGACGCCTATCTGTCCGTGGCGGAGGCCCTGACCCACGCGGGGATCGCCAATCAGGTCGCCGTCAAGCTGGACTGGATTGAAAGCGATGATATCACCGACGCCAATGCCGCCGAAAAGCTGGCAGACCACGATGGACTGATCCTTCCCGGCGGCTATGGCGACCGTGGCGCGGAGGGAATTATCTGCGCTGCCCGGTATGCCCGTGAGCATAAGCTGCCCTGCCTGATGATCGGCTTTGGCATGCAGCTGGCTGTGGTGGAAGCCGTCCGCAGCCTGCTGGGTCAGCCCCATGCCAATTCCACCGAGGTCGATCACGCCTGTGAGCCTCAGGTGGTGCGGATTCCCGCTGACCGCGTAACGGTGAATGACAGCCGTCAATCCGCCCGCAACGGCGGCTTTGACGTGGAGCTGAAGGAAGGCCGTCTGGCGCGGATTTACGGCAGCCATACCATCCGCGAACGGCATGGCAACCGCTATGAGATCGATCCCGGTGTGGTGGATGCGCTGGATAGCAAGGGCATTCGCTTTACCGGTTTCTGCGCGGAGGGCGGCTATCCTGAAGCCTTTGAGGCGGAGGGGCATCCCTTCTATGTGGGCGTCATTTACCACCCGGAATTCATTTCGCGCCCCAACAAGGCCCATCCCCTGTTCGCCGCCTTTATCAGCGCGGCCATGTAAACGGTTCAATTCCTCGCCGGGGCCAAGCAGCTGCCCCGGCTTTCTTCATTCATAATTAAGGAGGCATTCGCCATGGCAACGGCTATCCTGGTTCCCGGCAAGGAAGCGCGCGTCTACAATGGCCATCCCTGGATTTTTCGCAGCGACATCGACCGGGTGGAAGGCGACTTTACCCCTGGCGATATGGTTGCCGTCAAGACCAGCCGCGGCAAGTTTTTGTGCCGAGCATTTTATAATCCGCAAAGTCAGATCGCCCTGCGCGTCATGGCCCTGAAGGATGAGCCCGTGGATCGGGCGTTCATCTTCCGCCGCGTCCGGGAGGCTATCGACTACCGCCGTACCTTTGCCGACCTGCGCTCCTGTCGGCTGATCTTTGCGGAAAGCGACCGTCTGCCCGCCCTGATTGTGGATTGCTTTGGCGAAGTTCTGGTGCTGCAGTGTCTGGCGCTGGGCATGGAACGCTTTAAACAGGATGTGGTGGACGCCCTTGTGGAGGAGCTTCATCCCATGGGTATTTGGGAGCGGAACGACGTACCCGTGCGCCGTCTGGAAGGGCTGGAGCAGACCACCGGCCTTCTATACGGCGAGGTGCCCGACCGGGTAGAAATGGTGGAAAACGGCGTTCATTTTTTGGTGGATGTCAAGGAAGGGCAGAAGACCGGCTTCTTCCTGGATCAGAAAGAAAACCGGGCCGCCATCGCCCCCTTTGTGAAGGGGAAAACCGTGCTGGACTGCTTCACGCACACGGGCAGCTTTGCCCTCCATGCGGGTTATTACGGCGCCAAGTCGGTGATCGGTGTTGATATTTCCGCATATGCCTGTGCGTTCGCGGCAGAAAACGCCCGTCTGAATCATCTGGAGGACCGCGTTCAGTTCGTGGAAGCCAACGCCTTTGATCTGTTGGCTGAGCAATCCAGAGCGGGCATCAAGTACGATGTGGTTATTCTGGATCCTCCCGCCTTCACCAAAACCCGCGCGGCTATCGAGAGCGCCAGCCGGGGCTACAAGGAAATCAATCTGCGCGCCATGAAAATGGTGAAGCCCGGCGGATACCTCATAACCTGTTCCTGCAGTCAGCACATTCTGCCGGACGCTTTTTTGCAGATCGTCCGGCAGGCTTCCCATGACGCGCGGGTGCCTCTGCGGCAGGTTGAGGTTCGCACCCAGGGCAAGGATCACCCCATCCTGCCCGGCGCACCGGAAACACAGTATCTGAAATGCGGTATCTTTCAGGTTTTTGAATAAATTACACGAGCAGGCTGCCCTTCCGGCAATCTGCTCGTTTCTTACTTGAACCGCACTGAAAATAAGAGGTTCGGCTCCGCAAAGTGTGGTATACTTTCGTCAAAAGGAGGGATTGCCAAATGGATTGGCTGGATCGAATGAATCAAGCCATGGACTACATCGAAGATCATCTGGATGAAGCGATTCCCTGCGAAACGCTGGCGAAAATCGCCTGCTGCTCGACCTATCACTTTCAGCGAATGTTTGCCTATATTGCCAATATGCCCCTGGGCGAGTATATCCGCCGCAGGCGCATGGCCATGGCGGCCGTGGATCTTACCTCAGGCATGAGCGTGATGAACGCCGCCGTCAAATATGGCTATGAATCCGCAACTTCCTTTAACCGGGCGTTCCAGAAGATGCACGGCATCGCACCTTCCAAGGTGCGCGAAGATGGCGCGGCGGTCAAAGCATTCCCGAAGCTGCGCTTTCACCTGACGCTGAGCGGCGGGATGGAGCTGAATTACCGGATCGAACATAGAGCAAGCTTTTCGGTTGTCGGCTGGAGCGAGCCCTTGAGCGAACGGCTGGAGGAGAACTTCGCGGTCGTGCCCAAGCTATGGCAGCGGGTTGCCGAAAACGGCTGTATCGAGCGCCTGATGGCCTTGAATCATCAGATGCCCTATGGTTTGCTGGGGGTAAGCTTGTGCCACGAAAGCAACTGGCGCTATGTCATTGGGGTTGCCACTGACGATGCCGTCCCCGAGCTTGAACGGTTTGAAATTAGCAGCCTGACATGGGCCGTCTTTCCCGGTGAAGGCGCGTGCCCCCAGGCTATTCAGTCCCTGGAGCAGCGTGTCGTGACAGAGTGGCTTCCGACCTCCGGCTATGAATATGCCGTTGGTCCTGATCTGGAAGTCTATTTATCCCCAGACTCACAGCAATCCCGGTTTGAAGTATGGATTCCTGTTGTCAAACGCGCCGAAAACGCTGATGCATAAAAGATTTGCAATGCTCCTTGCCCCGCGCTTTGTTGCGCGGGGCTTTTGCTGCAACTATAGCAAATTTCGGTCGGTTTTGCAAATTAAATACCGAAGTCGGTTTGCTTGAGCTAAAACAAACCGAAGTCTGCCTTGCGTGCCGCTGTTGTTGCGGCGACTGCTGACGCCGTGAGAATGGATTGATGCGACTTTTCCATCAGCTCTTGTACCTTTGCGCCTTTCGGCGTATAATAGCTATGATTGCTCGTGCTTTATTTGAAGGAAAGGATCACCACTTATGGCAAAAGCATCAAAGTCTATCGTGAGCGGTATGACTGTACTGGGCTTGGCGGGAATTATTTGCAAGTTGGTCGGCGTTCTGTTTGTTATTCCCCTGACCTGGTTGATCGGCACAGACGGCCTCGGCATTTATCAGGCGGTCTTCCCGACGTATAATCTGCTGCTGACGGTATCCTCCGCCGGGCTGCCTGTGGCCATTTCTCGGATGGTCAGCCATTGCCTGGCCAAGGATGATCCCCGCAATGCCCGCAAGGTCTTTCGGATAGCCCTATGCCTTTTGGCGGCGCTGGGGCTGATCTGTACCATCTTCATGCTGGCCGGCAGTGATTTGCTGGCCGCCAGGGTGAAGCAGCCGGAAGCCAAGCTTGGTTTCCTTGTCATTGCTCCCTGCGTGGCGCTGGTATGCATCTTATCGGCTTTCCGCGGCTTTATGCAGGGCCAGCAGAACATGGTTCCAACCGCCACCTCCCAGCTGATCGAGCAGGTGGGCAAGGTCTTTCTGGCGCTGCCCCTGGCCTACATCGGCGCTCAGGTCAGTCCTGCCGCCGGAGCCGCCGGGGCGCTGCTCGGCACTACGATTGTCGAGGGACTTGCCCTGCTTTACATGATGATCCTCTTTCTGCGCCGCAGCCGTGCTTTCAGCGCCATACCACAGCTAAGTGAGGATGAACCGATCGCCGCGCATGACCTGACCTCCCGGCTTATAAAGATTTCCATTCCCATCACCATCAGCGCCTGCATCGTTCCTTTAGCGCAGTTTGTGGATTCCGCGATGCTGGTGGATCGCATGCTGGTGTCAGGCATGACCATTGACCAGGCTCGCCCGCTGTACGGCATCTTCACCGGCATGGTCATCCGCCTTATCAACATCCCCACGGCCCTGGCCCTGGCTGTGTCCATGAGCCTGGTACCGGCCATATCCGCCGCCAAAGCCACAGAAGATTACGGCGCCATCGCACGCCAAAGCGATTTAGGGCTGCGGTTTGCCTTTCTGATCGGCCTCCCCTGCTCTGTCGGCATGAGCGTCCTGGCCACGCCCATTCTGTCCTTTTTCTATGGCAGTACCATCAGCGGCGAGCAGCTGCGCATCGGCGGTGAGCTGCTCACCGTCTCTGCCATGACGGTGGTGCTGTTCACCGTGGTTCAGGCGACCAGCAGCATTCTTCAAGGCCTTCACAAGCAGCGCATCCCCATGTATACCCTGGTGGCCGGCGTGGCCTGCAAGATTGCCTTGAACTATGTGCTGGTGGGAATCCCCGGCGTCAACATTCACGGCGGGCCCATCGCGTCCATCGTGTGCTACACCGTGTCCATGGTGCCCAATCTGTACTATGTGGTCAAGTATGGCAGGATGCGCTTCAACTGGATCGGGTGGATCGTTCGTCCCGGCATTGCCGCCGCCGTGATGGGCGTCATTGTCTGGCTGATGCGCGAGACGCTGCCCGCCCATCCGCTGGCGACCCTCTGCGAGGTGACGGCAGGCATCGCGATCTTCATTGGCATGGCATTGGCCGTCAAGGCTGTTACTCCCGATGATTTCAAAGCGCTGAGGCGCAGGAAGAAAGCGTGAGGTGGATTCCATGAAACCGACCATTACCATCGTTTCGCTGGGGCCCGGCAATCCCGGCCTGCTTACCCTGGAAACAGCCGAGGTGCTTCGCGGCGCAAAGCGGCTGATCCTGCGCACAGGACAGCATCCTGTGGCGGATTGGCTGACGGTGCAGCATATATCCTTTGAAACGCTCGACGGCCTGTATGAAGACTGCTGGGATTTTGACGAATTGAATGATGCCATTGCTCGCAAACTATGGCAGGAAGCCGCGTTGCAGCCCCTTGTCTACGCAGTGATGGACATGACTGCCGACGCCTCCATCGGCGTTCTGGACGCCTTAAAGCCCGAGGATGGCACACTTCTTCGTCTCGCAGGCGTGAGCTGTGCCGACGCCTGCATGAGCCTCGTTCCAGCCGCGCAGCTGACAGCCCAGGGACTGCGCATTCTTCCCGCCATCGCCTGTGCTGGCGCCGCGCCAGACCCCGGCATGCCCCTGCTGATTGTCGAGCTCGATCATCCCGCCCTGGCCGGCGATGTGAAGCTTTGGTTATCGGAGCTGTACGACGAGGAAATGGAAGTCCTGTTCTTTCCCTCCAGTGTCAAAGCCGCGCGCAAGGCGAAGCGAATGCCATTGATGGAGGTGGATCGGCAAAAGCACTACGATCATACGGTCTGTCTGTATATACCCGCGGCGCCCTTGGAGCGGCGGCAGCGATACTGCTTTTCGGATTTGCTGGCTATCATGGATATTCTTAGGGGCGATAAGGGCTGCCCCTGGGATCGTGAGCAAACCCATCAATCCCTGCGGAAGTATTTGATAGAGGAAGCTTACGAGGCGGTTTCCGCCATTGATGAGGGTGATCCGGACCATCTGGCGGATGAGCTTGGCGATGTGCTTTTGCAAATCGTCTTCCATGCTCATGTGGCCCGAAGCCATGGCACATTTGCCATTGGCGATGTCATCACTGCCATTTGCCGCAAAATGATCTATCGCCATGCTCATATCTTCGGCGCTGACCACTGCGCGACGGCCGAGGCTGTAGCCGCCAACTGGGAAAAGCTGAAGAAGGCCGAAAAGCATCTCACCACCCAGGCCTCCGTGCTGGCTGACGTGTCGAAGGGACTTCCCGCGCTGATGCGCGCCGCCAAGGTTCAGAAGAAAGCGTCGCAGGTTGGCTTTGACTGGGACACGGCCGAAGCGGCGCTGCCGAAGATTCACGAGGAAGCGGACGAGGTGCTGGCGGAGCTTCAGGCACAGCGCGATCCCGGTGAGGAATTGGGCGATTTGCTCTTTTCCTGCGTCAATGTTGCCCGGCTTTGTGGCCAGGATCCGGAAGAAATCCTGCATCGGGCTTCGGAAAAGTTCATTCGGCGCTTTAAGGCCATGGAAAATCTCATAATTTCGGCCGGAAAATCGCTGGAGGACTTGACTTTAGAAGAAATGGATGTATACTGGAATCAGGTTAAATTGGCACAGAACAGCTGTGGCCTCATTTAACTGTGCCTCGCGCCAGAACGGCGCTATGGCTTGAATCAAACGGGCCTTACAGGCCCACCATATTTTCAGACTGTGCCCTATGGCACGGTTCAACAAGCAAGGAGGAAATTAACCATGAACAAGACCGAACTGACCGCTGCCCTGGCCGCCAAGACCGGCCTGGCTAAGAAGGACGCCGAGAAGGCTGTGAACGCCTTTGTGGAGGTTGTCACCGAGACCCTGACTGCCGGCGAAAAGGTGCAGGTTGTTGGCTTTGGCACCTTCGAGGTGAAGGAGCGTCCCGCCCGCACCGCCCGCAATCCCCGCACCGGTGAGGAAATTCAGATTGAAGCCTCCAAGGCTCCCTCGTTCAAGGTCGGCAAGGCCCTGAAGGACGCTGTGAACGGCTAATTCAGCTCTTTGTTCATGCCCGCAGGTTATGGCCTGCGGGTTTTTTCGTAGGAGGTTCTTTTTATGCGTCTTGATAAGTTTTTGAAGGTTTCCCGCATCATCAAGCGCCGTACCGTAGCCAATGAGGCCTGCTCCGGCGGCCGCGTAACGCTTAACGGCAAGGTATGCAAGCCTGGCGCGGAGGTCAAGCCCGGCGATATCATGACCATCCGCTTTGGCGATCGATACGGAAAGTACGAAATTCTCTCCGTGGCGGAGACGGTGCGCAAAGACAGCGCAGCAGATTTATACCGCGTTTTGTCCGAGGATGAAGGCGTGGCGCAGGAGCGCAGCTGAGACGGGAGGATCGCCATGTGGTACGTTATTCTGCTGGCAGGCGGAAGCGGCAGCCGAATGGGCGCGGAGTGCAATAAGGTACTTCTTCCCCTGCTGAACGAAACGGTGCTCCTGCGCGCCGCGCGGGCCTTTGTCGGGCTGGTTGACGGCATGATTGTCACCGTCCGCCCGGAAGACGAACAGGCTGTCCGTGATCTCTTTGCCCGCGCCGCGCTCCCCTGCCCTATTCTGATCGCCAATGGCGGCTCAACCCGTCAGGCATCGGTATGGCATGGGCTTCAGGCTCTGCCGGAAACCTGCGACAAGGTCATGATCCACGATGCTGCCCGCTGCCTGGTGGATGGTCAAACCATCCGCCGCGTCATGGCCTCCGTAGAGAGCCGCGGAACAGGCGTGGCCGCCATTCCCTGCGTGGATACCGTGAAAATGGCCGATAGCCATGAACGTGCCGTCAGCACACCTGATCGCGCCGCGCTGAGGGCCATTCAGACCCCCCAAGGGTTTACCGTGGAGCTGATTAGGCAGGCACATCTACGTGCCGCTCAGGATGGCTTTCTGGGGACGGACGACGCCTCTCTGGTCGAGCATATGGGGCTGCCTGTACAGCTGACCGCGGGCCATCGCCGCAACATCAAATTGACGACGCCGGAGGATATGCTGATGGCAGAAGCTTTCCTGAAGCCCGCGCAAGGCCTTCCCGACCTTCGGATTGGTCAGGGCTATGATGTCCACCAGTTGGCAGAAAACCGCCCATTGGTGCTGTGCGGCGTTACCGTACCCCATACCAGGGGCCTTTGGGGCCACAGCGATGCTGATGTGGCCCTTCACGCGCTGATGGATGCTATGCTTGGCGCAATGGCCCTGGGCGACATTGGCCGGCACTTTCCAGACAGCGACCCGCAATACAAAGGCATTTCCTCCATGCTGCTGCTGTCCCATGTGGCGAGGCTGATGGCGGAGCATCATGCCTGGGTGGCCAACGCCGACATTACCATCGTAGCACAGCGGCCCAAGCTCCTGCCCTATATTCCGCAAATGCGGCAAAACGTCGCAGCTGCCCTGGGGCTTCCCTTGGAGCGCATCAATGTTAAAGCGACGACGACGGAGCGTCTGGGCTTTGAGGGCCAGGAAGAAGGCATTAGCGCTCAGGCTGTCTGCATGGTTCAGCAGATGTAAGCATCATAAAAAGGCCGGAACGCCCCGCTGCGGGAAATACGTTCCGGCCTTTTTGTGATATACTTCATCAATCAAGCTCATTCATCAGGATATAGGTAAGCAATTCCGAGGGAAGCAGGCGGAGAAGCTTGACCATCATCCGTCGTGTTCCCTCCTCCGCTATCTGTGAGAGCGTTTCTATGTCGGCATCGGATCTGCCGTAAAGGTCGATAACCGCGCAGTCCGACCAGTCAGGCACAGCGGCTTCCACCGCGTCGATCTGCCAACGACGAGTCAGATAAGGCGTTTCCGCTCCATTGAGGAAGATTTGCTCCTCCATAGCTGCCTCAAACGGCTCCGTACTGCAATGGCCCTGGGCATGCTGCGCGAGGGAAAACGCCTTGCTCTCCAGCAGCGAAAACAGGCTGATATCGCTGCCTTTTTCCGTTGGCGACAGGGCATACCCGCCATAGGCATTCAGCAGCACCGCAGCGCTTTGATCCGCCACTGCGTCATAGCCCGCGCGCGCCGGGTCATTGATGAGCCGGAGAAACCAGCTTCCGCCGTTCTCCTGCCGTATGAGCGTAAAGCGCAGGTAATAATTCGCAAGCTCCATGCCGCAGCCAAGCACGACCTCCAGCATATCCTCCCGAAGCCCTGCGGACAGCGTGGCAACCTGCTCGTCCTGCTTCAGTGCCGTCGCGGATATCCCCATAAGCTCGCCGGCTGCACCGTAGATAATGCTGATTTCATAACGGTATTCATTGGCCAGCGATACGGCGCGGATTTTCTCCCGAGCCGCTCGCACAGCATCCGCCAGACTGATGTCCAGCACATCGCACCATGCCGCAAGGGCCTGATTCTCCGCGATCACGTCCACAAAATCGCCAAGCAGCAAACCGATGTCGCGGTCATCCACGCGGTACAGCTTGCGTCGGGCGCCGTTGGCAAATGCGTTGCCAACAAAATTTCCTGTTTCCTCAAGTGGGGATAGATTTTTCAGAAAATCAGACCATAGCACAGCTATATCCGACCATGCAGACGATAGAGCGTCTGTCAAAAGCGCATTTGTTCTCTCCGGACTGTCCTGTGACAGCAAGCCATCTCCCGAGAGCGTCAGCACACCGCCCGGCAGCATGGTGCCGGTCATACCGAGCATACCGTCCTTCTGCGCCAGGCTGACCTCCAAGAGGTTCTCATCCTTCATGCTTATCCCGAAGGACACAGCGTTGGGCTGCCATCTCAGCTGATAGCCCAGGCTGTTGACCAGCAACACCAGCGCCTTGATTTCCTCCTCCGGCCCGTCCGGAAACAGCGATACCATCGCGCTGTCATCCAATTTCCAGGACATGCGCAGCTCATAGGCGTCCTCAGCCAAAGCAGCGAATGGCATCGCGGTCATGAGGAAGACCATGATCCAGACAAGCAGTCTCTTCATTGCCCCATACCCTTTCGCGCTTATTCCGCGCCGGACAAATCGGTCGCCGTTGCGCCTTCAGGAGAAGGCAGCGCGTCCGGGTGCATGGCGGACAGCTCGGCAGCCGCGTTGGCAAGCATTTGCAGCAGAATTTCACCACGGTAGCTGTCTGTCATGGCGCTCACATCCTCTGCGCCATCCATGGGCAGGTTATCCAGAACCCAAGGGCTGGATGTCACAATGCTTCCCTTCAGCGACAGGCTTTCGCCGCCCTGCCGATAGGACAGGGACACCTCCAGCGTTGTCGCATTGCGCTTGGCGTTCTTGCTATGGAAGTGTGTGGTCAGCTCAGCCTTAATCGGTTCAAAGGCAGTCAACGTACGACTGCGATCCATGTCAGTCGCCGGAGCCAGGGACAGCTCCCAAGTGGTTCTGTCGTGGGCGCGCGTGTCCGCATCCACGGTCTGGGTAAACAACCGGGTCAGCTCGAAATCCACCCCCAGCGCCTCGGCGCTAACCTCTTCGGGCACAACGAGGAGGGTTCCTTGATAGGTTGCCGCCGTATCACTGGTATAAGCCCGCTTCATCTCCAGAGCGATGTCCTGACGCTGACCATCCAGCGTCAGCTTGGTATTGTCCCCCTCCTGATTGATGGTCAGCATTGTCCAGCCGGCATTGTTCTGCGGCAGCGGGAAGCTCATTTCCGTAGCCAGGGTCTCGCCCATGGTGGACAGATCGCGTTCCAGAACGATATTGCCTTCCAGAGGCAGAAGATCAATGGCCGCTTCGTAATAGTAAAGCAAACCAGGCGTCAGATAGGCAGTCTGCTGATCGGCCGCAAGCTGCGCTGTCAGCAGGGCAAGCAGCGCTTCGTCGCTGAACAGGCGGCTCAGCAGCGCTTTGACCTGCTCCTTGATCAATTGAACCGGGATAACATAGCGCACGGCCATGACCTTGCTGCCATCCGGGCGCTCAAGCACCTGCGGTTCTGCGGCAAAGCCGTTGAGCCACAGCTCCACATCGGTTAAATACGGTTGAAGCAGCGGGGCCCAGGCCTCATCCCAGATGCTCTCTGGGATGGAGAAAAGCTTGAGGGCAGCCGTTTGCCAAAGGGGATTCGCGTCCTCGGCACGGCCAAGCAGGCTGTTCAGCCAGTCGGCGCCGACGGGACAGGTCAATATCAGATTCGGCAGCAGCGCACTGCGCAAGTACAGGGAGCTGTCGTTGCCGTACAGCTGCGTCAGCCCAACCTGACGTTCGCCGTCCAGCGTATAGAATTGCAGCTGATACTGTCCCTCCGACTGAATGGCGCGAATCTGTATTTCCGTACCGCTGAGGGGGGCGAGCAGCTGCGCCAGCGTGCTTTCGCCTTCAACAGACAGCACCGCCGCACCCTTGACGCCGTTGCCAAACTCAATCTGGCGCTGGAGCTTTTCAGGTAGCGTGTACTCCTCGGTCTCAAAGGCCGCGCCCATCCCCACTGCGCACACGGCAATGGAGAGCATCAAGCACATCAGCCTGCGAATCAGGTCAGCATTTCGTTGCATCATGGGGCTACCTCCTCCTGCAGCGCGTTTTGCGCGGCGGTCACAATCTCCTGCCATTGAGCGTCTTCCAGACCATTGGAAAGAAACAGGCTGTCCTCCCGAGGAACAAGCACCAAACGGCGTACAAGCGCGGATTCGGCTCCCCGCAGGATTCGCTGCATGGCGGCCTCATCCAGTGCTACAATGTTTTCCCGCAGCTCCCAATCAAAGAATTCCGAGGCGTTCACCTGGATGCTAATGTCCGCTCGCTCTTGGAGGCTTTTTCCGCGATAATCCTCCCAGCGAAGCGTTCCGTCTACGGCGGGCGTTGCCGCGTCGCCGGAGAAGCTCAGATTCGGCGTCAGAACCGTGCGGTCTGCGGTATCGCTGTCCGGAAGCTGCTGCTTGACCTCCACACTGCCTGTCAGGCTGGTCTCGCCTTTTCGATCACGGCTTTCCAGATCCACCTCCCCGGAAAGCACCGTTTTGTCGCCGTCCGCAACCTTTTCATATTTAAACGTTATCTCCAGGGTGGAATCGGTTTCGCTGGTCTGGGAAAGCGTTCGTTCCAGCACCACGTTGTTGCGTCCGCTGCCTTTGACCCGAGGGGTCTTCAGCGTGAGGCTGTCTCGAACCTGCTCATCGTCCCGCCGGAGCTTCCAGACCAGCGATACCTTGCGCAGATCCGCCTCATCCGTACCAGCTTGTCCGCTGTAATCCACCCGAATGATTTCACCCAGGCTGTTTTTCCACAGCACCAGGGATTGCTTGCCGGAGAAAGTGAGGCCGTTCAGGAAGTTTTTCACCTTTCCATCCGGGCAGAGCCCCGCCAGCAGGACGCCAAGCCCCTCCACATCCCCTTTGGGTATGGTGAAGGTTTGTTTCAGCTTGGCGGTGCCCATGTTCTTGATCTTTTCGGAGATTTTTTTCTCCGTCATGTAGTCGGGCAGACCGATTTCAGCATTTTCCAGAACAATCAGCAGATCATCCAAAAGGTCGAGCTCATTGCCCTGAAGGCCGTACAGGCTCAGCTCTGTTCCCGCCGAAAGCGTCTGGCAGACAAAGGTCTCATGCGGCAGATAGGAAAGCTGAAACTGGCAACTCTCCGAGGTTTCCCGGGTGGTCATGTTCAGCGCCTGCTGATCGTCCACCAGGAACGACAGTTCCTTCCATACCTCGCCGTTGAGTCCCTGATAGCGCAGCTTCATCACCGCATGGCTCAGCAGCCTGTTCAGCTGCTCCGTGCGTTCCTCATCAAAGGGCATATGCGTATCCAGGCTGATGGACAGCTGGGCCTCCCAGGGCAAAGCGCCGATTTCCCACTGGCTCAGCTGCGGCAGAAATTCCGCGTCCGCCAGGGAGGGGGAAGTCATGGTCAGCGCCATCCACAGAGCCAGGACAAACGATACAATCTTTCGCATGATATGAACACATCCTTTTCCCCATAGTAACGGGCGGCAGGCCCAAAACCCTGCAACCGTTTACAATTCCTTGGATGCCTCGTGCTCAAACGTCAGCAGCGCTTCGCGCACCTGCTCCGGCTCCTCCATCAGGTTGATTCTGGCCCGCATCTGCGCCGCGCCGCGCATGCCGTGTATGTACCAGCCGATATGCTTGCGCATTTCATTCACCGCCACCCGCTTCACCTTCCAGGAAAGAAGCATATCGTAATGGCGAAGCGCGGTTTCGATGCGCTGATGCAGCGTTGGCCCGGCTATGACCTCCCCTGCCAGCCGGGCCTTGATCTGCCCGAAAAGCCAGGGATTGCCCAGGGCGCCCCGCGCCAGCATCACGCCGTCCACCCCGCTTTCCGCAGCCTGGCGAATCGCGTCCTCCGCGCTGAAAAGATCGCCGTTGCCCATCACGGGAATGCCGACGCTCTCCTTCACTCGAGCAATCCAGGACCAGTCGGCGCTGCCGCTATACTGCTGCATCCGGGTGCGCCCGTGCACTGTGATTTCCCGAACGCCGCAATCCTCCGCCGCTTTGGCCAGCTCCACAACATTGATGCTGCTGTCGTCCCAGCCCAAACGGAACTTCACACTGACAGGAAGACGCGAAGCCTTCACGACAGCCGACATGATGCGAACCGCGTTCTCCGGCGTGCGCATCAGTCCGCTGCCCTCCCCTGAGGAAGCAACCTTGTGGGCGGGGCAGCCCATATTCAGGTCAATGCCGTCATAGCGGCCGCATGCGGACAGCTCTTCAGCGGCCCTGGCCATGAGGTCGGCCTCCTTGCCGAACAGCTGGAGAATCAGTCTGGGTTCCCGGGCGTCTCGGTGCAAAAGGCTCACCGTGGCGGGATGGTTCCGCGGCGCGCAAAGATACCCCATGGCGCTGACCATTTCCGTATAAGCACAGTCGCAGCCCTGTTCAAAGCACAGCAGGCGAAAAGGCCAGTCGGTAATTCCCGCCAGCGGGGCCAAGCGGACGCTTATCATGCCTCCCGCCCCCTGGGAAAGAGCGCAATCCGGCACAGCGTCTGCGCGTAGGGCACAAGCTCCGCCTGAACGATCTCGCCCTCTGCCTCAGGCAGCACGGGCAAATCCATCGGGACATTGCCCTTCTTGCGCCATTCCGGCACATGGCGCAGGGGCGCGAGAACCTTGCCATCCTGAAGGCGCGGCTCGCCGCACAGCGCCATGGCCCAGCATCCGTCCTTCGGCGCGTAAGCCATTACCTGGGCGCCAAGCCGAATCAGCGCGGACTGATGATGGCCCTCCGTTACCCTAAGTTCCTGGGTGAAGGACAGGCGCAGCACATCGCCGTCCTGCCAAGTACGGTCAATGGTCACATAGGCGCCGGGCCTGCCGGCATGGCCGCCTTCATTGTTGACGGTTAAGCAGGCGTCTGCCGCCCAGGTGGGAACGCGCACCGAAACCGCTGCCCTGACCGGCTTTTTCATGGCAAAGGTCAGCGTGTACTGTCCGTTGTCCCCCGCCACGGTCATGGCGCAGGAGCCGTCTCGAAGAGGCAGCATAAAACGCCCGGGCAGGCAGAGATTGATATTGATGCCCTGGGGCTTCAGCGTCACGGCGCTGCTGAACAGAGCCGCACAGCCGCGAAGCAGCCGACTGAGCGCATGAAGGAGCTGCTCGCGGTCCTCGCAGGCATGATAGCAATCCTTGACTCCGCACTGGGCGGCCAGGCTGTTCACACGCTGGAACGGAACCAGCGCATCCGCGTCCAGCGCCGCGGGAAGAGCGTTATACCAAAGGGTCTCGGCGGCCTCGAAGGCCCAGGCCTCCTCCTCCGTACCGCATACGGCGAAGGCCTCGGCCCACGCGCCCAGGCTGGCCGCGTCCACACCTACTGAGGGCGAAGCGCCGCCCAGCGTTACATCAGCCGTCACCCCGCCGCAAACCGCGCCATGATAACGGCTGATCTTCTCCCAACCGGCCTTGGCGGCAGACAATTCCCGTCCATTGCCGCTGAAGCGTCCCGACGCCATGCTGGCACGCGCGCCATCCGCTAAGGCTTCGCCATGGCAGGCCAAATACTGTCTTGTATAGAAGCCAGCTTCGTCGCCGCCCTCGGCCTCCAGTCCGGCCTCCATATCCTTCCAGGGCGTTATGCGGCTCATCGGCCGCTGTACAGCGAAGGTATGCAGGATGCCGCTCCAATCCATGGCCTGCTGGCGAAGCCTGTCACACAGCGCGGCGATGGCCTTCTTGCCCGTTACGCGATAGAGATTTTCCAGCAGTTCCATTAAATCGGCGCTCCGGGTGCGCAGAGCCGCGCAAGCCATGGCGTCTGTCCAGTGCTCGTGCAGCCATCCGCACCACAGGGCCAGCTTTTCCAGCAGGTTCCGCTGCGCCTCATGCTCATACACCGCCCAGGCAGCCCGCATCACCGCAAGCGCCTCCGGCAGCTCCCGCGGAAGGCCGCCGTCCTCCGCCTGATGGTCGACGGCTGCCATCACAAGGCTATACACCGACTCCTCCTTGGGAGCGGTTTTCAGGATACAGGCCAGACGAAAAAGGCCCTCCCACAGGGCCGGCACTTCAGCCTCGCGGGACGCCAGCGCATACAGCCGCTCCATCATCGGCAGCTGCGCACGAGCCATTCCGGGGCGCAAAGGAAGAGACGTCAGCGCAACGAGCGGTGACTTTTCATAAATCGGCTTCAGCGGCACGGTACAATCCTCCAAACAAATCAGCATATCAAACCAGCTTTTATTATAGCGCATTTTCAAAGGGATGGCAAGCAAAAAGGCGAAACCGCGCTGAACGCTATTTCGCCTTGGACGCCACGCTGCCAACAGCCCAGGCGCTGTATGCCCGGACATTGGGGGACGGGTGATCGCTCAAGCGTTCCAGCTGCGGCAGCAGATCCTCACGGCTGGTGCTGCCTGCCATGACGCAAGCCTGGGACAATATGCGGTTGGGCAATGTCAGGTTGACGCCAATGAGCGGGCGCAGCGCCATGGCCGTTTCCTTTGGGCGTTCCAGCAGCTCCGCCAGGGGGATGCGCTCATGGACAATCTCCTTGACAGGAGCGTTGAGGGGACAGCAGCGCTGGCAGTCATCGCAGCCAATGAGCCGGACGCCCATCTTTTCCCGAATAAAATCGGGCGCCAGCTGACCCGACATCATCCAATTGCGCAGACAGCGCTCGCGGTGGAATCCATCCTCCTGTATGGCGCCGGTAGGACAGGCCTCCATACACCTGCGGCAGCTTCCGCAGCGACGCTCCTGGGGACGGTCGAGCAAAGGCGTCAAATCGTCCAGTGTTTCAGCCAGCCACAGGGTTTGCGCGTGAAAGCGGCTTCCCGCGCCCTCCACATAAGACAGCGTATTTCTCCCCTGACAGAAGTCAGGCAAGCGGGCAAAGATGGGCTTGAGCCGAACATCATCCCGAAGCCGGATGACCCGCCCATCCTCCTCCACTTTTTGAACAACTCCCGCCGCCGCCTCATAGGCGCGCTGGGAAGCGAAGTAGTAGGGATGAATCCATCCCTCCCCGTGCGTTGGAGTGATTTCCGCATCATACCGCCACAATGCGATGAGCAGCGTTCCATGGGTGAAGGCGTCGGAGGCTTGTGCCGCATCCACTGCCAAGACCCGGAAAAAGCCTGCCTTCATCAGCCGGGCTGTGATGTCCATCCACGCGTCACTCCTTCTGAAAAAAAGGGAGGCCTTCAGCATCAGGCTCTCCCTTCGTGATATACGGACCTTACTTTGTGCCGAAAAGACGGTCGCCGGCATCGCCCAAACCAGGCACAATATAGGCATGCTCGTTCAGCTTTTCGTCCAACCCGGCAACATAGATATCGACATCGGGATGATCGCGCTGCACGCGCGCGATGCCCTCCGGGGCGGCAATCAAATTCACCAGCCGGATATGGCTGCAGCCGCGCTTTTTGATCAGCGTAATGGCATCGCTGGCAGAGCCGCCGGTGGCCAGCATGGGATCCAGAACCAGCAGCTCCCGATTCTCGCTGTCGGCAGGGAGTTTGCAGTAATATTCCACGGGCTCATGGGTTTCGGGATCGCGGTACAGACCGATATGTCCCACGCGGGCGGCAGGAATCAGGTTGGTGACGCCTTCCACCATGCCCAGACCGGCGCGGAGGATCGGCACGATACCCAGCTTTTTGCCTGCCAGCTGACGGGCCTTGCAGGCGCAGATGGGCGTCTCAATCGTTACTTCCTCGGTGGGCAGATCGCGAGTCACCTCATAGACCATCAGCATGGAAATCTCGTTGAGTAGCTCGCGGAATTCCTTGGTGCCGGTGTTCTTATCGCGCATGATGGACAGCTTATGCTGAATCAGCGGGTGGTCAAAAACAACAACCTTGCTCATGGAGCAGCCTCCTTGCGGCACAGGCGGAGCGCTCCGCTCCTCCCGGTCTTGATCTTATCAGCCTTTATTATACTGTATGCTGGTAAATCTGGCAAGAACTTTTTCCTGATTTCGTCAAAATCCTGTAAGTGTGGTTTTTCGCGTCATGGCATCGTATACTTGACATCCACCCTGGAAACCATCTATAATTGAAAACAATTCCAGGAGGTGCAACGTATGTTCGCCACACCAACCAGCCGATATGTTTTCGGCACACTCCCCTGGTACAGCGTACTGATCGTCAGCGGCATCTGTTTGGCGCTTTTTCTGGCGCTGCGTGAGGAAAAGCGCCTTGGTCTGCCCAAGGATACGGTCATTGACCTTGCCCTGTGGCTGATCCCCTCCGGCATTGTGGGCGCGCGGCTGTATTATGTTTTGTTCACTTGGGATATGTTCCGCTCAGATCCGCTGCGCATTTTCCGCATATGGGAGGGCGGACTGGCCATCTATGGCGCTGTACTGGGCGGGCTGGCCGCTGCCATGTTCTTCAGCCGGAAGCGCAAGCTTTCCCTTCCCATTCTGACCGACATGATCGTTCCAGGACTGGCTATTGCGCAGGCCATCGGCCGCTGGGGCAATTACTTCAATATGGAAGCCTACGGCGCTGCCGTAACCAATCCGCGCTGGCAGTTTTTCCCTGCAGCGGTGCTGATTCCCGGTCTCTCCGGCGGCGTGTGGCATCAGGCAACCTTCTTTTACGAGTCCATGTGGGATCTGCTGGTTTTCGCTATGCTGATGGTCACCCGCCGTCATATGCGGCGCTCCGGCGACACCACGCTGTGGTATTTGGCGCTGTACGGCGCAGGACGCTTCGTCATTGAGGGACTCCGCACGGACAGCTTGATGCTCGGCCAGCTCAGGGTAAGCCAGGGGCTCAGCGGTCTGATGGCGCTGTTCGTCCTGATTGTATTTCTTTGGCGCGGGTGGACGGCGGGGCGAAGGCTCCCCGCGCTGCTGCTGCTGGCCGCGATGGTTGTCGCCGCACCGCTGCTCCTGATGCTTCCCCTGCCGCCTACCGTCAGCCACATGCTGCTCATGCTTCTGGCGCTCGTCATTTGCGCCATCGCCTACATACAGACAAAGCCTGCCGAACTGGAGGATCAGCCATGCCCGCCACACCCCTCAAAAATCTGATTTACCGTGCAGCACTGCCTGTTCTGTCCCCCTCTCCCAAGGGGCAAATGCGCCATGCGGAGCAAGGCGAACCGCTGCGCTTTTTGCAAGAATATGAAGCGCTGCTGGTCAAGCACCATGTTTTCGGCGCGACGCTGCTCCTGAAGGACGGTCAGCGCCAGGCCATCGTTCACACTTCCACCAGGAAGCCGGAGCACACGGCGCGACCTGAAACGCTCTACCGTGTGGCCTCCATCACGAAGATGGCGACGGCGCTGACGGCCCTCCGGCTTCAGGATGAGGGGCTGTTGTCGCTTGACGCGCCCGTCGCTGCGCTTCTGCCTGGCGGCGAAGCCCTTGGCGGCATAACCATCCGTCAATTGCTCAGCCATACCTCTGGACTTCGGGATACAGCGGCTTATGCCGAGGCTCTACGGCGGGGTGAAAGCTGGTCCTGGGTTGTGGCGCAGCCCGGAGTTTTTGTTGGAACACCTGGCGCGTCTTTTTCCTACTGCAACCTTGGCTTCGGCCTGATCGGCTGCATTTTAGAGCAGGTCTCCGGCCTTCCACTGGACCGATTGTTTGACGAAAAGCTGTTTCAGCCCTTGGGAATGACAGCAACCCTGGATGCATCCCGGCTTAACCCTGCCGATGTCATGCCCATTGTTCGGGTGCTCCCCTATCGCGCCGGCACAGAGGTGGCGATTCCTGAACTGGGGCGCAAACCCCTGGGCGAGCCGGATTCGTCGCGGCACTTCGGCCATACCGCAGGCGCTATGTACACCAACGCGCCCAGTCTTTCCAGACTGCTGACGCTGATTATCCAGCAGGGAGAGATTGATGGCCGGCGGCTGCTTTCCACAGACGCCATCAGCGCCATGACAGCATTGCATGGCTTTTCCGGCCCCGCGCAGCATCCCACCCGCCGCTATGGCCTGGGATTGGTACTGCTGGAAAGACCTGAGCTGTCTGAGCGACGCCTTTTAGGCCATCAGGGCTTCGCCTACGGCTGTGTGGACGGCGCGTTTGTGGAGGAAGGAACCGGTAGGCAGGTGATTTTCCTCAATGGCGGCAGCAGCGAAGCCCGAACCGGCAAGCTTGGTTTGGTCAATCGGGACATTCTGCGCTGGGCTCTGCGAAGGGAGATGCCTTCATGGACATAATTACGGCGATTCGCAGGGAGCGTGGTCATTACCGCGTAACGATCAATGGCGATTCAGAGGTGCTGATGCCCGCAAGTCTTTTTCGGGAGCGGCAGCTTGAAGAGGGCGCTCCCGTTGACTTGGAGGAGCTGGACAACTGTCTGATGGTTCGGCAATACCGTCATGCGCTGGATCGCGCGGTGGCCGCGCTGGCCTCCCGGGCACACAGCAAGCATGAGCTGGAGAGCAAGCTGCTCCGGGCGGGTTATCGCCCCAGCACGGTGGAAATGGTGCTTTACAAGCTGGAAAAGGAAGGGCTGCTGGATGACGCCGACTTCGCCCGGCAATGGGTAGAGGCGCGGGCTAATCGGCACATGGGCCGCCGCCGCATCGCCCAGGAGCTGCGGCACAAGGGCATCGACGCGGAACAGGCAGAGGAAGCCTTGGAAGCCATTGACGATGACGACCAGCTTGCCGGAGCCGTTGCCCTTGTTGAAAAAGCCCTTCGCCGGGAAAAGCCTGGAGAAGACCCGCGCAAGACAGCCAACCGCATCCTGGCAATGCTGGCACGGCGGGGCTATGGCTATGACATCGCCCGGCAGGCCCTGGAAGCGGCCCGTACCAGGTATGCGGAGGATTGACAAACGCTCCTGATTGCTGTACGATAGAAGCAAATCTGGGATGGGAGGATGAATCATGGAGAATTACAATCCTTATGAGGAGCCCAAAGGCAGTGTGCTGCTCGGCTTGCTGGGAGCGCTTCTCGGCGCGCTGGTGGGCGCCGCCGTTTGGGCTGTGGTAGGCGCTTTGGGTTACATCGCCAGCATTGTGGGATTTCTGATTGCTTTTCTGGCTTCCAAGGGCTATGACCTGCTCCGCGGCCGTCAGGGAAAAATCAAGGTAGTGGTGCTGATTCTGTGCGTCATCCTGGCGGTCATCATTGGCAACGCGGGCACGACGCTCTGGCAGCTTCATGAGGTCTATCAGGAGGAAGGCGTCGCCGCTACTTTAAGTGAGCAGGCCTATTTCAGGATCATGATTCCTCTTCTGCTGGAGGATGGTGACTTTATCGCCGCCATTGCCAAGGATACGTTGATCGGCTTCGTTTTTGCTGCGATTGGCTGCTTTGGCATGCTGAAAAACAGTCTCAGGCCCCCAAAGAAGCAGGAAGCGCCGGCGCCGCTTCCGCCCTCCGACGCCGCCTGAGCCTTGATTGACTTCGTCCCGATACACACATGGCGTATCGGGACTTTATTTATATCACCATATAGTTCGGCCACTCGCGTATCAAGCAGAGACCATATCTTTAGTTATCAAAATAGTGGCTGAAGCTAATTGATCCCGCAAGGGGCAAGGTCTCGTAGGCTGACGCTTATATTCGTCACGCCACCTTGCCCATGAAGCTTTATTCTATACCTTTTGTATAAGAAAGAGGTATGGCTTTTAGCATGTTTCAAACATCTTCATACATTCCGCCAAAAACAGCGCCATTTTCCTTCCTATATGAATTTTCATGCAATATCTCCCGCATCATCAGCCTCTTTTCTAAAAAATCTTTATCAAGATGCGCGATACTTCTCCAAATCTCAAATGCATCAATCGCCACACCTGAGTCGCCATATAAGTCCCTTCGTCTCTCCGAATATTTTCTTCCAGATTCTGATAGTCCTTATTCGTTATGACGAAATCAATATCCTTTCCTGATTTTCGTATATCATCATATTCTATAGCTTGTCCGCCGATCATAATTGGTTTCGATGAAAACTATAAGTTGCTATTCGAAATAGCTTCTATAACTCTTCAAATAACATGATACATGGTTTTCTCCGTCGGTCTTATTTCTGTCGTAGGCTATGTGATTGCCCCCCCTGGAAGGGGTAAAGACGTTTATCCATCCGGCCCATTAAGCCGCATGCCCTGCGCCATGGCGTTGCTGTTGAATTTTCCCGAACCCCATGTTTTAAGCCAGGAAAAATAAGTCCGAAGAACAAAAATAGAACAAAAATAAGACCCTGCACGGTTAGATGCAAGATCTTATTTTTGTAAAGCACAGGCCAGTGATTGGTGCCCTCAACAGGATGAATCACATTGCCCTACGACCATGATTTACTTGCCCTGCTTCTCCAGGATGGCAGCGTGAGCCGCAGCCAAACGAGCAATCGGGACACGGAAGGGAGAGCAGCTCACATAGTTCAGGCCAACCTGGTGGCAGAACATAATAGTGCTCGGATCGCCGCCGTGCTCACCGCAGATGCCCAGCTTCAGCTCGGGACGGGTCTCGCGGCCCAGCTTGGCAGCCAGCTTCACCAGCTTGCCGACGCCCTCGGTGTCCAGACGGGCGAAGGGATCGCTCTCGAAAATCTTGTTGTCATAGTAGGAACCCAGGAACTTACCGGCATCGTCACGGGAGAAGCCGAAGGTCATCTGAGTCAGGTCGTTGGTGCCGAAGGAGAAGAACTCGGCTTCCTCAGCGATTTCGTCAGCCGTCACGGCAGCGCGCGGAATCTCAATCATGGTGCCGACGTGATACTCCAGCTCCATGCCCTGCTCAGCAAAGACCTTCTTGGCGGTCTCTACCACAATGTTCTTCACGAAGGCGAGTTCCTTCTTGGTGCCCACCAGAGGAATCATGATTTCGGGAACGATGTCGTAGCCGCATTCCTTCTTCACGTTGATGGCAGCCTGCAGCACGGCGCGGGTCTGCATCTCAGCAATTTCAGGATAGGTCACGGCCAGACGGCAGCCACGGTGACCCATCATGGGGTTAGACTCATGCAGGGCGGCGATCTTGTGAACCACCTCATCCTTGCTGATGCCCAGATTCTTGGCCAGGGCCTCGATCTCCTCGGTCATGTCCACATGGGGCACAAACTCATGCAGCGGCGGATCCAGATAGCGGATGGTCATGGGCTTGCCTTCCAGAGCCTTGTACATGGCCTCGAAGTCACCCTGCTGCATGGGCAGAATCTTCGCCAGCGCCTTCTCGCGCTGTTCCTTGGTATCGGAAAGGATCATTTCGCGCACAGCGGCGATACGATCAGCCTCGAAGAACATATGCTCGGTACGGCACAGACCAATGCCCTCGGCGCCGAAGGCCACAGCCTGCTTGGTATCGCGGGGGTTGTCCGCGTTGGTGCGCACCTTCAGGGTGCGGGCCTTGTCAGCCCAAGCCATGAAGCGGGCAAACTCGCCGGAAATGGAGGCTTCCACGGTAGCGATCTGACCGTCGTACACGTTGCCGGTGGAGCCGTCCAGGGAGATGAAGTCCCCCTCATGGTACACCTTGCCAGCCACGGACAGGGTCTTCTCTTCCTCGTTGATCTTCAGCTCACCGCAGCCAACCACAGCCGCGCGGCCCATGCCGCGGGCCACAACCGCCGCGTGGGAGGTCATGCCGCCAAAGACGGTCAGGATGCCCTGGGAGAAATCCATGCCCTCAATGTCCTCGGGCGTGGTTTCCTTGCGGACCAGGATAACCTTTTCCTTGTTCTTGCCATGCTCCGCAGCCTCATCGGCAGTGAAATAGATAGCGCCGGTGGCAGCGCCGGGAGAAGCGGGCAGACCCTTGGCGATGACGGAAGCGGCCTTGAGGGCAGCGGCGTCAAAGTTGGGATGCAGCAGGCTGTCCAGCTGCTTGGGCTCCACCTTCAGCACGGCCTCCTCCTCGGAGAGCACGCCTTCGTCCACCAGATCCACAGCGATCTTCAGAGCGGCGGCAGCGGTACGCTTACCGTTACGGGTCTGGAGCATGAACAGCTTGCCGCGCTCGATGGTGTACTCCATGTCCTGCATGTCGCGATAGTGGGCCTCCAGCTTGCCAGCGATGTCGATGAACTGCTGGTACACTTCGGGCATCTGCTCCTGCAGGTGGGAAATGGGTTCGGGGGTACGGATACCGGCCACAACGTCCTCGCCCTGAGCGTTGAGCAGATACTCGCCGTACAGCTTCTTCTCACCGGTAGAGGGATTGCGGGTGAAGGCCACGCCAGTGCCAGAGGTCTCGCCCATGTTGCCAAAGACCATGGACTGCACGTTGACGGCAGTGCCCCAGTCGCCGGGGATGTCGTTCATGCGGCGATAGTAGATGGCGCGGGGGTTGTCCCAGGAGCGGAAGACGGCCTTGACAGCCTCCATCAGCTGCACCTTGGGATCCTGGGGGAATTCCACGCCCATGTGCTTCTCGTAAATGGCCTTGAAGCGGACAACGACCTGCTTGAGATCCTCGGCGTCCAGGTCACGGTCGAACTTGACGCCCTTGTTCTCCTTGAACTCGTCCAGCACAGCCTCAAACTCGCTCTTGGGGATCTCCATCACCACGTCGGAGAACATGGCGATGAAACGGCGGTAGGCGTCGTAAGCGAAATGCTCATTATTGGTCAGCTTGGCCAGACCCACCACAGCCTTGTCCGTCAGGCCCAGGTTCAGGATCGTATCCATCATACCGGGCATGGAAGCACGGGCGCCCGAGCGAACAGACACCAGGAAGGGGTCGTTCTCATCGCCAAACTTTTTGCCGGCAATCTTCTCGGTCTCGGCCAGCGCGGCATAAATCTGCTCAACAATGTCGTCGCCGATCACCTTGCCGTCGGTATAGTAACGGGTGCAAGCCTCCGTCGTTACCGTGAAGCCCTGGGGAACAGGCATGCCCAGCTTGGTCATTTCCGCCAGGTTGGCGCCTTTGCCGCCCAGCAGCTCACGCATGCTTGCGTCGCCTTCCTTGAAGAGGTACACATACTTCTTCGCCATTGGAATCTCCTCCTCGATGATGTTGCAGGAGCGAAGCCGCTCCAAAGATAAGGCCGCCATGAATGTGCATGACAGCGCAGATCTGTTTTCTATCACGCCACAGTATACTATTTTTTGTGCGATTTGGCAAGAGCCTGGAAGATTGAAAGTAATTACAACGCGAGATATTCGGCTGTTCAGGCACATTGAATGACCTTTTTGCCGTTCAGCCGCGTTTCTCCTCCCATTTCCTCCGTTCTGGGTGAAATTTGCGGGCATCCCGTAGCGATTCCAATCGAGCTTTTCCGAGCGGGATGAAAGCGTTTTCGCCTATCGGCTCCCCTACCTATTCTTGGCAAGGCGAACCAGTCCTATGCCATCAAAAATCCCCATATGCGCAGCCTGTACGCATATGGGGAACCAGGATTCAAGCAAGCCCTTCTTGGCTGAACAGGAAGCTGTTCCCCCGGCCGGTAAGGGCGTGTGGACGTTCTTCTGACGAACAAGCACTTCAGCCACGGTACATGCCGTTGGCTTTCGAAAACAGGCGGAGAACCCGCAGGTCCTTTATTTAACACCATCCAGGCTTTTCCGGAAATCTCACGCTCCCCCTATGCGCATCCATTGCGCAAACGGGATCACCTTTACAGCATCAAGCCTTGATATCCGCGCCCTGGGTGTTGTTCTTCTGGGCTGCAGCCTCCCGGGCAGCCTTCGCAGCCAACGCCGCCTGAATCTTAGCTTCCATTTCCGGTGTGCGGGCAGGCTTCGCCGCCGGAGCCTCCGCCTTCTCGGTGGGTTTCGCCGCCATGACTGTTTCAGGCGTCGTACCAGCTTTGGCGTTGCGGTCGCGGGTATGCTCGCGCACCTTCATGGTAATGCACTTCTTGGGGCACTTTTCAGCGCACAGTCCGCAGCCGGTACAGGCGGCGGTGATCTCATGGGGCTTCTTCACCGTGCCCACAACGGCCTCGAACGGGCAGTTGCGCTTGCACATGGTACAGCCGATGCACTGAGATTGGTCGATTTCGGCGATTCGGCGGTTGTCCCAATCCGCCCACATGGCGCCCGTGGGACAGGCCTCGGCGCACATCATACAGGAGCGACACTTGCTCTTGTCAATCACCGGCAAATGATTGACCATGGTAATCGCGTCAAACTTGCAGGCATGGAGACAGCGCTCACACCCGATGCAGCCGGTACGGCAGTTGTCGCTGACGACATAGCCTGCCTCGGCGGCGCGGCACAGCAGGCGAACCGGCTCCGTGACGGGGTGCAGGTCGAGCACATGCTTGGGACAGGCCTCGACGCATTTGCCGCAGGCCACGCACTTGTCTTCGTCTACCACAGCGATGCCCAGGCGCTCGTCAATGTGGATAGCGTCAAAGGCGCAGGCCTTCACACAGGTGCCCAAGCCCAGACAGGCATATTTGCAGGAACGGTTGCCGTCATTGACCAGAGAGGCCGAAATGCAGTCATGTATGCCTTCATAAGCAAACTTGCTTCTGCAATGCTGCAGATCGCCCTGGCAGATCACCCGGGCCACCTTGCGATCGGCGGCGTCCGCGGGCTCCACACCCATGATGGCAGCAATCTTGGCAGATACATCAGCGCCTCCCACCGGGCAGGCATTCACAGGGGCCTTCCCAGCGGCAATGGCGTCGGCACAGCCGTCGCAGCCTGGATAGCCGCAGCCGCCGCAGTTGGCGCCGGGCAGCGCTTCACGCACGGCATCCCGGGTCGGATTGGCCGGCACGGCAAACACCTTCGACGTCAGCGTGAGCAGGCCGCCGAACAGCAGGCCCATCCCGCCCAGAACGAGGGCAGCATACAAAATTTCCATTCGTCTGTCCCCTCCTTACTTAATCAGACCGCCAAAGCCCATGAAGGCCACCGCCATCAGGCCCGCGGTTATCAGCGCGCCGGGGAAGCCGTCCATCCATTTGGGCATGTTCGACAGCGCCAGACGCTCACGGATGCAGGAGAACAGCACCAACGACAGGGTGAAGCCCAAGGCCGCGCAGCAGCCGTTCAGCGTGCTCTGAATCAGATTGTAGCCTGTATCCGAGTTCAGGATGGCTACGCCCAGCACCGCGCAGTTGGTGGTTATCAGCGGCAGATAGACGCCCAGGGCCTGATACAGGGAGAAGGACAGCTTCTTCAGCGCCATCTCCACCACCTGCACCAGCACCGCGATGACCAGAATGAACGCGATGGTGCGCATATACATCAGGTTCAAGGGCAAAAGCAGCAAATGCTCCACAATCCACGCGATGAAGGACGCAAGGGTCATGACAAAGGTCACTGCCATGCCCATGCCCAGGGCCGTATCAAACTTCTTGGACACCCCCAGGAAGGGGCAGATGCCCAGAAACTTGTTCATGACGAAGTTGTTCACCAGCAGAGAGCCGACGAGGATCGCCAGGTAGCTTCCGTTCTCAATCATGCCAGCTCCTCCTTCCGCTTCTCAGCGCGCTTGTCCAGATAGACCTTCAGCGCGTTCACCAGCGCCAGCAGGATGCCCAAGGTGACAAAGCCGCCGGGAACATTCAGCATAATGCCCATGGGCTGGTAGGACGCGGGCATGACCTGCGCGCCGAAAATGGTTCCGCTGCCCAGCAGCTCCCGGATGCAGGACAGCAGCGTGATGGCTGCGGTGAAGCCAAGCCCCATGCCCAGACCGTCTGCCAGGGAAAGCATCGGCGGGTTTTTGAAGGCGAAAGCCTCCGCCCGGGCGAAGATGATGCAGTTGACCACGATCAGGGGAATGTACATGCCCAGCGTCGCGGACAGCTCCGGCAGATACGCCTTCAGCAGCATTTCCACAATGGTCACAAAGGAAGCGATGACCACAATGAAGGACGGAATGCGTACCTTTTCGGGAATGGCGTTGCGCAGCAGTGAAATGAACAGGTTGGAACACACCAGCACGACCGTGGTCGCCAAACCCATGCCCACGCCGTTGGACGCGGCGGTGGTGATGGCCAGGGTCGGGCACATGCCCAGCATCAGCGTGAAGGTGGGATTTTCCGTCACCAGACCATTCAGGAACACGCTGAAGAAGCTCTTCTTGTTATCAGCCATGCTGCTTCACCTCCCCGAAAGGCTTGTGGGCGGTAAACTTGTCAATCAAGGGCGTCGCCACATTCATAAACAGGATGGCGAAGGAGCATCCTTCAGGATAGGAGGCGAACGCGCGGATGATGAACAGCAGCAGACCGCAGCCCACGCCGAAGATGACCCGGCCCTTGTTGGTCACGGGGCTGGTGACGTAATCCGTCGCCATGAAAAACGCGCCCAGCATCAGTCCGCCAGCAAACAGCTGGTAGACCGCCATCAGCGGGCCGTCCTTGAGCAGATAGCAAAGGAACACCGTGCCGATGAAGGAAGCGGGAATCTTCCAGTCAATCAGCCCGCGGCAGATCAGATACACGCCGCCCAGGAGCAGCGCCAGCTTGCAGGTTTCACCCAGCACGCCGCCGCAGTTGCCCAGCAGCAGATCAGCGAAGCGCAGGTCACCGATGCCGCCGGTAGCCAGCTGCGCCAGAGGCGTGGCGGAAGACATGGTATCCACGACGGAAGCGGAAGACACCGTGGCGGTGGACATCGCTTCCTCAATGGCGTAAACCGTCTGAGGATAAGCGCTCATCAGGCTCGACCAGCTCACAAAGAGGATGGCGCGGGCCGTCAGGGCAGGATTCATGAAGTTGCTGCCCATGCCACCGAAGCACTGCTTCACCAGGATGATGGCCAGCAGAGAGCCGATGACGGCCAGCCAGATCGGGGCGTTGGCGGGCAGGTTGTAGGCCAGCAGCAGGCCGGTGACAACGGCGCTCCAGTCGCCGGTGGTATTCGGCTGATGGGTCACCTTCTGCCAGGTGAACTCGGCCAGAACGGCCGTGATGACCGCAGCGGCTATGAGCATGGCGGCGTTGGCTCCGTAGAGCACAATGCCCGCGATGCCCGCCGGCGCCAGCGCCAGGCACACCTCCTGCATGATCCGCCGGGTAGACAGCTGGTCATGCAGATGGGGCGAGGAGCTTACAGCAAGATTCTTTTGCATGGTGCTTACTCCTCCTTCTTGTTCTCGGCCGCCTTCTTGGCGGCGGCTTCCTCAGCGGCCTTCTTGGCAGCGGCGGCGCGGCGGCGGTTGGTAATAATTTTCTTGCCTGTACGGCAGGACTGGGTCAGCGCGCGGCCTGCCGGACACACAAATGTGCAGGCGCCGCATTCCAGGCAGTTCATCATGCCGGCCTTTTCGCCATCCTCATACCGTCCGGCCCGCACCAGGGCGTCCAGCTTGGCAGGCATCAGCATCATGGGACAGGCCCGCAGGCAGCGTCCGCAGCGAATGCAGGCGCTCTCCTTGGGCAGCAGCGCTTCTTTTCCCAGGGCCAGAATGCCGGAGGTGCCCTTGGTCACCGGAAGATCCGTGCGGGACAGGGCCATGCCCATCATAGGGCCGCCGCTGATCAGCTTGCGCGCGCCGCTTTGCACGCCGCCGCAGGCATCCAGCAGGGTCTCAACCGAGGTGCCAATGCGCACCAGGAAGTTGCCGGGATTGTTCACCAGGCCGCCTACCGTTGTGACCCGGCTGATAAGCGGCTTGCCCTCGCGAATGGCCTGGTCGATGGCATACACCGTGGCTACATTGCAAACCGCTACGCCCACATCCACAGGCAGGCCGCCGCAGGGCACCTTCCGCTTGGTCAGCGCGTAAATCAGCTGCTTTTCACCGCCCTGGGGGTAACGAACCGGCAGCGCCCTGACGGCGATCCCCTCGGTGTCGGCCGCCGCCTTGGTCAGAGCCGCGATGGCGTCAGGCTTGTTGTCCTCCACGCCCACGATGGCTTCCTTGATCTCCAGCGCCAGCATCACCAGCCGGATGCCGTCGATAATCTCCGCGGCCTTTTCCAGCATCAGCCGGTGATCCGCCGTCAAATAAGGCTCGCACTCGGCGCCGTTGATAATCAGCTTTTCGATGACCTTTCCCTTGGGCGGGGTCAGCTTAACCGCCGTGGGAAAAGTTGCGCCGCCCATGCCGACCACGCCGGCGTTGCGGATGGCCTGCTGAAGCTCGGCCGCCGTCATGGTCTCGGGATGCTCGGCGGGCGCGTGGGGCGCCCACTCATCCTGATAATCGTTGTCGATCACCACCGACATGGCTTCCGTACCGTTGGCCTGCAGGCAGGGCTGCACGCTCACCACCGTACCGGACACAGAGGCATGAACCGGCGCGGACACAAAGCCGCCGGCCTCGCCAATCACCTGCCCCATCAGCACACGGTCGCCCTTCTTGACCAAGGGCTTGGCCGGCGCGCCGATATGCTGCTGAAGCGGAATGGTCACGCGGGGCGGCGCGGGCAATTCCCGAATCGGGTTGCCGCTGTTGACCGCCTTGCCATTCACACCCTCATGAGGATGGATGCCGCCGGGAAACAGACGAGCTCCAAACACGAACATGGTTCCCCCTTCCACAAATAAGGCCCGCCGGTGACATGTTCCGCCACAGCGGGCCCTTTCGACAAATCACGCAGGATTGATTATATCACAAATCTACCTGTTTCGTATAGTTGAAATTTAAGAATTTTGCGGTGTATTTTGCCTTAATATCGCCGCCTGATCCAGCATGTGCGCGGCGTGCTGCATGGCCGATGCCTCGCTGCCGTCCGCGCCGCCCAGCATCCGCGCGATTTCGCCTACACGGTCGCCGGCATCAAGCAGGGTGACGCGGGTGTTGGTCCGCCCCTCCTCCGTCCCCTTTTCCACGAGGAACTGATGCTCCGCCATCGCGGCAATTTGCGGCAGATGCGTAACGCACAGCACCTGGCGCGAGCGGGCAATCAGCGCCATTTTTTCGGCCACCACCTGAGCCATGCGCCCGCTGATGCCCGTGTCAATCTCGTCAAAGACCATGCAGCCAACGCCTGCCTTTTCGGCCTCGATGGACTTCAATGCCAGCATGATGCGCGACAATTCGCCGCCGGAGGCGATCTTGGCCAGAGGCTTCATAGGCTCGCCAGGGTTGGGCGACAGCATGAAGGCCACCTCGTCATCCCCTGAAGGCTGGGGCATGGCCGGACGGCCATCGGCTTTGGGAATGAAGGAAGCCTGAAAAACGGTCTTGTCCATACCCAGATCGGTCAGCTGCGCCATCATCCGCCGCTGAAAAACCTCCGCCAGCGCTTTGCGGGAGGCCGTCAGCTGCTTGGCCAGCCCACGATAGGCGGCCAGCAGGCGCTTATGCTCCCGCCCCATGGCGGCTACCTGCTGATCCAGGCTGGCAAAGTGATCGTATTCCTCCTGCATCCCTTCCTGCTGAGCCAGCACGGCGGCGATGCTGTCGCCATACTTCCGCTCCATGCGGCGAATGAGGTCAAGCCTGGCCTCGACCTGTTCGGCGCGACGCGGATCAAACTCGCCGCTCTCCATCATGTCAGCCAGGTCATAGCCGGCTTCCTCCAGCTCGTAGTAGGCGGACTCGCACCTGGCGGCAAGGGACTGATAAGGCTCACCCAGGCCTTCCAGGCTTTTAAGAGCCTGAAACGCTTCCTTCAGTCGGCCGAGAACCGGCTCGGCTTCCTCCCCGCCCGCAATGGCGCTGTATGCTGTCCGCACCGCCAGAGCGATCTTCTCTGCATGGCGAAAGCGTTCCTTTTCCGCCGTCAGCGCTTCCTCCTCGCCGGGCTTGAGCTTGGCCTTCTTCAATTCCTCCAGAGACTTTTTCAGCGTTTCCATGCGAAAATGCTTCTGCTCATTCTCCTTCACCAGCTTGGCATACCGCCGATGATTGGTCATAAAGGCCTGGCAGGCTTCCTCGACCTGGGCAAGCAGCGCCTGATGAGCGTCGTCCCCCGATTCGTCCAGAAAACGCAGGTGGTAGCGGGAATCCATCAGGAATTGCGCCTCATGCTGCCCGTGGACGTCCATCAGCATGGCGGCCAGCTCCTTCAGCGTGCCAACGGGCATAACAACGCCGCAGATGCGGCACAGATTGCGCCCGCTGCGGCTGATTTCCCGATAAAGTGATACGAGGCCGCCCTCTGCCTCGATGGACTGCTCGGCCAGAAAGGCTTCCACCCGAGCATTGCCCGCGGCGTCAAACACAGCCTCAACCCAGGCTTTCTCCGTCCCCGTGCGAATCAAATCACGATCAGCGCGTCCGCCCAGCACCAGATTCACCGCGTCCACAATGATGGATTTGCCCGCGCCTGTTTCGCCGGTGAGCACATGCAGCCCATCGGCAAATTCCAGGGTGAGCGTCTCGATCAGGGCGATGTTGTTCATGCGCATGGACAGAATCATGGACGTTTGCTCCTTCTGTAACGGATAGCTGCCGCTTACTTAATCATATCCTGCAGCCGCCGGACGACGGCTGCGGTTTCAGCCTCCGCGCGGATAATCAGCAAAATGGTGTTGTCTCCGGCCAGGGTGCCCAGAATCTCCGGCCAGCGCAGGGAATCAAGCGCCTCCGCCGCCACATTGGCCGAGCCGTTCAGGGTCTTGACCACCACCAGGTTGTTGGAGGCCGCCACCGACAAAAGCGATTCCGACAGCATACGAATCAGCCGATCGGACATGCCGTTTTCCGCCTTGTCGGCTGTGGCGTATTTATACAGCCCGGCGGGCGTCAGCACTTTGAGCAGACGCAGCTCCTTGATATCCCTGGACACGGTGGCCTGGGTCACCTTAATCCCCCTGGCGCGAAGGGCCTCAGCCAAATCCTCCTGGGTTTCGATGGCCTGCTTTTCAATCAAGTCCAGTATGGCCATCTGTCGGATGGTTTTCATGTTCACTCTCTCCTCATGGGCATTTTGACGTTCGCCGCCCATGATTATAGCACGATGTGAATATTCATGCAAGTATATGCAATGGATTTACAGCGTCTTGACAAAGCAGATGATTCGGCCTGCTTCCTGAAATCCCGCCGCCAGATGGAAGGACTGGCTCTGCGTGTTGTCCAGGCCGCAGTCGCTGGCAAGCTCTGCGCAGCCCATGGCTCCGGCCCATGCCTCGCAGGCCGCCGTCAGTTGTCGGCCGTAGCCCCGATGGCGGTGCTCCTCCCGGACAAACAGCCCTTCCAGGTAACCCACGGGGCTGGTTTGAGCGCCTTCCACATAATCATGCCGAAGCTGACACTGAGCAAAGCCGACCGGAACAGCATCCCGCAGCAGCAGAAACACCGCCGCCTCTTGATCAGAAATGACTTCCGCCATTTCCTCGGCTAAATCCGTGAGCGTATGCTCCGGCCAGAGCAGAAGCGCCAAACGTGCCACATCATTGGCATCCTCAGGCTGAGCCCGCCGGATGTCCACGGTATCGGCGCTCATTTCTTCATCTCCTCATGAGCCCTGCGCACCAGCTCGTGAATGGCCTGCGCCGTGCAGGGCTCGGCCTCCGATGCGCGCTTGGTGATCTTTGCCAGGAACTCAATGTTCCCCTCGGGGCCGGTGATGGGGGAAAAGTCAAGGGCCTGCGCCTGCCAGCCGAAAGTCGGGGCAAAATCGACGATCTCTCTCAGCACCGCCTCGTGAACGGCGGCGTCCCGAACGACGCCCTTTTTGCCCACGCGGTCGCGTCCAGCTTCAAACTGGGGCTTAATCAGCGTGTAGAACACGCCGTCCTCACCCATCAGTTCCGCCGCCACGGGAAGAATCAGCCGGATGGAGATAAAGCTGACATCCATCACCGTGACCGTAGGGCGCAACGGCACCTGCTCGGGGGTGAGATAGCGGGCGTTGGTACGCTCCATGACCGTAACGCGGGGATCGTTGCGCAGCTTCCAGTCAAACTGCCCATAGCCCACATCAATGGCGTACACATGGCTGGCGCCCGCGCGCAGGCATACGTCCGTAAAGCCCCCGGTAGCCGCGCCGATATCCATGCAGACCTTACCGGTCAGGTCGGCGTCAAAGGAGCGCAGGGCCTTTTCCAGCTTCAGGCCGCCGCGGCTGGCAAAAGGGTGAGCATGGCCGCGAAGGATCAGCTCGTCCTCAGGCTTAACGGTCTCGCTGGCCTTGAGAATCTTTCTTTCGCCAAGGTAGACCATGCCCGCCATGATGGATGCCTGTGCCTTTTCCCGGCTTTCGCAAAGGCCGCGCGTCACCAGGGCCACATCCGCCCGCATTTTATCCGTCATCGTTGATTCTTTCCCTTCGTCTTGAGTACGGCGGCGACGCGCCGTGCCATCTGCTCCGGCTGCAGCCCCAGGTATTTCAGCAGCTGATCGTGTCGTCCGTGCTGCACAAAGGTGTCCTGGATACCCAGGGTCAGCACCGGCGCTGGCAGCTCATTCGTCACGCAGAAGGCGCAAACCGCGCTGCCGAAGCCGCCGGCAAGCACATGCTCCTCCATGGTAATAAGCGGCCGCGGTGCCAGGCGCGTCAGCATTTCCTCATCCATCGGCTTCACAGTGGAACAGTTGACCACCGCCGCCTGAAGGCCCAGGGCGGTCAGCAGCCGACGAACCTCCACGGCTTCCGCCACCATGGAGCCCACCGCCAGCAGCACACAGTCCTCGCCGTCCTCCAGCAGCTCCCATTGTCCATGGGTATAGCCGCGGTACGGATATTCCCCACTCATGTCGATGGCATTGCGGCCATAGCGAATGGCGCAGGGACCGCTGTAAGTCCCTGTCCAGCGCACCATAGCGCGAAGCTCGTGGATGTCGCGCGGCGCGAGAACGGTCAGGTTGGGCACCGGCAGCATGGAGGAAAGATCAAACACACCGTGATGGGTGGCGCCGTCCTCCCCCACCAGGCCGGCGCGGTCCAGCATGATGGTAACAGGCAGCTTCTGCATGCACACGTCATGGATCAACTGATCGTAGCTGCGCTGAAAAAACGTGGCATAAACGGCAAAGTAGGGCCTCATGCCTCCGACAGCGAGGCCCGCGGCCATGGTAACGGCGTGTTCCTCCGCGATGCCCACATCCAGCATCCGTTCCGGGAAGCGCTCCTGGAACAGGCTCAGCCCCGTGCCTCCGGGCATGGCTGCCGTGATGGTTACAATGCGCGGATCTGTTCGAGCCATATCGGCCAGCTCCTGCGCCATAACCGTGCCGAAGGCGGGAAAGCTGCTGGCCTTTCTGGGATCGCCGGTCTCCACATAAAACGGCGGCGTGCCGTGGAACTGCTCCGGCAGCGCCTCAGCCTTGGGATAGCCATAGCCCTTGCGGGTGAGCACATGGATGACCGCCGGGCCGTCAAAATCCTTGGCGAGGCGGAAGGTTTTTTCCATGCTGGGAAGGTCGTGGCCGTCAATGGGGCCAAAATAGTGAAAACCCAGCGCCGTGAAGAAGCCGTCGCCTCCCTCCACCAGCGCCGATTTCAGGGTATCCTTGACCCAATGCACCACCCGGTAAAGACGTTTGCCGACCAGCGGAATCCGCTGCAGGCGGTTCTTGACCACCTTCTTCGTGCTTCGCCAGCCTTTGCTGACCCGCAAATCCGTCAGATGACGGGACAGCGCCCCTACATTCGGCGCGATGGACATTTCATTGTCATTGAGAATCAGAATCATCTTAGCGCCGCAGCTTCCGGCGTCATTGAGCGCCTCATAGCACAGGCCGCCCGTCATCGCGCCATCGCCCACCAGCGCAATAACGTTATACTTTTCGCCCTGATAATCCCTGGCGCGGGCCAAACCCAGCGCGGCGGAGATCGCCGTGGACGAATGCCCGGTCTCAAAGAGGTCGTATTCGCTTTCCTCCCGCTTGGGAAAGCCCGCCAGGCCGCCGAAGCTGCGCAGCGTGCTGAAGCGGTAATAGCGGCCTGTTATCAGCTTGTGAACATAGCTTTGATGCCCGACGTCAAAAATCAGCTTGTCTTTGGGCATATCGAACACACGGTGGAGGGCCAGCGTCAATTCCACGACGCCCAGGTTGGACGCCAAATGTCCGCCGCGATGCGCCACCGTGGTCACCAGTTCCGCCCGAATTTCCGCCGCCAGGTTGGTCATTTCGGGATAGGACAGGCCTTTGATGTCCTGGGGCGAATTCACATCTTGCAGGTGCATGGCAGCTCTACTCTCCCCGTTGTATCAATCATACGCCCATTCGCTCGCTGATTTTTTCACCGATGAAAGGCAGTGTGAAGCGAATGCCCTGGTAAGCGAAGAACATCATCCGTATCCGCAACGCCGTCAGCACAATGAGCACCGCGATATAGAGCAGCCAGCAGACCAGGCGCAGGAGAAAGCCAAGCAGCGGAATCGAGCCCAGAAGGCCGCCTATCAGAATCAGCATCAGCGCCAACGCCAGATGCACCGCGGTGAGGGCCGCCGACTGGCCCGCAAAGTGCCTGATCGCCCGGCTGCGCTTCTCCGCAAAGCAGAGAAAGACGGCAAACAGACCCATCACCGCCGCCAGCGTACAGGTAAGCAATACGGTGCGGTTGGTGGCGATGATCTCCCGGGTCATCTCTGCCCGGGCATCCCGACGGGATGATTCCAAAGGCATATCATCGAAGGGTTCTTCCTCGTAGAGCGGCTCATCGGGCGTTTCTTCCTCTTCTGCAGGCGCCTCCTGCCACGCGGGCCGCTGATAGGGTGAGCGCCCGCCCTGCCACCGTTCATCCTCGCCCCTCCAGGGTGTGTGCTGCGCTTGCCGCTGGGTCGGCTGACCGGCCGGACGGCTGTATCGGCTGTTCATGGGCTCCTCTCCTTACCACTTCGTACCTTTTGCTCCCTTGGCGCCCTTGGTTCCGCCCAGCTTGACGCTTTGCAAAATATCCGAGGTAAAGGCATAGTTGCGCAGATTTTTCTCCTCATGGGCCTTCTGAGCGCAGCGCACCATACGGTCAATCAGCTCGGTGTACTTTACGCCGGCGTTTTCCCACAGATAGAAGGCCAGCGACCCGGGAATGGTATTGATCTCCGTGATGTAGACTTCCTCCGTCGCGCGATCCTGCATGTAGTCAATCCGCACGACGCCCTTGCAGTCCAGCATGCGGAAGATTTCCTTGCTCAGCGCCTGGATGCGGTCGCGGGTCTCATCGTCAATGGGCGCGGGCAGTATCCGCCGGAGCGTAGCCATGCCCTTGGAGCCGCCGCCCTCGCCATATTTTCCGCCGAAGGTCAGCATGACGCCGTCGGAAATGGGCATCTCGATGGGGCTGGCCTCCACCTGGTCGTCAAAGCCCAGCACGGAGCAGTTCAGCTCAATGGGCTTGTCAAGGCCTTTTTCCACCAGCACACGGCGGTCATAATCAAACGCCAGGTCAAGAGCGTCGACCAACGCCATCCGATCATCCGCCCGGCTGACGCCGATGGAGGAGCCCAGATTCGCCGGCTTGACAAACACGGGATAACCCAGCTTGGTTTCCACCTCGTCCAGCACGGCCTCTTTATCCGCCTGATAGCCAGAGCGGGTAAACCACACGTCCGGCAGCACGGGCAGCGACCCCGCGCCGCGGAAGAACTGCTTCATCATGATCTTGTCCATGCCAATGGCGCTTCCCGCCACGCCCGTGGAGGTATAAGGCAGATTGGCCAGTTCCAGCATGCCCTGCAGGGTACCATCCTCACCGTTCAGCCCGTGCATCACAATCACGCAGACCTCCAGCCGCGCGGCCACCACCTGAGTGGGATGACCGAACAGTCCCTTGCCGGGCCGGGTCGCCATCAGCGCGCCCGAGCCCGCTGTGATGTCCAAATGTACCTGCTCGATGCCCGCGCGCTCCGGAACGAATGGGGTATAGGTCTCCATCCTGCGGAGGGCCTGACCCGTATACCATATCCCCTGCTCGCTGATGTAGACAGGGATCACATCATACCGCTCCGGATCCACATGACTCATCAGCTGCACGGCGCTGATAATGGCCACCTCACGCTCGCAGCTGCGGCTTCCATAGATGACGCCAAGCTGAATCTTGCCCATTTGATCGTCCTCCTTCTACGCGAAAAGGTTATGATTCGGAATAATTGTCCGGCAGGTCGTTCTCAAACAGCGCCACGTCCCCTGGTCGGCCCAGCTGGCGCAGCAGCGCCGCGGCCTCCTCCAGATTCGCCACAGGATGAATGTGATCCTCTGGGAAGCCGGCTTCCCGCAGTCCATCATGAATCGGCTGCGTATGCTTGCGGCCTACGAGGATCGCCACATCCACCGCGCTGGCCATCTTTTGGCCAAAGGCCCGGTTGAACGCTGTTTCCTCATCGCCCAGCTCCACCATACCCGGCGTGATGATGATCCGCCGTCCCGGAAACTGCCGAATAACGTCCAGCGCGGCCTCTGCGCCCCGCGGATTGCTGTTGAAGGCGTCGTCGATGATCGTCACGCCTGTGGACGGGATCAGCTGAAGCCGATGCTCCACCGGGGACAGCCTGCTGATGCCCCGGGCAATCTGCCTGAGCGTCAGCTGAAGGCGCAGGCACACCGTTGCCGCCAGCAGTATGTTTTGAATATTGTGCTCGCCCAGCAGCTTTGTTTCGCAGGGAATCTTCTCCTCCCGGGTGCACAACAGAAAGCTGCTACCCTGGGGAGACACACGGATGTCTTCCGCCCACACATCCGCCTCGGGCGTCGGCTGAACCGCGCAAAGGCGCTTTTCCTTGGCTGTCTGTTCGTACAGCGCGCGGCAGATTCCGCCGTCATCGGGGAAATAGCAGCAGCCGCCCTGCGGCACAGCGTCCATTAATTCATATTTGGTTCTTTTGATATGCTCAATGGAATGGAAGGTTTCCAAATGCTGGGGGCCTATGGAGGTCAGCACCCCGTGGTCAGGATGTACCAGCCGACACATTTCCTTGATGTCGCCCACATGGCGGGCGCCCATCTCGGCCACAAACACCTGATGGGCAGGCATCAGCTTGGTACGGATGATCTTCGTCACACCCATGGGGGTATTGAAGCTGGAAGGCGTCACCAGCGTCTGGTATTTCTCGCTCAGCAGCGTCCCCAGGATGAATTTCACGCTGGTTTTGCCATAGCTGCCGGTGATGCCGATTTTGATGAGATCGGGGCGCTGGCGAAGAATCCGCTGGGCGTCCCGGAAATACATTTCGCTGATGAGCTTCTCAATGGGCCAGGCAATCAGCCCCGACAGCGCCGTCCACAGGGGCAGCAGGCAGGGATAGAGCACCGACAGCGCCAGGCATACCCAGGTGATGTTTCCTGGCAAGCTTGCGGCAGCCCCCGGCATGTTCAGTCCGCGCTGGATTCCCGCGCCCAGCAGGAGCAGCAAGGCGATATGGAAAACCGTCATCACCGCGTACAGTCGTTTGACGCGCGGCGTCAGCACCAGCGGCTTCTTTGATTTGGCGTCGCGGAAAAAGCGGCCCATCAGCCCGCCCGAGGCCAATAGCAGCGCGCCGGTCAGCAACGCCTTCAGCCACCTTGGCCAGGTGACCATCAGCGCGATTCCCACGCAGACAGCCATGCCCAGCGTAAGCAAGGCTCCCGGCAGCATCGCCCTGCGGGCATTGCGCCTCAGCGTTCGGAAAAAGCCGGGAAACTGGTAGCTTTCCAGCTGAAAATAATGTATCAGGCTCCGGCTGGCCAGAGACATGCCCGCGGCCGCAGCCAGGCATCCAAGGACATTCCACCAAGCCATGAGGTCACTCCTCCATCAAAAATACATGGGCAATCTTTGCAAACCGCGCTGCCTGTTCCAGATAAGCGAAATGACTGCCGCCCTCCAGAATGACCAGCCCCGCGTCGGGAATGTCCTTTTCCATGCGCTTCCCCATCCACAGGGGCGTCTCCGTATCCTGATCGCCCCAGATCAGCAGCGTCGGCCGCGTGATGCTTTTCAGTTGATCCGTCTGATCGTAGGCAACGACCTTGACGAAGGTTTTCCGCATGTCAGCGTCCAGTGCATTGTAATCCCTGGAACCATACTTTTTCCTGGCGGCGTCTTCCAGCCGCTGCGGAAGCCGACCGAAAATCCGCAGCTTTTTTAGCATCCCGCACCAGCGCTTCCAACGGGCGAAAGCGGCCGAGCGTTTCTTCCCCGCCTCGGTGGGCGGCGGCTTAATGCCCGCGCTTCCGGTGAGGATCAGCTTATCAAAAGGCGCGTCATCCCGGGAGGCCAGTTCGATGGTCACGCGCCCGCCAAAGGAATGCGCGATCACCGAGCAGGGCAGAAAATCCAGCCTTTTGAGCACATCCATGAGGCAGGCGGCAAAATCCGGTACGCCCCAGGGCTCAGGCGGACGTCCGCTCTGACCATGCGCCGGAAAATCCAGCGCCAGCACCGACATATCCTCCTGAAGCGCCTGGGCAATGGGGCGCATGAGCTTAACATCACACCCCCAGCCATGGAGCAGCACCACGCGCCGCTCTCCCTTGCCGTACAGCTCATAGTGAACCGTCACGCCCATGGACTGAATTTCCATGTCCGCGCCTCCTTATCCAGCGCATACCGCCGCGCCTTCACTCTATTGTACCCTGTTCATAGCGGAAAATTGCCTGTTAAATGCGCAGACTGGCATTCAGCCGCCAAATATACCGGCATTTAACCGGGCTGATTTCCCAACGATCGGAAATGAACGCTGGGACATTCACAATGCGCTCCAGCTCACATCCCAGCCCCTCGCAGGTACGGCGGCTGGGAAGGTTGTCCGGGTCGCAGGTGATGACAACGCTGTCCTTACCGGCGGCTTCCATCAGCGGTCTGAGCAGCTCGCAGGCCCGACGCGCATAATGCTGACCACGATAGGGCGGATCAACATGATAGCCGATATGACCAAAATAGTACACACATGGGCTTTCACCCAGACGGAGACTGATCTGCCCCGCCTTTTTCCGGACGCCGTGCGGCATAATGGTAAAATCGTGGCACTCGCCAAAGCGCATGGCTTCGTCCGGCGGGTACAGCCATAGGGGAACCAAATCAATCACGCCGTCGGTCATGGCCGCGCGGCTGCGACGCTTGAAAAACACACTTTCACTTCCCGCATGCCTCATGCTCAGGCCGCGCCAAAGCGCCGCCAAATCCACTCCGGCGCCCTTCCGGCTCATGGACGCCCGCGCGGATAATCAGTTTATTATATCACGGCTGCAACGCTCACGCAAGCCGGAATGCCCGCGCCATCAAAAGAGGCGCCCCGAACCGCCGAGGCGCCTGCTCCGTTATTCATGAATGCCGTAAGCTTCCAGGGCGTTGCGGGTTGTCTGAGCCGCCAGCGCCTCCAGGTTTACACCCCGAAGCGCGGCGATTTTCTCCGCCACATGGAACACGTTCCCCGGCTCGTTGCGCCGTCCCCGTACAGGCTCGGGCGCAAGATAGGGGCTGTCTGTCTCCACCAGCAGACGGTCTATGGGGACGTTGACGGCAGCCTCCTGCAGCTTGGGCGCTTTTTTGAAGGTCACCGGTCCGGCAAAGCTGATAAAAAAGCCAAGCTTCAAATATTCCCGGGCGATTTCCCAGCTGCCGGAAAAGCAGTGGATGATTCCGCCGGAAAGCCGCCCCTTGTTTGCCTTCATCAGGTCAAGCATATCCTGATGGGCGTCCCGGACATGGTAGACCACCGGCAAACGCAGGCGATAGGCCAGTTCCATCTGCAGAAGGCAGACTTCCTTCTGGGTTTCCCTGGGCGACAGGTCATAGTAGTAGTCAAGGCCGATTTCACCGATGGCCACAACCTTGTCTTCCTTTGTCCATGCTGTCAGCATATCCAGATCACCCTCACGACAGCCCTTGGCCTCATGAGGGTGAATGCCCACCGCCGCATAGCAGCCCGGATGGCTGGCGGCATAATCGGCCGCGTGGCGGGAGGACGCCATGTCCGAACCGATCACAGCGTACCGGGTGACGCCGCGCTCTGCCATTCGCTTCAGGACTTCATCACGGTCGCTGTCAAACTTATCGTCGTCCACATGGCAATGGGAGTCGAATAATTCGATCATCCGATCAGCGCACCGTCCTCCACGCCCTCCTCCACGGCCACCAGCTTCAGGTTGCCCACCTCATCCATGGCCGAAAGGATCATCCCCTGGCTCTCGATCCCGGCCAGCTTGGCAGGCTTCAGGTTGGTGATGACCACAACCTGGCGGCCTACCAGCGCGGCGGGATCATAGTACTTGGCGATACCGCTGACGACGGTGCGCTGGCCGTCCTTGCCCAGGGACAGGGTGAATTTGAGTAGCTTCTGGCTCTTCTCCACCTTTTCGCAGGCGATGACACGGGCTGCCTGCAGCTTGCACTTGAAGAAATCGTCGATGGCGATTTCGGCGGGATATTCAGGTTCCGTGTGCTTCTTCTCCGCTTTCTTCTCCTTCTTTTCGGCCTTGGGGGCGGGCTGCTCCGGCGGATTGTCCCGCTCAATCTCCTTCTGCACGTCCAGCCGCGGGAAAAGGGCCTCGCCTTTATGCACCTGAATGCCAGCAGGAAGCACAGCGAAGGGCTTCAGCAGGGAATCCCAGGTTTTCAGCGCCTCGTCGGTCACGCCCAGCTGCGCGTAGATTCGCTCGGGGGTGCGGGGCATGACGAAGCCCACCATCACCGCCACGCGGCGAACACACTCCGCCAGGGTATACATGACGGTGTTCAGCCGGGGCCTGCCTTCCTCGCCGCGGCCCAGCACCCAGGGCTGGGTAACGTCGATATATTTGTTGCACTCGCCGATCAGCTTCCAGATTTCCTGGAGGGCGGCGGAGAACTGGAAGGCGTTGACCTGCTCCTCGACCTTGGCGGGCGCATCCTCAGCCAGACGCCACAGCGCCCGATCCACGTCTTCCACCACGTCGATGGCAGGCACGGCGCCGCCATAGTACTTTTCAATCATGGCCACGGTGCGGCTCACCAGGTTGCCCATGTCGTTGGCCAGATCGGCGTTGATTCGGGTCAGCATGGCCTTGAGCGTAAATTCGCCATCGGAGCCAAAGGGCATCTCCCGCATGAGGAAGTAGCGCACCGCGTCGGAGGAGTAGCGGCCGCACAGTACCACGGGATCAACCACATTGCCCACGGACTTGCCCATCTTCTTGCCGTCAATGACCAGCCACCCGTGACCGAAGACCTGCTTGGGCAGCGGCAGCCCCAGAGCGTGGAGCATAATAGGCCAGATGATGGTATGGAAGCGGACGATCTCCTTGCCCACCAGATGAACGTCGGCAGGCCAGTAGCGCTGATACAGTTCGTCATGGTCGGTGCCGTAGCCCAGGGCGGAAATGTAGTTGGACAGCGCGTCCAGCCATACATACACGGTATGCTTCTCGTCAAAGGCGACGGGAATGCCCCACTTGATGGATGTGCGGCTGACGCAAAGATCCGCCAGACCGGGACGCAGGAAGTTATTGAGCATTTCATTGGTACGGCTGACCGGCTGGATGAAGCCGGGATGCTCCTCGATGTACTGAATCAGCCAGTCGGCGTACTTGCTCAGCTTGAAAAAGTAGCTTTCCTCCCGGGTCTTCTCCACGGGACGTCCGCAGTCGGGGCATTTGCCGTCCTTGAGCTGCAGCTCCGTCCAGAAGGATTCGCAGGGCGTGCAGTACCAGCCCTCGTATTCGCTTTTGTAGATGTCGCCCTGGTCGTACAGCTGCTTGAACAGCTTCTGCACACATTCCACATGGCGCTCATCGGTGGTGCGGATGAAGTCGTCGTAGTCGATGTCCATCAGCTTCCACAAATCCTTGATGCCCGCCACGATATGATCCACATAGGCCTGAGGGGTAACGCCCTTGTCGGCAGCCTTGCGCTCAATCTTCTGGCCGTGCTCGTCCGTGCCGGTGAGAAAGCGGACATCGTAGCCCGTCAGCTTCTTGAAGCGGGCCATGGAGTCCGCCGCCGTAGAACAGTAGGCATGGCCGATGTGGAGATTATCGCTGGGATAATAGATCGGCGTAGTGATGTAGAAAGGTTTTTTGCATTCCTGGCACATTCGGTAACCATCCTCCTTCGGTTATGGGTTCAGCGCACGAAAAAGGCCCGCCCCTCCGCGCGCAGCGTCAAAGGGGCGAGCCTGATGAAAGCCCGCGTTGCCACCCTGATTTGTCACTCATCCTACGCATAACGGCGCGACCCGTTCCGGCCTACTTCGATGCCTTCAGCCGAAAAGCTCAGGAGCCATCTTCCCCCCGCCCTCCACGGCCGCCTCTCACCTTGCGCGGCTCTCTTGACGCTTTGCGCCGGGGTACTCTTTCCTTCATCGCCATTGGTATTATTTTACCGGCAAACCCGGTCATTGTCAAGGGGCATTTGCATCCTGCGCCAGCTGTTCTTGTATACGGCGCGGGAAGCCGTTCAGAACCGTATCGTAGGCCTGGTCGATCATCATCATGAGCGCCTCCGACGGGAAGTTTTCCAGATCAATGGTATTCCAGTAGGGCTGCTGAACAGGCGGACAATGATAGCCGCGCCTGACCTGCCCTGGATAAACCCGGCGATAGAATTCCCCCATTTCCCTGGTGCATTTGAGGGTTAAACGGAAGAAGGCGCCGTTGGGATAAAGCTGGGCAAAAATCCGCCCGTTCAGCTTAAAGCAAATGGGGATGCCGCCGTATGGGTACGTCTGGGTTACATGCTGCTTACGCAGACAATAGGCCGCGATCTCCGCCGCGTTCATCCTTCGCCACCTCACCTGCAAAAGCGTAAAAAAATACCCCAGGATGCCGATGCGCCCCGTTTTTTCACCCGCTCTGTAAAGCAGGCTGGTGCCCTGCCGTTGGCCTCTGCCGTCCCCTGGCGTCAAAAGACGGGGGCATGACATAGCCAAACTTGGACCCGGGCTCCATTTATGAAATGTCGGGGAACAATCGGGGCGCTGTCGCGCATCCCAGGAGCTGATCCTATTATAGGCCCTGACGCGACCGCTGTCAAGAACCATTTGATGTATTCGGCGCAAAAAATGGCGACATGGCCGACGAGCCGCCGCCGGGTCTTGGTAGCACCATGACATTGCGCAGCACCGTGTCGCTGTCAACAGCGGTTTTCTCGCACAGCAGCGCGTTCTCCATGCGAACGTTCCGCCCCACCCGCGCCCCGGGGCCAATGATCGTTCCCGCGCCCAGAACCGTTCCGCGCCCAACGGTGGCATAAGGCCCCACATAGCACCGTCCCGTGACCCGGACGTCCGGCGGCAGACGGCTTGCCCGGGCGATGATCGCGCTGCCCCAGCGTCTGCCGTCCACAGGAAGACCAACCCGCCCATAGAGCAGATCCAGCTGAACCTCACGATAATCCTGCACCGTGGTCAAGCCGTGCCAATAGCCTGGCATTTCAAAAGCCCGAATATCCGTGTCAGTTTTTAGCAGCGCCTTCAGCCATTCGCCGTCATCCCCCGCGGTCAAGGAACGCTTTCTCAGTGCTGACGCGCTTACCGCCATGATCCCCAGGCTCGTCAAGCGCGGCCTGCCGCTGGTTTGATCGTCCAGCGAGACGTCCATCACGCCGCCCTCCGCATCCACCGTGACCGAGCGCCCCGTGTACTTCTGCCCCACAGCCAGCGTCACTTCCGCGCCAGAAGCGCCATGCTGAAGGCACAGCACGGATAAGTCGGCATCGGTAACCATACAGGTCCGGAGCATCAGCAGCGGCCCGTCTGCCTCCGTCACAGGACAGGTTGTGAAGGTTACATCCATTCCCGCCGGCCGGATGCCGTTCAGACCGCCGCAAACAGGGCTGTCCGTATGCGTCGCCTGGATAGCCACCTGACGAAAGCCATGTCTGCGCAGCAGATGGAGATTCAGCTGAATGGCCGACTGATCCAGCAGCGGCGCGAGCCAGACCGGCTTGTCCGGCCAGATCGTCTCAACCGTGTCAGCGCTGCCTTCCGCCTGGGTCAATATGATCGCCCGCTCCATCAAGGAACACGCCCTCCCCGCATAAAAAGCCTTAAAGCCATTGTATGCAGAAGAGCCGAAAAACATGCCTCAGACGCACATGCGCACCAGAAGCCTGCGGAAGGCTTCCGCTGCATCCGACGAAAGCGGCATATCGGAAGGAATACCGCCCATCCGCGCCATGCGATTCAGCTGGGCCTCGGTGGCAAGCCGCGTTGAAGCACAGCCCTTTTGTCGCGCCAGCTCCTTGCGCTGCCAGCGCAGGGCCCATCGTCGCAGCTGCCAAGCTTCCATGGCGGCGAGCGAGGGCGTCAATGTCAGCGGGGCAAAGCGTCCGCCCCGCCTTTGGGCCCGAGCGCAGGCGCCGCAGTGACCGCAGGGCTGCGCGCGCTGCCCCATGATCCGGGCAATCCCCGTCCACAGGCACCGACCGTTCAGGCACCAATCCAGCAGCGCCTGAGTTTCGCGGCGGTTCTGCCGCGCCTGCTGCCATTCCTGCCGGGAAGTCTGAAACAGACGCTTCTTCTGACGCCGCAGCATCCGCCTTCGGCGCTCCAGGTCGTCAGGATCAAGCAGCAAAACGCAGTCAGCGGGCTTGCCGTCCCGTCCGGCCCGCCCAGCCTGCTGGGCGTAATCCACCAGAGAATCCGGCATCCCGTCGTGAATGACCAGACGAATGTCCGGAATGTCCACCCCCATGCCGAAGGCGGTGGTCGCGGCCATCACCCGAGCTTCCCCGGACGCAAACCTCTCCTGGGCAGCCATCCGTTCGTCTCGCTCCATGCCGGCATGATAGTGCAGCGCCGGGAGTCCGGCCAGACACAGCTGTCGGGCCAAACGCTCCGTCCGGCTTCGGGTGCGGCAGAAGATCAGGCATTTGCCGCCGGGGCATTCCGCGACGCGCCTGAGCAGTTCCGTCTCGGGCTGAAGCGTCGTTTGTACACGCAGCGTCAGATTTTCCCGGACAACCGGCAGCGTCACGATACGCTGCCTTCGCAGGCCCAGGCTCGATGCAATGTCGCGGAGCATGGCGCGATCCGCCGTGGCCGTCATGGCGCAGAGCACCGGCCGTGCCGGGAGCGACGCGATAAAGCCGCCAATCTGCCCGTAGGCCGGTCGGAAATGCTCCCCCCACCGAGGAACGCAGTGCGCCTCATCCACCACCACCAGCCACGGCGGCTTCGCGGCGCACAGCCCACGAAATTCCGCCGATTGCAGCCGCTCCGGGGAAACCATCAGAATCCGGCTCTGCCCCTGACGCAAGGCGTCCAGCGCAGCCATGCGCTCCTCCCGAGACTGCAGGCTGTCCATGCAGCATGCCGGAACACCTTTTGCCGTCAGACTTCCCGCCTGATCCCGCATCAGGGCAATCAGCGGAGACACCACCAGCGTCCACCCCGAATGCATCACTGCCGGCAGCTGCCAGCATATTGACTTACCGCCGCCGGTGGGCATCAGGCAGACCGTGTCCCGATGCCGAAGAAGCGCCTGAGCCGCCTCGCGCTGTCCAGGCCGAAAATCTGTCCAGCCGAAAACGGTTTGAAGGGCCGAAAAAAGCCGCCGATCCTCAAGCATCAGAAGCCGCGCCCCACGCCGCCGCCATGGGTGCCGCCGGATGACGATGTATGGACGCCGCTGCCCAGGCCGCCGCCATTTCCGCCGCTGTTCCCGCCCCCTGAGGACGGATCCGGATTGCGGACGCGAACCACGTCCTGGCGCAGGAATACCTCGTCATCCGCCTTCAGCACACGGGAAACCTCCACGCCCGCGCTGAAATGGTACGGACGGTTTTTGAGGCTGTACCGCTTCAAAACCGTCAGGTACATCACCAGCGCCACGGCCGCCGCCACCGCCGCGCCCAACAACATCTCACTGCGCGTCAGGGTATTGTACACGCCCGACAGCCGTTTTCCTGTCTCGGCATCATAACGGAAGGAGCCCTCCTGCCGTCCCTGACGCAGAAAATCCTTCAGCCGTTCCAGGACGATCAGGGCCGCCTGACCATAGCGCCCCGCCTTCAGGGAATCATAGCTTCTGTCAAACAGGTCATTCAGCCTTCGGTCGGTGATGTAGTCGATCATCGCGCCGCTGGTGCTGATGCAGGGAACGCGGTTTCTCATATCAATCAGGTACAGCAGCCCCGCGTCATCCTCGCCCATACCATAGCCGTTGCGCTCATAATACAGGTCAGCAAAGTCCTGGGTATCATCCCACACGCTTCGGCTGGTCAAAACCACCACATCCATCTGATAAGTGGTCTGGATGTCGGTGATGATCTCCTCCATCTGCTGAATTTCCTGCTCGGTGAACAGGATGGCGTTATCCACCACGGAAGGCGCGGCCAGCGCGGCCAAGGGAAGCGCCGTCAGCAGCAGAACGAGAACCCACAGCCACTTCAACTTTCTCACCATAGGAACGCACCTCCCAGGCACATGGCGGCAAACACGGCCGCGGCCACAGCGCAGCACCATCCCAGCAGCTTGCTACGGTGAATGGGAAGCTTGCCGCAGACCGTGCCGGTCTGGCCGTTCATCATATAATAGTAGGCCGTGCCGTCACCCCGGTGCTTGTAGGTCAGCGCCCAAGCCGGAAGCAGAACATAGCGCAGATTCCGCTCCTCCGTCAGAAAGCTGGTGCTGCCCGTGAGCGTATCGAAGGAATGACCCTGCCGCATGACGCCATCAGCCCGCCTGCTAACCTCCGCGTCCATTTCCTCCTGGGCGTAAGACTTATCCACATCCCGCATTTCAGCCATAAAACCGCTGAGATAACCCGGCTTATAGTCCTTGATGCCCTCATAGTGATAGGGATGAATGCCGTCGAACAGGAGCCGGTCAGCGGTGGAAAGCGCCTTGCAGAACATACCGCGGAAGGTCAGCTTGCCTTCCCGCCGGACGCGATAATGCCGGGTGATGGTTGTGGTATAGCGGGCATCCCTTCGGACGCTTACCCGGGTACCCTCGCCGGAAAAGACCGCCTTGCCGGATATGTCGCCCACCCAGTAAGGATAGTAAATGCCCGTGAAATCTTCCATCTGCGCCTGATCGTAGAAGCGATGATCCACAAATTTTTTGGAACGGATAAAACTTTGGAAAACCTCCCGGGCGCCCTTGTCATCCAAGGTGAAGGGAATCACGCCATCCGGGCGGAATGCACCCGACAGACGATCGCTCATCACAATGGGATTATGGCAGTAATAACAGCGCGTAGCGGCAGTGGTGGCCGTGGTTACAACTTCCGCGCCGCAGCTCTGGCAGTGATAGGCGTGATACGCATTCTCGCCCTGAGAAGGCGTTTGCTCGGCTGCCGCATCAGCCCCGCCGCTCCCTTCCACCTCATCAGGGCGCAGCGTTTTGCCGCAGTACGGACAGCTGAACCGCTGCTTTGTGGGATCAAATTCCAAATAGCCGCCGCAGCCCGGGCACTTGAACTGCAAAGTCTGGCTCATGGCCCGTCCCTCCTCTTTCTATAATCTTACACTGCCTATCATACCATCTTCTGCTCTGACGGGCAAGCGGTAAATCATACGCCGCACAGCCGCATATGTGGAATTTGCGGATGAAAAAAACGGCTTTCCGTCTTGACGGATGCGGCATTACGTTGTATCATGAGAATGGCTTGAAATGTGTTCCATCCGTGTATGAGGCTTACCAGATTTGGAAAAGGCTAATTAACGGAGCTTCCTTTTCCGGTCATTTCTTTGACCACGCCATGGAACCGCTTACACACCCTATCCTTTTGCGAGGAACTTTGATACAGAAAGGACGATTGCCCATGGAATTCCTGGAGAAACTGTCACTGGCCGGTCTGGTGCCCGTCATCGCCATCAATGACGCTGACGACGCCGTGCCGCTGTGCAAGGCCCTGGCCGAGGGCGGCCTGCCCGTAGCCGAGATTACCTTCCGTACCGCCGCCGCGGAGGAGTCCATCCGCCGTGTGCATGAGGCGCTGCCCAACGTGCTGCTGTGCGCCGGTACCGTTCTGACCACCGAGCAGGTGGATCGCGCCGTCAACGCAGGCGCCGCCGCCATCGTCTCCCCCGGCCTTTCGCCTGATGTCGTGGCCTACTGTGTGGAAAAGGGCATCCCGGTATGCCCCGGCACGGCCAACCCCTCCGATGTGCAGATTGCCATTCAGCATGGCCTGAAGGCGGTCAAGCTGTTCCCCGCGGAGGCGGTAGGCGGCCTGAACCTCATCAAGTCCATGGCGCCCGTCTACCCCGACATGAAGTTCATGCCCACCGGCGGCATCAACGAAAAGAACATGCTGGACTACCTGGCCTTTGATAAGATTCTGTGCTGCGGCGGTTCCTGGATGTGCCCCAAGGATGCCATTGCCGCCAAGGACTGGGATCGCATCACCGCCCAGACCCGCTCCGCCGTGGACAAGATGCTGGGCTTCGAGCTGCGCCATATCGGCATCAACACCGAGAATGCCGAGGAATCCATGAACGTCGCCAACAAGATCGCCGCCCTGATGAACCTGCCCGTCAAGGAGGGCAATTCCTCCAACTTCGCCGGCGTGGGCTTTGAGGTGATGAAGAAGATGGGCCGGGGTACCAACGGTCACATCGCCATCGGCACCAACAGCGTACCCCGGGCCAAGTGGCACCTGGAGCAGCGCGGCTTCAAGTTCATTGAGGATTCCGCCGTTGTCAAGAATGGCAAGCTGACCGCCATCTACCTTGAGGGCGAGATCGGCGGCTTTGCCTTCCACCTGGTTCAGAAATAAGGGGGGGCTTCGCCCCTTTTTTCCGCTCACCTTGCGTGACGTTTAAGGCTCATGCACACGGCCCATCTCGTCCGACGGGGGCTTCGCCCCTTTTTCCGCCCACCTTGCGTGACGTTTAAGGCTCATGCACGCGGCCCATCTCGTCCGACGGGGGCTTCGCCCTCACGGCGGCGGACTGGTTCTTCCGAAGATTCCCCCGCATCTGCGTGGGTCCCGGGGCTGCAATGCCCTTACCTAAGATCATTTGCTTTGAAGGAGGAAATACCAATGGCTAAGGTTATTACTTTCGGTGAGATCATGCTTCGTTTGAAGTCCCCCGCTTACGAGCGCTTTTTCCAGAGCCCCAGCCTGGAAGCGACCTTCGGCGGCGGCGAGGCCAACGTGTCCGTGTCCCTGGCCAACTACGGCATGGATACCGCCTTTGTGACGGTGCTGCCCAAGAACGACATCGGCGAGGCCTGCATCCGTGAGTTGCGCGGCTTTGGCGTGGACACCAGCAAGATCGTCCGCAAGGACGGCCGCATGGGCATCTACTACCTGGAAACCGGCGCCGTGCAACGCCCCTCCAAGGTCATTTACGACCGCGCCGGCTCCGCCATCTGCGAAGCCAAGCCCGGCGACATCGACTGGGATTCCGTTTTTGACGGCGCGACCTGGTTCCACCTCACCGGCATCACCCCCGCCATTTCCCAGGGCGCGGCCGATCTGTCCCTGGAGGCTGTGAAGGCCGCCAAGGCCAAGGGCATCCATGTGTCTTGCGACTTGAACTACCGCAAGAACCTGTGGAAGTACGGCAAGCGCGCGGACGAAGTGATGAAGGAGCTGGTCAAGTACGTTGACACCGTCATCGCCAACGAGGAGGACTTCCAGAAATCCCTGTGCCTGAGCGTGGAGTCCGCCGCCTCCGTGGAAGAGGGCGAGCTGAACGTGGATAACTACAAGGCCATCGCTTCCCTGGCCATGGAAACCTACCCCAATATCAAGCGGGTCGCCATCACCCTGCGTGAGAGCAAGTCCGCCAATCACAACGATTGGCGCGCCTGCCTGTACAACGGTAAGGACTTCTTCCTCTCCCGCAAGTACAGCATCACCGACATCGTGGATCGCGTGGGCGGCGGCGACTCCTTCGGCGGCGGCCTGATCTACGGCCTGAACACCTACGAGGACGAAAAGACCGCGCTGGAATTCGCCGTGGCCGCTTCCTGCCTGAAGCACACCATCATCGGCGACTACAACCGCGTGACCGCCTCCGAGGTTGAAAGCCTGATGAAGGGTTCCGGCACCGGCCGCGTTCAGCGGTAACGATACCTTACTCTTCGTTTAGGACGCAAGAATTAGCATGACCCATCAGAAAGAGCTATCAGGTTGAACAATCTGATAGCTCTTTCTCAATAAACAGACTACATACAAGAAGGAGTATGCCCGATACATGCAGGAAATAAGATGTCCTAAATGCGGTGAAGTGTTTCAAGTTGATGAAACTGGATATGAGCAAATAGCGCGTCAGGTTCGCGATCAAGAATTCGCAAAGGAAGTTGATCGCCAGAAGCAGGAATTGAAAAGCAA
>CANOHT010000021.1 GCA_947565865.1 uncultured Clostridia bacterium
AAGAAGCAAACGATCCTACTCCGCCCAGGATGCGTCTGTATGGATACATGAATGAGTAAAAGGAAATTGGAATTAAGCCGAAAACAAGTTGTAGGTCGCCAATGCAGCCTGGATGCACACGAAAAAAGTTCTCAAGCCCTACGGACTGCAGTTTTATTTGTACCTCGCGGCCAATCTGAATGATTACAGTTTGCCCTGTCCCATGCGGCAGCCGACACGCCCAGCGAATGACAAAACGCATCCCGTCTATCCCTATTCATTTTTTTGTTCGCCATTTCCCATTTGTATACTGCTGGGCTAAGAAACTGAATCGCTTGGAAGCATGGCGGCTTCATTAGTCGAAGCTACACTTCGCAAGGCGTTTTGCTGGCTTCCCATCCGACATAGGGGCTTCGTCCGGCGATGGCTGCTGTCAGTATCTTCAAAAAGATGGCATCACAAAGCAGTCTCATTTGAGGCCGAAACACGTTTAGCGCGCAGTCCGCAATAGCGGCTGAAGAAGTAAGCGGTTTCCGTATTCGTACCGGCAAAATATTCGTCCATGATCGCACATTCGGCGCTTATAAAGGCCGCGATGTCCACCCACTCATCCACTTTGTCTTTCGGCATATGAATTTTTGCGTCCTTCTTCCCGCATCCTGCTGTCCGACTGGTCGGGACAGGGATCGCGGGGGGCGCCTGACCAAAGATTCCGCACCGCGTTTTGACGAAAGGCTCCACATAGCGGAAAGTCAATTCCTTTTCATGACAAGGATCGACGAGATACTTCCGCGCCTTGGTCGCCGCAATCTTATGACGAACCGCTCTCCGAGCCAGTTGGCATGCTTTGGAGGGCCTCGCCTTATCAATCGCGGCCATAGGCGGAAGCATCAGCCGCCGCTTGACTTCCCAGAGAAACCTGAGTGGCCCTGCCAGTCAGCCTTATTCAGCCTTATTCAAGCACCCTCCGCTCGCAGGAAGCCCAGGCGGAAGCGCTGCCTGAGTGCGGTCTGCATCAAGCTTATACAGCAGGCTGCGTCCGCTACGGCAAGCGCTATGAAGTCATCGCGGAAGACCGCATCATATATGACGCCGCCAACCAACGTCATCACGCTGAATGACGAAAAGCCGCACTGCACGAAAAGGCGCCGGCCTCACCGTGCCATGAAGCGGCGGATGATCTGTCTCTCATTCACCTCAGCCCGGGGAAGCTTGGCAAGGCCCTGGCGGAAGGCAAGCAGAGCTTCTGCAGCTTGCGGTTTTTTTCGCGAATCTCATCAGACGTCAGCAGACCTCAGCCTGCGGGGACGCACCGCTGAAAACCTACGGGCACGGGCCTGGGCGGCGCTGATGCTCCGGCGTGTGCTGACGTTTGGTCCGCGAATGTCCCCGGCTGAAAAAGCCAGCATCATCTGTGTGGTAAACGGCCAAGCCGCTTCCCCGCCACACCCCAAACAGCCCCCTCCCGCGGTTCACATGCTGCGGGAGGGGGCTGTGATTCTGTTCTGTCTTATTGTACCCGCCGGAAGGAGACCACGCGGTAGCGGCGGTTATCAGTGAAGGCGCAGGCGCCGTTTTTCACGCGCAGCTCACACATGGCAATTCCCTGGGCGAGATAGTCGTCGCTCACACCGTCATCATCGGGAAGCTGTCGGCTCATGTCGCCATCGCCGTAGGCCGTCACATGCAGGTCGAACACCGTGTCATCCGCCACATAAGGCAGCGGCTCAGCCAGGGGAAGCAGTGTCCCTTCCCTGACAAACAGAGCGATTTCATCCAGGGGCACCGTCTTATCGATCCACTGGCCGCCCTCGTAGCAAGCGCCTGTGTAGAAATCGTACCAACGACCCTTGGGCAGGTATACGCGGCGGGTATCGCCGGTATCCGCGATCAGCGGCGCCGCCATCAGCCCCTCGCCCAGCATGTACTGATCCCAAATGTCCCGGGTGTTCAGATCGTCCGGCACATCCATCACCAGCGGGCGCACCGGCGGGATGCCCCGCAGGTAATACTGGGCATAGGCGGCGTACAGGTGCGGGATCAGCCGCATCCGCGTCTGCAGCAGCCCGCGCACGATGTCCGCCATCTCCCGCCAGTCGGGCAGGCGCTCACCGGCACGGTTCTTTTCCTCGTCAAACTGCAGCCACGGCGGCATGGCAACCATGTAGCTGTTGATGACCGTCTGGGGCGACGTGACCGCCGCGGCAATGCGGCGCAGCAGCTCCTCCCGGCTGGCGGACTGACGCACCTCCGGCGTCCACAGGATGCCGCTGAAGGCTGCGTTGGCCATCCCTCGGATGAAATCGGCATGGTTGTACAGATCGGAGTAAAGCACATAGGGGTAGGGCGCGGCCAGGGCGGAGGTCTGACGAACCTCGCCAAAGGTACGGAGGCCGCGCTGCCGGAACATGTCCAGCATGGTTCTCTGGTACAAAAGCCCCAGCACCGTGTGCATCTGCTCGCCGTCCAGCCCGCCGGGAAATGCCGCGAAATCCGGGAAGCCCCAGTTGCCCATCATGTCCGAATTGTCGCATTCGTCCAGCTTGAAGCCCGTCACTCCGTCCTCCACCATATCCCGGTGGATGCTCTGGAACACCTGCCGGGCCTCGGGCAGGGTAAAGTCCGGGATCAGGCCGTCCCACACAAAGCAGTCCCCGGCGTGGGGCTTCATGGCCTCAAAGATGGGACTGTCCGGGTGAACATAGGCATGCTCCCACAGGTTCACGCGGAAGCCCATGTCCCGCATTTCCTTCAAGAAGGCCTGGGGATCGGGATAGCGGTTCTCATCCCAGGCATAGGTGCAGGAGTAGGCATGGGACTGCCACCCCGGCTCCAGACCGAAGATGTCGCAGGGAATGTCCGTCTCCCGCAGATGGCGGGCCAGGCGCAGCATATGCGCGGCATCGCCCCGCATGTCTCCCCGATACATCACCCCCAGGCCCCACAGCGGCACATAAGCGCCGCCGCCGCTGAAAAGGTTGTACCGGGCAACCGCGTCCTTCACATCATCGCCCACAAAGACGTACAGGGTCACGCCCTGTGCCGCCGGGACGCTGATGAACATGTTGCCGCTGCCCTGCTTGGCCCACCAGTGGCCGAAGGGCGTCCCGGCGGAGGGGAAGCTCTCCTCGTCCTGGCGGGAGCCGCGAACCTTGATGTTGCCCGCGTGGAAGGTGGCGTAGCGGGCAGTATCCACCAGCACGCCGTAGCCCCGGGTGGACACATAAAAGGGTACGGGCGCGTGGCTGTCGCCGTGGTCGGCCACAGGATCGCAGTTGGTGCGCAGCTGCTTTTTCAGCCCCGACTGCCGGAAGGATTTGAGGGTCAGGCCCAGGCCATAGACGTCCTCGCTGATGTCCAGGGGAAGCTCCACCGTGCAGCCTCCAGCCCGGTGACGCAGGCCGATCTGCTCCTCCGTGAAAGGACACGGGCCGTCAGATAGCCGGTTGATGGTTCCCAGGCGGGACCGGGGCTTCAAAACAGACACCGGGGTGAAGGCTTCCGGCGTGCCCACGGTGATTTTGTAGATGCCATTGGCGATCTTCTCCATGGCTTATGCCTCCCTATGCTCAGCAATCGTCAGATGCTCGATATACGCCTCGCCGCCCTCGGTCATCAGGGCGACATGGCCCTGGCCGCCGCCGGGCTCATAGCACTGGATGGCCAGGCGGTCATCGACGTACACATAGACCACATTTCCCTCCGCCGCCACTCGGAGGCGGTAGGTCTCGCCCTGGCGAATATCCCAGCTGCGGCACTCGATCAGCGGGAACTCCCGCAGGGCAGTTACCTCCACCATCCGCTGGGCGGCGTCCAGCAGCACACACAGGCCGCCCTGCGTCACGTCCTCCCGCAAGCGCAGGACGATACCGGCGCTGCGGGCGGTGGTGAGGGTCACGTCGCAGACAACCATGCCATCGGCCATCCGGGTATCCAGGGGCAGCAGCGCCCAATCCGGCGGGCAATCGAGGGTATATCGGCCGTCTTCAGCGGCCCAGTGCAGCCGACTTCCCCAGCGGCCGTCGCTGATATCCAGCGGCGCAGGCATGGGCAGGGGCTGGTACTGAGCCTCCAGGGGCTGATACCACATGACCCGCAGCCGACCGTCCGCCGTGGCTTTCAATGCGTGGGGGAAGGAAATGCTGCCATGGGGGCAGCCGTCCTTCATCTCTCCCTGGGTGAAGAACAAAACCCGATCCCCCCGCCACGCAACGGTCTTGCCGCAATAGCCCTGGGGGAAGATGGAGCCGAACACCAGGTTGTCCCGCTTCATCAGGGTATAGGGGCCTGTGACCTTATCTGCCACGGCGTAGATGGTGGCCTCCCGCAGCCGAGGGTCGTCCACCTGTCCGCGCTGGCCATAGCGGTTGCCCGTCAGGCACAGCATGTACCACCGGCCCTGAAGATAAAACACCTCCGGCACCTCCACGCAGCCAAAGCGGTCGGGCGCGAAGCAGGGGGGATACTGCTCCCAGTGTACCAGATCGTCCGAATGCGCCAGGCCGATGACGGAGCTTTCCGCCAGAGTGTCCGCCATCCGGCGCGCGGCAAAGAAGCCCCAGAAGCCATGGCCCTCCGGGTCCGCCACCACGCACATGTCCCGGGCGTCCACGATGGGATAGCCGTGGCCGCGCAGAGGCAGGCGATGGTGTTCATTGCAGTACCACCGGCTGTCGGGGATGAGGACGGGGTTCTCCCCGCAGCGCTCAAAGTGACGGCCGTCCTCGCTGACGGCCAGGGCGATGCGGTTCACCAACCCGTCCTCCTTGACGCTGCGGGCCGTGTAATAAAGGTACTGCTTCCCCTCATGCTGATAGACGCAGCCCGTCCATAGCTCGCTGTCGTCGATGCCGCCGGGCTCGCCTTTATACAGGGCCGGGGGCAGCGTCTCCCAATGCACCAAATCATCGCTGACGGCGTGCCCCAGGGCGCCATGCTCCGCCATCGGCCAGTCGCTGCCGGGGCGCAGCAATTGCAGATGGATGCAGTGCAGCCGGCCCTCATGGACAAAATACCAGGTATCCCAAACATACAGGCCCTTCGGATGATAGAGCATACGCCGCTTCCTTTCTTTTGTCAGCCCTTCACGCTGCCCAGCACAATGCCCTTGACAAAGTGCTTTTGCAGGAAGGGATACACCAGCATAATCGGGAGCATGGCCACGATGATCTGGGCGCATTTGCTGGTGCGGGTAGAAATCTTCGCCAGGAGGTAAGCGTCCTCCGAGGTTACCTTGGTGAAGTCGAAGCTGACGATAATGGAGCGCAGGTAGGTAGCCAGCGGGTAGTTCTCCGGCTTGTTCATGTACAGCATACCGTCAAACCAGGAGTTCCAGTGGGCCACCATGGTGAACAGCAGAAGCGTCGCCAGCGTCGGCTTGGACAGAGGGACGTACAATTGCAGCATGGTGCGGATATGCCCCGCGCCGTCAATGCAGAAGGATTCCTCCAGTTCCCTGGGCAGCCCGCGGAAGGCGTTGAGCAGCAGCAGAATGTTGTACACCGACACCGCCCCCGGCAGCACCAGGGCCCAGATGGAACCCAGCAGCCCCGCGTTTTTCAGGTTCAGGTAGGCAGGCACCACGCCGCCGCCAAAGAGCATGGTAAACACGAAGATCCATACATACACCGTGCGCAGGCTGAACTGACGATTCTCCTTGGACAGAGGGTAGGCGCACATGACCGTCAGCACCATCTGCAGGGCCGTACCCAAGGCCAGCCGCTCCAGGGTGATGAGGAACGAGCTGAAAAACTCGCTGCGGGTCAGGATAAACTGATAAGCGTCCAGGGAGAAATTCACCGGCCAGAAGGTCACCCGGCCCGCCGCCACATCGGCGCTTTCGCTCAACGACATCGCCAGGGTGTTGAGGATGGGAGCGAAGCAGATCAGCGTCAGCAGGATAAGCGCCGTATTGTTGATGAGCAGGAAGGCCCTGCGGCCTTTGGACACATATTTCATGGCTGTTGATCCTCCCTTGCTCAGAATATGCGATAGTCGGCAAACCTGTATGCCATGTAATAGGACGCGCAGATCAAAATCAGCGACACCACGGACTTGAACAGCCCAACGGCGGTAGCCACGGAATACTGGGCCTGGTCAAAGGCCAGACGATACACCAGGGTATCCAGGATGTCGCCGGTCTCCATCACCAGGCTGTTGAGCAGCATATAGACCTGATCGAAGCCGGCGTTGAGCACATTGCCCAGGGACAGGGTCGCCAGCAGCACAATGGTGGGGATGATGCCCGGCAGGGTGATGTGCCAGGTCTGCCGCCAGCGATTGGCGCCATCGATGGACGCCGCCTCATACAGAGTAGGATCGATGGCTGTCAGCGCCGCCAGGTAAACGATGGTGTTGAAGCCGAAGGTTTTCCATACGTCGGTCACCACCAGCATGGGGCGGAAGGTCTGGTTGCTGGTGAGGAAATTCACCGTGGGCCACCCCAGGCTCCTCAGCAGCTGATTCACCACGCCGTCGGCCGAAAGCACATCCAGGATAATGCCGCCCATAACCACCCAGGAGAGGAAATGGGGCATGTAGATGACGGTCTGCACCGTGCGCTTGAGGATAGTTGACTGAACTTCGTTGAGCATGAGCGACACGATGATGGGAACCACCAGAGACGCCGCGATCTTCAGCACAGCGATGTATACCGTGTTCCACATCACCTGGCCGAAATTGGGCAGAGAAAGAACAAATTCAAAGTTGTCCCAGCCGATCCACTTGGCGTTGAACCAACCCTTGAACACCGTGAACTTCTGAAAGGCGATGACGTTGCCGATCATCGGCATATAGCAGAAATAAATCAGCAGCGCCAGCCCCGGGATCAGCAGCAGATGCAGCGGCCATTCCCTTTTCAGGCGTGCGCGCAGCGGCAGACGGCGGGGCTTGATTACGTTTTTTTCTGTCTGCACCATCAAGAACGCTCCTTTTGAAACAATTGCCTGGGCAACCGGCCTCCGGCGCCGCCAGAGGCCCGCGCCCGGATGGGGATTGCCCAGGCAGTTACCTTACCGGGTCAGGGCATCCGCCCTCAGTGCAAGGCCACCCAGTCGTTGACTTCCTTGGTGATCTGGTCGCCGCCCATGCGGTACCATTCCTCCACCGCCGCGTCAAAGGCATCCACAGGCTCCTCGCCCATGATGATCTGCGTGAAGGTATCGGTCAGGAAGTTGCTCAGCACGCCCATCTTGGCGGACATGGTCTCCGTGGTGCCGCCAAAGGCGGTTCGCACCAGGCGATCCACGCCGTACTCGTTCACCAGCACCTGGAAGGCCTTAACCTGGTGATACTGCATGTAGAAGTCGGTATTGCCGTTGTCCATGTATTCCACGCAGGGCTGATACTTGTCAGTCTCGGTCACGCAGTCCTTGAGCAGATCAGGGTTGCGGGTTTCCACGGCCTCCACCAGCTGGCGCAGGGCGTACTCGGTGAGGGTATCGGGGGTGGAGGTGGTCACAACGGCCAGATGGTTCTGCTGGATGGTAGCGCCGTTCTCCCACACGGCAATGAAGTCCGGCTCGTCCCGGCGGTCGCCGTAGACGATCTCGGTAAACACATTCAGCATCTGCACCACGGCTTCCGGATGCGCGCAGTCGGCGCTGACGACGTAATAGGAATTGGTGGAGAAGCCGGTGGAGGCCATGCTCCGCCTGTCATCGGCGCTGGGGGCGGCCACAGGCGTCCACATCATGTCAGGGTCGGCGGACAGGCCTACGCCGTACTGGTACACGTTCCTGTTCTGGCCATAGGAAATGCCGTATTTGCCGCCGATGACCTCCTCGGAAACCTTGGCGGAATCCTTCACGGCGAACTCGGTGTCAATGAGGCCGTCCTGATAGGCCTGGGCCAGGGCGGCCAGGGCGGTCTTCATCTCCGGCAGGGTGCTGCCGAACTTGACGGAGCCATCCTCCTGGGTCACCCAGGTGTTGGGATAGGCATGGAAGCCGTTGAAAAAGCCGGTCAGGGAGGTGATGCCGTCAAACAGGTAGTTGCTGAAGGCCAGTCCACCGGTATCGTCCAGGCCGTTCTGATCGGGATCCTGCTCCTTGAACGCCTTGGCAACGGCAAGCACTTCGTCGATGGTCGTGGGAACCGCCAGCCCCAGGTTATCCAGCCAGTCCTGGCGCACCCAGAGCAGGCTGGGCTCGTAGAAGTTGGCGCTGACATAGGGCAGGCCGTAGAGCTTGCCGTCAAAGGTGGCGGAGCCCAGGGCCAGGCCGCCGTCGCCGCTCAGGAGCGACTTGGTCAGAGGCGAGGCGTACTGCTCATAGACCTCCGTCATGTCGCAGAGCATCTCGGCCTCCACCAGGGTGGACAATTGGGACGCGGACACCTGGAACAGGTCGGGAATGTCGCCGGAGACAATGGTCACGTTGCATTTCTGGCTGTAATCGGCGGAAAGGGCCGTCCATTCATGCTCAATGCTGATGCCCATGGCGTCGCGGTATTCGCGGTACCAGATGTTGTTGCTCAGATCGTCGCCCTCGGGATACGTCCAGGTGGACTGGACGCTGCGGCCAACGGAGATGGCGATGGGCGGGTCGTACTTGGCGGGCGCTTCCGCCAGCGCCGGGAGGCTCAGGGCAAGAAGCATACAGAGTGCCAAAGCGAACGAAACAAGCTTCTTCATGGTCAAAACTCCTCCTTATGATCTGTACATGCCGTGCGTATCAGAGCATCAGCAAGCCGATGGGTGGCGTCGGCGGGGCCGCTGCCCCTTCAACTGTCGTTCAAAAACCGACGGTATGGGCGTCGGTTTTTGCGCTTTTCGGAAGGAAAAGCTACCTTACAGAGCTTCCCGGCGTGGAGCCAACGGCGGCCCTGGAAGTCCCGCGGTGAAATCGAGCGGAGCCACCTCGCTCAAGTGGCATAACCTCTTGGGCGACACCCTGACATGCCGCGCATGTCTGTGCCTTTATGATAAGGCCAACGCTGCCGCGCTGTCTATGAACCGTTTTACACTATCAATCATCTGTTTTGGATTTGTTCTTGTATTCCTGAGGCGTCATCCCGGTCATTTTTTTGAAGAAGCGGTGGAAGGCCTGAGCTGAGCCGTAGCCGATGGCGCGGCCTATGTCCCGGCTGGTCAGCACATCCTTGTCCAGCATTTCCTTCGCCCGGTCAATCCGCAACAGCGCGATGTAATTCATCAGCCTTTCCCCGGTGTGGGCCTGATAGAGGCGCGCCATGTAATAAGGATTCATGCCGAGCATGTCCCCCAGGCGCGGAAGGGACAGATCCCCCCCCAGGTTCTGCTGCGCCAGCCAATGCAGCCGCGCCACCAGGTCATCCTCCTGGGTGGCCGCCTGCTGGTTCTTTGTGTTGAAGAACGCCTCCGCCAGGGAGCGCAGGTAATGGATGCCCTCCGTCCAGGACATGGTGAACAGGCTTTGCCGGAGAGGCTGCAAATCCTGATGCCGCGCCAATTGCTCCGCCAGGGACCAGCGGTTAAGCTGCGTAAGAAGCATAGAGCCGACACGGCCGAGCAATTCCAGCTGCAGATCCCGCCGCAGCGGGCTCTGAACCTCGTTGACCGCCTTGACCAGCGTATCGAACAGAGCCATGAAATCCGCGCGATTGCCCGTATCCATGTAGGCGTAGAGCAGCTTTGCCCTGTCCAATTCCTCGCAGGCCCTGGCATTCGCCGTGGCCGTGGGCGGCATTTCCGGCTCTGAATCCAGCAATAGCGCCCCATCCAGCAGGGACATGTGCAGGCGCGCCTCCAGGCGCTTGCGCTGCGCGTGAAGCCCCTCCCAGGCCACCGGCTGAGCCCCCAGGGCAAAGGAAACGCTCATGGACAAATGCTGCCGGCACATGGCCTGGATATTTTGCAGGCTTTCGGAAATCTGCAGCCGCGCCCTGCGCCACTGCTCGTCCAGCGCCCTTCCCTGGGGCTGAAAAAGCCAGGCGGCCATATCGCCGTAGGCCAGGCCGTCGCAGCGCAGTGTGGCCGGCATATGCTGGATGAGCATGTTCTTCACCTGGGTCATGGCCAGCTCGTGCTGCCACTGATCCCGCGTGCCCGCCTGGTCGTCATGGGCCAGCAGCAGATAGACCATCTGCCGGGGATCGAAGCAAAGGTTCATTTTCTCAAAGGCCTCCGCCCGCTGTTCCTTTTGCGGCGCGGAGGAGCTCATCAGCGACCGATACAGCTGCTGCCGGAGCACCGGAAGGGCCGTTGTCCAGCGCTCCTGGGCCTGGGACAGCAGCACCTCCTGGGCGAGTTGTTCGTCCAGCTCCCGGCAGGCCTTGCCCACCGCCGCGATAACCGCCTCCTTGCCCTCCGACTTCAGCAGATAATTGCATCCGCCCGTGCGGAAGGCGCGCTGGATATAATCAAAATCGTCATAGCCCGAGAGGAAAATGGTTTTGCACCGGGGCCAGCGCGCCATGACCTCCTCCTGCAGACGCAGCCCGTCCATACCGGGCATCCGAATGTCCGTCAGCAGGATGTCCACCCGCATCCGCTCCATCATTTCCAGGGCCTTGTGCGCGCTGTAACAGCCATAGACCTCCAGTTCCAGCCCGCTTTGCTCCTCCATGTAAAACATGACGCTTTCCACCACATAGGCTTCGTTGTCAACAACCAGCAAACGGTACATGTCCTCTTTCCTCCTGTATGGCTTCGCCAGGGGCTTTCTTGTTTTGAATCCGCAGGGTCACATGGGCGCCCGACGGCGTCCAGGGCTCGATGGTCAGGCCATAGCCGGGGCCGTAGTACAGCCTGAGACGGCGGTGGATGTTCACCATCCCGGTGATCTCCATATCGCCCTCGTCAGTCCGCGCCAGCCTGTCCTGCAGGGCGGTCAGCTCCTCGGGCGTCATGCCGTGGCCGTTGTTGCACACATGGATCAGCAGATCCTCCCCCGCTTCCTCAAAGGACACGGTCAGCACCCCGCCCTCCGGCATATCCTCCAGGCCGTGGGCGTAGGCGTTCTCGATCAGGGGCTGCAGAATCAGCCGGGGCACGAACACCTCCTGCCAGGCCTTGGGCAGCGGGGCGATACGCACGTCGATGTCCGCGAAACGAATCTGCTGCACCTCGCAGTAGGTCTGGGCATGGGCCAGCTCCCGGTACAGGGGAATAAACGCCCGTCCGCTGCGGGTGATAAACTGGAAGTAGCGCCCCAGCGCCCCCTGCATCTCCGAGGCCGCCTCGTATTCTCCCATGTCCAGCATTCCCTGGGCGGTAAAGAAGCTGTTGTAGAAAAAATGAGGGTTGATCTGCGTTTGCAGCTGCTTGAGCTGGGCCTGCTGGGACAGCATCCGCTGCTTGTACACCTGGTTAATCAGATCGTCTATGGTGGCGATCATGTGGTTGAAGCTGCTGTACAGATCGCCAAACTCATCCGTCCGATCCGTCTGAAGGCGGATGTTCCTGTCGCCCCGCTCCACCGCCCGAAAGGCCTGCACCATCCGCTGAATGGGCAAATGCACGGAGGTGAACTCCAGCATCGCCGCGCCCATCACCAGGATGGCCGCCGCCACCGCCATCAGCGAAATCCAGTTCTTTCCCGTCTGCAGCTGGGAAAGCATCTGCGCCTGGGGTATGTAGGAAACCAGGTAGGCGTTCAGCTCGGGGCAGTGGTGCCAGGCAAAAAGGTAATCCTCCCCCTGCCAGCGAAGGGTCTGCGTGGTACCTGTCCGCTGCTCAGAGGCGTACACCATGGCGCGCACGGGAACCAGCAGCGACGGGGACAGCGCCGCCGGGGACAGGCACCAATCCTCCCGAAGCAGCAGCGCGCCCCCCTGGCCAGACAGCTCCATGGACGCCAGCATGTCAAGAATCTCCGTCTGGGACACCTCAATGGCCATCAGCAGCTTCGGTTCCGCTACGCCTATGGGATAAACGGCGCTGACCAGGATTTTCCCCTGGTGCCAGGTGACCATACCGCCGCTTTGCTGAGGCTGGCGAAGCACGTCCATTTCCTCCTGGGAAAGCTCGCCGTCATAATTCATGGTATTCATTCCCCGGCCCAGGGCAGGCATGTAGATGCTGATGCTGTCCATGTAGGGACTCATCTCCCGCAGCAGGAGCATCTTTTTGCGCAGGTTGTTGATGGTCTCGCTGCGCTTATAATCGCTGAACACATCGGAAAAGACGGCCAGCTTGATGAAATCCTCATCATTGACGCAGGCATTGGCGCTGTTTTGCAGCCGGTTCACCTCTGTCGCCAGGGTACTTTGATAAAACCGCACCTTGGACAGCTGCGTTTCGGTCAAGCGTTCCAGCATGATCTGCTGCTGGCCGTTCATGCTGTACAGGCTGACGGCAAAAATCGCCCCGAAGGTGACAACCAGAATCAGAATCAGCTTGGCGTACAAGTGGATTTTTCTGCGCTTCATCCGCATCCCTCACGCTTCTCATGGTGATAGGTTCAGCATTGGTTTTTTCGGCTTCCTGTGGGTTATCATACCGTGTTTATGCCGTTTTGTAAAGCCTCGCGGATTGCTGGCATGTTTCATTTGGTCTTCTCCGCGGACCAAATTGAACCTCATGCAAAAGTGTCAAAGCTTTCTATAAAACGGTTCATTGTGACATCCGGCGCGATGCTCCTATAATGATGTCACATAAGCGCGGCACAGGAGGTATCATCATGTTCATTCCCTGGCACGACCCCGCCATCCGCCTGACAGGGCGCTGGACCCATCAGGGCTATCCGCCTGTTCCCGGTGAGGCGCGCCGGTACGACGTAACCGTGACCACCGCGCCGGGCTCCTCCCTGGAGCTGGCCTTTTCGGGCCGCGACGTTCGCCTGGTGTTTGACCTGGGGTATGCCGCCCAGCCCCTGCCCCATCTGTGGCTGTGCCTGGACGGCCAGGCGTGGGTGGAGGTTCCTCTGGATCGTCACCTGCGGATCACCGCCCCCGATGACGGCCCCCATATTCTTCACCTTGTTTATAAGGGCGGCCCGGAGGTATGGCCCCGCTGGCATCCGCCGCTGATGGGGGCCGTGGCCTTCGCAGGGGCCTTCGCGGAAGCCGCCGCGACCCTGCCTCCGGACGACAGGCTCCTTGTGGAATTTGTGGGCGACTCCATCACCGAGGGCGTACTGGTGGACGCCGACTTCGCCCCGCAGCCCTGCAACCTGCTGGAGCAGTTCGACCGGCCCTATCAGGATGACAGCAGCGCGACCTACGCCTCCCTGACCGCCCGAAGGCTGAATTTGCGGCCCATGTTCCAGGCCTATGGCGCGGTGGGCGCCGTCCGGCACGGCTGCGGCGGCGTACCGGATGCTCCCAGCATCTACCCCTATGTGGTAGACGGCATCCCCTACGCGGGGCCGGCGCCCCGTATCGTGGTGGTGAACCACGGCACCAATGACGCCCGCCATCCGCCGGAGGTCTTTGCGGCGGGCTATGACCGCCTGCTTGACGCCATCCGGCAGAAGCATCCTGGGACGGTAATCGTCTGCTTATCGCCCTTCTGCGGGGTGTTCGAGGCGGAAATCGCCGCCTGCGTAGCCCGGCACAGACAAGACGGCGACCTGCGCATCCACTTTATCTCCACCCGGGGCTGGCTGCCCAGGGAACCCATTCATCCCCTGCGGGAGGGCCACCGGGCCGCCGCCGACCGTCTGACGCCCCTGCTGGAAAGCATCATCCATCATATGAAGGAGGACGAACCATGAGGAACAAACGCGGTATCCCTTCGATCATCCTTGCGCTGGCGCTGCTGATAACCGCCATCTGCCCATGCCATGCCCTTGCCACCGGCGATCTGGGCCTGAACCGCTCCAACCGCAAGGTGGGCGTCACCGGCGGTGTGACCCTGGCCGAGGCCAACGGCACCCTGACCTTCGGCTATGGCAAAATACGGGTCGAGCTGGCAGACTCAGCCGTGACCCTGGCCGACGGACGGAGCGCCGGCGAGGCCCTGACGCTTGCCAAGGACTTCGGCGACACCGCCCGGATCACCCAGACCTTTGAGGACGCCACCCTGGAAACAACCTGCGTCCCCCAGGCGGACGGCGCCATGCGCCTGACCCAGGCCGTCCAGACAAAGGACGGCGTGTCTTCCACCCGGTTCCGCCTGGTGGTGCCGCTGCATTATGACATCATCATCCCCGCGTGGAACGGCATCCGTCTGACGGCGGAGAATGCCGGCCCCTACATGAGCCGGATGCCCTACCCCAACGTGTGGCAGGCGCAGATGCTGCTCATCCAGGCCGAAAACGGCGGCCTGCTGGTGCACGCCATGGATGACGGCGCCCAGTTCAAGGCGCTGAGCCTCTCCAGCGACGATCAATATTTCTATATTGATATTGAAACCATTCCCCAGGCGCCCTTCACGCAGTATGAATCCTTCCAGACCGTGGAATGGGCCATGGTGCCCTATGAGGGCGACTGGCTTCGGGGCGCGCTGACCTACAAGGCCTATGCCGAGGCGCTGTTCCACACCCCGGAAATCCAGGCGGCCAAGCCCGACTGGGCGGACGACATCCAGCTGGTGCTGCTGATGGACGTGGTGGACAAGCCCCTGGCCGACGCCCTGGCCCAGCTGGTGGATCCCGCCAAGACGGTTTTGCACCTGGTCAACTGGCGCACCTCCAACTATGACATGAACTATCCCGACTACGGCGTGCGTCCCGGCCTGAAGGAGGGCATCGACTACGCCCATGAGCTGGGCTTTAAGGTCAGCGTACACGCGAACATGCTGGGCGCTCACCTGGACAACGCCGACTTCATCAGCGAGCATCTGGAGGACTCCGCCGTGCTGGACGCCTCCACCGGCGACATGGTCATCGAGGGCTACACCGCCTTCGGCACCACCTACGCCTTCAGCCAGCAGAACCAGGCCAGCACCGTCTGGCAGGATGTGCTCATCCGCCAGCTGACCCGGGTGGTGGAGGAGACCGGCGTGGACATCATCCACCTGGACCAGTCCCTGCTGTGCTTCAACGACGGGCGGGGCCTGGTCAACGGCATGACCACCATGCAGGGCAATGTGGAACTGCAGCGCCGCCTGACGGAGGCGCTCCCCGGCGTGGTGTTTAGCGGCGAGGGCGTCAATGAGTTCAACGCCCGCTACGCCAGCTTGCTCCAGCAGCACGTTTATGGCCTGGACAATGCCGCCCAGACCTGGAGCGAAACCTGGTTTGACCAGATCTGCCCCCTGACCACCGTGCTCTTTGGCGACAACATCACCTTCTACCATTATCCTGCCCTGCCCACCACCCGGGAGGGCCAGGAGGAATACTTCCAGGCCTGGTTCCGGGCGGGCAATCAGCGTGCCTTCGAGATTCCCTGCCTGTACCGCATCGAGGCCGACGACCTTCTGCATCCCACCCAAACCACCGAGCTGGCCCTGTGGGACGCCAACTTCCGCATGACCTATGAGCCCAAACTGGACACCGAGTCCGTCTGGGGCGAGGACGTACTGCTGTCCCTCAAGCGCAACGACGGCAAGACCGCCCAATGGCGGCGCAGCGAAAACGGCTCCTATTTCCTGGAGGACATCGACCGGCCTGACGAGGTGGCCGTCCGCTTTCTCACCGGCGTGGAAAGCACGGCGGTGGCTGGCAGCGTGGATGGCTGGCGCTTCTATGACGGCGAAACCATCTTCGGCCTGAACCCGGAAAAGAGCTATCTGGTCTCCCCCGACGCCCCCGACCCGGACGCCACCCACATTGCCGCGGCAGAAAAAAACCTCACCCTCCGCGCCTTTGAGGAAAGCGAGGACTACGCTCTGGTGGCCGTTCAGGAGATCGTCTCCACCAGCGAACGGGTCATCAATCTGCTCAAGTACAGCGGCCCGATGCGCGCGGGCGAAGACCTGGCGGAGGGCGTCACCAACCAGACGGCAACCTTCAACTCCATGACCAACTTCGGCTTCCTCATGCCCGGCCAGGGCCAAATCCGCCACTACAACGACAGACTGTTCATGCATCCGCCGTGGATCAACGAAACCGACAACATCGGCTATGCCTGGATGGAAGCCGACATCGACCTGGAAATCTACGGCAGCACGGTCTTTACCGCCTCGCCCCAGATGGGCTCCGCCGTCAACGCCGCCATGAGCGACGGCGTACTGTACCGCTTCATGGTCTGGGCCAAGGACGACGCCGAAAAGGCCAACATGCTGGTAAAGGAAATTCATGTGACCAGCGAGATGGGCACACCCGTCTCCATGGATCTGACCCAGTTCGAGGGCCAGACCATCACCCTGCGCATAGAGTGCGATCCCTACAAGACCACCGGCAACGATTCCTCCGCGGTGGTCGCGCCTCAGGTGGTGCAGTCCCGCGGGAACATTGAGAAGATCGCCAACTATACCCTGCGCACCGCCCGGGAAGTGGAGACCTTCCTGTCCCTATCCGGCAAGGCGGACATCAATCCCGCGGGCGACAAGACCTATACCGTCGCCGCTCCCGTCAGCGACACCATCTACGCCATCTACCGCAGCCAGCCCCTCACAGACTTTGCCGACCTGACCTGTCTGCCCTACGTTTCCACCTGGCTGATGAACGACGGTGTCAGCAAGATCGTCCAGGACGGCCTTGCCCCCGTACAGAGCGTGGCGGAGATCGGGGACGAGATGCGCAACGGCCTGATGGCCCAGCCTCCGGAGGACGGCGCGGTGACCCTGAACTACCTGGCGGCCCTGCCCGAGCAGCCCATGCGTTTCTACGCGGCGCTGGGGGTGAAAAACGGCGCGGTCAGCGGAGACGGCGCGACCTTCGTGGTCAAGGTGAACAATCAGCCCCTGCTGGAAAAGAAGGTGCTCCCCGGTCAGCCCTTTGAGGAGGTCATGGTATCCCTGGCCGACTTCGCCCAGCAGACCGTGCTGCTGACCCTGGAGGTTCACGCCGACGAAAACAGCACGGAGGACTACATCTTCATTGGTGATCCTTGCCTGGAATGGCAGTGAGAACAACACGATCAAAGGAGGCTGAACCATGAAAACTCATCTCATGACCCTATTGGCACTGCTTGCCGCGCTGCTGCTTGTCTGCGGCTGTGCCGGCGCTGAAGCCATTGGCGAAGGCTATGTGGCCGCCCCCGACCTGGAAGCTTGGGGCGCCCAGGACAACAACGGCTGGTCCTGGCTCTACCGCACGGCGGACAGCGAATACCTTCCCATGAGCTTTTATCCCGAATCCGACATCGGCTGGCAGCAGAACGCCTTCGCCTCTGACCCCGCCGCCATGGGCGAAATGTTCTTCATCAGCCGCGCCAGTTTCTTCACCGGCGAATTGGGCACTCTGCCCGTTTACGCCTACACCGTCCCCGCCGACGGCCGCATTGAGATTCGCTTTGCCACCCACGGTCAGCCTGACATGAACCTGACCGTGCTGCTGGGCGAGACCGTTCTGGCGGAGGGCATCGCCTTCAGCACCACCGGCCCCGACGCCGGCTTCACCGCCCATGCCGTGCGTGTGGACGCCAAGGCGGGCGACGTGGTCTACCTGGTGGGCAGCACCACCGGCGCGAACCGCGAAGGCTGGGTGAGGGATTACGCCGTGGCCTATCTGGCCCCCGACGCGCCTCTGGAGGTGAGCCAGGAGGAAGTACAGCAGGCCGCCGCTGAGGAAAAGGCCGCCAACACCCCCGTGGACATGGGCGCCATCTGGGCCCCTGACTTTGAGCAATTCGGCGCCCAGAACAACAACGGCTGGTCCTTCCTGTACAAGGCCACGGACGGCGCCTACCATGAAATGGGCTACTACACCGAGTCGGACATCGGCTGGCAGCTGAACGCCTTCGCCTCCGATCCCGGCGCCATGGGCGAGATGTTCTTCATCAATCAGAACTCCTGCTTCGTGGGTGAGCTGGGTTCCCTGCCGGTATACGCCTTCACCGCGCCCATCGGCGGCGAGGTGACCTTCTCCGCGCTGACCCACGGCACCGGCGGCGTGGCCGTCCAGGTGCTGCTCAACGGCGAGGCGCTGCCCATGGGCGACGCTGACAGCCTGCTCCTGACCACCGACGGCCCCGAGGGCGGCTTTACCCCCGTAACCATGAATCTGACCCTGAAAAAGGGCGACGTGCTGACGATGGAGATCAGCACCACCGACGCCCGTGAAGCCTGGATCAAGGATTATCAGGTGAAGTACAACAGCTACAACACCCTGAGCCGGGAGGGCTGCGAAGAGGGCGTGTACCTCCCCGACCATGAGAACAGCTTCGGCAAACAGAACAATTGCGGCTGGTCATACATGTTCCTGGACAAAGAGACCAACGCGCTAAAGAAGCTGGCCTTCGTGCGCTCCGCCGGCACCTTCAAGGCCACGGACGAGGAGAAGTACCTGTATCTGTCCATCGGTCAGCGCAGCGCCCATCCCTCCACGGGCGCGTCCCCGGTCATGCTGTTTGAGGCCCCGGCGGACGGCGACATCCTGCTGACGGTCATCGCCAAGATCGGCGCCCCCGATATGAGCCCCACCAGCACCGGCATCGCGGTGATGGCTAACGACGCCAAGGTCTGGCCCGCGGAAGGCGACTTCCACAAGCTGGACATCAACACCCTCCGTCTGCGACTGCCCATGACGGTGAAAGCCGGCGATCAGGTCGCCGTGGTGCTGGACGCCCTGGAAGGCAACATCAACTATGATGAAACCGTGCTGTCGGTGATGGCGGAATACAACTAACCTGCGGTATCAGCAAAGTGGCGTAAGCCGCTTTTCGAGGAACTTCGCCCCGTTTTACGCCCTGAAGGGACTCGACGATTTTTGATAGACAGTCAGAGAGCCTGCGGGCCCTCCGACACCTCCTATGGTTTTTTCGACAGTCAGAGAGCCTGCCGCAGCATTGCGGCAGGCCCTTTTCATTTTGGCTGCACCGCTGTCATTTCTCCCTGCGCCTTCCGGAAGGCGTTGGGCGGCTGCCCCGCTTCCTTGGAGAAAACCGCGATGAAGTAATTGTAATCCGCAAAGCCGCAGGCCGCCGCGACCTCCGCGATGGATAACTCAGGCCGTTCTGTCAGCAACTTCCGGGCGTGGGCCATCCGCAGCCTGCGCACATGCTGTCCGGGGCCGCAGCCGTACAGCTGTCCGCACAGCCGGTACAGCCTGGAACGGCTCAGCCCCAGGGCCGCGCTGATTTCCTCCGCCGACGCCTCCTGGGCAAAGTGCGTGGACAGATAAGCGTCCACTTCCGCCGCGACGCTGTTTTCCCGCAGGGTCGCCATGTGCTCCAGGATCAGATAGGAGGCCGTGGCGTGGAGAATCCTCGCGGCGGAACGAACATAGCTCTCGGTCATCAGGGGCTGGTCAGCACAAGCGGCCCGCAGCGTTTCCATGGGCACCGGCAACGCGGCGCAGTACGCCTCGATGGCCGCCATGGCCGCCTCCATGGACGGGTAGGCCAGCACATGCCCGCACCACAGATAACCCACCAGCACCTCCCCCACATGGAGCGGCGCCACGGCCTCCGTCAATCCGGCGTGGCAGCGGTAAATAGAAACGCCCTGGCGCTTGGTCGCCTCGGCGCAGGCCGCCCGGTCGCAGGCCTGGCAGGCGTCGCTCCCCGCCTCCGTGGCGCGGATGGCAGCACAGAAGGGAATGCGCTGCTCCGGGTAGGAAACCATCTCGTGCATCTCGGCGTCAAAGACGGTGATGCGGATGCGCGTAATTTCATAGAAGTCCCGGAGCAGGCTGCGCAGAGCGTCTACATCAAATACGGAGATCATCGCCGCTTCACCTCCCGCCAACTGTGTCACACACTCTCTCAAAGCGCCGTGCAGCATCAATATTATATCATAGCATGGAACAAATTCAAAGTTTCTGCGACAAAATCATCTATACCATTTTCGGCCGATTTTTTATAATAGCAGCAGAGAAGCATCGCCGCACTCGTTCGTAAGGAGGTCATATGGATACGCAGCATTTATCTGGCTATCTTTGTCACCCCGCCCAGCGGTACACCCTGCGCCGCCTCACCCTGGCGGAAGGCCGGGCGCGGGGCGTCCAGGTCATCGAGGTGATGACCGAAGGCGGGTTGCAGCTGGACATCCTGCCCGACGCCGGGCTGGACATCGGCCAGGCCCGATACCGCGGCGTCAACGTAACATACATCAGCAAAAACGGCTATGACAGCCCCGCTGCCATCAGCTCCCATGAAACGGAATTTCTGCGCACCTTCCCCGGCGGTATGCTCTATACCTGCGGCCTGCGCTCCACCGGCGGCGCGCATCGGGACGGCGACGAGTGGCACCCTCTCCACGGGCGCTACCACAGTCTGCAGGCCGATGAGGTCGCCGCCTATGTGGAGGACGGCGTTATCATCATTCGCGGGGTCATCCGCGAAACAGCCCTGTTTGGCCACTGCCTGGAAGTCAGGCGAACCATCCGCATCCCGGTGGAAGGCGCCGACGTCACCGTGGAGGACACCCTCACCAACCTGGCCTTCGCGCCGGAGGAATACGCGCTGCTGTACCACTGCAACTTCGGCTGGCCTCTGCTGTGCCGGGACGCGGAGCTGCTCCTGCCGGAAGGCCGCCGCACTACGCCCCGCACGTCCTTCGCGGCCACAGGGCTTGGGCGGGAATGCACCTTCTCAGCCCCTGTGCCAGGAGAGGAGGAGCGCGTCTTCTTCCATGAGGACATGCCCCGCACCACAACGCTGCGCAACCGCCTCCTGGACATCGGCATGACCATGACCTGGTCCGACAACCTGCCCATCCTCGCCCAATGGCGCAGCATGGCCTCCGGCGATTATGTGCTGGGGCTGGAGCCCACCAACTGCTATATCATGGGCCGCAAACAGGAGCGGGAGAACGGCACGCTCCCCGTGCTTCAGCCCGGAAAGAGCGTACGCACCCGAATTGATTTCCATTTTGACCACGCATAAAAAGGAGGATAACCCCATGAAAAAGATGACCTTTGCCCTGTGCTTCGGCAACCGCGGCTTCATGCCCGGCGAACTGATCCTTGGCGCCCGGGAGGACATGGTGAAAGCCGTGACCGACGCAGGCTACGACTACATCATCATGGACGCCGAGGCCACCCGCTACGGCGCCGTGGAGACCCGGGACGAGGGCCGCCTGTACGCCCGCTGGCTCAAGGAGCACGAGGGGCAGTATGACGGCGTGATCTTCTCCATGCCCATCTTTGTGGACGAAAACGGCGCGGCGGAAGCCCTGCGCGACGCGGGCGTACCCATCCTGATGCAGGCTTACCCGGACGAAATCGGCAAGATGGACTTCGCTCACCGCCGCGACGCCTACTGCGGCAAATTCTCCGTCACCGATGTCTTTACCCAGTACGGCATTCCCTTCACCGTGATGAAGCCCCATGTGGTGCATCCCCTGACCCCCGCCTTCCGCCGGAACCTCATCGACTTCGCCGCCGTCTGCCGGGTGGTAAACGGCATGAAGCGCTTCACCGTGGGCTGCATCGGCGCCCGCACCACCGCCTTCAAGACCACCCGCTTTGACGAGATCACCCTTCAAAAATACGGCATCACCGTGGAAAGCTTCGATCTGTCCGAGCTGGCCTTCCAGGTACAGCAGCTTTCTGACGGCGATGACGCCGTGCTTGCCAAGATCGCTCGGCTCAAGGACTACACCGACTTCTCCCGGGTACCCGACGGCCCCATGACCACCCTGGCCAAAATCAGCGTCGTTATCGACCGGTATATTGAGGAATACCATCTGGACGCCGTCACCCTGCGGTGCTGGAACGAGATGGAGACCATCTTCCGCGTGTGCCCCTGCGTGCTCCTGAGCGAGCTGAACGACCGGGGCATCGTCGCAAGCTGCGAAATCGACCTGTGCAGCGCCATCTGCATGCGCGCCATGAGCCTGGCCAGCGAGACCCCCACCACCGTGCTGGACTGGAACAACAACTATGGAGACGACGAGAACAAGGTCATCCTTTTCCACTGCGGCCCCGTGGCCCAGACGCTGATGACCTGCAAGGGCACCGTGACCTCCCACAAGATGTTCGACAAACAGGATCCCGGCAGCGGCTGGGGCTGCAACGAGGGCCGCATCAGGGAAATGCCCATGACCTTCTCCAACTGCCAGACCAAGGATGGAAAGCTCCTCATCTATACCTCCGAGGGCCGCTTTACCGACGATGTTATTGAGGACAGCTTCTTTGGCTGCGGCGGCGTGGCGGAGATCCCGCATCTTCAAGATAAGCTGCTGAAGCTGGCCCGGGGCGGCTTCAAGCATCACACCGCCGTAGGCTATGGTCACATGAAGTCCGTGCTGGACGAGGCCTTCAACGTCTATCTCCGTTATGACATGACGGACATCGACTGACACCAACCGCAGTGAAGGAGGAAGCCCCATGCGCTTATCCGGCCTGGATATCGGCACCACCGGGTGCAAGCTGTCCGTCTTTGATCCGGACGGCGCGATGCTTGGCAGCGTATACCGGGATTACCCGGCCCGCCGCACCCATCAGGCCCATGAAATGGATGTCGGCGCCATCTGGGACGCGGTGCGGGAGGTACTGGCGCAAGCCGCGCGGACGTATCCCAACATTGGCGGCCTGGGCGTCGCCAGCTTTGGCGAGACCTTCGTGCTTCTGGACGAGAACGACGAGCCCCTGGCTCCCGCCATGCTTTACACTGATTCCCGTGGGGAGAGCCAGTGCGCCGCCCTGTCGGAGGCCCTGGGCGAAACGTGCATCGCGGCCATTACAGGCTTGAAGCCCCACCCCATGTTCTCCCTGCCCAAGATCATGTGGATGAAGGAGCGCCGTCCGGAGCTTTTCGCCCGCGCCCGGCGGGTGATGCTGATGGAGGATTACATCGTCTACAAGCTCACCGGCGTGGCGCAGATCGACTACTCCCTGGCCACGCGCACCATGGCCTTCGACATCCGCCGTCTGTGCTGGAGCGAAGACCTGCTGAACGCGGCGGGCCTTGATCCGGCGCTGTTCTCCCGCCCGGTGCCCACCGGAACGCCCGCGGGCTGTCTCCGTCCGGAGCTTGCGCGCTCCCTGGGCCTTGGCGGCGATACGCTGATTGTCTCCGTCAGCCACGACCAGGTAGCGGCAGCCATCGGCAGCGGCGTGTTCGACCCTTCGGCCACCGTGGACGGCGCGGGAACCGTGGAATGCATAACCCCCGTCTTCACCGACTTTGACCCCGCGGAGATGGCCCGGAACGGCTACTGCATCGTTCCCTTCATCCAGCCCGGCAGCTATGTCACCTACGCCTTTTGCTACACGGGCGGCGCGCTGGTGAAATGGTTCATCGACCAGTTAGGCGGCCACGCTCTGGAGCAAAGCCGCGACACAGGCGCTTCCGTTCACAGCCTGCTGGAGGGCGAAAGTGACGGCATGCCCACCGGGCTGTTGGTGCTGCCCCACTTTTCCGGCGCGGCCACACCCCACATGGACGCCGGAAGCAGGGGCGCAATCCTTGGCCTGACCCTCAGTCACACCCGGCAGGATCTCTACCGTGCCATCATGGAGGGCGTATGCTATGAGATGCGCCTGAACCAGGAGCGCCTGGCTCTGGCCGGCATCGGCATCGCGCCTCTGCGCGCTACCGGCGGCGGCGCGCGCTCCGGCGTGTGGCTGCAAATGAAGGCGGACATCCTGAACGTGCCGGTCACGGCCCTTGCCACCGCCGAGGCCGGCGCTGCCGGCAGTGCCATGCTGGTGGGCGTGGCCGCCGGTGTCTTCCGCGATCTGCCTGCCGCCGCCAGCGCCATGATCCATGAACAGCGAACTTATCTTCCCCGTCCCGAGGCTCATGCCCGCTATATGGCGGTCTATGAGCGCTACAAAAAGGTCTACGCCGCCATACGCCCGCTGATGGAGGAATCAACATGCTTGTAACCCTGAATGAAATTCTGGCTGCCGCGAAAGAAAAGAACTGCGCCGTGGGCGCCTTCAACACCCCGAACCTGGAATGTATCACCGCCGTCATCAGCGCCGCGGAGAAGCTGAACGTCCCGGTCATCCTGTCCCACGCGGAAATTCACGAGCCTGCCGCACCCCTCAGCGTCATCGGCCCGGTGATGGTGCTCTTCGCCCAAAAAGCCAAGACGCCCGTCTGCGTCCATCTGGATCACTGCGAGCGCCTGGACTATATGGAAACCGCCCTGAAGCTGGGCTTCACCGGCGTGATGTACGACGGCAGCGCCCTGCCCTATGACGAAAACGCGGCCAATGCCAAGGCCGCCGTCGCCCTGGCGCATGCCTATGGCGCCAGCGTGGAGGCTGAGCTTGGCACACTTCCCTCCCGTGAGGGCGGCGCGGAAGCCGTGGCGGGCCCCGTCTATACCGATCCCGACCTGGCCGTGGCCTTCTGCCGCGAAACGGGCATCGACGCCCTGGCCCCCTCCTTCGGCACGGCCCACGGCATCTACAAGGCCAAGCCCGTGCTGGATCTGGAGCGGGTGAAGACCATTGCGGAGAAGACCGGCCTCCCCCTGGTGATGCACGGCGGCAGCGGCGTCAGCGCCGACGACTACCGTATTGCCATCCGCAACGGTATCCGCAAAATCAACTATTACAGCTACATGTCCAAAGCCGGGGTCAGCGCCGTGGCCGCCCAGCTGTCCAGCCAGGACGTGACCTTTTTCCACGACCTGGCCCTGACCGCGCAGCAAGCCATGGAGGAGGACGCCGCCCGCGCCATGCGGGTCTTCGCGGGGCTTTGACAGCCCCCGGCAAATGGCCGCCACAGGTGCGCGGCACAGGAGGCCCGCATCGTTAAGCGCCTCGCCGCAGCACACGCTTGGCAACCCTCTTTACACACAGATACAGCCCGTTGACGGCCTTGCCAAGCCAACTCCTATCCACAAAGCGCCTGTATTTCTGAACCGCCCTCCACCCGATGCTGGACTGAAGCTGCGCAAGCTGCCGCTGGTATTCGTCAGCCTGCCGCTGAAACCAGCATCGGGCGTTCCAAACCTCCTCGCATTCGATGGCTTGCCGATTCCACATGTGAAACATGGTATAGTAATCACTGACCAGCCCCGAAAAGCCCCCGAGCTTTTCAGCCAACGCATGCCGCCGCGCAATCGCGCGGCTGTCGGTGCGCAATTCGGTCAGCTGCTGATTCAGCTTTTCGATCATGACCGTGATTGAAAAGCCTTTTTCTATTTTCTGACGGGCCGCGCGTCCCAGCCTTTCCCGCAGGTCTGCGTCACCCAGCATCGTCAGCAGGCTGTCCACATAGCGCCGCACCTCTTCCCGGGGAAAGCTGCGGACATCCAAGTCAGCATCCTCCCGCTGCATCATCGGGACGAGCATACCCACATCATGGTCAATCAGATCGCGCTGTCCGCCTACGTCGCTGCTGACGACCGGCACACCCATCGCGCAGGACTCATAGGCCGTCAGGGCCAGCCCCTCCTTCAGCGAGCAGATCAACGTGACCTGGCTGTCCTGGTAGCAATCCCGCATGCGGTCGCACCGGCCGGTGAAATAGACGGTATCCTCCAAGTCCCTTGCCGCAACCGCCTGCCGCATTTCCTCCAGCTGCGGGCCGTCCCCCACCACCACGAAAGCCGCCTTGGGACATTGCTGACGAAGGCCCTGGGCAATGTCGAGCAGCATGAAAGGACGCTTTTGCGGATGAAGCCTGCATGGAAACAGCACGATAGGGCGTTCTGACGGCAGATTGAGCAGTTTGTGCAGATACTGACTCGCCGCCCCGGGCCTGAAGTGCTGATCGTCCACACCGATGTGCAGGCATGCCACGCTGCCGGGCTCCCGGCCAAAATGGCGAACCAGCACATCCCGGGTGGCGCTGTTGCTCACCCAGGTCTTCTCCGTGACGCCCTCCAGCCGTCCGGAAATCCGTGCGTAGCCGCCTTCGCGCCAGTACCACTCCTCCATGTGAACATAATCCGTCAGCACCAAATCCGGGAAATGTACGCGCAGCCACGGCAGCATGTAGTACCCCTCATAGGAGTTGGCGCAAATCAGCGCGTCCACCCGACGGCTTTGAATCAGATAGGAAACAAAATCCAGATAACAATCCGGATGCAGGAAATCCGGCAGACAGTAAATTTCATCCGAATAGGCGCTGAAGCGCTGCCGCCATGTGTTTTCGCTTTTTTGCGTGGCAACAACGCAATGCCGATAGCCCTTCGCCGTCAGACCGGCCATGGCGTCCAGGTTGAATTTGTCCGCGCCGCCCAATTCCATCCACGGGATGAGCCACAGGATGGTCGGCTGATGCTCCTGCCCATGGCTGCTCCTGTGCCAGGGCTGGAACGCCGGGCATGGGAAGTTCCGCTGATCTGCTTGAACCGGGTATTCGATATACGTCACATCCGCCTTGATTTTGGCCGCGGCGTCAGCAATAATTTGGGTGGAAAACGCTTTTTTCTTGCCGTTGCGCTCTATTTGGTGCAGCATGCTGGTCTGAATCCTGCGGTACCAGAAGAGCCGGCCCTTGATATGCACAGGCACTTTGCCCGCCGCCAAAAGCTCCAGCCAAAGCCGCCAATCCTCATGATAATGCCACTTCTCCGTCTTGTAGCCGCCGATTTCCAGCAAATCCTTTTTGCGGACCATTGCCGTACAGGTCAGGAAGTTTTCTTTTTTGAGCGTCTCCAAATCAAAGGGCTTGCGCCACAGGTACTCCTGGGCCTGAAAACCATAGTTGTCCGTATAGCACCAGGCCGCCTCGGGATGCTGCCGCAGCCCCCAATAGGTGTATTCAAGGTATTCAGGCTCCAGCAGGTCATCCGCGTCCAACGGAACCACCAGCTCGGTTTTTGCTTCCTGAACGCCCCGGTTTCTTGCGCCCGGCAGCCCGCGATGCTCCTGATGGATCACCCGAATCCGGCTGTCCATGGCGGCAAGCCGCATGAGCAAATCCACATCAGCCTGATTCGTGCTCCCATCGTTGACCACAACCCACTCAAACCACGGAAAGGTCTGATTCATCACACTGTTGAAGGTCTGCTCAAAATACCGCCCCGCGTTATGGTAGGGTGTCATGATGGACACCAGCGCATCCCGGGGATCAGGGCTGTACATCCTTACGCGCCTTCGGCCGGGCTGCTTTGTAAAATCGAAATCTAATTTATCCACGGGTATTGCCCCTTCTAAAAAGCTTGTTTGCATGCGCTCCTTCAGCATCATCCGTCCATCCGCCGCCGTTTGCGCCTCATGGCCCTTTCCCTGACGGCCGGCCAAACGCGGAACCGCAGGGCGCGGACAAGGCGGTTGCCATAAACGCGCGTCGCCAGCCAGTCCATCATTCGATAGCCTCTGCGCTGCTTGATGGCGTTGAGCTCCCTACTCAGAGCCTCCGCCTCCGACAGCGCGCCATCCGCCCTGTAAGCGGTATTGCTGTGCAGCGGGTGACGCCATTGCAGGTTGGTTCCGTTCTCCATCAAAAGCAAATACAGCTCCTGTCCATACTGCCGGTACAATTCTGGATGAAGTTCCCGCAGACGGCTGCGCAGATAAATCATCGCACCCATCGACATGGACCGCGTCATGGACCCTGTCCGAACACGGTAATTCACCAGCGGCTCCGGAATGCACACGCCCATTCGTCCGTTCTCCGCCAGCCCCAGCCAGCCGTCATAATCCTCCAAGCCGTACTCCATCGCCGGATGGTTGAGGCCGAAGGCCAGATAATCCTTGCGGCGCACAACGGCCATGCACGTCAGCTGGTTCTGCGCGCAGAAATATGGAAAGACCGTATCAAAAGCGACCCAGATATCATGGCTGTTCTCAAAGTACTGCACCCAGCTGTAAACGTAGGATACGTTTTCATGCAGCCGCAGCACCTCCACACACCGGCGGAAATAAGCCGGCTCCACGGTGTCGTCAGCGTCCAGGAAGCACACATACTCGCCGCGCGCCAGCCTTATGCCTGTATTGCGGGCGTTTGCCAGCCCGCCGTTGCTGATGCGCTCCAACCGCAGCGGATATTGCCGTGCCAGCTCCTCCGCCTTTCGAATGCTGTCGGGGTTTGTACTGCCGTCATCCAACAGAATGATTTCCAGCTTCCCGGCATCATAATCACTGCGCAGGACGCTTTGAACCGTCTCCTCCACCGTTTTTCCAAGGTTGAAGTACGGTATGACCACCGATAGCACACCGGGCAGCTCCGGACTGTTCGCCACAGCCTCAGGCCATGGCGTTTGCGTCAGCGGGGTTAAAAAGGGATAGGGCGTGATAACGTCCGGCTGCCGCAGTACGCTCTGATAGAACGCCTCCCGCCTTGGCAGATTGCTATCCAGGCCGCACAAAGCCCGCATCCGCCTGTACCCCCGCTCGCCTACGGCCCGCAGCTCGCCATCCTCCAGCCCAAGCAGCCGCTGAAGGGCATGGTAACAGTCGTCCTCCTTTTCCCAGTCGAAGATAAATCCATTGACGCCATCCTCGCTCACCGCTTCGGCCTGTCCGCCCTGCCGCGATACCAAAACAGGCACGCCATTGGCCATCGCGGTGATATTGGTATAGGGATAATTTTCATAAATGGAGGGAACGAGCACAGCCTTCGCTTTGGCCATCAGCCGCTCCACCTCCTGGGGCGGCACCAGACCGTGCAGCTTCAGCAGCCCCTCGTCGATCCACCGGCCATACTGTTCGCGAATCATGCGCCCCAAGGTTTTGCCGCCCGGCTCAAAGTAGGTATCGCCGCCCACCAGCACCAGCGGTGTACGCTCCCCGCGCTCCCACAGACGGGCCATGGGCTTTAGCAGCTGCCAGATGCCCTTTCTGTACTCCAAGCGCCCGGCATAAAGCAGGTGCCGTCCGCCCTCATAGGGCAACTGACCCTGATGAAAACGATAAGGCAGCGGAATGACATCAAAACGATTTCCCCTGGCGTAGGGCATCAGACGCTCGCGCATGAACCGGCTGGGCGCCACCAGCGCATCCGCCGCCGCGAGACAGTACCGCTCCATCTGACCGATCCAGTAGACCGGAAACGCATATTCTGGCGAACGGTTGACGCGCATAATTTCAAAGCTCGGCGTATGGCAATGCACCACCAGCTTGACCCTTTGAAGCCGCTTTTCCCCCAGGCGCTTGGCCTGGAGCAGGTAATACCCGATGGCGTTGTAGTCCGGCAGCTCGATCACATCAGGCGCGCCGACCGCATCCATCAGCGCCATGGTTTGCTGATAATACGCCCTGCACAGCGACAGCATATAGCCCATGCACGGGTCTTCATGACCTGTCGGGCGCGGAAAGCGTACATAAACAAGGCGGTCAGTCACCTTCTCGACCTTGGCCCGTGGACTGGCCGTGATCACCCGTACCTCATGTCCGGCATCAGCAAAGCCTCGGCTGACAATATCCGCATACATGCTGATCCCGCCGCCATAATCAGGTGGAAACTCATCCGTTATCAACCAGAGCTTCATCGCACACCCCTCGCTGTCGGCTGATTGATACGAAGCAGCCCTATTGCGGGCATCGCCGTCCGCATTCGCTTTTAACCCCGCAGTTCTCTTGTCCTGGCTCATGCCATAGATAGCATCGGATATTGTTCCTTCAGCGGAAAACATGCGTCAAGGGCGATCCCCCGGCACATTTCGCACTCCTTTTTTAGTATACCAGAAAAAGGGCCGCGTGTGTACCCTTTTCCCAATAATTATGCAATAATGTACACATCACCCTATTTTAATGGCAGGAATACACGTCAAAAAATAGGTTAATAAGTTGACGCTGTCATTTTTCGTGTGATATAATGAATTGACTATTCAGGTAACTATTTGACATGTTATATTTGAGTTCAAGTTACCAGGGGGGCCGGCTGACGCGGCGAGGCGGCCCTTCCGTGGACGGCCAATGCGGCAACGGAGCGATGAACCTGTGCGATATGCGTTAATCGGGTGCGGAAGGATCTCCGCCAATCACCTTGAAGCGGCGAAAAACAACCGCCTGGAAATCGCCGCGATCTGCGATCTTGTCCCGGAGCGAATGGATACCTTGGCGGCTCAATGCGCCCTTCCCCGAAGCGTCGCCAGGTACGTCGATTATGCCCGGCTGCTCGACAGGGAGCGGCCAGCGTTGGTGGCTATCGCGACGGAAAGCGGAAAGCATGCCGTTATTGCCGCTGACTGCATCAGGGCAGGCTGCCATGTCATCATCGAGAAGCCCATTGCTCTTTCGCTGCCGGATGCCGAGGGCCTCATCGCACTTGCCAGGGAGAAAGGCGTATGGATTGGCGTCTGCCACCAAAACAGGTTTAACAAATCCGTACAGTATGTGCGCCGCGCCCTTGAAGACGGCCGGTTCGGCAGGCTCCTGCATGGCTCCGCCAACGTGCTGTGGAACCGGGATCAAGCTTATTATGCCTCGGCGCCCTGGCGCGGAACCTGGGCGCAGGACGGCGGTGTGCTGATGAACCAGTGCATTCACAATCTCGATCTTCTGCGGTGGATGATGGGGAACGACATCCGGGAGGTCTTTGCCTACACCGACAGGCTGAAGCACCCGTATATGGAGGCGGAGGACTTCGGGGCGGCGCTGATCCAATTCCAGAACGGCGCGTATGGAATCGCCCAGGGAACGGCCAACGCATACCCGGCGAACCTTGAGGAAACGCTTTACTTATTTGGCGAGCGGGCAACCGTAAAGCTGGGCGGGAAATCTGTCAACATCATCGAGACCTGGCAGCTGGCCGACGGCCAGGACAACGCTGAGGCCGTGAAAGCCGCCTATGGTGAAAATCCGCCCAATGTGTACGGCTACGGGCATACGCCCCTTTACGCGGATATGCTTGACGCCATAGCGAACAACCGCCCGCCGTATGTTGCGGGAGAAGACGGTCTTCGGGCGCTGGAGCTGGTTCTGGCGATTTACCAGTCGGCCCATGAAGGCCGTCCCGTCAAGCTGCCGCTTTCCTGCTGCTCCACGCTTGATTTTCAGGGAAGATTCGGCAGCGCCCTCCCTCGCGAGTGACGCCGCTTTGGCAGGAGGAATCGGCTTTGGACAGCCCTTTCATACACCGCAGCAGCTACATCGACGACCGGGTCAGCATTGGCAGCGGCACAAAAATCTGGCACTTTTGCCACATCCAAACCGGCGCGGTCATCGGTGAGAACTGCACCCTGGGGCAAAATGTGAACATTTCCAACCGGGTCATCATCGGCAATGGCGTCAAAATTCAGAACAATGTTTCCGTGTACGAGGGCGTAGAGATCGAGGATGATGTATTTCTGGGACCCTCCTGCGTGTTTACCAATGATTTGACGCCAAGGGCAGGGTATCCCAAGGGGCCGGCGAACTATGTGCCGACGCGCGTCCGGGCCGGCGCAAGCATCGGAGCCAACGCCACCATCGTCTGCGGCCACACGATTGGCCGCTGCGCCCTCATCGGCGCGGGCGCGGTGATCACGTCCGACGTGCCCGACCACGCGCTCATGATCGGCGTACCGGCCAGACAGGCCGGATGGGTCTGCGCCTGCGGCAAGGTGCTGGATGACCATTGGCGCTGCGCCTGTGGGCGAAGCTATCAGCCCGGCCCTGACGGATTGGAGGAAACGGTATGCAGTTCAAAGACTTGAAGGCACAGTATCTGGCCCTGAAGCCTGACATCGACCAAGCCATACAATCCGTTCTGAACAGCTCCGCCTTTATTCTTGGCAATCCCGTTGCCGAATTGGAGGAGCAGCTGGCCTCCTATGCGCGGCGCAGGCACTGCATCACCTGCGCCAGCGGCTCGGACGCTTTGCTGCTTGCCCTCATAGCCCTGGACATAGGCCCCGGCGACGCTGTGTTCGTCCCGGATTTTACCTATGTCGCCACAGCCGGGGCAGCATCGCTCCTTGGCGCCGCCGTGATCCTTGTGGACATTGACCCCCGCACCTTCAACCTATCGCCCGAAGCGCTGGAATCCGCCATCCAGCGCGTTTTGCGCGAGGGCAGGCTCCAGCCCAAGGCTGTCATCCCGGTGGATCTGTTCGGCCTGCCAGCCGACTATCCCCGGCTGCTTCCCCTGGCCGAGAAGTATGGCCTTGCCATCATCGAGGACGGCGCCCAGGGCTTCGGTGGCCGCATCCACCAAAGGCCAGCCTGCTCCTTTGGCGAACTATCCATCACGTCCTTTTTCCCCGCGAAGCCCCTGGGCTGCTATGGCGACGGCGGCGCGATCTTCGTGAACGACAGCGAGCTGGATCAGCGTCTTCGTTCCCTGCGGGCACACGGAAGGTCGCCCTTCGACAAGTATGACTGCCTTGAAACCGGCATCAATTCCCGCCTGGATACCTTGCAGGCGGCCGTGCTTGTGCCCAAGCTGCGCGCCTTCGTCAGCTCGGAGCTTGACGCCGTAGACGCCATCGCGCGGCAGTACAGCCAGCGGCTTGGCGAGGCCGTGGTCACTCCCCGCATCCCCGACGGCTATCGCTCCAGCTGGGCACAATACACCATCGCCCTGAGGAATCAGGCCGAAAGAGACCGAGTGCGCGCCGTGCTGGCAGGCCATCAGATTCCCACCATGATTTACTATCCCAAGGGTCTTCATCAGCAAAAGGCCTTCCAGCACCCATCGGATTGGCCGGACGCGCTTTTCCCTCATACTGTCACAGCGTCCCAGACCGTCCTTAGCCTGCCGATTCATCCCTACATGCAGGAGAAAGACGCGGCGGAGGTGGCAGACATCATCGTTGAAAGCCTGTCAAGAGAGGACTAAAGCCTATGAATTTCAGCGATCTGTGCATCAGGCTGCTTGACGGTCGGGCAAAGCTCGCAGTCATCGGGCTGGGCTATGTGGGCCTGCCCATCGCTTATGAATTTGCCTAGCACGTTTCGGTGATCGGATACGACGTGGACAAGGAGAAGGTCGCGGCTTATCAAGATGGCATCGACGCCGAAGGCAAGTGCGCCGGTTCGCTCCGCAGCGTGTCCATTGACTATACATCAGACCCCGCGAGGCTGAAAGAAGCCAGCCTGATGATCGTAACGGTACAAACCCCCGTTGGCGAGGATCAAAGACCAGACCTATCGCCCTTGCGGGAGGCATCCCGTACCGTGGGCGAAAACCTTGCTGCCGGCGCCATCGTCGTGTTTGAATCCACGGTTTATCCGGGCGTCACCCAGGATGTGTGTGTACCGATCATCGAAAAAGCCTCGGGCCTGACCTGCGGCGTTGACTGGAAGGTTGGCTACAGCCCCGAGCGCATCAATCCCGGCGATCATGTCCATACCCTGACGTCCATCCAAAAGGTCGTATCGGGGCAGGACGCGGAAACGGCGAGGGAAATCCAGAAAATTTATAACTTAATTATCGACGCGGGAACCTTTCTGGTTTCCGACATTCGCACCGCCGAGGCTGTCAAGGTAGTGGAAAACAGCCAGCGCGACATCAACATCGCCTTCATGAACGAGGTCGCTATCATCTGCGACAAGCTGAACATTGATACCGCTGAGGTGCTTGCGGGCATGAACACCAAGTGGAACGCCCTTGGCTTCAGGCCAGGACTGGTTGGCGGGCATTGCATCAGCGTGGATCCATATTATCTGACCTATGCGGCGGAAAAAGCAGGCTGCGACTGTCCTGTCATACACGCCGGACGCCTGATGAACGACCGCATGGGCGCGTATATCGCAGACGCGGCCATGCGGGAAATGTCAGCCGCGGGCATCCCGCCGCAAACCGCCACCGTAATCGTTATGGGTTTTACCTTCAAGGAAAATTGGACCGACATCCGAAACAGCCGGGTCATGGACATCATCAAGCGTCTGCGCGAGCATTCCATAGCCCCCGTTGTTACGGACCCCATCGCACTCCCCCAAGCCGTTGAGGCGGAATACGGCGTCGTGCTGACAAGCCCCGACGCGCTGCCCAAGGCAGACTGCCTGATTGTCGCGGTGGGCCACCGGGCATACCGAGCGATGACCATGGCACAGCTCAAGAACATGTTCAAGCCCAACAGCCCCGACGCGCAAAAGATTCTGGTGGATGTGAAAAGCATCTACGGCACAGCCGAACTTCAAGCGTCTGGCATGAGGTTTTGGCGGCTGTAGCCTTATCCATCACCGCCGCCTACCGGCCGGCTTATCGTCAGCCGCTCTTACCCCGCCATCAATAACAACGCCTGGAAGGATCAAAAATGAAACACTGCCTCCTCTATCTGCCCTATGAGCTGCCGGAGCACGGCCTGGGGCCCATCCATATCCGCCCTAAGAAAATGGTGAAGGCGTTTCAGGAACTGGGATATGACGTGCTGCTCATCAGCGGCTCCTGTTCCGAGCGAAAAAGAATGATTCAGGATGTAAAGCAGCGTATAGCAAGCGGCTTGCGATATGAATTTTTGTATACCGAAAGCAGCATCAAACCGACGCTTCTGGCAGAGGAAAAGCACCTTTTCCCCACCCATCCGCTGATGGATTTTCATTTTTTCCGGTATATTAAACGGCACGGCGTCAAAATTGGCATTTTTTACCGGGACATTGTATGGAAGTTTGATTACTTTTGGGCGGATTATCCCTGGTGGAGAAAGCAGCTGTTCCTGGCCTGCTATCGCTACGACATCAGGCAGTATGAAAAGCTGATCGACCACTTCTACCTCCCGAGCCTGAAAATGGCCGATATGATCGGTTCAAGGAAGCTGAAGAAGCTTTCGTCGCTCCTCATACCCGGCGCGGAAAACCTTCCCGTTCAGCCCAAAGACTGCATCCATCGCGACTTTGCCCAGAAGCCCCTTCACATCTTCTACGCCGGCAGCATCCATCAGCACTATTGCCTGACGGAGCTGTTGAAGGCTGTAACCCGCACCGAGCACTGCGTAATGACCCTGTGCTGCCGGGAGGGTTCATGGCTGGAAGAAAAGGCAAAGCTTGAGCCTTACATGGATGACAGCATTCGCGTCATCCACAAGCACAACGACGAATTGGAGCCTTATTACCAGGAGGCCGACATCGGCGCGCTGCTTTACGAGAACAATGACTGCATGCGTTTTGCCATGCCCTTCAAATCCTTTGAATACCTTGCCCATGAGCTTCCCGCCATCGCGACGGAGCACACGGCCATCGGCGACTTTATCCAGGCCAATGGCAACGGCTGGGTGATTCCATACAGCGCAGAGGCCGCCTGCGAACTGCTGCGCGAGATCATACGGCGCCCGGAGCTTCTGAACGAAATGCGGCAGCGCTGCGTCCAGGTGAAGCGGGAGCATCTGTGGTCCTGCCGAGCCAAAATGATCGAGCAGGATCTAAGCCAAGGCACGGACGCAAAAAGCGGTTAAGATGCAAAAGGCCGCATAAACAAAGCGGGAATGAGCCATATTGGCCGCATTCCCGCTTTGTTTATGATGATTTCTGCTTATTCCACAGGCCGCCAGTGATCCAGCGGCAGCAGCACATGCCGCACATGACCCATAATCATGCTTCGGTCAATCGGGCCGACCAGGTGGCTGTCGTTGGAATTGGCCCGGTTATCGCCCAGAACAAAGTACTGCCCCTCAGGAACCTGCATAGGCGCCATGGTATAATCCGGGCGATGGTCAACATACGGCTCTTCATAGCGTTCGCCGTTGACGTACAGGTAGCCGTCGCGGACTTCCACCGTATCGCCGGGAATCCCCACAATGCGCTTGACAAAGTTGGTGTTGCCCCGGCCGGGGTAGTGGCAGATGACCACATCAAATCGCTGCGGCTCCCCGAAGATGTATTCCGGCTTGGTAACCAGCATCACCTCGCCGTCAGACAGCGTGTTATCCATGGAATGGCCGTCCACCCGGATAGGCTCAAACAGCAGTCCGCGTACAGCAAAGGCGATGGCCACCGCCCCAAGCATGGTCAGAAGCCACTCCAGTGCCTCCCGGGCCTTGCTCTTTTTCACGGGCTTCATCCCGTCTGCCTGCGGCTGCTCGCCATTGTGCGTAGGGGCTGCCTGCGCGGAAGCCTCCTGATTCGTGGCCGCCTGCTCCTTCAACTCTTCCGTCTCGCTCATAACCGTACCTCGCTTTCCATTGTCTCCATAATCATTGATCACAGCAGCATCGCAGCCGCGCTGATGGAGGGCGCCATGGCTACCGCCGCCGCGACGGCCGCCGCGATGGCGCATCGCCAGCCCCGCCGCGCTTCTGTCCGCAGTTCTGCCGCGGCCAGCGACAGGCGTTCCAGATGTCCGGCACGAACCAGCACCTCTCGGGTATAGGCGTCACGCATGGCTGTCCTCCCCCTTGTCCCGCAGTTTTTGGCGAATACGATGCAGACGAATCCGCACCTGGCTCACCGTCAGGCCCTCCCGCCGAGCCAGTGCCTGATAACTCAGGCCGTCCAGCGCAAAGCCTGTTAAGAGCGCCTGATCCTTCTCCGGCAGCTCCGCAAGGGCCTGCCACAGCTAAAGCCGCCCTTCCCGACACAGGTATTCCGCCTCCGCCGAGGCCGCCGCGCCCTCCGGCAACTCCGCCAGGGGAACCGACCCCCGTCGGCGCTTGCGCCACTGATCCAAGCAAAGGCGACGAACCAGCACCGCCAGATAAGTAGTGAAGGCAAAATCCGCGCTGTACCGATGGCGCAGCAGGTAGACGCGGGCGAAGGCCTCCATCACCGCATCCTCCGCCAGAGCGGCATCCTGAAGAATAGCCTCTGCCTGGCGCTGGGCGGCGTCCCGATGGCGGCGGATCAGCTCGGCCAGAGCTTCTTCCTCGCCCTGGGCCAGGCGCGCCATCAGCTCGTTGTCCCCCACGACGCATCACCGCCTTCTCCCTTCGTTCCCTTAATACACGCATAACGCCGGGAAAAGTTACACCTCTGGCCAAAATTCAGGGGCGGATATACCTTATGCCTCGCCCTTGAGCCGTGCCAATTCCTTGCTGATGCTGGCCTTGGTCGCATAGTTCAGCGGGGAGAAGCGCCCATCCAGGGCCGTTTCCAGCTTGTCGATGGCCGCGGCGGTATCCCCCTGCTCCAGGTCATAGCGGGAGAGGAACCACAGGGTATCAATCTGGTTGTCCTTGAGAGCCAGAGCCTTGTCGAACCACGTTTTCGCCTCCGCCTTGTCCCCCTGAACGCGATAATAGAACTGCGCCATGTTGTCCATGCAGATGGCGTCATCCTCGTCATAATCCACGGCTTCCTTCAGGAAGGCCAGAGCCTTATCAACGCCCTGGTTCCAAGCCTCCTCCGGGGACAGCTCGGTCTCCCGGGCAGCGGCGTCCTCGCCGTCAGCCGCCTGGGCTGCGTCCTCCGAGGCTTCCAGGGAAGGCTTGTTTTCCATGCAATATTTCTCCACATACAGGTAGCCCAAAGTTTCGTACAGCAAGCCCCGAGCCTGCCGGCGATGCTGCTCCTCAATCAGCCGGATACCCCGGTCGATGTCCCCCAGCTTGTAGCAGCACACGGCATAATCCATGAACAGTTGGGACTTCTGCTCCGGATTCATCGGCAGCTTCTGCTTGGCCACCAGCAGCTCCTTGGCCTTTTGATACTCGTCATTGCGGATCAGCAGCACGGCATAGGCCAGGATGAAGCGCATATCATCCAGGCCCTTGTTCATGGCCTCCTCATAAGCGGCCATGGCCTCCTTTACATTCCCCTGACTTTGAAGCTTCGCCGCCTTGCGCGCCGCCAGCAATCCCTTCAAGCCCATCTCAGTCACAACTCCTTTGCTTGCGTTTCAAGCGTTCATAACGGTATTGTAGCGCATTTCTACTATTTTGTACAGTGTCGCCGTCAAAAAGAGTGGGCTCCGCCAGCAGGATGATGGCCCGGCGGGTGCATTCGAGCGCGCTGGGGATGTCCCGGCAGACGTGCTCGTAGTATTTGGCCAGCTCGATGTAGGGGGTAACGCCGCCCTCCCGCCGTTCAATCATCCCCCGCCAGACGGCAGCCGCCTCGGCCCGCTCTCCGCCCCGGCGGTAGCTGACGGCCAGACGCAGCTGGCTCTCCGTCCGCATTTTTCCCTTGGCCGCCAGGCGATAGCACCGCCGGGCCTCCTCGGGATGCCGCATCCGATCCAGCGCCACGCCCATCGAAAAAACATCCTCCGCGTGGACGGCATCCTCGGGGTGCTCATACAGCCAGGCCATATGCCCCAGCAGCACGCAAAGGCTGGCGATGTCCTGGGCATTGTGACGGATGACGTCCCGCAGGAGGTCGAACTGTCCCGTCTTCAGGTAGCTGAAATAGCGCTCGGGCACCAGACAGCCGGGCAGATCGTCCTCCCGGCCCATGCCCAGAACAGCCTCCTCCAGGTTGCCCAGATTGCAGCGCTTCAGCCGCAGCTTCCATACCCGGCGGGCCATGTGCAACAGGTCGATGTGAGGCTTGTCCAGGCAGGCGGTGTCCATGCGGTTCATCAGCAACCTGTCCCGCAAAAGCGGCACGTCGAAGCTTTTACCATTGAAGGTGCATATGATGTCAAAGCGTTCGAGGGTATCCGCGACCTCCCGCAAAAGATACTTTTCCTCCGGGTAGTCCCGCATCAGCGCCTGCCGAAGTTCAAAGCCCTCCGGCGTCAGCCAGCCCATGCCCACCAGGAAGGCCACCGTCCCCGCGCCGCCGGAAAGCCCGGTGGTCTCCGTATCCAGGTAGAGAATCCGCTCCGGCGCAAAATCCCCAGGCATGTCCTCTCCCTGCATGAGCATTACCGTTTCCCGGCGCACATCGAAAGCCCGGGGAAATTTCTCCGCAGGGCGGGTCTCGCCGCCGTGCCAGCAGTCCAGGCGGGCAGGGGGCGGCGGGGCCTTTTTCGGCGCGCCGTTCACAGCCCGCAGCTTATCGCGCAGATTCACGGGGCGTTCCCACCCTTCGCCATGGCCGTCAGCAGCGCGATGGCCGTCGCCTTGCCGTCCTGCCCGATTTCCCCTATGGGGCCGGCGCAGGAGGGACAGCCCATCGGGCAGGAACAGCCTGTCGCGACGGAAAGGGCCTTGTCCAGCAGCAGCCGCTGCATGCCATAGGCCTTGTGCGCAAGACCCACGCCGCCGGGACAGTTGTCGTACAGAATCACGGTGGGCTTGTTGGTAATAGGGCTTTTCACCTGATACAGCACGGCCACGTCCTGGGGCGCGCACATGAGGTACAGGGGCGCGACGATGCGCATCAGATTGGTGATCGCCATCATGCCGTTTTTCAGGGCGTCGTTGTCGAAGCGAACGGCCAGGGCGTCAGGCAGCGTCCACCACATGGCGGTGGTGTGCATGTCCGTTTCCGGAAGGCGCACATGGCCAAAGCCCAGGGTTTCATGGGTATCGAAGCGAATCTTTTTGAACATGGTCACCAGGGTGGTCACCTTCACCTCGCCCAGTCCCAGTCCCATGCCCGCCTCCTCCGCCTGGCTTTCTACATCCAGCAGCGACAGGCTGACGTTCAGGTTCGCGTCGGTATAATAACCCACGTCCACCTGCCGGATGAAGGCCTTGCAGGCGTCGAAATCCAGCTTCTCTACCTGGTACTGCCTGGCCTCGTGCATGTAGATGGCGTTCTCATGCAGCAGCATGGGCACGGTGTAGCGATCCATTTCACCGATGACGCGGTGGTGCGTGGGATCGGTGATGTCCACGATCATGAAATTCTCCTCCGCCGAGGCCGACCGCAGGGAAATCTCCGACGCAGGAAAATCCTCCGCGCTCCAGTGATACCGGCCGTCCACATGGCGAACAATTCCCATCTCATCCAGATAGCCCAGCAGCTCTTCCGGCACGGGGGCGTTGCCGAAGCTGTCGCCGTCCTCGAAAGGCAGCTCAAAGGCGGCGCACTTAAAATGGCTCAGGAGAATATAGAGATTATCCGGGTTCAGCAGCGCGTTTTCCGGCGACTGATGGAGGAAGTAATCCGGATGGCTGACGATGTACTGGTCAATGGCCGCCGAGGACGCCACGAAGAACACAATGCTGGCGCCCTTGCGCCGTCCGGCCCGGCCCGCCTGCTGCCACGCGCTGGCAATGGTACCCGGATAGCCGCACAGCACGCAGGCATCCAGGGCGCCGATGTCGATGCCCAGTTCCAGGGCGTTGGTAGAGATCACCGCGTCAATCTGCCCTGCCCGCAAGCCCCGCTCAATCTCCCGGCGCTGCGTGGGCAGATAGCCGCCGCGGTAGCCCCGCACCCGGCCTGCGTTGCCCAGCGGATCCCGCGCAATGTCCTTCAGATACTTGGTGAGCACCTCCACCGTCAGGCGGGAGCGGGCGAAGGTAATGGTCTGAATGCCGTTTTTCAAAAGCATTTCCGCGATGGCGCGGCTTTCGGGAATCACGCCCTTGCGGATGCCCAGCTGCCGATTGACCACCGGCGGGTTGTAGAACACGAAGTGCCGTTTGCCCATGGGCGCGCCGTTGTTATCGATGAGCGTCACCGGGCGGCCAATGAGCGTTTGCGCCAGTTCCGCCGGATTGGCGATGGTGGCGCTGCATAAAATGTACTGCGGATGGCTGCCGTAAAACGCGCACAGCCGCTGAAGCCGCCGCAGCACATTGGCCAGGTTGGAGCCGAACACGCCCCGATAGGTGTGAATCTCGTCAATGACGATATACCGCAGGTTCTCAAACAGCTTGACCCACTTGGTATGGTGGGGCAGGATGCCGGAGTGCAGCATATCCGGGTTCGTCACCACGATATGTCCCGCCTGCCGCACCGCCCGCCGGGCCGCGCCGGGGGTATCCCCATCATAGGTGTAGGTCTTGATGTCCACACCCATGTCCTCGATCAGCTCGTAGAGTTCGCTCACCTGGTCGGCGGACAGCGCCTTGGTGGGAAACAGATACAGCGCCCGGGCATCCTGATTCTGGAGGATCGCGGACAAAACAGGCAGGTTATAGCACATGGTTTTGCCTGAAGCCGTGGGCGTCACCACCACCACGTCCTCCCCGCGAAGCGTCGCCGTGACGCTGGAGGCCTGATGGCTGTACAGCTGATGGATGCCCCGCCGCTGCAGAACCGGGATCAGCCGCTCGTCCAGTCCCTGGGGATATGGCGCGTAGCTGGCCGACCGGGGGGGCATTTCCTCCCAGCGAACCACGTTTTCCATAAAAAGCGGGTCCCGCCGCAGCTTCTCCGCCAGCTGATCCACGTTCATGCCCGCACCTCCTCTTTGGTTGGGTTGCTTTCTATCTATTATAATGGGCGGACGCGCCCTTGGCAAGGCGAACACCAAAATCAGCCCCAAGGGAGTTCCAGGGAAAACTTTGACCGAAGGCGCATTTTCCTCTTGACATCCGCGCCTATCGGCGTATAATGACATATGAACAGTTGCTCATATGTTTTTGAAAAAGGAGTGATTCCTCGTGAAGAAGAGCTGGGCGCTGGACATCGACTGTCCCAACTGCGCCGCCAAGCTGGAGGACGCCCTGTCCCGCCTGCCGGGCGTCGAGACCATCAACGTGGATTATGTGCGCAAAACCGTTACGCTGACGGCCCCGGACGCGGACTTCGATCAGGTAGCGGAGGCCATGCTCCGCAAGGCCGTCCAGGTGGAGCCGGACGCGCGAATTTTCGAGGCGGAGAGCACACCCGCCCATGGCGCAGCCTCAGCCGGACATGAGCCGCATGACCATGAACATGGGTGCGACTGCGGCCACGGCCACCATCATGAGCATGGCTGTGCATGCGGCCATGAGCATAACCATCATCACGGCCGCACGGAGGACAGTAAAGGCTCCTGGCTGCAGACTCACGCGCTCCTGCTTCGGGCCGGCGTCACGGCGGCGCTGCTGCTGATCGGCTCGCTGCTGCTTGACGGCGTTCCCGCCACGGCAGTGCTGTTGCTGGGTTACCTGCTCATCAGCTATGACGTGCTGCTCAAGGCCGGGCGAAACATCGGCCGGGGACAGATTTTTGACGAAAATTTTCTGATGACGGTGGCTTCCATCGGCGCCATGCTCATGGGCGACTGCGCCGAGGGCATCGCCGTCATGCTGCTGTACCAGGTGGGCGAATGGTTCCAGGACAAGGCCGTTGATAAGAGCCGCGCCTCCATCGCAGGGCTGATGGACATCCGGCCCGATTACGCGAACCTCCTCACCGACGGCGCGGTTACCCAGGTAAACCCGGCCCAGGTGCGGGTGGGCGACAGCATCCTCATCAAGCCCGGTGAAAAGGTGCCCCTGGACGGCCTGGTGCTCACCGGCGTCTCCAGCCTGAACACCGTGGCGCTCACCGGCGAAGCCCTGCCCCGGGACGTGAGCGAGGGCGACAGCGTCATCAGCGGCTGCGTGAATCTTTCCGGCACGCTGACGGTTCGCGTTACCAGCGCCTACGGGGAATCCACCGTGGCGAAAATTCTTGACCTGGTGGAAAACTCCGGCGCTGCCAAGGCCCAAACAGAGCGGTTCATCACCCGCTTCTCCCGCGTCTACACCCCCCTGGTCTGCCTGGGCGCGGCGCTGCTGGCGGTGGTGCCTTCCCTCTTTGACGGCCAATGGCTGGAATGGACCCGCCGCGCCCTGACCTTCCTGGTTATCTCCTGCCCCTGCGCCCTGGTGATCTCCGTTCCGCTGACGTTCTTCAGCGGCATCGGCGCCGCCAGCCGAAAGGGCATTCTGGTCAAGGGCGCCAGCTACCTGGAGACCCTGGCACACCTGGATACCATGGTCTTCGACAAGACCGGTACGCTGACCCAGGGCTCCTTCACCGTCACGTCCATCCAGGCCGCTGACGGCGACCAGGATCGTCTGCTGGAGCTCGCCGCTCTGGCGGAAGGCTACTCCGATCATCCCATCAGCAAATCCCTGCAGGCCGCCTACGGCAAACCCCTCGACGTCAGCCGGGTAGGCCAGGCAGAAGAGACCGCGGGCCGGGGCGTCAAAGCCATGGTGGACGGCGAAGCGATCTATGCCGGCAATGACCGCCTGATGGCCGATCTTGGCCTGGCCCCCGCGCCCTGTCAGGAGCCGGGCACTGTTGTCCATATTGCCAGGAAAGACCGGTACCTGGGCCATATCGTCATTTCGGATGTCATCAAGCCCAACGCGGCAGCGGCCATGGGCGACCTGAAGGACGCCGGCATTCAGCGGCTGGTGATGCTCACCGGGGACAGGCAGCCCGTAGCCGAGCACATCGCCGCCAAGCTGGCTCTCACCGAGTTCCATGCTGAGCTTCTCCCCGAGGACAAGGTAAGCCGGGTGGAAGCCCTGCTCCATGAGGGCGGCAAGACCGCCTTCTGCGGCGACGGCATCAATGACGCGCCGGTGCTTCGCCGGGCGGATCTGGGCATCGCCATGGGAGCGCTGGGCTCCGACGCGGCCATCGAGGCGGCGGACGTGGTACTCATGGACGACGATCCCCTCAAGCTGCCTTTGGCCATCCGCATCGCCCGCCGCACATTGCGCATCGCCCGGCAAAACATCGTCTTTGCCCTGGGAATCAAGCTGCTGGTGCTGCTGCTGGGCGCGCTGGGCATCGCCAACATGTGGCTGGCCGTGGTAGCCGATGTGGGCGTAGCCATGCTGGCGATTCTCAATGCCATGCGGGCCATGCGTATACGCTGACACGCTTCGTCCAAGAGGCTTTGCCTCTTGGACGAATTTTGTACGCCCTCACCGGTCGCTCGTGCAAGATCGCTTTTTATGGAACAGCGCGCCGGCAGACATGACCATTGCCAATATAACAATATTATATGGCATGGGTGCCAAATAACAGATATTCAGGGTTGCGTGTAAAATAGCAGTAAGCAGAATATTTCTGCATTGATAATAGGTCATTCCCAAACCAACAGAAACAATTACTGTCCATATACAGAGCCAGACAATCGGTTCAAAACCCAATGAATTTCTGATGATCCACATTGGCATATGCCACACTGCCCAAACAGCGCCAACAAATATAACGCTGATAATTTTTTTCTTAAAAGGCGACCGTTCAAGCAGAAATCCCCGCCATGCTATTTCTTCAGCAAATGCTGTAATCAGCAGATAAATACAGCTTGCCAACAGCGATGCTGATGACGAATATACATTTACGTTCACTCCCGTTATAAGGGAATAGCTATAAGAACCGAGTATCCCCGCAGCCAGACATACAGCCCATATCAAAAAATGTTTGGCCGTTATTTTTCCTGAAAACATCTGTGCAAAGTACACCTTGACATTCTGCTCGCAAATCAGCAGAAAGACAGCGGCGATCGATGGGATACACACATATAAGTATTTCAAAGATAACAATATATTGGGAATAATCATTCCATTCTGGTTCAGCCATACAGGTACATAGCATATAAACGACAAAACATATACAGCAAAAACCCATACTGTGATTTTCAATTTATTGGTGTAGACTGCCATCCTAATCACCCCTTACAATACAAAATTTTACACAAATTGCTGTTTGTCGCTTTTTAATCACCCTATATCTTCGCTTTGATTCCTTTCATCACTGTTATCCGTAAATTCTTTGCGTTGATCAAACTTTCCTTCTTGCACTTCGGGCAGCAGAGGGAATATTTACTAACCGTATCCTCTCTAATGCGATCACGAGCTTTGTTGCCGCCAATGGGACAAAGTATCCAGTCTCTTTTTCCCGTTATCATCATATCACCTTTCGTCAATGGGTTTTCCTCTAAATGCAGAATGGAGTGTCACTTTGGCAGAAAAATACAGAAATCGTCCTGTTTTCAGCCCCCGATGGGACTCATCGATTTCTGCTATCAGGTGGGAGGGGCTGCGGCCTTCCGACGCCGCCTTGGCATTTTTTGGGTGCGTTTGCCTCTTTTTTTCATGCCCCGCTGGACATTCCACGCGCGCTGTGCTATGATGTTGCGGACATTGAACGGGGAGGCGGCTTCACCATGACATGCCCCTACTGCGGCCAGGCAATGACCCCAGGCACACTGGTATTCGACGCGCGCTGTCCGGCCTTTTTCGTGGCGGACGGCGAGAAACTCTCCCTGGGCGACCGCATCAGCGGCAAAGGACGGGTGGACACCCGCACTTCCTTCTGGCAGGGAGCCACCATGTCTGGCGCTTACTGCGATGCCTGCCGCAAGCTGATTCTTGATACCCAGGTACACACCTGATGACGCGCAAAGGAGTTTCCTCCCTATGACGGAACGCATCCGCGGCAGCTATAACGCTACCATCGCGGCCAGCTATCTGGGTTACATTACCCAGGCCATTGTCAACAACTTCGCGCCTCTGCTGTTCCTGATTCTCGCCCGGGACTTCTCGCTCTCCCTGGCTCAGATCACCGTCATCACCACGCTGAACTTTGCCGTACAGCTCCTGGTGGATCTGCTTTCCGCCCGGGTGGTGGATCGCATCGGCTACCGGCGCTGCATCGTGGCCGCCCACGTCCTGGCAGCGGCAGGCCTGATCGGCATGGCGGTGCTGCCCCGGATCATGCCGCCCTACGCCGGACTACTGACATCGGTGGTGCTGTACGCCATCGGCGGCGGCATCACGGAGGTGCTCATCAGCCCCATTGTGGAAGCCTGCCCCACCCGGCGCAAGGAGGCCGCCATGAGCCTCCTGCACTCGTTTTACTGCTGGGGCCATGTGGGACTGGTGCTGCTGACCACCGCCTTCCTGGCGGCATTTGGCGAGCATACCTGGCCCATCCTGGCCTGCCTGTGGGCGCTGATCCCCCTGGGCAACATGGTTTTGTTCACACAGGTACCCTTGGCGGACGTCAACGAGGGGCGCGAACCCCTATCCCTGCGCCGTCTGCTGGGCCAGGGAACCTTCTGGCTCCTGCTGGGGCTGATGATCTGCGCCGGCGCCTCCGAGCAGGCCATGAGCCAATGGGCCTCTGCCTTTGCGGAATCCAGCCTGCACATCTCCAAGACCATGGGCGACCTGGCCGGCCCCTGCGTTTTTGCCGCCCTGATGGGGCTTTCCCGGGCGCTGTACGGCAAGTTTGCCCACAAAATCCCCCTGCGCGGCTTTATGCTGGGCAGCAGTGTATTGTGCATCCTGTGCTATCTGGCCGCCATGCAAACCGGCAGCCCCGTGCTGTCCATGGTCGGCTGCGCACTGTGCGGCTTCTCGGTGGGCATCTTCTGGCCGGGCACCTTCAGCATGGCTGCCATGACCCTTCCCGGCGGCGGTACCGCCATGTACGCCCTGATGGCCCTTGCCGGGGATCTGGGCTGCTCCGCTGGCCCCACGGTGGTGGGGCTGGTCGCGGACGCCTCGCAGGGCCGGTTGCAGGCCGGGCTTGGCGCATCCGTTCTTTTCCCCGCCATGATGCTGACGGGCATCCTGCTGATCTCCCGGCGGAAGACGAAGCAGTAAGTTCAGTTGATAACAGCATACAAAAATGCGTCCTCCGATGTTGACCGGGGACGCATTTTCCGCATGAGGGGATAAGTCTTTCCTTTGCTTTCGCCTCGGGGAGGCCTCGTCATGCCAGGGCTTCGAGCCAGTCTTGCCCGCTATCGTCTCGGTGCAGGCAAACCTACGCTCATCCGCGTCCATACAAAAACGCGGCCACCGAAGAGCAAGCCGCCGCGGCTTTCAGCCCTATCATAAACGAAGCCTCGCCTAGCGGCTTAGCCGCACCGGCGAGGCCCCGTCTTACAGCACGCTGGCAGAGGTGCACTCCACATAGAAGCTGCCGTCCTTGCGGCGGGTAATCTTGGCCTTGTTGCCTTCCCCGTCGTCGATGGTCATCTTCTCGATGTCGTTGAGCTGCACGAAGTTCACCACGTCGCTCTCCACAAAGCCGACCCAGCTTTTGCGGTCGCGCTTTTCGGGCTTGCCGTTCTCCATCATTGCCTCAATGCTTTTCTTCTCTTCCATGGGGGTATACCTCCTTCAAAATGAGTAAGCCCGATCATGATACCCTATTCTGAAACAAAATGCAAGTAAAAAACGGAGGCCATCCCGCCGCCGGGACAGCCTCCGCCATTGAGCGAAGCGTTACACCTTGAAGTTCACGGATTTGTCGCCCTGCTCGTTCTTGCCGAAATGATAGTCGTTGCCGGGAAGCACCGCGTTGAGCAGCACACCCACCAGAGATGCCACGGCAAGGCCGGACAGCTTGATTTCCACGCCGCCCAGGACAAAGGCGATGGAGCCCACCGTGGAGAAGTTGATGCCCAGCGCCAGGGACATAATCAGCGCGGCGATGATAACGTTGCGGGACTTGGTGAAGTCCACCTGATTCTCCACCACGTTGCGTACGCCGACGGCGGAAATCATGCCGTAGAGGATCAGGCTGACGCCGCCGATGGTGGCGGCGGGCATGCAGGCCACCAGGGCCGCGAACTTGGGGGAGAAGGAGAAGATGACCGCGATGATGGCCGCCAGACGCACCACCTTGGGATCATAGACCTTGGTCAGGGCCAGCACACCGGTATTCTCACCGTAGGTGGTGTTGGCGGGGGCGCCGAAGGCCGCGGCCAGGCAGGTCGCCAGACCATCGCCCAGCAGGGAGCGATGCAGACCGGGCTCTTCAATGAATTTCTGCTCCACCGTGGAGGAAATGGCGCACATATCGCCGATATGCTCCATCATGGTCGCCAGGGCGATGGGCATCATCATGGCGATGGCGGAGGCCATCAGGGAGCCGTTCACACCCGTGGCAGCAAAGGAGAACACCGTGTCGCTCAGCTGGAAGGGCAGACCGATCCAAGCGGCTTCCCGCACCTTGGTAAAGTCCACCTGGCCGCACAGGGCAGCCACCACATAGGAGCCGACCACGCCCATCAGGATGGGGATGATCTTCAGCATACCCTTGCCCCAGATGTTCAGGCACACCACGATCGCCACCGCCAGCAGAGCGATCCACCAATTGGTGGCGCAGTTGTTCACGGCGCTGTTGGCCAGGGTGATGCCGATGCAGATGATGATGGGGCCGGTGACCACAGGCGGGAAGAACCGCATGACCTTGCTCGCGCCGAAAACGCGGAACAGCTGGCTCACCACCACATACACAAGGCCCGCGCAGATGACGCCTGCGGCAGCGTAAGGAATCCAGTTCAGGGCCGCGGCGCCTTCTGCCAGCCCGGCGTTGTAATCGGCAATCAGGTCAGCCACCGCGAAGTAGCCGCCCAAGAAGGCGAAGGACGAACCCAGGAACGCCGGAATCCGGCGCTTAGTCAGCAGGTGGAACAGCAGCGTGCCCAAGCCCGCGAACAGCAGCGTCGCGCTGATGCTCAGGCCGGTCAGCGTCGGCACCAGCACCGTCGCGCCAAACATCGCGAAGACATGCTGAAAGCCCAGGAGAAGCATTTTACCGCCACCAATTTTCTGGTTGGTCATGATGGTCACTCCCTCTTTCCCTTTTGTTTGTCTCTATGACCTCCGGGAGAACTCCCGGGAATCAACCCCGTTTTCCGAGGGGCCCCGCCCCGATTCATTGCACACCCTCACGGGCCGAACGGCGCTGACAGTTACTTCCGCCGCCCGTCGTACAGGGCCACGCCGTCGCCGCCGTCAATTTCAGCCACCTGCACGCCTACACGTTCGCTCTGGGCCGTGGGCACGTTCTTGCCCACATAGTCCGGGCGGATGGGCAGTTCCCGGTGTCCCCTGTCGATCAGCACCGCCAGACGGATCTTCGCAGGACGGCCCTGATCCAGAATGGCGTCCATGGCGGCGCGGACGGTGCGGCCGGTGTGCAGCACATCGTCCACCAGCACCACAATCTTGCCGGTGACATCCACGGGAAGGTTTTTCTCCTGCACGGAAATGCGCACCTCGCTGGGGTCGCGGTCGTCGCGGTACATGGCGATGTCCACCTCGCCCACAGGCAGGGCCACATCCTCATAGCGGGCAATGATGTCCGCCAGGCGCTGGGCCAGGGGCACACCCCGCCGCCGGATGCCGACGAACACGACCTCCTGAATGGGGTCCAACTGCTCCATCATTTCATGCGCCATCCGAATGAGGGCGCGGTTCATGGCGTCTCCCGCCATCAGCTGAGCCTTGGGCATTCCGCCTTGCATGATGCTTCCTCCTTCATGCCGTCCTTAGCCCGGGCGCGCCGTTCGGCAAGGCCGCCAAGGCCAAAAAGAAAACGCCTTCCCCGAGAAGCTCACGGAAAAGGCGCACATGACGATTGTATCGGAATCTCTCGCACGCCTTGGCAGCCTCTCGGTGCTGTCCTTAAAGGGTTGCTCGGATAACCGCAGTGTAGAATAGCACGTTTCCTAATCCTTGTCAAGCATTTTTTGACGAATCAGGTTGGAAGACCCGTGAGAAATAACGAGATCCGCTGCTTTTTGCGCAAATGCTTCCTTTCTACTTGACATGCGCGCCATCTTGGCTTATTCTTGTATACAAAGTGCAGACAATGGACAATGCGCTTTGGCCCATTCCCCCGTTGATGCTCGCAAAGGAGTTGTGCGCCATGAACAATTTGACCTTTCAGCCCATGATGGAGAGCCGACCCATCCGTGAAATTGCCTACGAGGTGCTCAAGCACGCCATCATTACCGGCGAGATTCCCGCGGGCGAGCGCATCGTGGAAACAGATTACGCCGACCGTCTGCACATCAGCCGCACCCCCCTTCGCGAGGCGCTGCGCAAGCTGGAGAGGGACGGCCTGGTGGAGTACGTCCTGCGCCGGGGCGTGGTGGTGCGCGCCTTCACCATCGCGGACGTGGAGGAAATCTATACCATCCGCAACGCGCTGGAAATGCTGACGCTGCCGGCCATCATCCGCAAGGCCACGGCGGAGGACGTCAACGATTTAAGAAATCGCCTGAACGAAATGGATACGCTGATGCGGGCCGGGGACTTCGACGCGCTGTCCCCCATCACCCGCGCCTTCCACCGTCGGCTGACCGGCCTGTGCGCCCAGAATCGGATTCTGCGGGTCATCGAGGGCCAGGACGAGTTTATCACCCGCTTCTCCTCCATGGCCATTCGCCAGGAGGATCGGCTGTTGCAGGCCCACGAGGAACACTACCAATTGGTGGACTATGTCGAGCAGCGGAACCTGCCTCAGTTTGAGGCCCTGATGCGCAAGCATATTGAACGCAGCAAGGAATGCTGCCTCCAGGCATTGGCAGCGCAGCGGGCAATGCAAAATTTCTAAAATAATTTTGAGAAATTTGTCACGGCCGTCACGCGCAATTTGTTTATATATATAGAGGGGCACATCAATGAAAGCAAATTATCATACGCACACCGCGCGCTGCAATCACGCCACCGGCACAGACGAGGCATACGTCCAGGCAGCTCTGGATGCGGGGTTTGAAACGCTTGGCTTTTCCGACCACGCACCCTGGCCCTTTGCCAGCGGCTACATCAGCGGCATTCGCATGGGCATGGATGAACTGCCGGACTACATTCAATCTGTTCGCAGCCTTCAGCAGAAGTACGCAGATCAGCTGCCCATTCATCTGGGGCTTGAAGCCGAATATTATCCCCGCTATCACGATCACCTCCTGCGCCTGCGGGAGATGGGCGTCCGCTATCTTATCCTGGGCCAGCACCAGGTAGACAGCGAGGAGGACGCCCCTGCCACCTGCATCGAGCGCCGCACGGAGGACGGCATCCGCCGCTATGCCGAGGCCGTTGTCCGCGGCATCCGCACGGGGCTTTTTGTGTGCGTCGCCCACCCGGATCTTATCATGACGCAGCCTGATCTGCCCCTCACCCCCGCCGGTGAGGAAGCGGCGGATATGATTTGCCAGGCAGCGCTGGAGGCTGGCATCCCCCTGGAATATAACCTGCTGGGCGTGCGCAGCCAGCTGGAGGGCGAGCGGCGCGGCTATCCCTCCCAAGCCTTCTGGGAACGGGTGAAGCGCCATGGCAACACGGTTATCCTGGGGGTGGACGCCCACAGCCCTGACCAGCTGCGCGATCCCCGGCCCTGGACGCTGGCCCTTGAGCAGACACGGGCGCTGGGGCTTCCGCTGACGGAGCAATTGCATTTGCCATCATAAATAGCATGGAGGAATGAGACATGGATTGGACCTGGGATCTATCTTATCTTTATAAGGGGTTTGACGACGATGCCTTTGCTGCTGATCTGGCGCGGGTGCCCCAGCTGCTGGAGGAGCAGAAGGCGCTGCTGGCCGCCGATATGTCCGACCTCAGCCGGCTGGAGGCCCTCACGGACAGCAACGAAGCCCTGTACGCGCTGTTGGACAGGCTGTTCACCTTTGTGGGCCTCACGCTGTCCGTGGACGCTGAGAACGTGACCGCCGCCAAGTATGATGACAAGCTGAACATGCTCTCCAACGACGTGGGCCTGGTGGACTCCGCCATCGACCGCTACATCGGCGGTCTGACCAACCTGGAGGAGCTGATCGCCGCCTCGCCCAAGCTGCAGACCATCGCCTTTGCCCTGCGGGAAACCGCCCGCGACGCCATCCACATCCTGCCCGAGGCCATTGAACCCTGGATGCTGGAAATGAGCCTGTCTGGCGGCAGCGCCTTCTCCCAGCTGCGGGACAAGCTGGACTCCACCCTGCTGGTGGACTACCGCGGCGAGCAGCTCCCGCTGGCGGCGGCGCGCGGTTTGGCCTACAATCCCGATCCGCAGGTGCGCAAGGATGCCTATGAGGCGGAGCTTGCCGCCTACAAAAAGATTGAACTGCCCATGTCCTTCTGCCTGAACAGCATCAAAATGGAGGCCCGCACCATGGCCAAGGCCCGCGGCTACGCCTCCGTGCTGGACATGACCCTGCAAAACAGCCGCATGGATCGGGAAACGCTGGACGCCATGTGGCAGGCCATCGACGAGTACCTGCCTCATTTCCGCCGCTATTTGCGGGCTAAGGGCCGTTACCTGGGCCATGCGGACGGACTTCCCTTCTACGATCTGTTCGCGCCCGTGGGCAAGAGCGCTCGCACCTACACCGTGGAGGAAGCCCGGGCAAAGCTGGTCGATGAGCTGGGCAAGTTTACCCCCGCCATGGCGGACTTCATCGACAACGCCTTTGAGCAGCGCTGGATTGACATGTTCCCCCGGCCCGGAAAGACGGGCGGCGCCTTCTGCGCCGGCGTCCATCATGCCGACCGGAGTCTGGTGATGACCAACTTCCAGGGCAGCTTTTCCGATGTCAGCACCCTGGCTCATGAACTGGGGCATGCCTGGCACAACCGCTGCCTGGCCGGTTTGCCCACCGCTCTCATCAACACCCCCATGCCTCTGGCGGAGACGGCCTCGATTTTCAATGAAACTATGCTGGCGCATCAGGTGCTGAAGACCGCCGCCCCCGAGGAAAAGTTCTCCCTGCTGGAAAGCAGTCTGATGGAAATCACCCAGACGGCGGTGGATATTTACAGCCGCTACCTGTTTGAGACGGAGGTCATCGAAACCCGTGCCGATCACGCCATGAGCGTGGAGGAGCTGAAGGACGCTATGCTGTGCGCTCAGGACGCCACCTATGGCGACGGCCTGGACAAGAGCGTTCGCCATCCCTACATGTGGGCCTGCAAGAGCCACTATTACTCCTCCGGCCTGAATTTTTACAACTTCCCCTACGCCTTTGGCGACCTTTTCGGCAAGGGCGTCTTCGCCCAGTGGCTGGAAAAGGGCGACGCCTTTGTGGATGACTACTGCCGTCTGCTGCGCTCCTGCGGTTCCGCCTCCGTGGCGGATGTGGCCGCCAGCGTGGGCATCGACGTGCGCAGCGTGGACTTCTGGCGCTCCAGCCTGGAGGTTGTAAAGCAGGACATCGACACCTTCTGTCAGCTGTGCGAGGCGCAGGCAGCGCAATAATCTCCGGCAAGCCGAAGCAATTTGTGCTTGTGTTTTGCCGGCCTTTGTGATAGAATAACAAGGCTTGATACACAAGGAGGTACTTACCATGGGCGTTTTGAGCGTGATTCTTTCCGTGATCCTGATTCTGGCTTGCCTGTTCATGATCGTAACCGTTCTGCTGCAGAGCAGCAACGTGCGCGGCTTGGGCGCTGTGGCCGGCCAGATGGACAGCTATTTCAGCAAGAACAAGGCCAAGACCGTCGAAGCGAAGCTGGCTTTGGGCACCAAAATTGCCGCTGTGGTGTTTGTGGTGCTGTCCCTGCTGATGCTGGTGCTGGACAAGATCGCCTGACGGCATCCTGACCGCATCCATGACAAAGGCTGTTTCCTCCGATTGGTGGAAACAGCCTTTTTATATGCATTCGCGCAGCCTATGCATCAGCAGCCTTAACCCTGCGCTGTTATTGCGCAACAGTATACAGGGAGTAAAAGTAACCCCGCAGCGCCATCAGCGTCTGGAAATCTCCCATCTCCACCAACCGCCCGTCCTTCATGGCCAAGATGCTATCATACCGGGCGAGCTGCTCCGCGTCCAGGGTATGCGTCACCATGATCTGCGTCAGATCCCGCAGATTCAGCAGCGCGTTGACCACATGGGCCGCCATCTCCTTGTCCAGAGCGGCTGTGGCCTCATCCACCAGCAGCACCGGCGTCCCCCGTAACAGGCTTCGCGCAATGGCAATGCGCTGGCGTTCACCGCCGGAAAGTCCGCAGCCATTTTCACCGCACAGATAGTCCTCACCCCGCTCGGCAATTAGCGCGGACAGGCCGGATTGGCTGATAGCACGCTCCACCCGCTCCGCCGGGAACGGACTGAACATGGTGATATTATCGCGGATCGAGGCATTGAACACAAACACGCTCTGCTGTACCATGGACACCGCGTCATAGAGCGATTCGCAGCTGATGTCGTGCAATTCCTGGTCGCCGTAGAGAATCCTGCCCTCATAGCCGCCATGGGCCGCCATCAGTAAATTGAGCAGCGTAGATTTACCGCTGCCGGAAGCGCCCACCACAGCGTAACGCTTGCCTTGCTCAAAACAAACGCTGATATCCTGCAGCACCGGCGCGCCTTGCGTATATCCGAAGGTCACATGCTCCAGACGGATGGCGGGTATCGCCCCCGGCAAAAGCGTTTCGCCCTCGTCCCGCACATTGCTTTCCAGCGCCGCCGCCAGCTTATCCACCAGGGCGAGAGCCGCCTTCCGATTAGCGAAAATGGACGGTGCTTGGGCGATGGGGGTAATGACATAGTTCATCAGCTGGACAAACATTATCATTACGCCTGCGGTGATTCCCGCCCGCCCGGCAAACACCATGTATGCGCCCACCAGAAAAACACCAAACTGCGTAATGAACCCCGCCCACTGGGCCATCGCCTGCACGGCCATGCTGACCTGTCGCCGCTGGCATTTGCTCTTTTCCAACGCGTCGCTGCTTTCGTGGAACAGCCGTTCCGCCGCGCCTTCCGCCTTAAAGCTTTTGATGACCGGAAAGCCCGTCAAACAATCCTTGACCATCGCCACGAAGCTGCCGTTGCAGGTCGACACCCGCCGCTCGATCTTTTCCAGACGGTTTCCTGTCAAAACAGAAACAACCACCGGCAAAATCGACAAAGCCACCGCAACGGCCGTCAGCGTCGGGCTGTAGGCAAGCATCATCACAAAGGCTCCAAAGAACATGATGGCCAGTTCTATCAGCGTAAATTGGCTTTCCAGATAATTGTTTTCCAGGCTTGTGACATCATTGGTCAGCGCCGAAATATAGTCAGCTGATGATTCTCTGCTGAAGGAAGCCATGCTTTTCCGGGTCAGCCGCGCGAAGGCCATGGCCTTGTACTGCCTGATGGCTCGCTGCATAAATCTTGGCTTCATCACAAAATAGATGCCTTCGCTGCACATCCAGACCGCCAGTACAAGCAGACTGATGATGATAATTTCCGTTAGCGTTCTCATCTCCGGCGCACCGGCAATGGTGTCAATGATCTGCTGCATCAGCCATGCCACGCTCAGGCTGACAAAGGAAGCGACCACCCTCATGGCCGCGGTCACCGCAAACGGCCCCTTGTTGCCCTGATAAAGCCTTGCAAGATAGGGCTTGATCCGCTTCCTTTGGTTTTGATGTCGCTTCATCCTTGCAACCTCTCGATCTTTGCAAATTTGTTTCAGTATATCAACATCAACACATTCTTGTAAAGATACTTTGATTATCAATATGGCAATTGCCAGGTTGCCGCAACGATAAGTTGCGCCGCCGAATCGCTTGAAATATCCCTTGACATCCCCCAAATCAAGCACCTATGATGATGATTTGCGCTCCTGCCATCCCTGTCCCCCCTGCCGTGTGGCGTGGCTGGCCTGGGAAGGATGGCGCGGAGACGGGGGGCAAGCGAAGCAGCTGCAGCGGGGTACATAGAGGAAGACCGCGCTCTGGGC
>CANOHT010000022.1 GCA_947565865.1 uncultured Clostridia bacterium
CCATACCCCCGCCTGAGGGGCATCGCCCCTCAGACTCCCGTTTTCGCTGGCGCGATCCCTTGCTATTCCTCTGTTTTTCGGTCAAAGGCAGCGACATTCTCCACGCCGCTGGTCCAGCAGAACATGTCCACAGGCTGCAATCGGGTCAGGCGGTAGCCGGCCTCGGCCAGCAGCGCGGCGTCCCGGGCCTGGGTGGCCACGTTGCAGGAAACGTAGACGATTCGCCGCGGTTCCGCCTGGGCCATGGCGCGGATAACGGCGGGCTCCAGGCCCTTCCGGGGCGGATCGACCACCATCACATCCGGCCGCAGGCCCTCCGCCACCAGCCGGGGCAGCGCGTCCTCCGCTGCGCCCACCCGGAAGTCCACGTTGCCGATGCCGTTGCGCCTCGCGTTGTCCATGGCGTTGTCGATGGCCTGGGGCACAATCTCGATGCCCAGGGCCTGACGGCAGTGCCGCGCCATCATCAGCGTGATGGTGCCCGCGCCGCAGTAAACGTCGCACAGGGTATCCTCCGGACGGAGGTCTGCAAAATCCAGGGCCGTTTGGTACAGCTTTTCCGTCTGCGCAGGATTCACCTGAAAGAAGGACGCCGGGCCCAGCTGGAAGGTCAGACCGCACAGCTCGTCCGTCAGCGTCGCGTCTCCGGCGAGGAGGCGGAAGCGGGGGCCAAGGATCACGTTGGTACGCGCCCGGTTTTCATTCAGGTAGACGCTGACGGCGCCCTCCGCCATCAGCCGCCGCGTCAGGTCTGCCTCCCCTGGAAGGCGAGTACCGTTGACAGCCGCCGTTACCATGGCCTGTCCCCGGCGGTTCACGCGAATGACCAGGTGCCGGAGCAGCCCCCGGTGCGTTTCTTCCTGATAGGGGGCGACGCGGTGATCCCGCATCCAGCCCAGGAAGGCTTGACTCAGGGCGTCGGCCGGCGGCATGGCGTTGGGGCAGGCGTCAATGGGAATGAGCGCGTGGCTCCTGGGGGCGAAAAAGCCCAGACAGGGGTGCTCCGCGTCGCCGCCCACGGGGAGGGCGGTCTTGTTGCGGTAGTGGTAGGGAGCGTCCATGCCGATGACCGCCGGTACGTCCGCCTCGATGTGACCGATGCGCCGGAAGCAGTCCGACACCTGCCGACGCTTGGCGTCCAGGGTGGCCTCGTAGGTCATGTGCCGGCAGGTGCAGCCGCCGCAGCGGGGATAAGCGGCGCAGTCGATGGGACGGCGCAGGGGGGAGGGAACCTCTGGCGGGCCCTCCATTCGCCCGAAGGCGTAGCGGGGCTGGGTCTTCACCACCCGCACGGGGCAGGTTTCTCCCGGCAGAAGCCCCGGAACAAAGACAGCCATACCCTCGTGGCGGCACACGCCTTCCATATCAGCTCCCAGGCCCTCGGCGGTCATGGGATAAACGTCATTTTTACGCATGGTTCCTCCCCGCCGCCTGATGACGGCCTGGTCATGATGGCGCTCCCGCCGCGTTATTCGGCCTGAGTAGCTTCAGGCAGCACGGCTCCCGCCGCTTCCACGGCCTGCCGCATGACCTCCGGCTCCATCTTGCCGGGATGGCTGCTGCTCAGATACCCTTCAGCGTCCATGACGACGGTGTAGGGGAAGCCCGATACGCTGTACATGTAGGCGAAGAAGCCGTTATCCTCTACGAAGGCCAGCTCCATCAGCCCCTCCTCCTCAATGAAGGCGCGGGCCGTCGCCTCGTCCTCCCCGGAGGGAATGTGAACCAGCACAACCCGCAGGTTATCCCCATACGCCCGCTGAAGCTCCAGGAAATCCGGCATTTCCTTGACGCACCAGGGGCACCAGGTGGTGAAGAAGTTGATCAGCGTGGGCGTACCCTTCCACTCGGAAAGCACCACCGGGGCAATGTCGTAGTCGTCCAGCAGGTAGGGCTTGCCCTGCGCGTTGGGGGGCGTGGTGGGCATGGGCGTGACGGCGGCTTCCTCCAGGGCCAGGGCGGGGAGGCCGACGGAGCACAGGAGCGTAACGATGGCCGTGAGCAGGGTCAAGAGCTTGGTTTTCATGGAAAAACCTCCTTATACATCATATTATGGCTCAAACCTGGGGCAGAAAGGTCTTGTAATCCTCGTAATTTTTCCGAAGCAGGCCCGGGGTGTCCAGCCCGTAGGGGCATTTCGTCTTGCACCGGCCGCAGTTCAGGCAGCTGTCGATCTTCGCCATCATGGCCTGACTTTCCTCCGTCAGCCACTGGGCGGAGGGGCTGCGGCGCAGCAGCAGGCTGATGCGGGCGCAGGTGTTGATCTCGATCCCCGCGGGACAGGGCATGCAGTACCCGCAGCCCCGGCAGAAATCCCCCACAAGCTCCTCCCTCTCCCGGGCGATGTAGGCGGCAATGTCCTCCGTCATGGCCGGGGACTGCTCCTGGTAGGACAGGAACTCGTCCAGCTCGCTTTCCCGCTGGATACCCCAGATGGGCGCCACCGGATACTGATTCAGATAGGCGTAGGCCGCGTCGGAGCGGGTAATCAGCCCACCTGCCAGCGCCTTCATGCAGATGAAGCCCACGTCCTGCTCCTCGCACAGACGAACCAGAGCCAGCTCCTTTTCGCTGGCCAGATAGGAGAAAGGGAACTGCAGCGTCTCATAAAGCCCCGAGCGCACGGCCTCCTCCGCCACCGCCAGACGATGGTTGGTGATGCCGATATGGCGGATCCTCCCCTGTTCGAGGGCCTCCAGCATGGCCTCGTACAGGCCGCTGCCGTCTCCGGGCTTGGGGCAGAAGGCGGGGTTATGGAACTGGTAGATGTCGATGTAGTCTGTTTTCAGCAGCCGAAGGCTCTGATGCAGATCGCCCCAGAAGCCCTCCGCCGTCACCGCCGCCGTTTTGGTGGAAATGATCATATTCTCTCGGACATCGGACAGCGCCAGGCCGAGCTTTTCCTCGCTGTCGGAATAGGCGCGGGCGGTGTCGAAGTAGTTGATGCCGCCCTCATAGGCACGGCGGAGAAGCTGTACAGCCTCCTGCTTGCCCACGCGCTGCACCGGGAGCGCGCCGAAGCCATTCTTGGAAACGATCAGGCCCGTGCGGCCCAGGCGAATGGTATCCATGCCGTCAACCGTCCTTTCGTTGGTGGTCTATGAAAATGATACCATATCGGCGGGCGGAGGGCAAGGGGCAAGCAGCCGCAGGTTTGTCAAACGTGCTGGGCAGAGGTACAATCGCGCAATATAATCGGAAGCGGCACACTTGAGCGGGCATATAGGACGAGTCTTGCCGTCTCTTTGGCGCCCAACGCGCTGAGCGGCAAAATCGGCGAGGGAGCGAAAGAGCGGATGTCATCGAACTGTCGTTGATTTTCCCGGCGGCCGCGTTCCGCCTTGCTGCGGCGGCGGGGATATACGGACGAATCAGCTTGCGGCGCTGCCCGGTTTCGCCCCGGTCTTTCCGGTCAGCGGTCGTATCCGCGTTTTCGCAGCTGCGCCCATCCCTCAGCGATGCCGCCCTGGAGATTTCGGCGGCGCATAACGAATGAGCGTCAGCTCCGCCTCCGTGTGTTGATGGGGATAACTGTGGAAGCCGCGCGACGCGGGCCGAGGACTCAATCATGCCGTCCTATCAGGCTTCCCATAAGCAGATCCAGGATTTATGCCTGCGGCAGGCCTGCGCGTCACCGTTCTTATCAGCATATTTTATATCCTGCGTTTGACGGTTGATGATGCTTGCGCGCCGACTGTTTTGCCGCAGCCGCAGCGCGGCAGCTGCCGACTGGCTTCCAATTTTGTATTTTTCTTTCCGTTTGTCCGTGCTGTATGACAGCGCTACAACCGCCCGAAAATCCCCGGCCGCCCCCTTGTAATTTCGCCCTGGGGCAGGTATAATGTTACAATGTACTTTGGTGCGCCAAGCGGGAAGAAGGAGGAGCTGTTTTCCATGGAAGAAGCAACGTCGCGCAGTAATTTTATCTGGGACGCCATTGAGCAGGACTTGAAGGATGGCCGCTATACGCAGGTACACACGCGCTTTCCTCCCGAGCCCAACGGCTATATGCACATCGGCCATTGCAAGGCGCTGATTATGGACTTCCTGACGGCGGAAAAATACGGCGGCAAGTGCAACCTGCGCTTTGATGATACCAACCCCGCCAAGGAGGATACCGAGTACGCCGAGTCCATCAAGCGGGATATTCACTGGCTGGGCTTTGACTGGACGGGCGGGCTATATTACGCTTCCGATTATTATGACAAGCTGTACGAAATTGCCGAGGACTGGATCAAGCGCGGCCTGGCCTATGTGGACGAGCTGAGCCAGGAGGAAATGCGGGCCTATCGCGGTACGCTGACTCAGCCGGGCAAGCCCTCTCCCTGGCGGGATCGCCCCGCGGAGGAAAGCCTCGATTTGTTCCGCCGGATGAAGGCTGGTGAGTTCCCCGAGGGCCGATACATCCTCCGCGCCAAAATCGACATGGCTTCCCCCAACATGGTCATGCGTGACCCGGCGATGTACCGCATCCTGTATAAAGAGCATTGGCGCACGGGGAAAAAGTGGTGCATTTACCCCATGTACGACTTCGCCCACCCCATCAGCGACGCCCTGGAGGGCATCAGCCATTCCATGTGCTCCCTGGAGTTTGAGATTCACCGCCCCCTCTACGACTGGGTGGTGGCGCACAGCCAGAACATGCTGCCCGCCAAGCCCCGGCAGATTGAGTTTGCCCGCCTGAATCTGACGCAGACGGTGATGTCCAAGCGTTACCTGCGCCAGCTGGTGGAGGGCGGCTATGTCAGCGGCTGGGATGACCCCCGGATGCCCACGCTCTCGGCCCTGCGCCGCCGGGGCTATACCGCCGCCGCCATCCGGGATTTCGTCAGCCGCATCGGCATGAGCAAGGCGGATTCCACGGTGGATTACGCCCTGCTGGAATCCTGCGTCCGGGACGATCTGGGCGTAAAGGCCGCCCGCGCCATGGCGGTGCTGCACCCCCTGAAGGTAGTTTTGACCAACTGGCCCGAGGGCGAGACGAAGACCCTAACCATGGAGAATCATCCCGACGACCCGTCCATGGGAACGCATACCGTGACCTTTGGCCGGGAGCTGTACATTGAGCAGGAGGACTTCATGGAGGTTCCGGCCAAGAAGTTCCAGCGGATGTATCCGGGCTTTGAGGTGCGGCTGAAGGGCGCGTACATCGTGCGCTGCGATGGCTGCTCCAAGGATGAAGACGGGCAGGTGACGGAGGTTTACTGCACCGTGGATATGGACACCCTCTCCGGCAGCGAGGGCGCGGAGCGGAAGATCAAGGGCAAGACGCTGCACTGGGTCTCCGCCGCCGACGCGGTGCCCTTTGAGGCGCGGCTGTACGAGCCGCTGCTCAGCGCGGAGGACGAGATCGACGAGGAGCCGGAGATCGTGGACGAGGACGGCGCGGAGCAGGCGGAAGCCGCGGCCCCCGTAAGCAAGAAGGACTTCATCAGCCGCCTGAACCCCGACAGCCTTACCGTGGTGAAGGGCGTGGCCGAGCCCGTCGTCCGGGACTGCGAGGTTGGCACGACCTTCCAGTTCCTGCGCACCGGCTATTTCTGCAAGGATCCTGACTCCACCCCCGAGCTGCCCGTCTACAACCGCGTGGTAGGGCTGAGAGATACGAAGAAGAGGTGACGCTTGGGGGCTTTGCCCCCAAGACCCCTACCAGGAGGGATTTCATCCCTCCTGGACCTCCCATTCCGCGATGGAGGCAGGTGCCTTCGGTCGAGTAACGTGCGCGTGGACGGCACGGGGGCAGGCCCCTGGCCCCCCGTGCGCCTTGCACGCGCATGCGGTATGACCGAAGGAAATATGCTCAGCCGCGAGACGGGAGTCGAGAGGGCCGAAGGCCCTTCGCGAGGGTGCAGGGGGCAGCGCCCCCTGCCAGGAGTCCAGAGGGCGGAGCCCTCTGGCAACATCATGGAGGAATGAAAATGGAAGTACGCACTCGCTTCGCGCCGTCACCCACGGGGTTCATGCACCTGGGGGGTCTGAGAACGGCGCTGTACAATTACCTGTTTGCCAAGAAGATGGGCGGCAAGTTCATCCTGCGCATTGAGGACACCGACCAGGAGCGCTATGTCGAGGGCGCGACGGAGGTCATCTATGAGACCCTCAAGGGCTGCGGCATGGACTGGGACGAGGGCCCCGACATCGGCGGCCCCTGCGGCCCCTATGTGCAGTCCGAGCGCAAGGCCCTGTACCTGCCCTACGCCCAGCAGCTGGTGAAGTCCGGCCACGCCTACTACTGCTTCTGCACCAAGGAGGAGCTGGACGAACGCCGCGCCGCCGCCGAGGCCCGGGGCGAGGTATTCAAGTATGACAAGCACTGCCTGAACCTTTCCCCTGAGGAGATCCAGCAAAAGCTGGATGCCGGGGTGCCCTACGTCATCCGCCAGAACGCCCCCGCCACCGGCGAGACCAGCTACCATGACCTGGTCTTCGGGGACATGACCTTCCCCAACGAAACCCTCGACGACATGGTGCTCATCAAGCAGGACGGTATGCCCACCTACAATTTCGCCAACGTCATTGACGACCATCTCATGGGCATCACCCACGTCATGCGCGGCATGGAGTACCTGTCCTCCACACCCAAGTATAATTTGCTCTATGAGGCCTTTGGCTGGCAGGTGCCCGAGTACATCCACCTGCCCACCGTCATGCGGGACGCTCACCACAAGCTGTCCAAGCGGGACGGCGACGCCTACTACTCCGACTTTGTGGAAAAGGGCTACCTCACCGAGGCCCTCATCAATTACCTGGTGCTGGTGGGCTGGAATCCCGGCGACGACCGGGAGTTCTTCACCATGGATGAGCTGGTGGAGGTTTTCGACGTCCGCCGGCTGAACAAGGCTCCCGGCATCTTCGATATGGACAAGCTGACCTGGTTCAACGCCGAGTACATCCGCCGGATGGAACCCGAAAAGTACCTGGCCATGGTCACGCCCTGGTTCGACCAGGCGCTGGCGGGCAAGGGCATCGACTACCGCCGCCTGGCGGAACTGATGCAGACCCGCACCGAGGTCTTCAATCGTGTGCCGGATATGGTGCGCTTTCTGGGCGAGCTGCCGGACTATGACACGGCGCTGTTCACCAACAAGAAGAGCAAGACCAATCCCGAGGTGGCCAAGGCCGCCCTGGAGATGCTGCGCCCCGTGCTGGAAGGCATCAAGGACTGGACGGAAACCAACATCCACGATGTGCTGATGGCCGCCATCGCTGAGGCCGGAATGAAGAACGCCACGGCCCTGTGGCCCCTGCGCATCGCCATTTCCGGGCTGATGAGCACCCCCGGCGGCGCCATCGAAATCGCCTGGCTGCTGGGCAAGGAGGAGACCCTTCGCCGCTTGGATCTCGGCCTTGACAAACTGGCCTGATAGGTTTATGCTATACGCGCCGTGCTGCTCATCAACATGACAGCACGGCGCTATTTTATTCAGGCGGCCCCGGAAACGGCTGTTCTGTACACAGAAAGAGGTTGATGTTCCATGAAAAAGGCTCTGACCACCAAGCAGCTGGCGCTGTGCGGCGTAATGGCAGCGCTGATCTGCGTACTGACCATTTTCCCTCATATTCCTCTGGGTTCAGGCTATATTCATCTGGGCGACGGCATGATTCTGCTGGGCGTCATGCTTCTGGGCCCTCTGGGAATCCCTGCGGCGGCAGTGGGCAGCATGCTGGCCGATCTGCTGGTGTTCCCTTCCTACGCGCCGATCACGTTTGTGGTCAAGGGCCTGGTGGCGCTGGTGGCCTGGCTGCTTTATCGCAAAGAGAATATCGCCCGGACGCTGCTGGCCTTCGCGCTAGCGGAAGCCGTGATGGTAGCGGGATACTTTGTGTATGAGTGGATAGTGGTGCCGGAATACGCCGTGGCAGACATCCTGGGCAACACCATCCAGGCGGTGGCCGGCGTGGCCCTGGGCATTGCCTTTACCTATGCCGTGCCCCGGCTGGAGAAGCTGGCGAAGTAAGGCAGGTCGGCAGGGGGCTCTGCCCCCTGCATCCCCTGCCAGAGGGCGCTGCCCTCTTGGATGCCCGGCTGGGGGCGCTGCCCCCAGTACCCCCGCGAAGGGGCTTCGCCCCTCTCGACTCTCATGCCGCGATGGAGGGGAGGGCCCTTCGGTCGGACAATGTGCGCGTGAATGGGGAGGGGGAACGGGTTAGGAGTTCTGCACATGAAAAGTTTTGCCCCTGCTATTCAGTCCTTGATTGAACCGAACAACAGGGGTGTTTTTATGATTTGATGGCCGTGAAGAATAGCCGCCGGAATCCGAGAACCACCTGGCCGTCCCGGGTCAGCGGATACAAGGCCTTGCTGTCCCGGACGATCTCGCTCTCCAGCAGCGCGCCCCGCTCCGGCCCCAGCCGGTCAAGATACGGACGCAGCCGGGAGCCCTTCATCCAATCCACCAGGGCCTCATGGCCGGGAAGAATGTGGTAATACTTCGTCTCCCACAGGTCAAAGGAGGCGGCGTGTTCCGCGAGAATGTCCATGTAGGCTGCCGGCGTCAGTGTGGCGTTAGACTGCGGAGCGGCGTCCTCCAAGGCCCATTGCGGTCGGGCCAGGATCTCGTCCATCAGCCGGTACAGCGGCTCCTCGCCGTTCATGGGCATCTGCACAGCCAGCAGACCGCCCGGATTCAGCCGCGCCATCAGCGCGGGAAGCAGCGCCGCATGGTCGGGAACCCATTGCAGGCAGGCGTTGGAGAAGAGCAGATCGTAGGCTCCCGTCAGCGCCCGGGCGTCACATTGCCGAAAGCACAGCTCCGGATGAGCCGCGACCGCCTTTCGCAGCATGTCCGGAGAGGTGTCCACGCCGAGAATGTCAGCCTGGGGAAAGAAGCGCTTCAATACGGCGGTGCTGTTTCCGGGGCCGCAGCCGATGTCCACAGCGGTCTGGGGGCGGCACAGAGCGGCGGCGCACCGGGCAAGATCCACCGCGGGCCGGGTGCGCTGCTCCTTGAAACGCAGGTACTGGGCGGCATTCCAGTCCGACATGGTGGGCATCCTCCTTCTCACAGCTTTTCGATGGCCTCAATCAGCCGATCCACATGCTCATCCGGGGTGGCCCATGAGGTACAGATGCGCACGGCGGCGCTGGCTTCATCCACCCGATCCCACACGGAGAGGGTGAAGTCATCCTCCAGGGCTTCCAGCTGATCGTCGGTCAGGATGGGGAAAAGCTGATTGGTGGAGGAATCGGCATAGAGGGGCAGGCCCTTTTCCATGAGGGCGGTGCGGATGCGCATGGCTTGGGCCACGGCCTTCCGGCCCAGCTCGAAATACAGGCCGCCTTCCATCAGCGCGTTAAACTGCACACCCAGCAACCAGCCTTTGGCCAGCATGCCGCCCCGCTGCTTCATCACATAGCGGAAGCGGGGCTTCAGCTCGGGATTGGTGATAACCACCGCCTCCCCGAAAAGCGCGCCCATCTTGGTGCCCCCCACGGTGAACACATCCGAATAGCGGGCGATGTCCTCCGGCGACACGTCCCCGATGGGCGATGCCAGGGCATAGCCCAACCGGGCGCCGTCAATGAACAGGTACAGCCCGTGCTGGCGGCAGGTGTAGTACAAATCCTTCAGCTGGGCCAGGTTATAGACGGTTCCCAGCTCCGTGGACATGGAGATATAGACCATCCCCGGCTTGACGGTATGCTCATCGTCCGCCTGAAGCGCCGCGGCCACGCTGACCTGGCTGGCAGTGATGATGCCGTCCCGGCTGGGCAGCACCAGGCATTTGTGTCCGCTGGATTCCACAGCCCCGGTCTCATGGGTGTTGATGTGCCCCGTATCGGCGCAGTACACGCCCTCATAGGGCCGCAGGGCGGCGGCGATCACGGTGGTGTTGGCCTGGGTGCCGCCGGTGAGAAAATGTACGGCTGCATCCCCGCAGGAGAATGCCTGACGGAGCTTCGCGGCGGCCCCTTCGCATTCCTCATCCATGCCGTAGCCCACATGCTGGGTCAGGTTTACGTCGTTCAGGCGCTTGAGGATCGAAGGATGACAGCCCTCCAGATAATCGCAGGTAAAAGAAATCATAGCACGCCTCCTTGCTTGGCTGAAAGCGCGGGGCTTTTCCCCGGGCACATACGCTTTTATTATAGCGAATCCTGCCGGAGCCGTCAACAGATAGACGAAAACGTCGGACGCCCCATTCAGCTCCACAAAGCTTCTTTATATAAATCCCGCCCCGTCACCCCTTGCAATCCTGGAAACTCTATGCTATAATCTATCCGATTACGCACCTTTGCTCTGCGGCGCCTTGTGCTGCATACGCAGTGGCTTCGCCGCGAAGGAGCAGAGGGTGGAAAAACAAGGAGGAAACCAAAATGGCAGTTATTTCCATGAAGCAGCTCCTGGAAGCGGGCGTACACTTCGGTCATCAGACCCGCCGCTGGAACCCCAAGATGGCTCAGTACATCTTCACCGAGCGCAACGGCATCTACATCATCGACCTGCAGAAGACCGTGAAGAAGGTCGACGAAGCCTATGCCTTCGTCCGCGACGTGGCCATGGAGGGCAAGAGCATCCTGTTCGTGGGTACCAAAAAGCAGGCTCAGGAGTCCATTGAGTCCGAGGCCAAGCGCTGCAACATGTACTATGTCAACAACCGCTGGCTGGGCGGCATGCTGACCAACTTCCGCACCATCCAGACCCGCATCAAGCGCCTGAATGATATCGACCGCATGGAGCAGAACGGCCAGTTCGACGTGCTGCCCAAGAAGGAAGTCATCAAGCTGAAGGCCGAGCGGGAAAAGCTGGAGGCCAACCTGGGCGGCATCCGCGAGATGAAGAAGCTGCCCGGCGCCCTGTTCGTGGTGGATCCCCGCAAGGAGCACATCGCCGTGACCGAGGCCCGCATCCTGGGCATCCCGATTGTGGGCATTGTGGACACCAACTGCGATCCTGATGAGATCGACTATGTGATCCCCGGCAACGATGACGCCATCCGCGCCGTGAAGCTGATCGCCGGCAAGATGGCCGACGCCGTGCTGGAAGGCAAGCAGGGCGAGCAGGAGGCCGACATCGCGGAGGCCCCCAAGGCTGAGGAGACCGTGGAGGCGTAAGGCTTCCCGCTCCTTCGGCATCCAAGCAGGGATGCGTATCAAAGGTAGAAACATTCATGAAAGGGTGAATAACCAATGGCAGCTGTTACTTCTGCAATGGTGAAGGAACTGCGCGAGCGCACCAACGCTGGCATGATGGACTGCAAGAAGGCCCTGATGGCTTCCGACGGCGATATGGATAAGGCCATCGACTGGCTCCGTGAGAAGGGACTGGCTCAGGCCGCCAAGAAGGCCAGCCGCATTGCCGCCGAAGGCGTTGTGACCCAGTACGTCACGCCTTGCGGCTGCACCGGCGTGATCGCCGAGGTCAACTGCGAGACGGACTTCGTCGCCAAGACCGACAACTTCCAGAATTTTGCCAACAACGTGGCCAAGCACATCGCCATGGCCAATCCCGCCGACCTGGATGAGCTGATGAACCAGAAATTCGTGGATGATGAGACCAAGACCATCTCCGACCTAGTCAGCGAGGCCACCGTGGCCATCGGCGAGAAGATTTCCGTGCGCCGCTTCGCCCGCTATCAGACCGAGGGCGTCGTGTCCACCTACATCCACATGGGCGGCAAGGTCGGCGTCATGGTCGAGGTTGCCACCGACGAGAAGGGCAAGGACAGCGACGAGGTCAAGGCTTTCGCCCATGACCTGGCCCTGCAGATCGCCGCGGCCAAGCCCGAAGCCGTCCGCCGCGAGGAAGTGGACACCACCAAGCTGGAGAAGGAAAAGGAAATCCAGCGCGCCAAGGCCCTGGAGGCCGGCAAGCCCGAGAAGATCGTCGACCGCATTGTCGAGGGTCAGATCGAGAAGTATTACAAGGAAGTCTGCCTGCTGGATCAGCAGTTCGTCAAGGATGGCGACAAGACCATCAAGGGCCTGATGGCCGAGGTGGCCAAGTCCGCCGGCTGTACGCTGGACATCGTGCGCTATGCTCGCTTTGAGCGCGGCGAGGGCATCGAAAAGCGCAAGGACGACCTGGCTGCTGAAGTGGCCGCCATGCAGAAGGCGTAATTCTATAACAAATCTTTCGGGGAACTGCATGATGGATGCGGTTCCCCGTTTTTAGGAAGGAGCCAAAGCGGCATGAAATACCCGTGGCTTGACGAATACCTGCTGAGCAAAAAGGGCGTCGCCAAGGATTTGAAGACAGAGTGGAACTGGATTCGCTACCAGGTGGGGGAAAAGCTCTTCGCCGCCGTGTGTTTGGACGGGGAGAACAAGCCCTATTACATTACCCTCAAGCTGGAGCCCGCCGAGGGCGAATTCCTTCGCGGACAGTATGAGGACATCCTCCCCGGCTACTACATGAACAAGCAGCACTGGAACTCCATCCGGCCCGATGGCGCGGTGCCGGACGACCTGCTGCGTACGCTCTTGGATAAATCCTATCAGCTGGTGCTGGAGGCCCTGCCCAAGAAGCGTCAGTCGGAGATTCTGGAGGCATAAGCTTCCGTCAAAAAGCTCAGACAGACGCCGGAGCGCTCTCAGCCTCTCCATCGCCGCGAGAAGGGCACCGCCGCTTCGGCAACTCACAACCATGAAGGAGGAAGATACCATGGCCGCTTATCATCGGGTACTGCTCAAGCTCTCCGGCGAGGCGCTGGGCTCCGAGGGCAATCTGTTTGACTTTGATAAGGTTCGCCGCGCAGCAAAGGTTATCCGGGAGATGCGCGGCCTGGGTGTGGAAATCGGCATCGTCATCGGCGCGGGCAACATCTGGCGCGGCCGTCAGGGGCCCGCCGCTCACATGGACGCCGTCACCGCGGATCACATGGGCATGCTGGGCACGGTCATCAACTGTCTGTGCGTGGCGGACGCCCTGCGTCAGGCCGGGCTGGACGCCGTGGTACAGTCCGCCGTGGATATGCACCGCTTCTGTGAGCCCTTCAACGTCATGTCAGCCCGCCGTCATCTGGCGGAGGGCCGGGTGGTGCTGTTTGCTGCCGGCTCAGGCAGTCCCTTCTTCTCGACGGATACCGCCGTAGCCCTGCGCGCCATTGAGCTGCAGGTGGACGCCATTCTGATGGCCAAGAACATTGACGGCGTTTACACCGCCGATCCCTCGAAGGACCCCTCCGCCACCCTCATCAAGGACATTACCTACCGGGAAGCCCTGCAAAAGGGGCTGAAGGTCATGGACGCCGCCGCCTTCGCCCTGTGCGCGGAAAACGCCGTGCCCATGGTGCGTGTCTTCGGCCTGAACGAGCCGGAAAACCTGGTCAGGGTACTGGAGGGCAGCGACATGGGCACCTTCGTTCACCCCTGACGGGCGCGTCGGCGAAGTGGCTTCACCGCTTTTCCGAGTACTGGTCGCTTGTGTAAGGAAGCTTTTTCTGGCGAAAAAGCGTGAAAAACACCGCCCTGAAGGGGCTTGCCGGTTTTCGATTTTCATTCTGCCGACGGCGAGTTAACCGCCCCCTTCCAAGTTTGATTGTCGGCCGATCGTTCATACCCGATCAGTTCATGCTGTTCATCTTCGGTTAACAAAACTGTGCTATGCTTCCCTTTGCAGAAAAACCCGTGACCCCCTTGCGAATCAGCGCAAAACCGTTTACAATAGAGATAACGCCATCATCCGCATTCAAGGAGGTTTGACCATGACCGTGAAGGAGATTCTGGACACTGCCAAGGAAAAAATGAGCAAAAGCTGCGCCGTTTACGAGCGCGATATGCAGTCCCTGCGCGCGGGCCGCGCCAATCCCCGCCTGCTGGACCGCATCACGGTGGATTATTACGGTACGCCCACGCCCCTGAACCAGGTGGGCAATATTTCCTCGCCCGAACCCCGGATGCTGGTCATTGCCCCCTGGGAGGTTTCTCTCATCAAGCCCATTGAGAAGGCCATCCAGATGAGCGACCTGGGGCTGAATCCCTCCAACGACGGCAAGATCATCCGTCTGATTTTCCCCGAGCTGAACGAGGAGCGCCGCAAGGAGCTGACCAAGGTGGCCCGCAAAGGCTGCGAGGAAACCAAGGTCGCCATCCGCGCCATCCGCCGGGACGCCATCGAACAGGTGAAGAAGCTCAAGAAGGACGCCCTGATTACCGAGGATGACCAGCGCAAGGCCGAGGAAGACGCCCAGAAGATCACCGACAAAGCCATCAAGGACGTGGACGCCCTGTGCGCCGCCAAGGAAAAGGAGATCATGGAGCTGTGACATTCTCCATGGACGCCCTGCTGGGTATGCGCCTGGAGGACGCGCAGGCTGTGCTGCGCGAACAAGGCGTCAGCGTCAGGGTGGTTTATACCGCCGCCCCCCGCGCAGCCCGTGAGGGCGGTACGCTTCGCGTCATACGCGTACGGGAGGGCGAGGTAACCGTCAGCGCCTTCCAGGATCAAATCAAAGAATAACAGACGGATGCGTGGGTTCCCCGCAGGGAGGAGCTTGCGCATTTGTCTCTATTGCTCGGGGATGAAGGGGCCGTCGCCGGCCTTTCAGGAGGAGGGAAATCGTTATGAAGCTTCTGTCCAAGCGCGGAGCCGCGGCAAAGACCGCCGCTGACTTCGCCAAGCTGCCCCGGCATGTAGCCATCATCATGGACGGCAACGGTCGGTGGGCCAAGAAGCACAAGCTGAGCGTGGCCCTGGGGCACCGCCAGGGGGTGGAAACCCTCCGGGAGGTCATCCGCCATACGGATGATCTGGGCATCGGCGCACTGACGATTTACGCCTTCTCCACCGAAAACTGGAACCGCTCGCCGGAGGAGGTCGCGGCGCTGATGCAGCTGATCCTGGACTTCTTCGCTTCGGAGATCGACGAGCTGGACGCCAAAAACGTCCGCATCCTGATCCTGGGCGACAAGCTGGGCCTGCCGGGAAAGCAGCGCGCCGTGCTGACGGAGGCGGAGGATCGCACCTGCAAGAACACGGGGCTCCGGCTGAACATTTGTCTCAACTACGGCGGACGGGCTGAGATCGCCCGGGCGGCCCGGGAGCTGGCGCTACTGGTACGCAGCGGACAGATGGTTCCCGAGGAAATCGACGAGGAGGCCGTTGCCTGCCACCTATACACCAAGGGGCAGCCGGATGTGGATTTGCTGATCCGTACCAGCGGCGAGATGCGGCTGAGCAATTTCCTGCTTTACCAGTGCGCCTACGCGGAATTCCTTTTCCCCAAGGTACTCTGGCCGGACTTCACCGTGGCGGACTATGACGAGGCCCTCACGGCATACGGCGGACGAGAGCGGCGCTTCGGCCGACGGCTGTAAAGCGGCGCAAGGAGGTTAACATGAGCAAGCTGAAGCAAAGGCTGATAACAGGGGCGCTGCTGAGCGCTCTGGCCATCGTGCTGCTGATGGCCGGCGGCGCGGTGATGGCGGTAGCGGCGCTGCTGTTTGTATGCGTAGCCATGCACGAGGAGTATCATGCCCTGACCATCGCGGGCAACCGCCCCGTGGCCTGGCCCACCTGGGTCGGCATCGTCCTGAGCGTTCCGCTGTCCGTATGGCTGGGTACCGCGGTGCTGATTCCCCTGCTGATGCTGGTGTTCCTGGTCACGCTGGTGTGCGTGGTCTTCCGGGAGGAACCCCGGCTGGAGGACGCGCTGCTGAGCATCATGCCCATGTTTACCGTGATGCTTCCCGGCCTGTGCGTGGTTGCCCTGGCCATGGTGCAGCCCAAGGAGCTGCAGGTGACGCTGCTTTTCCTTGCCCTGGCCATCCCCTGCATCGGGGATACCTTCGCCTTCGTGGTGGGCAGCACCGTCGGCGGGCCAAAGCTTTGTCCCGCCGTCAGCCCCAACAAGACGGTTTCCGGGGCCATTGCAGGACTGGCGGGCAGTTTGCTGACGGCCCTGGGCATCGGGCTGGCCTCCTTCCTGCTGTGCGACGAAGCGGTGCGTATGCTCCTGCCCGCCTGGTGGCAGTATATTTTCATGGGCTTGCTGGGAGGCGCGGCCGGACAGATGGGCGATCTTTTCGCCTCCCTGGTGAAGCGGCATTGCGGCCTGAAGGATTTCTCCAACCTCTTCCCCGGCCACGGCGGCATGCTGGATCGCATTGACAGCATCCTGTTTTCTTCCATGGTCATTTTCTGCTTTCTGCTGATGATTTGATATGTCGATAAAGCGGCATGGCCACGCTGCCGCGAAATGCTGAGGAATGTTTTTCCGCAAATCAAAGTTTTGCGCGAAAAGCTCCCCGCCCGACCGGCAAAGCCGGTTGATACGAATAAATCGGCCGACGGCGAGCAAAGCGGCCGACCACGCGCCTTGATCACCCGCCCTGCACTTTGCGGGGACGGGTATTTTCCTTCACGGATGAACATATTTTCCGAAGCAAGCGGGAGGTCACGCGCCTATGCAATCCCTGGCGATTCTCGGTTCCACAGGCTCCATCGGCACCCAGGCCCTTGACCTGGCGCGGCAGTACCCGGATCGTTTCCGGATAGCGGCGCTGACGGCACGGGGGAACAAGGAAAAGCTTTTCCAGCAGGTGCGGGAATTCCGCCCCGACATGGCGGGTCTCACCGATCCCATCCCCATGTCGGACTTGCCCGAGAATGTACGGTTCTGCCATTGGGTCATGGGGCCGGAGGCCCTTCACGCCGCGGTGGCCGAAGTCCCGGCGGATCAGGTGCTGGTGAGCGTGGTGGGCATCGCGGGGCTGCAAAGCGTCATGGACGCCATGGAAGCCGGGCGTCAGGTGCTGCTTGCCAACAAGGAAGCCCTTGTCACCGGCGGCCGTCTGGTCATGGAGGCCGCGCGGCGCGCCGGCAAGCCCCTGCTGCCCGTGGACAGTGAGCACAGCGCCATTTTTCAATGCCTGCAGGGCGCGGGGGACAATCAGCCCGTCCGCCTGCTTCTGACGGCCTCGGGCGGCCCCTTCCGCACCTGGGATCAGGAGCGCATTGCCGCCGCCACCCCCGCCCAGGCTCTCCGGCATCCCAATTGGAGCATGGGCGCCAAAATCACCGTGGATTCCGCCAGCATGTTCAACAAGGCTCTTGAGATCATGGAGGCCCGCTGGCTCTTCGACATGCCCCCGGAAAAAATCCAGGTGGTGGTGCACCCTCAGAGCATCGTGCATTCGGCGGTGGAATTCGCGGACGGCGCGGTGATCGCCCAGCTGGGTACACCGGATATGCGCCTGCCTATTCTCTACGCCATGACCTATCCCCAGCGATGGCCCACGGGCGGCAGGCCCCTTGATCTGTTCGCCCTGGGGCAGCTGACCTTTGAACCCGGGGATCCTCAGCGCTTCCCCGCCCTCCGCCTGGCCGGCGAATGCCTCAACGCGGGCGGAGCGGCCTGCGCTATCCTCAACGGGGCCAATGAGGCGGCGGTGGCGGCCTTCCTCAGGGAGGAAATTCCCTTTGGCGGCATTGTCCGTCTGGTGGAAGGCGCCCTGGAGAGGCTGGGCCAGCTGCCGGCCAATTCCCTGGCGGACATCTTCGACGCCGACGCTCAGGCCCGCCGTGTGGTAGCCGAGCTGCTGCCCAGCGTTCGGAACTGACCGCCCGGTATGACGAAAGGAGCATGATGCTGTCTTGTATATTCTGATCGCGATTCTTCTCCTGGGTATCCTGGTGACGGTGCACGAGGCGGGCCACTTTTTCGCGGCACGGCTGACAGGCATTGAGGTGATGGAATTTGCCATCGGCTTCGGCCCGAAGCTTCTGGGCTGGAAGAGCAAAAAGCATGATACGCAGTTTAGCCTCCGCCTGATCCCCATGGGCGGCTACTGCGCCTTCTACGGTGAGGATGACACCCAGGGCAAGCACGTCAACGATCCTCGGGCCTACAGCCGCCAAAGCGTGTGGAAACGGATGCTTTCCGTGGCCATGGGCCCCATGATGAACTTCATTCTGGCCTTTGTGGTGGCGGCGGTTTACTTCTGGGTCGGCGGCGTTGGCGAGGTCACAGGCGTCGATCCCTATGTGGCGCAGGTGGCTGCCGCAGGCCCCGCCTACGACGCAGGCCTTCAGGTCGGCGATGTGATTCTCACCATCAACGGCGTGGATATGTTAGACGGCACCACCGATACCCTGCTGGCCGCCATCAGCGGCTATCAGGCCGGCGACCCGCCCCTGCACATGACCATCCGACGTGGTCAGGACGCCTTTGAGACCGATATGACCCCCTTCTGGGACGCGGAGGAAGGCAAGTACCGTGTGGGCGTAACCATCGGCGGCATTTATCGGGTGCTGCAGCGGCCGGTGACGCTGCCGGGGGCCCTCAAGGAGAGTTGGAACAGCTGCGTCTACGCCGGAGGATTGATCCTTCGGGCACTGGGCGATCTGGTGACCACCGGTGAGGGCATTGAAAACACGGCCGGCCCTGTGGGCGTTGTCAGCATGGTCAGCGAGCAGGTCAGCGCCGGCGGCTTCTCAGCCTTTCTGAACCTGCTGGTGGTCATCTCCATCAACCTGGGCATTATGAACGCCCTGCCCATCCCGGGCCTGGACGGCTCCCGCTTCCTGTTCATGCTGGTGGAGGCTATCCGCCGCAAGCCCATCGCCCCGGAGAAGGAGGCCATGGTGCATCTGGCAGGCATGGTGTTTCTCTTTGGCGTTATGATCCTTTTCACCTTCAAGGACGTTATGAACCTGTTCCGATAAACACCGAGGAGGAAGACAGCGATGGCCAAAACACGCCCTGTTTCCGTGGGCCCGCTGACCCTGGGCGGCGGCAGCCCCGTATGGGTACAGTCCATGACCAACACCGACACCCGAGACGTGGATTCGACCCTTGCGCAGATTCACGCTCTGCATCAGGCCGGGTGCGACATCGTGCGCGTCAGCGTCTATGACGATGCCTGCGCACAGGCCGTCCGTGCCCTGGCGGACGGCTCTCCCGTGCCCTTGGTGGCCGATATCCACTTTGACCACCGGCTGGCCGTCAAAGCCATGGAAAACGGCATCCACAAGCTGCGGATCAACCCCGGCAACATCGGCGGCGAGGCCAATGTGCGCATCCTGGCGGACTGCGCCAAGGCCCATCGCACGCCCATCCGCATCGGCGTCAACAGCGGCTCCATTGAGAAGGACATTCTCCGTCGAGATGGCGGCCCCACCGCCAAGGGCATGGTGGACAGCGCCCTGGTGCATGCCCGGATGCTGGAAAAGGCAGGCTTTGAGGACATTGTGTTGTCCATGAAGGCCAGCAACGTTCGCATGACCATCGACGCCTATGAGCTGGCGGCCCGCCTGTGCGATTATCCCCTGCATGTGGGCGTGACTGAAGCCGGGCTGCCCGGTCAGGGCACCATCAAGAGCGCCATCGGTATCGGTGCGCTGCTGGCCCGGGGCATTGGCGACACCATCCGCGTGAGCCTCACCGGCGACCCCATTCCCGAGGCCAAGGCTGCCTGGGACATCCTCCGGGCGCTGAACCTGCGTACCCGGGGTGTTCAGCTGATCGCCTGCCCCACCTGCGGCCGGACAGCCATTGACGTGGCGGGCATCGCCGCCCGGGTGGAATCCGAGCTGGCGGACATCACCGTACCCCTGACCGTGGCGGTGATGGGCTGTGTGGTCAACGGCCCCGGGGAGGCCCGGGAGGCGGACATCGGTATCGCCGGCGGCAAGGGCTGCGGCGCGCTGTTCCGCCGGGGACAGGAAAAGGCCGAACGGATCGAGGGCGATCTGGCGACGATTTTAATCAGGGAAGCACGGAGGATTGCCGAGGAAAAGGCGCGGGGGATTTCACGCTGAGCGCCGCCAACACCCCGTCCGGCATCCGATTGTTTAATGAAAATTATTGAATTCCTGGTTCAGCGCACAAATTCATTTGTCTGTGATGGTGCAAGCACCGAAAGGCTTGAACGCGGCTGCCAGAGCAATACACTGATGACGTTGGGCCAACCCCCAACGTCATTTGCCGTCAGGGCCCGATCCTGCTCATAATTTTTGAGAGTCCTGTGCGGTCAGGGGGCAGCCATTGCGACGGTACGGCGCAGCCCGCTCAAACGATCTCCGCAGATCCTGCTCAGGCGTCGCTCATGCGGGCTTCATTGAGCGACGATAGCAAATGCCGCGCAATAAATTCCTATTACAATGGATTCCTTGCAGGAGTCCTCCATATCGCATGGGAAATCCAATTCTTTCAGCCCTTTTGCCATACTACTCAAGAATAAGCAAAGGACAAAGAAGGAGGATTTCGTAATGAAAAAAGTAGAAAGCATTCTGCGTACCCTGGGCATTGGCCGCCATTACAAGGGCTATGATTTGGCCTGCCACGCAATCCGTTTGGCCATCGACGAGCCGTCGCGCCTGTGCAACATGAAAAAGCACCTTTTCACGCCCATGGCAGCGCTTTTCCACTGCGACGAGCGTACCATTGAGCGGAATCTCCGTACCCTGATTCGCCGCGCCTGGGACAACAACCCCGAAGCCATGCGGCAGGTGGCGGGATACCGTCTGCTGTGGTGTCCGCCGGTCAGTGAGTTTCTGAGCTTTATGGTGGATTACGCTATGGAAATTGGGCCGATGCTCGAGGCGAAGCGAGGCAGGAAATAAATACAGAATAAGAAACCTATCCTCATGAACGCGGGCCTGCCGCCCTAAACCGGAAGGGATGGCAACGGGGCTGATGGGGCGGAGCGCCGGGGGCATGGGCATGACCAGAGCCACGGCGGGTATGATACTCCGCCGTGGCTCTTATGATCTCCGGCATAACGGATTTTTTCTCTATGCACAGCAAAAAACCGGGAACCCCTGATCTCTCAAGGATTCCCGGCTCTGTGGAGCATAGCGGATTCGAACCGCTGACCCCAACACTGCCAGTGTTGTGCGCTACCAGCTGCGCTAATGCCCCGCGAACGAAATATAGTATAGCATGGGTTGAGCAATTTGTAAAGAGGGTAAATGATATTTTTTAGATTTTTTTATACAGCCTTCATCGAATACCCTGAACGCCCAAAACCGGCAGACGTTCTTCCCCGTGTGCCATACCAGTCGTTATTCCAGCAAACAGGCCTTATGGCTGCGCATGAATTGATTGACAAGCCTTGGACGCGCTGATACAATGAGGCAAACGCGAAACTTAGGAAGGAGCCTGGTTCTATGGAGTTTCCACGGTATGAGGAGGACATCCGTCACCTGCATGTTGGCACGGAGGAGCCAAGGGCCTATTATGTGCCCTATGGAAGCCGGAAGACGGCCCTGAAGGGCGACCGAACGGCATCGGAGCGGCTGACGCTGCTCAGCGGCCTGTGGCGTTTCGGCTATTATGACAGTGTCCGGGCCCTGCCGGAGGATTTTCTCGCGCCCTCCGCCGCGCCGGATACCATCCCGGTTCCCTCGGTGTGGCAGTGCCAGGGCTATGACCGCAACCACTACACCAACACCAGGTTCCCCATCCCCTACGATCCGCCCTATGTGCCGGCGGACAACCCCTGCGGGGTCTATCAGCGGGCTTTCCGCTGGCAGGGCAAGCCGGGTGAACGCGCCATGCTGTGCTTTGAGGGCGTTGATGCCTGCTTTTATGTGTGGGTAAACGGCTGCTTCGCCGGGTACAGCCAGGTGTCCCACTCCCCCTCGGAGTTCGATGTGACGCCCCTTGTCCGCCTGGGGGACAACGATCTGACTGTGCTGGTGCTTAAGTGGTGCGACGGCACCTACTTCGAGGATCAGGACAAGTTCCGCATGTCCGGCATCTTCCGGGACGTGTACCTGCTGACGCGGAGCGAAACCCATCTGCGCAGCTATTTTGTTCACACCCATCTGTCGGCGGACGATACGCAGGCCCAGGTCAGCGTATCGCTGGACAAGCGCGGCGACGGCCCCGTGGCCTATGAGGTGCTGGATCCCCAGGGCGTGAGCGTGACATCAGGTCAGGCGGAGGGCGATGAGCTGGCCTTCACCCTGACGGACATTCAGCTGTGGAACGCCGAAGCTCCCCGGCTGTATACGCTGCTGATGCGCTGCGGCGAGGAATGGATCGCGGAGAAGATCGGTCTGCGGGACATCCGCGTGGAAAACGGCTGCGTGCTGCTCAACGGGCAGAAGATCAAGTTCAAGGGCGTAAACCGCCATGACAGCGACCCCGTGCTGGGCGCGGCTGTGGGCCTTGCGGAAATGAAGCGCGACCTCATGCTGATGAAGCGGCACAACATCAATGCCATCCGTACCAGCCACTATCCCAACGCCCCGGAATTCCTGCGCCTGTGCGATGAGTACGGATTCTATGTGGTGGCGGAGGCGGACATCGAGTGCCACGGCGTCGTCAACATCGACGGCAGCTATGACGCCAACTACGATCTGCTGGCCACCGACCCGGTCTATCAGGAGGTTATTCTGGATCGGGTGCGGCGCAGCGTTATACGCGACCAGAACCGCCCCTGCGCGGTGATCTGGTCCATGGGCAACGAATCCGGCCATGGGCGCAATTTTAATGAAGCCCTGCGGTGGACGAAGGCCTACGATTCCTCCCGCCTCACCCACTATGAGCGGGCGTCCTTCCCGCCCAAGGGCGAGGAAATCAACCGCACGGATCTTGACCTGTACAGCCGGATGTACCCCAGCGTCGAGGACATCGACGCCTATTTCAGGGAGAAGCGGCTGGACAAGCCCTACATTCTGTGCGAATACAGCCACGCCATGGGCAACGGCCCCGGCGACCTGGAGGACTACTTCGCTTGCTTCCACCGGCACGAGGGCCACTGCGGCGGCTTCATCTGGGAGTGGTGCGACCACGCCATTGATATGGGTACGACGGCGGACAGCCGGAAGAAGTACTTCTATGGCGGCGACTTCGGAGAAACCCTGCACGACAGCAACTTCTGCATGGACGGACTGGTTTACCCGGACAGGCGGCCTCACACGGGTCTGCTGGAATACAAGAACGTTCTGCGTCCCGCAAGGATCGTTGACGGCGACCCTGCCAAGGGCGAGGTGACGCTGTGGAACACCCTCGATTTTACCCGTCTGAGCGATGCCGTCCGCATGACCTATACTGTGCGGCAGCAGGGCCAAGACGTATATACGGCGGAGATTCCGGCGGAAGACCTTGACATCGCGCCCCATGGCCGCAAGACCCTTCGCCTCTCCCTGCCCGAGGGACTGGCGGGGGACTTCGCTTTGCACTTTCATGAGTACGCCAGGACGGCCGCGCCTTTGGTGGAAGCCGGCAGTCTGCTGGGCGAGGACGAGATCGGCCATCAAGCCTTCGACGCGCCCCAGGCCGGGAACGGTCGCGCTCTGCCCCTGACCGTGCGGGAGGAAGCAAACGCCGTCATCGTCACCGGCGGCGATTTCCGCTATGTGTACAGCAAGGCCCGCGCCTGCTTTGACGAGATGGTCTTCCGCAACAGGACGATGCTGGAGAAGCCCATGGCCTTCAACATCTGGCGCGCGCCCACGGACAACGACATGTACATCCGCAACCAGTGGCAGCGCTATCGCTATCATGAGGCCGCGTCCCGTGGCTATGAAACCACCGTGATCCTGGACAAGACCGCCTGCACGCTGCGCACGGCCTTCTCCCTGGGCTCACCGTCCATCGCGCCGGTGGTGCGGGGCGAAGCCGTGTGGACCGTGAAGGCCAATGGCGAAGTCACCGTCAGCGTAAACGCCCAGCGCTGGGAGCAGGCGCCCATGCTGCCCCGGTTCGGCCTGCGGCTGTTCCTGCCCAAGGCCATGGAGCGGCTGACCTATTTCGGCTTCGGCCCTCATGAAAGTTATGCGGACAAGCATCGGAGCAGCTTCCGCCATCTGTATCAGTCCACCGCGGCCCGCCAGCATGAAAACTACCTGAAGCCCCAGGAAAACGGCAGCCATTACGATTGTTCCTATGTGCGTCTGGACGACGGCCAGGGCGGCTGGAGCGTCCAGGGCGGCAGCTTCTGCTTCAGCGCCTCCCCCTACACCCAGGAGGAGCTGACCCGGAAGCAGCACAGCTTTGAGTTGGAGGAAAGCGGCTGCACGGTGCTGTGCGTAGACGCCTTCCAGAATGGCATCGGCTCCAACAGCTGCGGCCCCGAGCTGCTCCATGCCTACCGTTCCCCCGGGGAGATTCATCTGGACTGCACACTGTCGCCGTTCCAGGAATAAAGATCAAAAGAAGCAATCGTTTTCCTCCTGAAATATTCGGGAAATGATGAAAAAGCCGGCTTCCCTGATGAGCAAGGGAGCCGGTTTTTTTCGCGGGATGAAAGGTATCGCATCAAGGATGGACGCCAGGGAAAGCAGCGCACGACGCAGGCTGGGGCGGGGTACATCGCGGCAATCATGGCTCCATCAGAGCCCCCGAGCATTCTTAGCACAAAAAAAATACCGTGCCCCCATCAAAGGCGGCACGGTTTATGCGCGCTATTCACAGCATCGTCATCATCCCGCCGGGAACTTCCATCGGCTCCCCGTCATTGACTCGGAGCCAGGCAGAGGCCGCCGAAGGATTGTACACAAAGCTGTTGTCCGCCGCAAAGCGCAGACGCCGGAACACCTCCAGGTAATCCACAATTTCGATGTTCGTGGCGTACCAGATGTCTTCCCGGCCGCCCAGCATGGCGCAGAAATCCTCCATCAACTGCCAGTTGTCATCCCGATCAAATTCGTAGCTGTGTCCCCAGACGTACATCAAGTACTGGTACTGCCGCTTATCCAGATCGCGGAAGGCCTGCCCCAGCGCCATCAGCCGGTGATTATGATGGCAGGTCGCCTGCCATCGCATCAGATCCTCCGGCAGATCGAAGCGCTCGCTGTCGCCTACCATCCTGGCATAGCGGATGCCGGTATACGGCAGCATCCGGCGGATGTCTTCGCTGTGGGAGCCGTTGGGATAGGACAGGCCCTGCACGGGATAGCCCATGACCCTCTCCAACGCGGCGCGGTCCTCCAGCACCTGGGCTGCCACATGGGGCACGGGACAGCGGGCAATGGTGGGATGCGTCACCGTATGGCAGGCCACTTCATGTCCCGCGTAAAGCGCCGGGTATTCCGAAGACGGGATGCGGGCGGGGTCGGTGTCCATTTTGCCGGAATTGAGATGGAAGGTGCCGCGGATGCCATGGCGGTTGAAAATCTCCACCAAACGGCGGTCGGCCAGCTTGCCGTCGTCATAGCTCATGGTCAGACACTTGAACTTGCCGCCTGGAAAGCAGGTGTAGACTGTTTTCATGGCCGCGCTCCCTTACAGCGTCCGGAGGAAGGCAATCATCTTGTCGGCCAGAATCACATGGCCGGCGTCGTTGGGATGCAATCCGTCGGGTACATACCGCTCCTGGATCAGCGGAATTTCCGGCTGAAGCCCTGATGTGGCGTACAGATCCATCACCGGCAGGCCGTAATATTCCGCCACCTGACGGATGATGCGGACATAGTCGATCAGCGGCGCCACGGGCTGCTTCTTGCAGCTGCCGCAGGGATTGCCCTCGTCCAGCCGATGCAGGGGCGTGGCAATAACCACCGCGGAAGCGGGATAGCGCTCAATCAGCGCGCGGCACAGCGTATGGCAAGCACCATAGAAGGTGTCCAGGGTGCGGTCGGCCATGCCGCCGATGGGGGCGTCCCCGTGGCCGTAATCGTTGGTGCCGCCAAAGACCACCACGATGTCGGCGTCGGCGTCCATTTCCGGCACACGGCCGGGAAAGTGCAGGTCGTTACGGGGATTGTCGGAGGGAATCGCCTGCCGGGCAATCCGGGTAGCGCAGATGCCGTAATTACGGCACAGGGCGCCGGTCTTTGCCGCGATCAGGTTGGTGAAACGGCAGGCCTCGCCGCTGGTGCCGCAGCCCTCTGTGATGCTGTCCCCCAGGAAATTGATTTTCTTGCCTTGGAGTTCCATGGGCATATCTCCTTTCAAGCGCGGATCGTTTCCCTCAGACGATGTCCCGGCACCAGCGCTCCAGCCAGGCATGGAGCAGCGACATCCACCGGGCAACGTCGGGCAGATCCACCCAGCCGCTTCCGCTGCGCACCAGGCGGTTGGCCAGGCTGAGGCCATGGCCGCCGGGCTGGAACAGATGGAATTCCACCGGAATGCGGTGCTCCGCCAGAGCGGAGGCCAGCAGCAGCGAGTTCTGCACCGGCACCGATCCGTCCTCAAATGTGTGCCACAGGAAGGTAGGCGGCACGGCGTCGGTGACGCGGTTTTCCAGGGAAAGACTGTCCTTCAGCTCCTCATAGCGGTCGCCCAGCAGGTATCGGAAGGAGCCGTCATGGGCATAGACGCCGGAGGTGATGACGGGATAGCACAGCACCATGCCCGTGGGCCGCAAAGCTTCCGGCGTCACGCCCAGCGCTTCGCTAAGCCATGGCTCCCGCCACATCTCGCCATAGCTGCACGCCAGATGGCCGCCGGCGGAAAAGCCCATCACCGCGATATGGTCGCGGCTGATATGCCATTCCTCCGCCCGCTCCTTGAGGCAGGCCACCAGCTTGCCCAATTCCATCAGGGCGGTGGGATACCGCGACGGGGCCACCGAGTAGCGCAGCACCACAGTGTGGTAACCCATGGCGCACAGGTTCAGCGCCACAAGCTCCGATTCCCGGTCAGAGGTCATTCGATAAGCCCCGCCGGGGCAGATCACGATCAAGGGGCGCAGACTGCCGGGCAGCTCGTCCGTATGGCCGATGATGTAGGTATCCGCGTGGGCCTCCGCCTGGGAGCCCTCCACCCGGATGTCGATGCGTTCATGCAGCATGGGCGTTGGTTCCTCCTTGTTGGTGGGGGCGGAGGGATGTCCCCCTGCCCCGGAGTTGCGGGCCGCTGCCTGTTGCGAACAGGCAGGCTTCAAAGGTGCGCCTGTTTCTCGTTAGGGAACATGTTCCCCACAAAGTTGCGGGCCGAAGGTTTCCAAAGGGCAATCGGAAAGCCCTTTGGTCGCGCCGCAGCACGAAATGCCTAGCTGTGAGGTAAATCTCCTCTTGCAGGGCTACTGCTCATTTTTCGGTGAAAGTTTTCCTCTTTGCCTTCCTTCCTGGGAGAAGGCGTCGCGGCGGAACGCCGTGACGGATGAGGTGAAAACCTCGCAGCACACTGTTTTTATTCAAGAAATACATGTGCCCTTTGCAGGTCAGCGGGCAATTATGATTGTACTTTCTCTTCAGAGAAAGTACCAAAGAGGATTGGGGGCCGCCAAAGTTAACCTGTATGAGTGGCGATCCACCATTCGGCATTGTCGCGGGAACGCTGACGCTGTCCCCACTCTGTGCCTCATTGGAACTGCGTACCGCTTCATCCGCCACTAGCGGCGCGGTACTTCGTTCCCCCACCCGTCGCTTAGCAAGACGCGCGCAGCCATAATCAGTCACCAGCTAACACCGCCTCGCAGGGGCGGTCAGCCCACTCCATCGGAGCAGGAGAGTGTCCAGCAGGCGGCGGGGTTTTCGTCTGCACGGCTTCGCTGTCTGGTTGTACATGGGACTGGTACAGGCGGAAACATGCTGGGCCTGGGATACTCCCCCGGGGAGGCGTCGGAGGGGCCTTGGCCCCGACTAACGAGAGCCAACGCTTGCGTTGGCCGAGTGTAGCCAGCGCAGGCGGCTGCCTGTGATGGCCGACTGACAAAAGGACCTCCTTACACGGTCGAACGACCAGGAGCGCAGCGACCAGTGAGGCCGTGCAAAACTCGTCGAAGTGGCAGTCGCCACTTCGGCGAAACCCCGCTTAGCCCCAGGGATTTTCCGTGGGATAGGGCAGGGACTTGGGCTGGTTGTAGGCGATGTCCTCCACACCCAGGTACTTGAACACCTCAAACAGCGCCTTCGCGCAGTGGGCAAAGGCCACGGCGCCGTGGTGCGGATAGCGCTTCTGCACCAGCACATGGCGGTAGAAGCGGCCCATGTCGCGGATGGCGAACACGCCGATGCCGCCGAAGGAGCGGGTGGCCACGTCCAGCACCTCGCCCTGGGCGATGTAGGAGCGCAGCTGGCCCTCGCTGTCGCACTGGAGGCGATAGAAGGTGATGGGGCTGGCCGCGATGTCGCCTTCCAGCGTGCCGCGGGAAATGTCAGGCTCGCTGCCGGCGGGCTCCAGCACACGGTGCTGAATCAGCTGATACTTCACCGCGCGGCTGGCGCACATCTTGCAGGAGGGCGTATTGCCGCAGTGGAAGCCCATGAAGGTATCGGTGAGGGCATAGTCATACTTGCCCTTGATGTCCTCGTCGTAGATGTACTGGGGCACGGAGTTGTTGATGTCCAGCAGGGTCACGGCGTCGCCGGTGACGCAGGCGCCGATGTACTCGCTCAGCGCGCCGTAGATGTCCACCTCGCAGGAGACCGGGATACCGCGGGAAGCCAGGCGGGAGTTCACATAGCAGGGCTCAAAGCCGAACTGGGAGGGGAAGGCAGGCCAGCATTTGTCGGCAAAGGCCACATACTTGCGCGCGCCCTTGTGGTTCTCGGCCCAGTCCAGCAGGGTCAGCTCAAACTGCGCCATGCGCTCGTTCAGGTCAGGGTAGTAAGCGCCCTCGCCCATTTCCCTGGCCATGTCGGCACAGACTTCGGGAATGCGGGGATCGCCCGCATGCTCGCGATAGGACACCAGCAGATCCAGTTCGGAATTCTCCTCGATCTCCACGCCCAATTCGTACAGGCCCTTGATGGGCGCGTTGCAGGCGAAGAAGTCCTGGGGGCGGGGGCCGAAGGTGATGATCTTGAGGTTTTTCACGCCGATGACGGCCCGGGCAATGGGGATGAACTCAACGATCTTGTCCGTCAGCTCGTCGGCGGTACCGACAGGATACTCGGGAATGTAGCCCTTCAGGCGACGCATGCCCAGGTTGTAGGAGCAGTTGAGCATGCCGCAGTAGGCGTCGCCGCGGCCGTTAATCATGTCGCCGTCGCCCTCGGCCGCCGCAATAAACATGCAGGGGCCGTCAAAATACTTGGCGATGAGCGTCTCGGGGGTCTCGGGGCCGAAGTTGCCCAGGAACACCACCGCCGCATTGCACTCGTTGGCCTTGAGCTCCTCCACGGCCTTGAGCATGTCCTTCTCGTTTTCCACCGTGGTCTTGATTTCCACCAAGTCCAGCTGCTTCTGTCCGCAGCGGGCGGCGATGGCGGCGCGACGGCTCTCGCTCAGGGTGATGGGGAAGCAGTCGCGGGAAACGGCCACCAGGCCCAGCTTCACTACCGGGATGTTCTGCATCATGGTCTTTCGCACTCCTTTAATATCGGTTGGTATACCCATGGGGAAGCCAGCCCGCCGGATGGCGGGGCGGGAACGCTAAGGGAAGGGGTCACAGCGCCCTGGCAATGTCAATGTTCTCCCCGGTGAGGGCGACCACCGCGCCCTCCTTGGCCTCGGGGCTGTCGGCATGGGCCAGGAGCCACTTGTTGCGGGCCCACAGCAGCCGGTCCGCCGCGTTGGCGCCACCCTGGGGCCGGTAATCGGTATTGGTGTTCTCCGGCAGGGCTACCATCACCCGGAAGCCCTTAGCGGGGTCGGCATGGCAGGGCGCGTAATGCAGGGAGGTGGCGTACACCTCCACCAGCACGCCGGCAGGTACCTTGAAGGCCTTCACCGTGGCGGTATCCAGCTTGCCTTCCCGGATGTCGCTCTCAAGCCCCAGCAGGAGGATGAAGTCCTCCGTGCCCAGGTTGAACTCGCTGTCCCGGTGGTATTCCAGGCAGTTCAGCCGGGTGTTGTGGCCGTTGCACCAACCCAGCTGGAAGGGCATCCCGCCATACAGCGCCGTACCGACGGCCGCCGCCTCCGGGGCTGCGTGGAGCAGTTCCTCCCGGGGAACATAGCCGACGCCCTCGGGCAGAGGGGTCTTTTTCAGGGCCTCCAGCAGGCCCGCCATGGGATAACCCTCCACCACACGGCCATAGGGCCGGAAGGCCTCGGAATCAACAGACAGGAACTCCATGGGGCAAACCTCCTTTTTCATCGCAAGGCCCGCTTTTACAGCGCAGCCAGTGTCGCATAGCTGTCCTTCAGCGCCGGGTACAAGCTGCGGTACAGCTGGTAATAGGGCTCATAGGCCGCGCTCCGGGCCGTGTCGGGAAGCTGCGGCTCCCGGGCCTTCACCAGCCGCTGGCAGGCGGTGGGAATATCCGTATACAGGCCTGCCGCCACCCCTGCCAGGATGGCCGCGCCCAAAGCCGGGCCCTCGGCGTTCTCCAGGGTCTGCACAGGCATCCCGAAGACATCCGCCATCATCTGCCGCCAGAAGGGACTCTTCGCGCCGCCGCCGCAGGCCAGCATGGTCTGAGGCGCCACGTTCATCCCCCGCAGGACATCCAGGTTCTGCCGCTGGGAATAAACGACGCCCTCCATCACCGCGCGCAGAAGATCCTTGCGGGTGTGCATGGCGCTCAGGCCGATGAAGGCACCCCGTGCGCTGCTGTCCAGCAGGGGGCTGCGCTCACCCATCAGGTAGGGCAGGTAAATAAGGCGGTTGGCGCCGATGGGCGACTGAGCCGCCTGCTCGTTCATCAGCACATAAGGGTCGGCGTTCATCTCCGCCGCGGCCTGAATCTCCGCCTGACAGAAGGTATCCCGGTACCATTTCAGGGACAGCCCGGCAGACAGGGTGCAGCTCATCACCGTATAGGCCCCGGGCACCGCCGCGCAGAAGGTGTGAACCCGGCCCTCGGGGTCGATCTGAACGCTGTCGGAATGGGCAAACACCACGCCGCTGGTACCGATGGTGGCAAAGGCCTTGCCTGCCTGGGCCACACCTGTACCGATGGCGGCGGCCATGTTGTCAGCCGCGCCGGCAGCCACCACCGTGCCTTCCTTCAAGCCCGTGAGCGCCGCCGCCTGGGCGGTGACGGCCCCCGCCTTGTCGCAGCTTTCCAGCAGGGGGGGCAGCAGCGCGGGGTCGATGTCCAGCGCCGCCAGGATTTCCTCCGACCAGCGGCGGCCCGGAACGTCCAGCAGGTTAGTGCCGCTGGCGTCGGACATTTCCGCGTACAGTTCGCCCGTAAGCATATAGCGCACATAATCCTTGGGCAGAAGGATGTGACGCGCCCGGGCGTAAAGTTCCGGCTCATGCCTGCGCACCCACAGGATCTTGCCCGCTGTAAATCCCGTCAGCGCCGGATTGGCGGACAGCTGAATCAGCCGCTCCCGGCCCACCCGCCGGGTGATCTCATCGCACTCGGCCTGGGTGCGCCCGTCGCACCACAAAATGGCGGGACGCAGCACCTGACCCGCCTTATCCAGCAGCACCAGGCCGTGCATCTGGCCGCTGATGCCCAGTCCCGCGATGTCGGCGGCGTCCACGCCGCTGTCCGCGATCACTGATCGAATGGTGCGCTGCGCCGCCATCCACCAGTCCTCGGGGCGCTGTTCCGCCCAGCCGTTGTGGGGCTGCAGCAGCGGGTATTCCACCGTGGCGCTGGCCACGGCATGGCCATGGAGGTCAAACAGCACCGTTTTGGTGCCCGAAGTACCCAAGTCTATACCCAGCGTATAGGTCATCAGTATGCTCCTTTCACGTCGCTTCTCCCTTATGTACAAGCATAGTGCGGATCGCTCGTTCTGTCAAGAGAAACCCTGCTGTTTTGCCAGGGTCATTTATCCCGCAGGGTCAGCTCCACCGGGCAGTGGTCGGAACCCATGATTTCGGGATGGATGCAGGCCCCTGTCAGGCGTCCCTCCAGCGCCCGGGAAGCCAGGAAGTAGTCGATGCGCCATCCGGCGTTCTTTTCCCTGGCATGGAAGCGGTAGGACCACCAGCTGTACGCACCGACCTCATCGGGATGGAAATGCCGAAACGTGTCGATATAGCCGCTGTCCAGCAGCGCCGTCAGCTTATCCCGCTCCTCCTGGGTGAAGCCCGCGTTGCGCACATTGGTCTTGGGGTTCTTCAGATCAATGGGCTGATGGGCCACGTTCAGGTCACCGCAGAGGATCACGGGCTTCTCCGTCTCCAGGGCCAGGATGTACCGGCGGAAGGCGTCCTCCCAAGCCATGCGGTAGGGCAGGCGGGCCAGGCCGTCCTGGCTGTTGGGGGTGTAAACCGTCACCAGGTAGAAGTCCCCCAGATCAAGGGTGATGACCCGGCCCTCGGCGTCATGCTCGCTTTCACCGATGCCGCAGCGTACGCTGAGAGGTTCCCGCCGGGTGAAGACCGCCGTGCCCGAATAGCCCTTCTTTTCGGCATAGTTCCAATACTGGCAATAGCCCGGCAGGGGCAGGTCGATCTGCCCTGCCTGCAGCTTGGTCTCCTGAAGGCAGAAAACGTCGGCGTCCAGAATCTCAAAGGTCTCCATGAACCCCTTGCCCATCACCGCCCGCAGGCCGTTGACGTTCCATGAGATCAGCTTCATGGTACCCCTCCTTCATCCAGCGCGTCCAGGAACGCGCCCAGGTTTTCCTCGGAATACTCGATCTCGGCGGAGAACTGCCGCGCGATGTCCACCAGTGTGTCAATACCGTCCGCGCCTGCCTGAGCAAACATGGCGGCTATCAGGCGATAGCCCTGCACCGTAAGCAGCACCCGGCCGGCGATGTCGCCGTCCTCCAAGGCGCCGGGAAGATGGCGGCACAAAAGCGCCGACAGCACCTGCTCCAAGGGGATGTCCCATCGCGGGCCCAGGCCTCGCCCTGGCGGCTGATCCCGCAGGGCCAGCAGGCGCGCCGTCCATGCCTCCTCCAGCCGTTCCAGCGTCAGGAGAAAGGCCGCCCAGTCCGCCATAGCGCCCCGGGGCAGCGGCAGCCCGCACCGGGCCAGCAGCCTGTCCGCCCGCAGGGCCAGGGGCTTCGTCCGATCCTGCGCCAGGGCCAGCAGCTCCGCACGCAGGGTCAGCAGCGCGTTTTCCTCCGGGGTCAGACCGGCCGCCTCGCCGTCATCCTCCAGGGTGACGATGCTAAGAGGCTCCTGGCGGGTCAGGGTCTGACGGGCGGCCGCCTCGCAGCACAGGCCCAGCCCCACCTCCGTCACGCCGGTATAAAAATGGCGATAGCGGGGATGATCGGCGCAAATCTGGCACAGCGCGCCCTCGCCCTCCGTCAGGATGATGTCGCACAGACCGTCCCCGTTCAGGAAGGGACAGCGCTCGTCCTCCGTCAGGCGGAAATGCGCGCTGCCGTCCTCCGCCGCGATACTCGCCTGAAGCCGCTGCCCCAGGGAACCCTTCATGGCGCGGTAACGCCGGAGGGACGCATCGTCAATGTCGATCTCCCAGCCCTGACAGCAGCTATGCTGGCACGCCCCCTGGATACAGGCGAAGTCGCGGTAATCCGCCGGGCCGATCAGCTTCATGACAACCTTCCTCTACCATTTGCTTCCGGGATGATTATACAGGATTCCGCCCCAAAATGCAATGAAAGCGGCCCGTTCCCAGGGGGAAAAGGCCGCGTAAATTCGTGGAACAATCTATCATTTCGGATGACAGGCGTCCTATCAATTAAAGGTAACGTACTGCTCCTTGGTGGGGTGGGCCGGCTCGCAGCGTACCTCGTGCATCATCACGATGGTCTCGCCGCCGCTTTCCATGACCCGGCACTGGGCAGTCAGCCTGATGAACTGCTTGGCGTTGGGCCTTTGCGTTCCCTGGCAGACCCAGCCAATCTTCCCCACGTCGTCCGCGCAGCAGGTCATGGCCAGGCGGCCGAAAAGATAGAAGCCCTTGGGCAGGCCCCGCTCGGGGAAGGGCTGGCCCACCAGCCGAACCGTCTTGCGGTCGTACCGCTGGGGGTGCTCCATGGCGTCCAGGTAAAAGACGCCGAAATCCTCCTCCGCGATGTCGATCACCGCGGCCTTCATATCATAGGGGAGATCCTCATCCGCCACGCCGTCCTCCGTTGTGCCGTCGAGGTTCTCAAAGATGATGTTCGTCCGGGCGTTGATGGCCTTCATCTGCCGCCGCCACTGGCTCTTGGGATGCTCGGGCCGGCAGCGGTTGACCAGAATCAGATCCGCCTTTTTCATGGGATCGGTCATCATCTGACGCATATTGACCATGTAATTCTCGTAGGTGGTGGCGTCCACCATGGTGATAATCTGCGCCACCCGCCACATGGCCGGCATCCCCGTGCCGCCCAGGTAGTCAATCCCCCACACCGTGTTGTATTCCAGAATGACCCGGTCGGGCTTGTATTGCTCGTCCAGCTCGATGAGCTTGCGGGCGGTAAACTCATCCTTGTCCTCCAGGGATACCAGCACGGAATCGGAATCGTTCAGCAGATCGCTATCGTATTCCTCCACGCCCTCCTCGCAGGAGATAATCAGGGAACGGATGCCGTCGGAAAAGCCCTGATCCTCCAGCATGGATTGTATCAGCTTGGTTTTGCCGCTCTCCAGAAAGCCCATCACCAGGTAGACGGGCGTCATCGGACGTTTCCTCATACCTTGAACAGCGCGCGAATCGCCGCCGCCTCCAGGTGCGCGCCGATGACGCACAGCCGCCCGGTATAATCCGCCGTGCCCGCGCGGAACTGCGTCTCGCCGGGTACATAATCGAACTGGAACCACTCGCCCGCCGCGTTCTGCACAATGCCCTTGGCGCGAAGCACCTGGCCGTACTCCTCCTCGTCGCTCAGGGCGTTCAGCATGGCCTTGATCTCATCCTGCTCATAGCGGCGGGCCGTTTCCACACCCACGGAGACGAACACCTCGTCCGCGTGATGATGGTGGTGATGCTCGTGGTCGTGGCAGCCGCATTCCTCGCCATGCTCATGATGATGCTCGTGGTCGTGGCAGCCGCATTCCTCGCCATGCTCATGATGATGCTCATGGTCGTGGCAATGGCATTCCTCGCCGTCCTCATGATGGTGCTCATGGTCATGGCAATGGCATTCCTCGCCGTCCTCATGGTGGTGCTCATGGTCATGGCAATGGCATTCCTCGCCGTCCTCATGATGGTGCTCATGGTCATGGCAATGGCATTCCTTGCCGTCCTCATGGTGGTGCTCATGGTCATGGCAATGACACGCCTCGCCGTCCGCGTGATGGTGGTGATGTTCGTCCTCGATGTGCATGTCAATGGGCTTGCCGGATTCGATGACCTCCAGCATGGTGTCGGCGGACAGCTCGTCCCAGGGAGTGGTGATGATGCGCGCGCCGGGATGCTGTTCCTCCAGCAGCGCGCGGGACTTCTCCACCCGCTCGGCGGAAAGCAGCTGTGTGCGGCTCATGATGATGGTGTTGGCCGTCTTGACCTGATCGAGGAAGAACTCACCGAAGTTCTTCATATACATGCGGCATTTGCCGGCATCCACCACCGTTGCGCAGCCGGCAATGGTCATCTCATGGCGCTCGGAGGTGCGCTCCACAGCGGCCAGAATGTCGCTGAGCTTGCCCACGCCGGAGGGCTCGATGATGAGGCGGTCAGGCTGGTACTTGGCAATCAGCTCGTCCACCGCCTTCTGGAAGTCGCCCACCAGGGTACAGCAGATGCAGCCGCTGTTCATCTCGGTCACGGTGATGCCCGCGTCCTTCATGAAGCTCCCGTCAATGCCGACCTCGCCGTATTCGTTTTCCAGCAGAATGATCTTCTCCTGCCGCACGCCGCCGGAAAGCAGCTTCTTAATCAGCGTCGTTTTGCCGGCGCCCAGAAAACCGGAAATGATGTTCACCTTGACCATGGAATGATGCTCCTTTACTCTGTCCCTGGCGTCTCCCAAGCGGAGACGCTCACCAAAAGGCCGGCAGAAAACCCGGCTTCCTCATAGTATACCATTCCCCGCCAAGCAATTCAAGGCAGGAGCGGCGCTCACCAGCGAATTTTCCGCAAACCCGCCCAGGACGCCCGCCCTGCGCACCCTTGATGCCGCGGCCCGCAATCGGCTCTTCCGCCCTGGCGAAAATTGTGTTATAATGCAGGAACAATGATGAACGGAGGCTGCGCTATGGCCAAGGAAAAGACCTGCTTCGCCTGTACCGCCTGCGGCTACGAGGTTTCCCGCTGGGCCGGGCGCTGCCCAGGATGCGGCGCCTGGAACACCCTGGAGGAAACCATCGCGGCCCCCGCCGTCCGGGGCGCGGCTCCCAAAGCGGCCAAGCAGCGGCCCGGCACCGGCGCGGCGGCCATGCTGCTGCGGGACGTGCCCGAAGACGCCTCCGTCCGCCTGTCCACAGGCATTGGCGAGCTTGACCGGGTGCTGGGCGGCGGTATTGTGGAGGGCGGGCTGATGCTCATCGGCGGCGATCCGGGCATCGGCAAATCCACGCTGCTTTTGCAGGTATGCGCCCATCTGTGCCGTCAGGGGCGCAAGGTGCTGTACATCAGCGGAGAGGAATCGGCCAAGCAGCTGAAATTGCGGGCCCGCCGGCTGGGCATCGACGTGCCCAACCTCTATGTCCTGGCGGAGAACGCCCTGGATCAGGTGGAGGACAAGCTGACGCAATTGCAGCCGGACGTGGCGGTGGTGGACTCCATTCAGACCATGTACCGGCCGGAGATGGCCAGCGCGCCCGGCTCTGTGAGCCAGATCCGCGAATGCACCAGTCTCCTGATGCGCCTGTGCAAGGAGAGCGGCACCGCCACCTTTCTGGTGGGCCATGTAACCAAGGAGGGCGCCATCGCAGGCCCCCGGATGCTGGAGCACATGGTGGACGTCGTGCTTTATTTTGAGGGCGACCGCCAGCAGGAATACCGATTGCTGCGGGCGGTGAAAAACCGCTTCGGCTCGGTAAACGAGCTGGGGGTGTTCCAGATGACGGAAAAGGGCATGGCGGTGGTGGACAACCCCAGCGAACAGCTGCTCAGCCACCGGGCCAAGGGAGCCAGCGGCTCGGCGGTATTCTGTGGGATGGAGGGCTCCCGCCCGCTCTTGTGCGATGTACAGGCCCTGGCCAGCCCCACCTATTTCGGCACCCCACGCCGCACGGTCGGCGGCGCGGACACGGGGCGGGTGGCGCTGCTCCTGGCCGTGCTTGAAAAACGGGCCGGTCAGAAAACCTACAATCAGGACATCTATATCAACGTGGCCGGCGGCCTGGAATTATCCGAGCCCGCCGCCGACCTGGCACTGTGCGTGGCCGTGGCGTCCTCCCTGAAGGACACCTGCGTAGGCCCGGATGTGGCGGTCATGGGCGAGGTCGGGCTGGCGGGAGAGGTTCGCGCCATCCCCCAATGCGAGCGGAGAGTTGCCGAGTGCCAGCGCCTTGGCTTCACCACCGTGATGCTCCCCAAGGAAAACCTGCGCCGCATCAAGGCCCCCGAGGGGATGCGGCTGGTGGGTGTGGATACGGTGATGCAGGCCCTGAGCGTATTGTTTTAAGGCATTGAAAAGGACGGTTGATTGATCTTGCTGAAGTCGAGGCTTGTAAAGCGGCTCCTGAAGGCGCTGATCGCTCTGCTGGGCGTAGGCGTCGCCCTGGCCCTGAACATGGCGGGCATCCGCCTGTGGGCCTGGACGAATCCCGGAGAGTCGCTGCCCATTCTTACGGTGGTGCTGACCTACATCATTTCCGGCCTGGTGGGCGGCGGCATTTTCCTGCTGCTGAGCGACGGCTTCATCCGCCGCTGCATCGACGCCGGCACGGCGGTGGAGCGCTACCTGGATCACATGAGCATGACTCAGCTGCTGTCCTGCCTCTTCGGACTGATGGCCGGGATGATGATCGCCGCCCTGCTCAGCCAGATTCTGCTGTTCATGGGCGCGTCCATGTTCACCACGGTTTTCTCGGCCATTCTGTATGTGCTGCTGGGGGTCACGGGCTTTTCCGTGGGCTGGAAGCGCAGCGACGACCTGGCCGCCCTGGTGGACAAGGCCATGGCCCGGGGAGCGGCTCGGCGGGGCCGCCGTCACAGCGAGGAAGTTCCCACGGCTCGGCCCAAGGCGCTGGATACCGCCGCGCTGATTGACGGCCGCATCGTCGAGCTGTGCCGCTCCGGCTTTGTGGAAGGCGATATGGTGGTTCCCTCCTTTGTGACCGAGGAGCTGCGCCGCATGGCCGACAGCGCGGACAGCGCGCAGCGCGGCCGGGGACGCCGGGGCCTGGAGACCCTCAGCCGCCTTCAGGCAGAGGAGAAAATCAGCCTGCGCCTGGAGGACGCCGACTTCCCCGAATTGAAGCGGACGGACATGAAGCTGCTCCGCCTGGCCAAGGATTTGGGCGCCGCCGTCATCACCGATGACAGCGCCCTTGCCCGCACCGCCGCTATTTCCGGCGTCGCCGCGCTGAACCTGAACGATTTGACCGCCGCCCTCCGCCCCGTCATTATGCCCGGGGAGGCGCTGTCCGTTCAGCTTGTCAAGGAAGGCAAAGAGGCCGGACAGGGCGTGGGCTACCTGCCCGACGGCGCCATGGTGATTGTTGAGGGCGGCCGCGGCCATCTGGGCGAGGCGGTGAACGTTGTGGTCACATCGGCCCTGCAAACCAGCGCCGGAAGGCTGATTTTCACCCGTCTCCCATCGGCAAACGCCCCCCAAGAAACCGAAACATGACGAAAAAGCAGGAAAATTTCCGCAGACGCGCCAATAGCTGGATGATTTGACATTCCTCCACCGTCGTATAAACAGCCGACGGCGATGGTGGCAAAATTTCGTCGTTCACGGCGGCCGAGAGCATAGTCGCGAAGCCTTTCGGTCATCCTGAGAGATACCCCGCATGTGAGGAGGAGTGGCCATGCGTTATCCGTCCGAATCCAACCCCGGCCAGCAGCCGTATCCGCAGCAGCCTGCCCAGCCGATTCCTCAGCCCTATGCCGGCGTCCAGCCTGCCCCTACCCTGCAGGAGCAGTATACCGAAGGCGAGCCATACACCGGGCCTGTGCCCAGGGTTCAGCCCGGCGCCTCGCCCTATGGCGCTTCCTGGCCGAATCAGGGCGCGCCAGGCCAGTATACCGGCCCGATGCGGCAGCAGCCCATGGGCTATCCGGCCAATCCCACCCAACCCATGCCACCTGTGCTGCAGCCAGGGCCCTATACCGCTCCCGTGCAGCCGATTACCGGCCAGTACACCGGGCCGATGCCGCCCATGCAGCAGGGCTATGCGCCGGAACCCCAGCCAGCTTATCCCCCGCAGCCCCAGCCCGGCTCCGGCGACAGCACGATGCCCCTGACCCCCGCCCTTCGCCAGGCCGCTTCGCGGTATTTCCATGATACGGGACTGATGCTCGCCATGGTCACGGCAGTGCTGATCGTCATTTTTATCGTGGTGCGTCTGGCTACCCGCGGCTACCTGTGGGGGCTCATCTTCGTGCTGGCGGCGGCGCTGGTGCTGGAAGGCCATGCCCTTCAGCTTTTCATGCAATACCTGAGCGACCGGGTAGCCGGCAGAGCGACGGTGCGCGCCGTCCGCCTGAGCGGCATCTCGACGGATACGCCTTCCCTGCTCTCCCGTCTGGGCCTGAGCGCTCGGGCCCGCTACATTCTCACCGACGAAAGCGGCGCGGCCTACCGCTTTGTGGCAGAAAGGGAGCTGCTGAGCACCCTGGGCGATCTGGGGGGAGCGGAGCTGGAGCTCGCGTTCCTTGAGCGCTCTCACCTGCTGGCAGGCCTCAGCCCCATTCGTGCCGGGGAGTTCCAAACGGTGCTGGAATCCGCCCGTGAGCGCCAGCTTCGCCAGATTTTCAAGGATTACCTGCCAACCGTGTAAGCCATAAGCATACAAAAGGCCCGTCCTTCAGCGGCATTCGCTTCGGGACGGGCTTTTTTGCGCACTCTTTATTCCCCCAGGGGGCTAAGCATCTCGCGGTTGCATTTGCGGAAGAGAAGCAGGCAAATAATCAGAGACACCGCCTCCGCGATGGGAAAGCTCCACCAGATGGCGTTCAGTCCGCCCAGCCTGGACAGCAGCCATGCCGCGGGCAGCAGCACGATCAGCTGTCGGCACAGGCTCATGATGAGGCTGTATGAACCCCGGCCCACCGCCTGGAAAACGGTGCTCAGGGTGATGCCGATGGCCGCCAGGATAAAGTTGATGCTGATGGTCCGCAGGGCAATGACGCCAATCTCGGTCAGCTCGCTGGCGCCCTCGGATTCAAACAGACCCATGAGCGTCTCGGGCATCAGCATAAAGGCGGCCGTGCCCACAGCCATAATGGTCATGGCGTAAATCAGCGCCACCTTCATCGCACCGTAAACCCGCTTTTTCAGCCGCGCGCCGAAATTATAGCCCACAATGGGCACCAGGCCGTTAGACAGACCGAAAACGGGCATGAACACAAAGGATTGCAGCTTGAAATACACACCCAGGACGCTGACGGCGGCGTTGCCATAGGCAATCAGGATCAGATTCATCAGCACGTTGAGCACCGAACCGATGGAAGCCATGACCGAGCTGGGCAGACCCACCGCCAATATGTCCCGAATGATGCGCCCGTCGATACGGAAGCCCTGGAGCGTCAGGCGCAGCTCGGGGTTCTTCCGCTGGTTCAGGACGAAGCCCAGGAACATCCCCAGCACCTGACCGATCACCGTGGCCCAGGCCGCGCCGGCAATGCCCATCCGAGGCAGGCCGCACAGTCCGAAAATCAGAATGGGGTCCAAGATGATGTTGGTAACGGCGCCCACCAGCTGCGTTATCATGGACAGCATGGTGTTGCCGGTGGCCTGCATCATCCGCTCAAAGGTGATGGACACAAACAGGCCGAAGCTGGCCGTACAAACAATGGATAGATACGTCGTGCCCAGCGCCCGCAAAACCGGATCGGGCGTGAACATACCCATAAACACCTCGGACAGGAACAAACCGATCACCACGAACAGCGCCGAGCCGCACAGCTCCAGAAAAATGCCGTTGCGCGCCGCCTGAAGCGCCTCCTGCGGCCGCTTTTCCCCCAGCTTGCGAGAGATCAGGCTATTGATACCGGTGCCCAGACCCGTGGCAAGGGCGATCATCAGCATTTGAATGGGATACACCAAGGATACCGCCGTCAGGGCGTTGGGATCATATCGGGCAACGAAGATGCTGTCCACAATGTTATACAGCGCCTGCACCAGCATGGAAATCATGATGGGAACGGCGATCTTCGGCACAAGCCGGTTCATGGGCATGGTGCCCAGCATTTGGGAACGTTCCTGCTTTTGCATGGGTCGGTACTCCTTTTCACTCGATGAGCAAGCGCCAGGTTGACGGCCTAAAGCCGCGCCCTCCGCGCCTGAGAATGCCGCCTGCATGCGTACGAGACCGTCAACTTGCCGATTTTATCAGATTTTGCGTCAAGCGTCAAGCGCGCTGCTGCTTCTCCGCACGCTGGCTGTGTAGAGCTACAATACATCTTGGACACAGGCAGCCCAAAAAAGAGAAGAGACTGGGGAGCGAATCAGTTATAGTTGAGTTGCGACAACAGCAAAATGGAAGGAGCTCAAGCCTCATGAACCGTATAACGCAAGACATGAAATACCGCCGCTCCCTCATGTATTGCGCCGGAAAGTACGGCGTATCCCGGGCCAGCCGGAAGCACGGCATAGGAGGAGCCTGCATTTTTCAGGCAAAGGCGCTTTGACGGCAGCATCGAATCGCCGGCTTGTTAGTCCCGCAGACCGTCCGTGACCCCCATCAACACACCGAGCAGGGGCTGAAGCCGATCCGGGCATGCATCGTCGCAATTCCAGCCTGGGCATGGAGTAACTTGGGCGCAAATGAGAAAGCAGGTCTATGCTCGCTGTGTGGAGAGTCTGTGGCGGGTACTGAGCCGCTGTGGACTGGCTGCGAAGAAAAAGCCCCTGAAGAGGTATACGTCCTGTGAGCCAATGCGGTACCCAGGCCAGCGCGTCCAGATCGACATGATGGTGGCGCCGCGCGCCTGCACTGCATCGCAGACCCGGAGCTGAAGCGCTACCAGCATACCGCCATTGACAAGTATTCTCGATACCGAATTCCGGGTGCTCACCCTGAGCAAAGCACTTATTCCTCGGCGGACTTCCTGCGCAGGATAGCTGCCCGCCAAAGGCGCTGCATCTCCCGTCCCATGCGCCCGTTACACCGGCCCTCGCCTTTAGAAAGGTTCTCTGGCTACACTGTTCATTAAGTTTGACAAACCTACACAACTTATTAAAAAAAATAGTGAGACACCCTCTTGATTTTGGCGATGCGTTGTGCTATAATATGACCGTTGTCGCGAGACAGCATGCTGATATAGCTCAGCAGGTAGAGCGCATCCTTGGTAAGGATGAGGTCCCCGGTTCGAATCCGGGTATCAGCTCCATCAAGAGCCTTAAAACCTAAAGGTTGTAAGGCTCTTTTATTTTTATATTATATTGGACAGACCGAATCATCAACGAAGCCGCGGTCAGCAAGGGAGCCCAAAGGAAACCCGGGGAGCAGCCTCTCGGCGGTGATCCGTTTTATCCGCGCTGATTGTCCATTCGCGCCCAGACAAAAACGAGCTGACCTGCCCCGCCTCATCCTTGACAATCCTGTCCTTGAGATAAGATAGATTTCATCAGCGCCCGGGAGGAGATGCTGGCATGACCATTCTTATGGCTCCCAACACAACCCGAGAGGATGCTCTGGCCTTCGCAGAAGCCATGACCCGCCGACTCACTGCCGCCGGGCATGAAGCTTATCTATACGAGCATCCTCATGACCCACGGCTGGAGGCGACGCAGCTGGCGATTGTGGCCGGCGGAGACGGCACCGTGCTGCGAACCGTGCGAGCCCTGTGCCGCTATAGCTTTCCCTATTGGGCGGTGAATTTTGGTCATCTGGGTTATTTGACAGACTGTGAGCCCTCCGAGGCGGACGCCGCCTTGCCTGGGGTGCTGGCGGGCGCGTACCCGGTAGAGCGGCGGGCCATGCTTTGCGGCGAAATGGTCGGTCTGAAGGGGCAGGAACGTTTCCACGGTCTGAATGAGATTGTCATCCATCGGGGCGCCAGCGTCAGGCCGCTGCACCTGTCCGTAGCGGTGGACGGTACGGACATTATGCGCTTCGCGGGCGACGGCCTGCTGGTCAGCACGCCCACAGGCTCCACTGCCTACAACTTATCGGCAGGTGGGCCCATCCTGATGCCGGAATCCAGCCAATTGGTGCTCGCGCCGGTGTGCGCGCACTCCGCGCTTTGCGCACCCCTGGTTGTCAGCGGCCAGCACGACATCCGCATCAGCCTGGAGGAGGACGCCGCGGACGGCGACGGCAATCTGCCCAGCCTGGATGTGGACGGCTGTCATCGGATGATCCTGCACCCCGGCGATTATGTGGAATGCCGCCTGGCCCCCTGGACGGCAGGGCTGGTGCGCACGTCGGAAATGGGATTTTACCGCCGGCTGCAATTGAAATTGGCCCGTCGGGATCAGTAAAACCGAATTCGCAGTCATTTACTGACTTGATGGTCTTTATCAAGAAAGGAAGGCTTTGATATGCGCCTGATGCTTGTTCGTCATGCCGAGCCTGATTATAGCGTTGATTCCCTGACCCCCAAGGGACGCCTGGAGGCGGAATTGCTCTCCCGCCGCCTGGCGCGACTGGATGTCAAGGCTTTTTACACCTCCCCCATGGGCCGGGCCAAGGATACTGCCGCTCCCACCCTTCGCCGGATGAACAGCACCGCCCGGATTCTGCCGTGGCTGGCGGAATTCCGCGGGCGCTTTTTCGATGAGGAGCGGGGCCGCGACGCGATTCCCTGGGATCTTCGTCCCCGGTTTTATCAAGCGCATCCCGCCCTGGCCGATCGCGAAGCCTGGCTGCATGAGCCCATCTTCGATGGCGGCACGGTTCGCGACATCTGGCGGGAAAGCTGCGACGGCCTGGACAGCCTGCTGGCGGAGCACGGCTATCTCCGGGACGGCCAGCTTTACCGCTGCGATAACAATCAGGCGGACACGCTGGTGCTTTTCTGCCACTTCGGCATCGCCACGGCGCTGATGGCCCACCTCATCAACGCTTCCCCGGTGGCCCTGTGGCAGGGCTTATGTATGCAGCCTTCCTCCGTGACCACGCTGATCACCGAGGAGCGGGTGAAGGGCGAGGTGGTTTTCCGCTGCATGCAGTACGGCGATCTTTCCCACCTGTACGCGGCGGACGAGCCCTGCTCCACGGCGGCGCTGTTTGCCGAATGCTATGACGGCCGGGATTCCACCGAGCCCGCGTCCTGGTCCGCGCCGCCTCAGCCGGAGCCCACGCTGTTTGTGTAGGCGGACGTCCAGCCTGCCGCCGTTCATGTCCAGGACAAACGCCGCGCCATCATGTAAGCTGAAGGCGTGATAAGGAGGCCGATTCCATGGACTTGCCGAAAATCGAGCGTTTTCCGGCGGCCTCCGCCGGGAGCAAGGGCTGACCCAGGAGCAGTTACCGAAGGGCTGGGCATGGCAGGCAAAACCGTCTCCCGCGGGGAAACGGCGCGTTATCTTCCGCCGGTGGAGATGCTTCAGCTGCTGAGCGAGCAATACGGCGTTTCCCTCAACGAACTACTCGCGGGCGAGAGGCTCTCCGAGGAGGCTTGCCGCCCCAAGGCGGAGGAAAACCTCCGTGCCACGCCGGCGGACAGCACGTTTGCGCGGAAGGAAAGAATTGCTTATTTCAAGCAATAATGGCGTCGGGATCACCGCTGGGATCGGCTCCTGGCTGCGGCAGTCCTGATGGCGGCCGTTTGGCTGGGCGTTCTGCGCCATCGGTACGAGCTTCCTGTCCTGGCTGCCGTGGCCGCCGTCATCTGGGGCGCCGCCTCAACAACCGCATGATGGGCTATGTGGAGGAGCGGATTTTCGGCAATGGCCGGGACGAGGAATAAAGCATAAAAAGAACCAGCCTTGTTGAGGCTGGTTCTTTTCGCGCTTCACCATGTCCTGGAATCACGCCGTGGGCTTACCGGTATTCCGGCAGCCAACCCTCGTGGGCCTTCAGCAGATCGTCGCACAGGGCGATGGTATCGTCGATGCTCAGTTCGCTCTGGCAGTGGGGATCCATCAGCGCGGCCTGGTAGATGGCGTCCTTGCGCAGCGTCACGGCGGCCTCGATGGTCAGCAGCTGCACGTTGATGTTGGTGCGGTTCAGCGCGGCGCACTGCTCGGGCAGGTTGCCCACATGGCAGGGCATGACGCCGCTGGCGTCCACCAGGCAGGGGACTTCCACGCAGGCGTTGGCGGGCAGGTTGGGAATCAGCCCGTTGTTCAGCACATTGCCGCCAAACTTGTAGGGCATGTTGGTCTCCATGGCCTCCATGATGTAGGAGGCATACTCCTGGGAGCGGGTGTGAGACAGGTGCGGGTTGTTCACCAGCTCATCCCGGCGCTTCTCCCAATCGGCAATCTGGTTGACACAGCGGCGGGGATACTCGTCCAGGGGAATATGGAACCGCTCGATCAGCTCAGGATACTTGTCCTTGATGAACCAGGGGGTGTACTCCGCGTTGTGCTCGCTGGACTCGGTAACGTAGTAGCCGAAGCGCTTCATCAGCTCCAGGCGCACCAGATCCCTCTCCGGGGGCTGTTCTGCCAGACGGCGGCGAATCTCGGGATACAAATCTTTACCGTCGCGGCTGATTTCCAGCAGCCATGCCTGATGGTTAATGCCGGCAATCTTCCACTGCACCTGCTCATCATAGGGCAGGCCCGCGTGCTCCATCAGCGTCTTGGCGCAGACCTGCACGCTGTGGCACAGGCCCACGGTCTTCACGCCGGTATAGCGCTGCATGGCGCCGGTGAGCATGGCCATGGGGTTGGTGTAGTTGAGGAAAAGCGCGTCGGGGCAGACCTCCTCCATGTCCCGGGCAAAGTCGAACATCACGGGGATGGTGCGCAGGGCCCGGAAAATGCCGCCGATGCCCAGGGTGTCGGCAATGGTCTGCCGCAGGCCGTACTTCCTGGGAATCTCAAAGTCCGTGACGGTGCAGGGCTCGTACAGGCCCACCTGAATGGCGTTGACGACGTAGTTCGCCCCGCGAAGGGCCGCCTTGCGGTTTTCGACGCCGCAGTATTTTTCGATACGGGCCTTGTTGCCCAGGTTATTGCTGATGGAAGTCAGCATCAGGTAGCTTTCTTCCAGGCGCTGGGGGTCGATGTCGTACAGAGCGATGGTGCTTTCGGCCAGGGCGGGGGTGGTCATACTGTCCCCCAGGACGTTCTTGGCAAACACCGTGGAGCCCGCGCCCATAAAGGTAATCTTCGGCATAATTGTTTCCTCCTTTGAACGGTTATGTTCTGCCTTTATTATACCGGCTCCGGGGGCTTGACGGTAGAGGCAGTTTGTCGCATAATAGAGTCAGAATGTTGCGCCAAAGGAGGTGAGGGAATGCAGCAGGAATATCTACCCGCGGCCCGGGATACGGGCGGACTCTATGTTTGCCAAATGGGCGAGGAAGCCTGCGAGCCAAGCCACGCCTACGGCCCGGCGGTACGGGATCATTATCTGATCCATTTTGTTGCATCGGGAGAAGGCGTGCTTCACGCGGGCGGCAGGGTACACCCCGTCCGGGCGGGGCAGGGCTTTCTGATCCTTCCCGAGGAATCCACCCAATATCAGGCGGATCGAAACCGTCCCTGGCACTACGCCTGGGTGGGGTATAAGGGGGAAGCCGCGGGGGCCTTCACCCGGATGGCGGGGCTGGACAGCCTCAGCCGTGTCTTCACCGCGGCAGACCCGGCTGAAGTCTGGCATACCCTGTCCGTCATGCGGCGGGATATCCGCTCCCTCCGGCTGCATCAGCTGGCGGCGGTTGGAGGCCTTTACCGCTTCTTCAGCCTGATCGCCCCGGAGGAGGACGCGGCGGCCGGTACGCTGAACAGCCGCTACCTGGACAAAGCCCTGTGGTTCATGGAGAATGGCTGCGACCGGGCGGTGTCCGTACAGGAAACAGCGGATTATGTGGGGCTGAGCCGCTCCCAGCTGTACCGGGTGTTCATGACCGGCTGCGGCTGCTCGCCCAAGGAGACACTCTCCCGCATCCGGCTGCGTCAGGCGCTGCGCCTGCTGGAAAGCAGCAGCCTGACCGTGGAGGAAATTGCCCGGCAGATCGGGCTGCAGACCGGCGCGCAGCTGAGCCGCATCTTCCGTGAGCGCGGACTGGCCGCGCCCAGCACCCATCGTCCCAAGGAAAATGGCCCCCATACGGCGCAAGGAGGATAACATCATGGCGCATATTGTGTTCAAAGGCCTGACCAAGGCCGACGATCCCATCCTGGCGGAGGTTCTGCCCAAGCCAGAGGGAGCGCGGCCGCTTCCTGTCCCTGACAACTTCATGGCAGTGTCAATGCTCTATGGCATTCCTTTCATGCTGGTGTGCTTCGCGGCGCTCCTTGTCAAGGCGCGGATGACAGGAGACTTCCCCATCGCGCGGAACCTCCTGCCCCTGGGCGTTGTGCTGGGCCTCGCTGGCTGCTTCGTCCACGAATGGCTGCATGCCCTGCCTCAGCCCAAAGGGGCTACGGCGTACATCGGGCTGATCCCCCGGCAGTTCATGTTCTATATGAAGTGCAAGGAACCCCTGAGCCGGGAACGGTTTATCCTGATGTCGCTGCTGCCGATGGCCCTGGGGGTACTCCCCCTGGCGGGCTTCATGCTGTCCGGCAGCCAGGAATGGAACGCCGTCCTCTGGCCCATGGCCATGATCGGGCTGGTATCGCCCTCGCCGGATTATCGGAACGTCATCCAGGTGCTGCGGCAAGTGCCCAAAGGCGCGCGCATTCAGGACAGCGAGGAGGGCATGTGCTGGTATCTGCCCTGATTCAATCCGCCATGCCGTGATGGCGTCTCTCTCGACCGCCAAGCCTGCTTAACGCTGCCATCTCCACATAGAACGCAGCAAAAAACGGTCCGCATGACAGCTGCTCCAAGCGACGCGGTATTCGGTTGGTTATACCGTGATTGGCGGGGCTGCCTTGGAGCGTATCCTTCATACTGCCCTGTTCCGCGTGATGGGTAAAGCCGGGACAGCGCCGATGGACAAATGGCGCGGCGTATCCGCGCGATGACGCAGGACGGCCATGGCGCGTTTCAAATCGTCAGCCCAGCGGATGCCAACAGACCGTCATACCTGTCCTTCATCTGGGGAGAGCCTGCGCAAATTTCCAAAACCAAGTCCCCAATGGGCGGCCTGCCGCCACGGTGCGGGTATTTTCCAGTGGCGGGCGCGCCCGGGCCATGCTTCCCATGAGCAGGCACTGACGATAAAGCGAACATCCGCGAGGCCATCATCGGCAAAAGCCTGCCCCCGCAGCGCCGCACAACAGGTCTATCTGAATCTGTCCGTCCCATTTTTTCCACCTCATCATAGCGTTCCTAACGACAGGCTTCGGCGGTTTCCCCACGCGGTATTTTTCGTGTAAATCCACATGGGTGACACACAGCGCGGTATAATCATCATGGAGGAGGTGGAGCGATATGGCGAAAATCCTGATTGTCGAGGACGATGTGATCACAAACAATCTTGTCAGCGACTATTTAACCGATGCGGGACATACCGTGTATTCGGCCTATGACGGTTCAGAAGCCTTGAAGCGCTTCCATGAAAAACCCGCGGACCTGATCATTCTGGATATTATGCTTCCCAGCGTGAATGGCATTCAAGTGCTCAGAGAAATTCGCCAGACGAGCAGCGTCCCCATACTGATGCTGACTGCGTTGAGCGATGAAAAAACCCAGATCAATAGCTTTGACGCTTTGGCGGATGACTACATCACAAAACCGTTTTCCATGATCCTGCTGGGCAAGCGCGTTCTGGCCTTGCTGCGCCGCGCCGGGAAAATCGGGGAAAAGGATTATTGTGCGATAATAGGACTAAATCAGAAAGACCTTGAAAACCAAGGCATTCTGGCTTAGTCCCTTCTTTTTTTGACCGAAAACAAAGGACTTTCACAATAATCAAGCAAGCCGGAGGGTGCCGCTGCACACTTCCGGCAGAAGGAGAATATAGTGGGTGCTATCAAAGTATTCTTGAAGGAAGTTGTGCTTCCAATCGCGCTTGCGTTCTGCCTCGCGTCATTTCTCAAGCCGATCTATATGCCTGACGGCGTATGCGACTACTTCCTAATGTGGATCTGCGTCGGCTTGCCATTCGGCATCCGGAGGATGTGCCTCTGGCTCGTTCCAAGCGGTTACGGCATCTCCGGCTCAGTCGGCATTTTCGCATTGAACTTAATCATAGGCGGTCTCATCGGAGGGCTCGCCTTCTTCATCGGGCTGCTGCTCGGTATCATTCATACCATCCGAGAAATCATCTGAACTACATCGTAAACGAAGAGGGTTTGTTTCTTCTCCAATTTGGAGTAAGAAGCAAACCCTCTTTTTTTGTTGCCCAAAAGCCGGAGTATTTGCTGGCGATGCGGCGAAAGAAAGGAGTTTTTAAGCATGAAACGCATGACAGCCGGTGATCTGCAAGCACTGGAATTGCTGATGCAGACCACACCCGGCTTTGAGCATTTTGACAGCGGCGCGGATGGCATTCTCCCTGAGTGCCGAAGCTGCCGCTTTCATCGCCCCTTCTGGAAATATCAGTCCTGCGTGTTTGCAGAGTGTCCCTACTGCTGCAATCCCGTTTCTACCCTCAAAAACCAAAGTGGCACATCTGCTGCCGGAAAGGAAATCAATCATGGATAACAAAATCGAAGTCTTCAAGAATGAACAGTTTGGAGAAATCCGAACAGCCCTGATCGAAAACGAGCCGTGGTTTGTGGCGGTAGACGTGTGCAGGGCTTTGGAGATCGGCAATTCGTCACAAGCCATTTCACGGCTGGATGCGGACGAGAAGATGATTACCCTCATTTCAAATGAGGGTAATAAACGAGGCAATCCCAACATGACGGTGGTGAACGAACCTGGACTTTACACGCTTATTCTGAGCAGCCGTAAGCCCGAAGCCAAAGCCTTCAAACGCTGGATCACACATGGTGTCATCCCCATGATCCGCAAGACCGGCGGCTACATGACGGACTCCCTTCTGGAACGTATTCAGAAGGAACCAGCGGTCATTGTAGAGTTCGCTCAAGCGTTGATTCTGGAAAAGAATCGCGTGAAGGCTCTTGAGTGTGAGCTGAACACGGCAAAGCCCAAAGCCGATTACTACGACGCCTTCATCAATCCGGATGACTGCACCAATATCCGAACGACGGCGAAGGAACTGAAAATCCCGGAGCGCAAGTTCGTCCAGTTCCTTCTCAAAGAAAAGTACCTGTTCCGATCTCCTTCCGGACAGCTTCTTCCCTACAGCAAGGACAGCAATGCCGGACTGTTCATCGTCCGCGATTTTGTGACGTACTGCTACACCGGTTCTCAGACCTACTTCACGCCGAAGGGCAAGGAGGTCATCCGAATGAAGTTCCAGAAAAAGTGCGGCGAAGAGCTGCTTCCCAAGATAGCAAGGTGATTTTCGTGGCAGTCTATCGCGTAAACAAGAATCGTGGCTATACCGTCATGGCGAACTTCCACCTCCGAGACAAGAGCCTGTCACTCAAGGCAGTCGGGCTACTCTCAAAGATGCTCTCGTTTAATGATGGCTGGAAGTTCTCAACCAAGGGACTTTCTGCAATCTGCAAGGAAGGTCCGGATGCCATTCTCTCCGCGCTCTGTGAGCTTGAAAAGCACGGCTACCTTGTCCGGCACCGGCAGAGAGACGGTAAAGGCAGGATGAGCAACACAATCTTTGAGATATACGAAGAGCCGCAGGAGTCTACACCAGAACGGGAAAAGCCACACACGGAAAATCCATGTGTGGAGAAGCCAGATGTGGATAATCCACGCGGGGATAAGTCCGCACAAATAAATACTGATCAAGTAATTACCCAAGAAAGAAATACTCTCTCAAAGAACTATCAATCCATCAATCTTGATGGGATGGACAGGATGGATGAGCGAAGCGAGTATGAAGAGATTATCAAAGAGAATCTTGACTACGACATTCTCTGTCAGGATCCGAAGTTCGATAAAGACCGCTTCCGGGAGATCATGGACATCATGCTGGATGCCGTCTGCTCTACCGCTCCGACCATCCGTATCAATGGCGAGGATATGCCGCAGCAAGTGGTTAAGTCCCGCTTTCTCAAGCTG
>CANOHT010000023.1 GCA_947565865.1 uncultured Clostridia bacterium
CCTTTTGGTTGCCTGCCTTGTCCTTTTTGACAACCTTAGCCAGCCTCGTATCAATGGCTTCCAGTGCTGCTGCAAGTTCATCATCCGAAGCTGCGGCAACGGTCTTGTTGGTAACAGGCCTTACGACAAGAGCCGCTTCACAGTAAGGAACCGTTACGGAAAGATTGGTTGTGCTGTTGTAGGTTGTCACATCGTGAAAAACGGCATAAACATCGACAGTGTCCTGATCAAGAATATGCTCTGCTTCTTCAGGCAAAACATACTTCATGACAAAAACCTGATCGTAATCGTTATCTATGGCTACTCGGTACAACACTTCGTTGTGATCGCCTTCAACGACCTGTATGATCGTCCCTGTGAAGAAGATTTTTTCATCAGTATGTTTGGACGGGTTTCGTTCAAAGTCTTTGTAATCGAAAGAGGCAGAGTACTCGTTCTTGCCGTCTAATGCATGAAGCAGACGCTGTGATTGAACTTGGCTGTACAGCTGATACAGCTGAGGCTCTTGTAACGAGCCAACCTTGATGGTGTCAGCCAAAGAGACCGAGCAAACCATGCACAGCAGCAATGCGGCTATACCAAGTAAAGACGCTAACTTTTTCAAAGCTCTATCCTCCTTTTTACATACATAAAATGTATGCCATGGCAGTAGTATAGCACATATGAGCTGAATATCAACAGTTTATTTGACAATAATTGCATTATCATGTATTTTGTTGTCAAATATGCAAGAATAATCAGTTGATGCAGATGCCTCCGTTATAATTGATTCTGCTAATCAACAGGAAACTTGTTCCCAGGTACAGCGGCAGTGGACTGCGCCATCAGCGGAAAGGCGGACGTGACAGGTGTGCTTTAGCCGGATAGCGAAGCCAGCCATGGCATATATGGGTATGAATAGACAGAATTCCACAAAATTTAGTATACCAATGGCAAAAGTGGATGATTATGTACGGCTTTGTTGATTATCTATGGTTGCAAAAAAGAGGGATTCATTGCATTATAATGTTAGATGCAATGAATTCGTTTTTTTAGACGTAAAGAATCAATTTTCCGCGGAAAGGGAACATGCTGCGGAAGCAAGGAAACGAATTCGGCAACGGAGCAACGTATCCATCATGGCACAACGGGGGACGGGGAGGGTCTGCAATGAGGAAGCACCTTGGTACACTGATGGCGCTTATTGCGGTGATGATGACGATGGCAGTAAGCGCGCCCGGAACAAGCGTGGCTCACGCGGAGGCAGTATCGGTATTTTCCGCCAGCCAGGCGCTTGGCGCACCGAGCCTGAGCGAGGCCATCAGCGAGGCGACATGGGGCAAGCCAGCGGCGACGATCAACAAGAGCAGCTACAATACCACGCTGATGGGGCATGACGGCCAGACGCCGGAGGATGTCGAGATGGACGTGTACTTCCGGTGGGACGCGGACTATCTGTACATCGGGGTGAGGACGCCGGACGGCGATCTGACGGGATACAAGGACAACTATGTGGGCGACGGCCTGCAGTTCAAGCTGGAAGCGGGCAAGAGCATCACAGGGGCAGCCAGCGACATCTGCCTGACCTGGGGACGAAGCGGCTTTGACGCCACGCCTGGGGGCGAGAGCTTCCAGGTGCGAGGTGCAAACGCGGACGCGCTGAACGCGAGCATCCGCAGCAACATCGTCCATGAGGGCGGTGCGCTGAGCCTGATGCTGGCGATTCCGCACAAGGACATGGGGTACACCGAAGCCGAGATCAAGGCGGGAGCGCCCTACGCTATCGCCATCCTGCGCATATCGGGCAAGGGAGGCACGGGCGCGTCGGAGGCCACGGCCTATGCGGGATGGCTGGAATGGGGCGCGTACTGGCCTGTGGACAACGGCTACCATCGGCCGACCTGTGTGGCGAACAACGTTGTTGTGCTCAGCGACGAGGCGTTTACGCCCGGCGATATGGTAACGGCGGAGCGCACCAGCGCGGCGGTGGATATCAGCCGTCCCATCAACACCGCGATGTGGGGGCAGCCCGCTGTGTCCCTGGACAAAAATAGCTACAATACGGGTCTGAGGAATCATAATTCCGTGCCGGAGGACGTCGAAATGGACATGTACTTCCGGTGGGACGCGGACTATCTGTACATCGGAGTGAAGACGCCGGACAGCGATCTGACGGGGTACAAGGACAACTATGTGGGTGACGGCCTGCAGTTCAAGCTGGAAGCGGGCAAGAGCATCACAGGGGCGGCCAGCGACATCTGCCTGACCTGGGGACGAAGCGGCTTTGACGCCACGCCTGGGGGCGAGAGCTTCCAGGTGCGAGGGACAAACGCGGACGCGCTGAACGCGAGCGTTCGCTTCAACGCGCTCTATGAGGGAGGCAGCCTTCATCTGATGCTGGCAATTCCTCACAAGGACATGGGGTACACCGCGGCCGAGATCAAGGCGGGAGCGCCCTACGCCATCACGCTGCTGCGCATTTCCGGCAGAGACGGCTCGGGCGCGTCAGAGGACAGAGCCTATGCGGGATGGCTGGAATGGGGTGCGTACTGGCCCATGGATCACAGCCTGCATCATCCTCGGTGTACCAGCGCCAATACTATCGTGCTGACGGACAAAACTGCGGGCAGCTCCGGCGGCGATACCCCGGTGCAGATCAGCAACATGCTGGACATTACCGCGGGCGTGGCGGGCATTGTGGCCAAGGAGGGCGTGAACGTCAGCATGAAGGTGGCCCAGTCCGGTGGCGCTACCTATGTGGTCTACCTGACGGCGGATTCGCTGTTCAGCAGCACCCGCTCCGCCTACAAGGCCCTCAACGAATTTACGCTGTACAAAGTGACGGCGGACGCGGCGGCCTATGTGGGCAAGGGCTATGTCCGCCAGGGCGACGTGGATCTGATTGCGGGCCGGAATGGCGACGTGTATGTGGTAGGCGGGTCTTCCGACCGCATCATCAAGGAGCAGGCGCGCTATGGCTATGATCCCGCCAAAGAAAAAGCGGTGCTCCAGGTGTGGCATTACAGCGAGCGCACAGGCGTCGTCAACGGCCGCACCACGCAGGTGGATTTCCCATCGCCCAAGGGCTATCGGTATCTGACCACCGTCATGAGTGCTGACGGCGGCAGCATCTACTCCTTCTACGCCTCGGGGGATTCCCTGGTGTGGTACATTTACAGCGTAAGCACCCAGCAGTGGCTTCCCAGCGCCTTCAGCGCGAAGCTGTCCGGCGCGGTGGTCAGCAGCTATGTGTTCAACAACCTTTCCGGCATTTCCATGGTGTACAGCACCACCTCCGGCATTTACCAGCTGGCCCTTCAGGGCGGCCGCCAGCAGACGCTGGTCACCGGCGCCCCGACGCTCATGGACGCTTATGTGGATCAGCGCGGACGGCTGACCTATCTGTACAGCGATGGGGCCGCCGTGCGTTTGGCGGGCGCCGCCAATGGCGAGATAGCGTCCATGAAGCCGGGGGATCACGGCCGCCTGGCGGTGAACAGGAGCGGCGAGCTGCGCGTGCTGGCCATGGCGGCGGGCGAAGCCGCCACCGTCCGGATCATAGACGCGGCGACCCGGCAGGCATTGAAGTCCGTGGTGCTGGACAGCGCCATCGTGCCGCTGGTTCCGCCCATGGTGGAAACGCAGCGGAACGGCTCGGCGGCGGACGGCGTGATCGGGCTGCTTTTCCCGGCGACCTACCGCACCAGCGTCCACTGGCACTATGCTGAGATTGCCCTGGACTGAGGTCGGAAGAAAAGGAAAGGATGAAATAACATGAAGAAGCTGCTTTCCTTCTGCCTGCTGGTCGCCATGCTGATGACGATCAGCCTGCTGGGCTCCGCCATGGCGGAAAATCTGGTGGACATCAAGCTGTCCGCGCCGCTGAATCTGTCCGACGCCACAGGAGCCAGATCCATCGGCAACGGCGCGCATTCCGGCCATCAGACGCGAATCGTGCATACCTCCCACGGCGATTATATCGCTTATCTGTCCAATGAGATTGAGCCGGACGCGGCCAGCACAATCAACGAGTTTTCCCTCATCAAGGTGGAAAACGGCAAGGCAGAGCTGCTCTACCAGGATTATCAGAGCTACTGCACCTCCAGCATCAACATCATGGCGGACGCCGATGAGAACACCTACGCCGTCTCCTTTACCAGCAACAAGTACAACAAGACGGTGGGCGTCAAGGAGACGCTGATGGGCTCTGTTTGGCGCATTGACGGCAAGACCGATCAGGTGACGGGGTATCAGGCGAATCTGGAAACGCCGCGTACTGAGTCCTTCGGCTATGCTCAGGCGGTGATGGATGCCAGGAACAACAAGATTTACGCATTTATTTCCAGCGGCGACGAGCCGGCCCGGATTACCTGGTATATCTTCGACCTCAAGACCCTTCGGTGGGAGAAGGAGGCCCGGAGCATCGAGATTCCCATGCGGCACTGCTACCACTTCATCTACGCTGACGGCAAGGGCGGCGTGGTGCTGGTCAACCAGCGCGACCACCTGGCCTCCGCCTTCGGCCATGACGAGATTCCCACCGCGCCCATCTGGCCTGCCAGCTACCTGTGGGATCAGCTGGATATGTACTGCATTCCGAATGTTTATGGCACCAGCTTCTATACCTATTCCATCAATGTGGCGGACTTCAGCCGTGTGAAGGATCTGGACGGCGACGGCAAGTATACCTCCGAGGAGGAGCGGAAGACCAACGCCTATCCCGGCACGCTGAACAACCATCAGGGCGATGCTTATCTGGATACCGCGGGCAGGCTGCATGTGCTGTACACGGTCAGCTATTCCAGGGACGCCTACGACCGATCCACGGTGGAATTGCAGCAATGGCACAAGGTCTATGACATCAGCAATTTTGCCAATGTCAGGCTGCTGTCGGAGCAGCGGGTCTACCTGGAGGGCTTTGACCCGAATACTCCCGAAAAGAACGTTTTTGAGTTCCGCATGGCGGAAGGACGGGATGGCACGCTGTATTTGGTGGCGCAGCAGGATGATGACGCCACGGAGGAAAACAAGCTGCAAATTTATCAGCTGAGCGAGCGGCCCGCGGGAGGCTATGACTACACGCGCATCTACAAGAGCGAGCCGCTGCTGCCCAGCACCAGATCCATGAGCACGGGCTACAGCTTGTCCGGCAGCCGCAGCCTGTCCACCCACGATGGCCGCATTGCCATGATTTTCAGCAGCAGCAACCGCAGCAACGGCGCTGTTGACTGGTTCTACACCACCTTTGATCTGCCCAGGGGCCAGGAGTACACCGTGAATGTCGGCGTCTCGCCTGAAGGCGCGGGCACGGCGACGGGCGGCGGCGTGTATCCGGCCAAATCCCGCGTGGTCGTCAGTGCAGCGGCGCAGCCTGGGTATCGCTTTGCGGGCTGGATGGAAAACGGCGTACAGGTCAGCGACCAGGCGTCCTACACCTTCGCGGTGACGGCCGACCGGCAATTGACCGCCATGTACGAGAGCAGCCTGGCCTTTACCCGCCAGCCGGAGGATCAGTTCGTCACCGAAGGCCAGCAGGCGTCCTTCACGGTGGCGGCCAATGTGAGCAATGTGGCGTATCAGTGGTTTATCCAGCGCAATGACGGCCGTGGCTGGCGCAGGCTGGATGGCGCGCAGAGCCATACCTACACCACTTCTGTAACGGAGGTGGCCAATGACGGCTACCGCTACCGCTGCGAGGTCTCCCTGGGCAGCGGCGCGAGCCTCGTTACCCTGGTCTCTGATGAGGCGTCCCTGCATGTGTCCGCCAAGGGAGAAGCGCTCAAGACGGGCGACGGCAGTCATCCCGTGCTTTGGCTTGCGCTGATCCTGTGCGGCTTTACCGGTGTCTGCCTGGTACTGAACAAGAAGAGGGGATAACGCATGACCGACTGGGGAAGGCGGCCGGGACGAGTGGCGCTGAAGGAAGACAGCTCGCCTGGCCGTCAGGAGGTCAAAAGGCATTACACCATGGGCTATCGGCTGTCCAGGCGGCTGCCATGGCGCAGGCTTGTGCCCGCGCTGGTGTGCGCGGCGCTGGCGCTGTATGGCGGTATCAGGCTGACGGGGTATGCGGCTTGGTCGGTCAGCGCGCGGCAAACCCAGGCTCAGCTGCGGGAGCTTCGGCTGACAGCGGCCAGCGCGCCGCCAGCCTTGCTCGCGGCTTCCCCTGAGCCTTCGTCGGCAGGGCCGCTTCCCGCCGCCGGGCAGAGCGCCCCGGCCTCCGCGCCGCCAGCCCTGCAGGAAGCGTCGCCATCGCCTTCTCCGACTCGGACGCCTTGGTACATGGCGCAGTATCAGCGGATGGGCTCGTCCATTTTGCCGGAATTTCAGACTGTCTATCGGCAAAACAGCGATCTGGTGGGCTGGATTGACATCCCCGGTGTGCTCAGCCAGCCTGTGGTTTACCGCGACAACAGCTACTATCTGACCCATGATTTCTACGGCAAGAAGAGCATTGGCGGCGCGATTTTCCTGGATAAGGATTCGCCGCTGAAGGCTACGACGCAGAATTTTCTGCTGCACGGCCACAACATGCGGGATGGCTCCATGTTCGGCCGGCTGGTTCGGTATGAAAAGCGCGATTTCTGGCGCGGAAATTGCATGGCGCAGCTCTCCACCCTCTACGATACCGCCAGCTATGTGATCTTCGCCGTGATGGTGGTGGATACGACGGATGTCAATGCGCCCAGCTATGTCAACTACGCCGCGCATCCGACCTTTCGGACGGAAAAGGAATTTGCTGTCTACATGGAGCAGGTAAGGCAGCGGTCGCTGCACCCCTGGCGGGTGGATGTCCAGCCAACGGACGCGCTGCTCACGTTGTCCACCTGTCTGGAGGACAATCACCTGGTGGTGATGGCCCGCCGGGTACGGGAGGGCGAAAGCGCCGCTGTGCTGACGGCCATGCTCCGATGACGCGGCCATCCCCGCTGCAAAGCGCCGGGAGCCGATGACGGGCAGCGGATCTGCGGCGCTTCGATCCCGCCCAAGGCGCTTCCGCACAACGGGACGGTGATGCATTTCACCGTCCCGTTTGTTATGGCAATGAACAGGGTTCTCAGGGGAGATGGGGCGCGGCCTTTTGCGGTTTCCGCTTTACCCCAGCGCCACATCCAGCACCATCATGACCGTGAAGCCTGCCATGGTGGCCAGGGTCATCAGGTTCCGGCGCTCGCTGCGCTGGCTTTCGGGCACCAATTCGGCCACGACCACGGCGATCATGGCGCCGGCAGCCAGGCTCAGCAGGAAGGGAAGCATCGCCTGAACGTTGACGGCCAGCAGCGCGCCCAGAACGCCGGCCACCGGCTCCACAAAGCCGCTGAGCTGGCCCAGAAAAAACGACTTGCCCCGACTCATGCCCTCCCGGCGCAGGGGCAGGCTTACCGCCGCGCCCTCGGGGAAGTTTTGCAGGCCAATGCCCACGGCCAGCATCCAGGCGGCGGTCAGCGCGGCTTCGCCCGCGTAGGCGGATAGAGCGCCGAAGGCGACGCCTACCGCCAGGCCTTCGGGAATATTGTGTAAGGTGATGGAGCCGATCAGCAGCCAGGAGCGGCGCTGGCTTTCCGAGGCCTCCAGCTGGAAGCGGGACATGAGTACGTCGCCCAGCATCATCAGCCCGCCGCCGCACAGAAAGCCCACGCCTGCGGCCAGCCAGCCGCATTGGCCCAGCTCATCCGCCAGGGCGATGCCGGGGTCCAGGAGGGACCAAAAGGAGGAAGCCAGCATCACGCCTGCGCCAAAGCCCAGCATCGCGTCCAGAAAAGTACGGCTGATCCGCTTGGTGAAAACGACAACCGCCGCGCCCAGGGCGGTGATGAACCAGGTCATCAGGGTAGCCAACAGCGCCTGAAGAGGATAGGATATCGACATCAGCGCATTCAATGGAATCGCCTCGCTTACGTTTGAAGTCCCTTCAGCCTATGCCGCGGCGTGCATATGGGTGCGAAACATCCGGGAAGCCATTGGGCGGAGCGGCATCAAAACACCCCGTTCGGCCAATGCCAAACGGGGTGCGGCGGGGCGGACGGCAGCATGATCGCATACCGGCCTGACGGAGAGCTTGTGCAAGCCTGGACGAAGACGCGCTCCGTCTGCGGTCGGCGCCGCGGCTGCCGTTGGCGCTCCTTCCTGCCGATGACAGTATATGCAAGGCGCCAGACCATCATGCGGCAGACAAAAATTTCAAGCGGAAGGTTTTCGCGGGGGGAGGATTTGAGGAGCCGGGCGGCGAAGTCTGAAAGGATGCTGTTTTTTTGGCATCGACGGACGACTTGATGAAAGGGATTATGAGGGATGATACAAGCCCCTGATCGACTGAAAAGCCTGGCTGGCGAAGAGGAATATGCCGCCGGGGAGGCATTATTTGAACGCGGCGGCGTCCGGCTGATGGAACAGGGCGCGACGATATTGCGGTATATGGCGGCGGGCACGATCCGCCAGGAGGTCACGTTCACCCAGGAGGAGCCCGCTCAGTGCGGCTGCGAGACTTATTTACGGCGCGGGGCCTGCCGCCATGTGGTGGCCGCCACGCTGATGGCGCAGAGCTCCGGCGCCCTGGATGAGATGTTTCGGCGGAAGGCGGCGGCGGCCGCGCCAAAGCTCATGGGCGCCATGGAATCCGCCCTGCCCGAGGACGGCACCCTGCGCATGGAAGTCACGCTGGTGTGCGAATCGGTTCGGGGCAAGGATCGGCCGAGGGTGAGGATCGGCCTTCGGGTGGGCGAGGAACGGCTGTATGTGGTGCGCTCCATTCCCCAGCTGATTGAGGCGCTGGATGGGGGCGTCACCATGGAATTTGGCAAGGGCTTTGTGTATCAGCCGGAATGGATGCACTTTGCGCCCCGGGAGATGCGGGTGATCGGCATTCTGCGGGCGCTGTGCCAGGCCCAGAAGGAGGCTGGCTCCTCCCTCCGGGGGGCGGAGCTGAGGCTGATGGCTCTGCCCGATCCCTTTGTGGAGGCCATTTTGGAGGAACTGACGGCGCTGCCCTTCCGCTTCATGATGGATGAGCGGGCCTTTGCGGTAAAGCGGGTGCGGTCGGCCCGACTGCCGCTGTATTATCGAATCAGCAGTGATCTGCGTGGGCTCACGGTGACGGCCTCCTTCCCCAAGGACTTCACGCCGCTGACGCTGTCCTGCGCCTTTGCGGTGGTGGGCAGCGCCATTATCAAGGTGGACGAGAGCCAGCGCGGCGTGATGCGCGTGCTCTGGCAGGAGGAATACGGCGGCAAAAGCAGCTTCGATTACCCGGTGCGGGATACGGGCCGGGTCATTGGCGAGCTGATTCCGTTCCTCAAGCTGACGGGCGTGGTGGAAATTGTGCCCGAGCTGGAAAGGCAGCTGGTGAAGAAGCCGCTGGTAGCTCGACTTTATCTGGATCGGGACGGCAAGGATGTGGTCGCCAGAACCAGCTTCCATTACGGCGACCGCGAGATTGATCCCTTTGATGAGGCACCGCCGCCGGAGGTCGTGCCCAGGGGCGAGAAGCTGCTGCTGCGGGACGCCGCTGCCGAGCGCCAGGTACTGGACGCCCTGGGCGGCGCAGGCTTCTATGTGGGCAAGGGCCGGGTTTATCTGACAGGGCAGGATGCTGTTTACGACTTTGTATCCCAAGGGGTTCAGCGGCTTCAGTCGCTGTGCGAGGTCTATCTGAGCCGCGATTTCCGGCGGATGGCGCCCCGCAAGCCCCTTCTGCGGGGACAGATGCGCATGAAGGGCGGCCAGCTGGAGCTAAAGTTCACCGAGGACGGTCAGCCGGTCGGTGATATTCTGGGGATCATGGAGGCCCTGGCCAAGCGGCGGCAGTATTTCCTCCTGAAGGACGGTTCCTTCCTGGATCTGACGGGGATGGGCGACTGGCAGCCCGTGGCGGAGAGCATCTATGAATCCGCCGCGGCCGAGGGTGTCGATGCTTTGACGGCGGGGGATACGATCACCCTGCAAGCCTACCGGGCCTGTTATCTGCAGGGCCTGCTGGAGGGCAGCCGTCTGCCTGTGAGCGCGGACGCCTCCGTGCACCAGACTATTGACGCCCTCAGCCAAGCTGCCGAGGAGCCGGTGCGCCTGGCCCACGGCCTCAGCCTGCGGCCTTATCAGCAGCGGGGCTATGAATGGCTCCACACCCTCGACCGGCTGCACATGGGCGGCATCCTGGCGGATGACATGGGCCTGGGTAAAACGGTTCAGGTGATTGCGCTCCTCAAGGCCTGCCGAACCCGGGAGGAGGTCTCCCTGGTGGTCGCGCCCACCTCCCTGACCTACAACTGGCTCAGCGAGATCGGGCGGTTCGCGCCGGAGCTCAGCGTGATGGTGCTCAGCGGCTCCGGGGCACAGCGGGCCAGCCAGATTCGTCATGTGCGGGAGGCGCGCGACGTGGATGTGCTCATCACTTCCTATCCCCTCATCCGTCGGGACATCGACCAGATGCGGGAGCTTGCCTTCCGCTTTGTCATCCTGGACGAGGCGCAGCACATCAAAAACGCGGGCAGCGTCGGCGCCATGGCGGTGAAGCAGCTGCAAGCCCGCACCCGCTTTGCCCTGACAGGCACGCCCATGGAAAACAACGCTGGGGAGCTGTGGAGCATTTTTGACTTTGTGCTTCCGGGGTATCTGCTCAGCTACAACGCCTTTATCCGGCGCTATCAGGACGGACAGGACGCCGACGATCTGCGCCGAAAGATTCGTCCCTTCCTGATGCGCCGGCTGAAGAAGGACGTGCTTACCGAGCTGCCCGATAAGATTGAGACCCTGCTGACGGCGCAGATGACCCCCGAGCAGGGCAAGGTCTACCAATCCGCCATGGTGCGCCTGCGGGAGCGGGTAGAGCATGTGATGGCGGAAAAGGGCCTGGGCCGGGGGCGGACGGAGGTGCTGGCCGCGATTACCGAGCTGCGGCAGATCTGCTGTCATCCGGGGCTTGTGCTGGAGGATTACGCCGGTTCCTCCGGCAAGCTGGAAATGCTCCTGGACATCCTTCCCGGAGCCATGGCGGCGGGAAGGCGGGTGCTGCTGTTCAGCCAGTTCACCTCCATGCTGAAGATTCTCCGCCGTCACCTGGAAGAAGCGGGCTATGAGACCATGTATCTGGACGGAGAGACGCCGTCCGCCAAAAGGCTGGAGATGACCGAGCAATTCAACGGCGGCCAGGGGCAGATTTTCCTGATTTCCCTGAAGGCCGGCGGCACGGGCCTGAACCTCACCGGCGCGGATATGGTGATTCATTACGATCCCTGGTGGAATCCTGCCGCGGAGGATCAGGCCACCGACCGGGCCCACCGCATCGGCCAAACCCGCAAGGTGGAGGTTGTCCGCCTGGTGACCCACGGCTCCATCGAGGAGCAGGTGGTGGAGCTGGGGCGGCGGAAAAAGGCGCTGTTCGATCAATTGATCACCCCCGGAGAGACCCTGGTGACGGCCCTGACCGAGCAGGACATTCGCGCTTTGTTTGCATAAACAGAAAAATTATGCTACAATGGACGAACGAACGGCCCTGTGTCGTTCTATTCAGGGAGACGCGATGTTTCCCCGCGCGGGCATTGCCGCGCGCTCCATGTCGATTCAGAAAGGAAGGGCTGTCTCATGCAGCAGACACCTCCCGTCAGGCAGCCGGGCCGCCGGAGCGGCCGTTACGAGCAGCAGCCTGTCAAAAAACATAAGAAGTCCCACAAGGGAATTGTGTTGGTGATGGCGGTCTTTATGGCCCTCCTGGCGCTGATGGTGATTATCTTCCCCAAGGAGCCGATTTCCCGCGCTCAGTTTACCGCGGGTACGGCGGACGGCCATGTGGCGGGAGGCCAGGGAACCACCGGTACCGCCTATCAGGGCCTGGTCATCAGCGAGGCCATGTCGGCCAATGGCTCCGCCGTGCCGGATGAAAACGGCGAATACCCGGACTGGATAGAAATCTGGAACAGCTCGGATCACGACATTAGTCTCAAGGGCGTGGGCCTGAGCGACCGAAACGATTCCATTCGATTCCTGTTTCCGGATGTGATTCTGCCCGCTGACGGACGGGTGCTGGTCTTCTGCTCGGATACCAACGCCGCCGAGCCGGGCCGCCCCTATCATGCCAAATTCAAGCTGTCCTCGGTGGGGGAAACGATCTATCTCTTCGATCCCAACGCCTATGAGATTGATTCGGTAACGCTGCCGATCATGAGCCAGGATGAAAGCTATGCCCTCCAGGAGGATGGCAGCTACGCGGTGATGACCGCCTTCAGCCCGGGCTATCCCAACACGGCGGAGGGCGCGGAGGCCTACCGCACGTCCACCATGGTCACGGGCGGCGCGCTGATTATCAATGAGATCATGCCGGACCCTCTGACCGGCTATGCCGATGAGGACGGCGAGCTGGCGGACTGGGTGGAGCTGTACAATACCACCGACCTGCCCATCAGCCTGGATAACTACGCGCTGTCCAACAAGGAGAACAAGCCGCTGAAGTGGCGCTTCCCCGAGGGCGCGGTGGTGCCCGCCCATGGATACTACCTGGTGTATTGCTTCGGCAAGGATCGCCGGGACGATCCCACCGCCGTGCCCCACGCCAACTTCCGCATCAGCGCGGAGCATGATACCATTGTGCTCTCCGACGGCCGGGGAAGGCTGATGGATCGCGTCATCATTGACAACATTCCCGAGGATTGCAGCTATGCCCGGGATGCCGACGGCACCTTCTCCGTGCATCAGATGGCTACGCCTGGTCTGCCCAACACCGCGGCGGGCGCCAGCCGGATGGATGAAACGCTCCGCGCCCTTAATTCCAGCGGCGTTTATATTACCGAGGTCATGACCTCCAACGATACCACGGAGTTGTACGGCGACGGCAATTACTGCGACTGGGTGGAGGTTTACAACTCCTCCCAGTCGCAGGTGGATATTTCCGGCTTCGGCCTGTCGGATAACCTGGGTCGGGCGCGGAAGTGGCAGTTTCCCCAGGGGACGGTGCTTCAGCCGGGGGAATATAAGCTGGTGCTGATGGACGGTCAGAGCAACCTGAACACGGCCTACCAGCCCCACGCCTCCTTCCGCCTCAGCCGAACGGAAACCGAGGTGGTCTGCCTCTCAGACCCTGCCGGGCGTCTGCTGGACAAGATGCTGCTGCCGGTTCTTCCTGCCAATGTGTCCTATGGCCGTACCATTGGGCTGTCGGGCTTTTTTTATTACGACACGCCAACGCCCATGGCGGCCAACGGCACCGGCTTTACCGGCTTTGCGGAGGAGCCCTCCTTTGCGGTAACGCCGGGGCTGTACTATGCCACGGTGCGCACGGGCTTCAATGTGCCCCAGGGAACGCGGGTTTACTACACCACCGACGGCTCCACGCCCACGGAGGCCTCCAACCGCTACCAGGGCGAAACCATTGAGCTGAACTTCACCACGGTGCTGCGGGCGGTGGCTTATTCCGAAAAGGGGCTGCGTCCCAGCAATGTCATTACGGGGACGTACTTTGTCAACGCTTACCACAACCTGCCCATTGTGTCCCTGGTGTGCGAGCCCTACGAGCTGTGGAACGAGGAGACGGGCATGCTGGCCCCCGGCCCGAACATCATCAAGGAGGAGCCTGGCAAGCTGCCCTTCAAAAACTCCGTCTACCGTGCTCATGGCAAGGAACCCAGAGCGGGCCATATCGAGTATTACCTGCTGGACGGTACGCAGATGCTCAGCCAGGACATGCAGATGGAGCTTTCCGGCGCGTATAGCCTGGATCTGCCCCAGAAGTCCTTCAAGCTGCGGGCCAAGTCCCTGTACGGAGCCAACACCTTCGCCGCCAAGCTGTTCGATGACCGGCCCTTCACGGAGTTTAAGGGCATTGTGCTGAGAAACAGCGGCAATGACGGGGTGTGGACGCGCCTGCTGGACGGCTTCCAGTCGCGGCTGCTGGACAGCTACGGCACACAGGTGATTCATCAGGCGTGGAATCCCATTGTGGTGTATCTTAACGGCGTTTACTGGGGCCATTACAACATGCGCGAGCGCATTGACCGCTTCTTTGTGGCCCAGCATGAGGGCATTTCCCTGGAGGAAGCCGACAACATGGTGATTGTGGAGGCCAACGGCTCATCCAAGTATGGCAGCACCAAGGCTTACAGGGATATGATCAAGAAGATCAAGGCCTCCGACCCCGCCAAGAATCCCGAGGATCTGCAGTACATCCTGGACAATGTGGATGTGGATAACTACTTTGAGTACATTGCCCTGGAAATGTTCGTGGGCAACTCCGACATCGGTAACCTGCGCTGCTACCGGCTGGGGACGGAGGGCTCCAAGTGGAAGTGGATCTTCTACGACGTGGACTACGGTCTGTACAGCTACAAGTTCAACAGCCCCCGCAGCTATACCAAGACCACGGGTATGGGCGACAAGAACATTGACAACACCATCCTGCTCAAGCTCTTTGAGGTGCCGGAGTATAAGGATAAGTTTCTTCAGAAGCTGGGCGACATCTTCCAGACCTTCACCACGGAGCACATGCTTTCAGTGCTGGAGCCGCTGGTGGATTTGATTGAGCCGGAGATGAACCTGCATTTCGCCCGCTGGGCCGACGAGCATGACCAGATGGTGGTGACCGAATGGCCTACCTCGCCGGACGCGGCCTACCGCTATTGGGAGAAGCGCATCAACCGTCTGCGCAATACCTGCAAGGGCAGACCCTACTACCTGTGGCAGATGGTGAAGGATGAGCTGAACGTCAGCGACGAGAAAATGCTGGCCTACTTCGGCCCTCAGCCGGAGCTGCCGGTGGACTTCGTGCCGTAATCCAGCCCTCGGGAGGAAATTTCGCGAAATTCTGCCCGGAAGGTTTACGGACGCCGTCCCCATGCTGTATAATAGATCAGCCGTGAATCAACGCGCCCCCAGCGGGCAAGCAATACAGGAGGGAATCCCATGCTGGATAATTTGAACACCAATACCATTGCCAATGGCGCCAACGGCCTGTCCGCCTATTTCGCTGAGCAGTTCGCCAGCCTGACGCCCGCCAAGGTGCTGGTGGCGCTGGCGCTGGGCTTTGTGGTGGGCCTGGTCATTGCCCTGGTGTACAAAAAGTGCTACCGCGGCGTGCTGTACAGTCCAAGCTTTGCCATGACCCTGGTGATGCTGACCCTGATTACCACGCCGGTGGTCATGTGCATCAAGTCCGACCTGTCCCTGTCCATGGGTATGGTGGGTGCGCTGTCCATCGTCCGCTTCCGTACCGCGGTGAAGGACCCCATGGATACCGCCTACATGTTCTGGGCGCTGACCATGGGCATTCTCCTGGGGGCGGAATTGTACGTCATCGCCCTGGTGGTGGTGCTGGGCATCGCGGTGGTGCTGTTCATGATGACCTTTATCAAGTTCACCAACCCCAACGCCTTCCTGCTGGTGCTGCACTATGACGAGGAGGCCGAGTACGATATTACCCAGCAGCTGCGCCGCATGGTCAAGCAGCGCCGCCTGCGCTCCAAGACTGTGACACGCGCCGGTGCTGAGATGACCTTTGAGGTTCGCCTGGACAACAAGCAGGATCTGGTCGCCGCGATGCTGAACATCGACGGCGTACACGACGCCACCCTGGTAGCCTGCCAGACCGAAGCCGGGGCCTGACACCGGTCATGACCATCAACGCGCGTAGGAGGTGATACCCGTGGCCTTCAACCTGCCCCTGCGGCATGAACTGAAATTTTTTATCAACGACGCCCAGTATCACCTGCTGTCCAGGGCGCTGGATCGGGTATTGGCGCGAGACCCCAACGGGGATGAGAACAACGAGTACCATATCCGTAGCCTGTACTTCGATTCCATCTTCGGCCATACGGCGCTGTACGACAAGATCAACGGTGTGCAGAACCGCGACAAATATCGCATCCGCATTTACAACCTCTCCGACCGGATTATCAAGCTGGAATGCAAGACCAAGGTGGGCAGCCTCATCAGCAAGCGAAGCCTGTCCATCCCACGGGATCTGTGCGAGCAGCTGATGGCGGGCGATCCCTGCGGCCTGGAGACCACCCGGTCGGGTCTGCTGGCGGACGTTTACCGGGAGATGACGGTAAACCTGCTGCGGCCGGTGGTCATCGTGGACTATGTACGGGAGGCTTATCTGCATCCTGCGGAGGAGGTGCGCATTACCTTCGATAAGCAGCTGCGCACGGGCCTGCGATCCACTGAGCTGTTTAACCCGAGCATTCCCACCGTGCCCCCCATGGATGAAAATCTGATGATCCTGGAGGTCAAGTATAATCAGGCGATGCCGCCCTATATTCGGGATTTGCTCTGTACTTACTGTCCCAACGCCCAGCAGAGCGCCATCAGCAAGTATACCTGGTGCCGCCGATTTGAAGGCCTGGGGGAGTGAACGGGAGCGATTTACAAAAGCTGTGCCTTACGCGGGCGCAGCTTTTTCTTACCTTTCCGCGCCGGAAAGAATGGTGGTCGAAATTGGTATGAAAAGCGGCGCTTTTCCCTGCTTTCACTCTTGCGATGGCGGCGAAAATGCTGTAAAATAGACAATGTGGGAGGTAAAAGCATGTCGTATGTCCTGGAGGATTTGGTGAACGCCCTGCACGCCAAGGAGCCCGCCCTGCGGCTGGAACGCCAGGCGGTGATGGCCGCTTACACCACGCTGCATTTGGGAGGCCCGGCGGATGTGCTGGCGCATCCCGCCACGCCCGAACAGCTTCAATTGCTGCTGCGGGAAGCGGCCAGACATCAGGTTCCGGTTACGCTGATGGGCCATGGCAGCAACACGGTGGTGCGGGACGGCGGTATTCGCGGGCTGGTGATCCGCGTATGCCGCGAGATGCGGGAAATCACCGTGGAGGGCAGCGTCATCCGCGCTCAGGCAGGGGCCATGCTGACGGCCCTGGCCATGGCGGCGGCGGAGCACGAGCTGGGCGGCCTGACCTTTGCCAGCGGCATTCCCGGCACGGTGGGCGGCGGCGTGTACATGAACGCCGGCGCCTACGGCGGGGAAATGTGCCAGGTGGTCACCCGGGTGGAGGGCTTCGATATGGCGGGCGAGCCCTTCAGCTATGGCCGTGCGGACATGAACTTCGGCCATCGCTATTCCCGCCTGATGGACGAGGACAAGGTCGTGACCTATGTGACCTGCCAATGCCCTCACGCCAAGCGGGAGGAGCTGCTGAAGGAAATGGTGGAGCTCAACCGCCGTCGGGCGGAAAAGCAGCCGCTCCAGCAGCCCAGCGCGGGCAGCACCTTCAAGCGGCCCAGGGATGGCTATGCCTCGGCGCTGATCGACCAGTGCGGGCTCAAGGGTTTGAGCGTGGGCGGCGCACGGGTGAGCGAGAAGCACGCGGGCTTCCTGGTCAACCAGGGAGGCACGGCGGCGGATTTCCTGGCCCTGATGGCCAAGGTGCAAACCATTGTTTATGAGAAAACCGGCGTCATGCTGGAGCCTGAGGTGCGGATTGTGGGCGAGGATTGTCTCGTCCATGCCCTTTGACAAGGTTGGTACGAAAGCGAGGGATTGACTTGCGCTTCCTGATTGTGACGGGGATGAGCGGCGGAGGCAAGACGGTCGCGACCCGTTATCTGGAGGACACGGGCGCGTTCTGTGTGGATAACCTGCCGCCGGTGATGATGGTGAAGTTTATGGAGGCCTGCGAAAGCTCCTCTCTGCAGCGGAAATTCGCGGCCCTGGCGGTAGACGTGCGCAGCGGCGAGTTCTTCGATGCCCATGCTGTGGCTACGCTGATTACCGAGGCGCGCCATCTGGGGCATCGGATTGAGCTGCTGTTCCTGGAGGCCAGCGACGAGGTGCTTCTTACCCGTTATAAGGAGACCCGGCGGGATCACCCCCTGGCGGGCGACCGCAAGAGCCTGACCGAGGCCATCGCGGAGGAGCGGGAGATGCTCCAGCCTCTCAGGGAGATGGCGGACTATGTTGTGGATACCTCCGCGCTGCGGCCTAAGGCCCTGCAGCGACGGCTTCAGGATATTCTGGCGACCGACAGCGAAAGCGTGCAGCTGCACATTGAGGTGATGTCCTTCGGCTTTAAGCGGGGGCTGCCCCGGCAGGCTGACCTGGTTTTCGACGTGCGCTTCCTGCCCAACCCTTTCTACATCGAGGGGCTGGGACGGCACACGGGCCTGGATGAGGACGTGCGCTCCTTTGTCATGGAGCATCCGGTCACGGAAGCGTTCATGGCGCATGCCCAGGGTATGCTGGACTTCCTGATGCCGCACTATGTTGAGGAGGGCAAGCATCGGTTGATGATTGCCATTGGGTGTACCGGCGGCGCCCACCGCAGCGTAGCCATCGCCGAGGCCATTGGCGGCTATCTGCGGGATCAGGGCCGAAAGGTTGCCGTCAACCACCGGGATCTGGATTTGGAGCAAGCCTACTGGAAAACCATTGAGGCCAAGGAGTAAGGGATGTCCTTTTCATCAAAAGTCAAGGAGGAACTGCTGCGCCAGTCTCTGGGCAAAAGCTGCTGCAGCCTCAGCGAGCTTTCCGCCCTCACCCAGACCTCCGGCAGCCTGGCGCTGCGGGGCGCAGGCAGGGTGCAGGTGACTTATCGCGTGGAAAGCGCGGCGCTGGCCCGGCGAATCTTCCTGCTCCTGCGCACCCGGCTGGACATCGTGGCCAAGCTGCATTATGTCCAAAATGCCCGGCTGGGCGGACGGCGAAGCTGCGTGCTGACCCTGGGGGATCAGGATTCCCAGCGCCTGCTTCTTGCCCTGCATATGATGGAGCAGGGCGAGGATGGCGGCGTGACTCTTCGCCGGACGGCGCCTCGGCATCCCATGACCCGGCAGTGCTGCCGCAGGGCCTTCCTGCGCGGCGCGTTTCTGGGGGCGGGCAGCATGACCAGCCCCGAGAAGGGCTATCACTTTGAATGGGTGGCGGACGACGAGGGCCTGATGAAGACCATCATGCGTTTGCTGGAGAAAAGTGATTTGCCTGCCCGCGCCTTTGAGCGCAAGGGCCGGCAGGTGGTGTACCTGAAGGGAGCGCAGCAGATTGCGGATGCCCTGGCGCTGATGGGTGCTTCCGCCAGCGTGCTGGACATGGAGAACATTCGCATCACCAAGCAGATGCGGGCCGATGCCAACCGGGCTTCCAACTGCGATGAGCATAATTCGGAAAAGATGCTCAACGCGGCGGAAAAGCAGATTGACGCCATCAAGCTGATTTCCATTCAGCGAGGGCTGTTCACCCTGCCGCCGGGGTTGCAGGAGATCGCCCGGCTGAGGCTGGAGCACACCTCCTTGAGTCTGACCGAGCTGGGGCAGCTGATGACCCCGCCGGTGGGCAAAAGCGGTGTGAACCACCGTATGCGCCGCCTGATGGAGGTGGCGCGGGATATTGAGAATACCCTGGATGCTCATACAGAGGAGGAATCACCATGATTAGAATTCCTGTGAACTTTCCCGGTGGCAAGCCGCTGACAAGAAGCTCCGCTGCTCAGGTGGTGCAGGTGGCCTGCCAGTATACCTGCCGGATCATGATTGAGTACGATCAGAAGATCGTCAACGCCAAATCCATGCTGGGGCTGCTCTCCCTGGGCCTGGAGGATCAGCAGCATTTAATCCTGCTGGCGGAAGGCCCGGACGAGGAGGCTGCCGCACAAGCCATGGCGCAGCTGCTGCGCGTGGAATAACCCCGCGAAGCGCTGCGTTCACTTCATTGCCCCTTGCGAGGCTCTCTGCGCGCCCTCGGCGTCTGCCGGCGGCAAGTCTGCTGTCTTTATTTCGGGCTTTTATCAACATCTGGCTGCCTGTTGATCCGACAAGCGGGATGTGTTGACGTATCCCTTTTTTTGCCTGACCGTCTGTGCTGCAGCGGTCAGGCCTTTGTTTTCCATGGAAGACCCTTCACGTTGAAGGCGAAATGTGGTATAATGACTATGCTTGCGGCGTCAGCCGCACAGCCGGTTGAAAAGGAGGAAAACCATGGATATACAGAAGCTGCTGAGCGAGGCGGCGGAGGTCTGCGGCCCCAGCGGGCAGGAAATGGCTATGGCGGAGGCAGTCGCAGCGTGGTTCCGGCCCTTGGTGGACGAGGTTACGGTGGACGCCATGTTCAACGTTATCGCGCACAAGAGGGGCACAGGCCCCAAGGTGATGATCTGCGCCCATCATGACGAAATCAGCCTGATGGTCAGCCATATCGAGGATGACGGCTGCCTGCGGGTGGGCATGGTGGGCGGTGTGGATCCGCGCATTCTGCCGGCCAGCCGGGTATGGGTGCATGGTCAGGAGAAGCTCTTCGGCACCATCGGCGCGCTTCCGCCCCACCTGATGTCGGCGGAGGATCGCCGTCGGAATTACGCCATGAAGGAGTTGTATGTGGACGTGGGCCTCCCCGCGGACAAGGTGCGGAGCCTGGTGCGCGCGGGTGATCTGGTGACCTTCCAGGGCCCGGGGACGGCGCTGCTCAACGATCAGCTGGCGGCGAAGACCATGGATGACCGCTCCTGTGTGGTGATGATGCGCTGCGCGGCGGAGCGGCTGAGTCGGCTGGTATGCGACGCGGATGTCTATTTTGTCTCCACCAGCCAGGAGGAGGTGGGCTCCCGTGGCGCGGAAACGGCGGCCTTCGCCATCCAGCCGGATCTATGCGTTGCGCTGGACGGTGACTTTGCCGATCAGCCCGGCTGCCGACCGGATGCCACCGTGCCCATTGACACCCTGGCTGTCAGCGTGGGACCTTTTTTGCAGCCCAAGCTGGTCAAGCGCCTGAAGGACTGTGCTGAGGCTCATGGGGTGAAGCTGGAAACCATCGTGGCTCCTTCCCATACCGCGACGGATGCCGATGAGGCGGGTCTTGCGCGGGAAGGCGTTCCCAGCCTGCTGCTGTCCCTGCCGATGAAGTACATGCACACCACCGTGGAAACGGTGAACATGAAGACCCTCAGCGAGGGCGGACGGCTGCTGGCGCATTTTATCAGCGAGCTGGACGGCGGATGGGAGGATAACCTATGGATCTGAAGACGCTGACGGAGATCAACGCGCCCTCCGGCTTTGAGCAGCCCATGCGGCGGTATCTGCTGGACGAGCTGCGCGCCATCGGCCTGAATCCCGTCATTGACCGGATGGGCAATATCGTGGTGGTCAAGGAAGGCCGCGGTGAAAACCGCAAACGGGTGATGGTTTCCGCCCACATGGACGAGGTGGGCTTTATCGTTATCTCAGCCACAGAGGACGGCTTCCTGCGGGTGCGCTCCCTGGGCGGGGTGGATCCCCGGGTGATAATTTCCAAGCGGGTGCTGGTGGGCGACAGCCGGATTCCGGGCGTCATCGGCGCCATGGCCATCCACCTGCAGTCTGCCGAGGACCGCAAGCGTGTCCTGGGGTACAATGACGTTTATGTGGACATCGGCGCCAAGGATAAGAAAGAGGCTGAAGCCAAGGCGCCCAAGGGAACGCAGGTCAGCTTTGACACCGCTTATGTGGTCTACGGCGAGGACTTCATCTGCGCCAAGGCCCTGGATGATCGGGTGGGCTGCTGGAACCTGTTCCGCCTGCTTCAGCAGGGCGATTATCCCTGCGACCTGGTGGCGGTGTTCTCCTCCCAGGAGGAGGTGGGCTGCCGGGGCGCGAAGGGCGCGGCCTTCGCTCAGAAACCCGACGTCGGCATTGCCTTGGAAGGCACTACCTGCAACGACCTGGGCGATATTCCCGATGTCAGCCAGGTCTGCCGCTGCGGCAAGGGCGTGGCCGTATCCTTTGGCGACGGCGCTTCCCTGGCGAATCGGACGCTGTTCCGCAAGGCCCTTGAAATCGGCCAGGAGGAAGGCATCGCCCATCAGGTGAAGGGCTCCATTTCCGGAGGCAATGAGAGCGGCGTGATGCAGCGCTCCCGTCAGGGCATCCCGACGCTGGTGCTGTCCGTGCCCTGCCGGTATATCCACAGCCCGTCCACCGTATGCAAGCTGGAGGACGTGGACAGCCAGCTGGCGCTGACCCGTGCGCTGCTGATGCGCATGGACGAGATTTGACGCGGCGAATGTCGGATGATTTTCACAGAAGGAGAGAAGCAGCTATGTTTGAACTGTTGAAGAAGGTTCTCGCGCCCATTGGCCCCAGCGGCCTGGAGGAGCCGGTGGCCGCTGTCATCCGCCAGGAGCTGGCGGGCTTTGTGGATACCATGGAGACCGACGCCCTGGGCAACCTGATCTGCGTCAGGCAGGGAAGGGGCGAAAAGCCCAGGAAGATCATGTTCAGCGCGCACATGGATCATATCGGCTTTGTGGTGACGGGCATTGAGAAGGAGGGCTTCCTCCGGGTAACCAATGTGGGCGGCGTGGGCCTGAACGTGTCCCTCACCCGCCATGTGGTGTTTTCCAATGGGGTGAACGGCGTGGTGGTGTCCGAGCCTGTGACAGGAGAGCGGGCCATGAAGCACATGTTCATCGACATCGGCGCAAAGGATAAGGAGGAAGCCGAGTCCATGGTTCGGCTGGGGGATATGGCCGTGTACGCGCCGGATTGCTTCCGCCTGGGCGAATACCGGGTAGCCAGTCCCGCCATGGATGACCGCTGCGCCTGCGCCCTGCTGGTGAAGCTGATGCAGACCATCGGCGACACCCAGGATACCGTCATCGCCGTCTTCTCCGTTCAGGAGGAGGTGGGCTGCCGGGGAGCCAAGGTGGCTTCCTTTGCCCTGGCGCCCGACATCGGCATTGCGCTGGACGTGACCGCCTGGGGCGATACCCCCGGCACCACCCAGCCGGACATCAAGCTGGGCGAGGGCATCGGCGTGAAGGTAATGGATCGCGGCAGCATTTCCAACCCGCAGCTGCGGGAGGAGCTGATGGCCTGCGGCGAGAGAGCCGGCGTGAAGACCCAGCGGGAGGTGCTCCCCTTCGGCGGCACCGACGCTTCTTCCATGCAGACCAGCCGGGGCGGCATTCCGGTATGTACGCTGTCCCTGCCCTGCCGCTATGTTCACTCCGCCTGTGAGGTTATCGACATGCGGGACATGGAGGCCGGCCTGAAGCTGATGCAGACCTATCTGGGCAAGTGAAACACGCGGCGCGGAGGGGCGGCAGGCATCCTTCCGCGCCCTTCGTGAAACCGGGTGAAACCAGCGAACATCCCGGCGTATCGCGGGAAAAGGAGGGAAAGGCGTGATCGGTGCGCTTTATCTGGCGATTTATTTGCTGTGCGGATGCGCATGCGCGCGGTGGCTGCTGCCGCGATTGCCGGTATTGAACAGATTGTGGCTGGGGCTTTCCCTGGGGCTGCTGATGCTGATGTGGCTCCCGGCCTTGTGCGCCTTTGTGCTGGACTTCACCTGGGCTGCGCATCTGGCGGCGCTGGTTCCTCTGGCGCTTTTGACCGGCGGGGCATTCCTCCTGCGGGACCGCCGCTCTGCCCGGAGGTGGGATGCGCGGGAGGCCGTGCTCCTTCAGCAGATGGCGATGGTCGTACTCCCTCTGACGCTGCTTTCCGCCTATTTGCAGTACACCCATATGGTGCGCGTTGGCGCGGACGGCAGCTGGAACGTGGGACAGAGCACCTACGGTGACCTGCCGATGCACATGAGCTTCATTACCGGGCTGAAAAACGCCGCCTTTCCCGCCGACTACCCGTTCTACCCCGGTGAGCGCCTGTCCTATCCCTTCCTGGTGGACAGCCTGTCCACCACCTTCTACCTGACGGGCTGGAGCCTGCAGGCGTCGCTGATCGTTCCCGGAACGCTGATGATGGCGCTTTGCTACATGGGCGTTTTGTGCCTTGCCCGTGAGATGACCCTGGGCAAAAAGACCGTGGTGCTGGCGGCGCTGCTGTTCTTCCTGAACGGCGGTCTGGGCTTCCTTTACGATTTCGACTTGGCCGGAGGCACGGAGCCGGACGGTACGCTGACCTGGTGGGCACGGATTCAGGACATCCTTACCGGGTACTACAAGACCCCCACCAACCAGCCCGAGCCCAACAACCTGCGCTGGTCCAACGTCATCGCTGATCTGATGATCCCTCAGCGGACGCTCCTGGGCGGCTGGTGCATGGCAATTCCCTGCCTGTACCTGTTATACATGAGTTTTGCCCCTGAGAAGCGGGAACAGGCGGGCAACGTCCGTATGGAGACACTGCTGGGGGTCTGGGGCGGAGCGCTGCCGCTGATTCACACCCACTCCTTTCTGGCATTGGCGCTGTGCTCCCTGGGCATGATGGTCTACGACCTGATCCACGACCCGGAGCGGTGGAGGCTTTTTGGCCGCTATGCGCGCTACGGGCTTATCGCCGCGGCGCTGGCCCTGCCGCAGCTGATTGGCTTCACCTTTGCGCAGGTGAGCGGCAGCAAGTCCTTCCTGTCGCTGTGGTTCAACTGGGTGAATAACCCCGGGGGAGACGGCAATTTGCTGGATACCTACCTTTGGTTCTATCTGAAAAACATCGGTCTGCCCTTCGCGCTGCTGCTGCTGGCTCTGGTGGAGCGGGACAGCCATGCCCGTCGGCTCTTCGCCGGGGCGCTGCCCATCATTCTGGCGGCGGAGCTGGTGCGCTTTCAGCCCAACATCTACGATAACAACAAGCTGCTGTACCTGGCCTGGCTTCTGTGCTGCATGATCGTGGCGGACTTTGCCGCGCGGCTGTGGCGGCGGATGGCGGGGCTGCGGAGCCGGCCTGTCATGGCGGCGGCCGCGGCGGCGGTGCTATTTTTATCGGCGGGGCTGACGCTGTGGCGGGAAGCCGTCAGCGACTATCAGGCGTTTTCCCCCTCTGCGGTGGAGGCGGGGCAGTACATCCGGGACAATACCGAGGAGGACAGCCTGTTTCTTTCGGGAACGCAGCACCTGAATCCGGTGACCTCTATCGCGGGGCGGCAGGTGGTCTGCGGGCCGGACCTGTGGCTGTACTACCATGGCTTCGATACCACGGTCCGCAAGGTGGACATCAAGGCTTTTATGGAAGAGCCGGAAAGCCATCTTGACCTGCTGACGCGCTACGATGTGGATTATATTTATGTATCCAGCTATGAGCGTACAAGCTATAAGGTGGATACCGAGGCGCTGGATCGCCTCTTTGAGCGCATTTTTGCCAACGGCGAGGCGGTGATTTATCGGGTGCCTCAGGGCTGAAAGGAGCGGCATGGAACGATTTTTACGTTATTCGCTGGAGCGGGGGCGTCCCATCCGTGTGATGTATCAGGACGGGGAGTGCATCCGCCAGGCGACCGCCCAGGTGACGGCCCTGGACGGCGATGAGGTCGCCTTGATGACGCTGCGGCCCCGGGGGACGGTGATTCTGTCTGTGGGGCAGGTGCTGTCCGCGGATTACCGCAGGGGCGATGAGGGACAGGAGTGACAGCCATGGTACAGGGAGACAATACGCGGGTTGATCTCGGCAATGTGACGCCGCTGCTCCTGCCCTGGACGGCGGATCCCTTTGGCCGGCTTCGGCCTCCGCTGTCGGTGGAAGCGCTGCGCTTATCGGCGGAAGCTGCCAGCGCAACCTATGCGATGGCGGTGGATCGCTGGATGCAGGCGGGCTGGCGGGATGTGACGATACAGGTGGACGGCGCGCTCACCGGCGCGCTGGAGCCCGGCAGCATGGCGACCCAATGGAAGCTGCATCGGGTGCGCGCACGCCTTCGCCAGCGGGGCCCCCTTGGGCAGGTGATGGGCGCGATTCGCCAGATGGACAGAAAGGATACCGGCAAGGTGCTGGTGATGATCCATCCGGCGCCGGAGGGGCGCTATGTGGTGGCCATCAGCTTTATGGGAACGGGCAGCCAGTTTTACGATTGGTTTTCCAACTTCCGCATGGCCAGTGAGGGCGGGATGCACCGGGGCTTTCTTCAGTTAGCCCGGCAGTTTGAGCGTAATGAGGAGGCCATCAGCTTCCCGGAGACGGCCAAACAGCTGGGTGTGGAGCGGCTTTCTCTGCGGCAGATTCTGCAGGAGGCGCGCCATCCGGGAAGCCGCTTTATCCTGTGGCTGTCCGGCCATAGCCAGGGCGGCGCGCTGATGCAGGTTTATGCGCATCATAAGCTGACGGAGGACGGCGTGCTGGCGGCGAACCTGCTGGGCTACGGCTTTGCTTCGCCCTCCGTGGCCACGGGAACGGCCGTGGCGGATCCCGCCGCCTATCCCCTGTACCATGTCTTCAACAGCGACGACGTGGTGCCGCGGATGGGCGCGATGGTGCATCTGGGTATGTGCCTGACCTATCCTGCCGGGGAAGCCATTGCGGCGCGCTGCTATGACTGGCCTCAGAACGCCGTGTCCCAGCGGGCCAGAGCGTTGGTCAGCCCTTTGGTGGAACGCATGACGGATACCCCGGCCTGCATGGAAAGCATGATGGCCTTTCTCAGCATTCTGGCGGAGCGCACGTCGGAGGAATTGCTGGAAGTCATGAATTTGCTGGATGTTCATATCCCCATGAAGCGGCTGATGACGGCGGCCGACTCCCGTTTGGACAGCCTGATGCGTTTTGCGGTGCGGCATATTAGTACCGCTTATCGCTCGGTGACGGGCCGGGAGATGGATCACGCCCGGGTATCGTCCATGACGGATGAGATGTTTCTCCTGGCGGCCAGGCTGGGCCTCAAGACCTTTACCGCCGCCCTTCGGGAACTGATGGCCTATCCTCACAGTATCCACGGCAGGCGCGGTCAGGCTGTGGGCGCTTACATCTACATCGTGATGGAGGGCGTGGCGGCGCTGGCTCCCTCCGTGTGGGTCAGCGGGCCAGTACCGACGCGCATGGAAGCTGGCCGGATGCTGCTCACGGGCAGCACGGGTACGGCGCTGATGAACCGCAGGCGGCAGGCGGCGCCGCGTCGGCTGCCTCCTCCGCCCAAGCGTCCCCGAGCGCCGCAGCGCAGGGATACGCGCCATCGCACCCCCACGCTTCTGCCAGAGGGTGCGCAGCCTGAGACAAGGCTTTATCGGGAGGTGCGGCAGGGATGACGGAGCAGATACTGGCGCTGGCCATCGCGGCTATGAACGTGCTGGCCTTCAGCCTGATGGGCGAGGATAAACGCAGGGCTAAGCGGCGGCAATGGCGCATTCCTGAGCGGACGATGCTGCTGGTGTCGGCGTGCTTCGGCGCCCTGGGCGGGTGGCTGGGGATGCGGACGTTTCGCCATAAGACGCGGCATCGGGCCTTTCGATGGGGCTTGCCCGCGATGCTGGCTGTCCAGATCGGCTTGCTGCTCTGGCTGGGCTTGATGTAAAAGAAAGGACGCGGCGCTGTGCCGGATGAAACCATGACGGATTTATTCAACCAGGAAAACACGCCCCTGGCGGATCGGATGCGGCCCCGGACGCTGGAGGAGTTTATCGGTCAAGGGCACATTGTGGGCCCAGGCCGCCTGCTGCGCCGGGCTATCGAGGCGGATCGGCTGACTTCCTCCATTTTTTTCGGCCCGCCTGGATGCGGCAAGACCACCCTGGCCTCCATCATCGCCAGGGCCACCAAGGCCAGCTTTGTGCAGCTGAACGCCGTTACCAGCGGCGTGGCGGATGTGCGGGAGGTGCTCAAGGCCGCGCAGGAGCGCCTGAGCCTTTACGGTCAGGCCACCTATCTGCTTCTGGACGAGTGTCATCGCTGGAGTAAGGCGCAGAGTGACAGCATCCTGCCGGCCATTGAGCGGGGAACCATCCGCTTCATCGGCTCGACAACGGAGAACCCCATGGTGGCCATGACGCCCGCCATCGTCAGCCGATGCCGGGTATTCCAGTTCCAGCCCCTGAAGGAGGAGGACGTGATGCTGGCCATGCGCCGGGCATTGACGGACAGGGAACGGGGCTATGGCAGCCTGAACGTTCAGGCGGAGGAGAAGGCTCTTCGCCACATTGCCCGTATTGCCGGGGGAGACACGCGGGCAGCGCTGGGCGCCATTGAGTTGGCAGTGCTGACCACCTCCGCCGATGAGGACGGCGTGATCCGCATCACCATGGCGGTGGCGGAGGAGAGCATCCAGAAGCCAGTGATTCGCTGCGACGAGAGCCTGTATTATGACATGCTCAGCGCCTTCTGCAAATCCCTGCGCGGCTCGGACAGCAACGCGGCGTTGGCCTGGTATGCCCGGCTGACCTACGCAGGGGTAGAGCCGAGAATGATCGTCCGGCGGATCATTGCCCATGCCAGCGAGGATGTGGGGCTGGCTAACCCCATCGCCATGCTTCAGGCGGCTGCCGCGGCTCAGGATCTTGAAACCGTGGGCATGCCCGAGGCAAGGCTGCCCATCGCTCAGGCCATCATCGCGGTATGTGAAAGTCCCAAGTCCAACAGTGTGTCCGCCGCAGTGGACGCAGCCATGGCGGACGCGGAGAAGGGCGGCTACGGCTCGGTGCCCGTCCATCTGCGGGATACCCATTACAGCGGCCATCAGCGTATCGGAAGCGGTGATGGTTACAAATATCCCCATGACTTCCCGGGACATTGGGTTCGCCAGCAGTACATGCCGGAAGAATTGAAAGGACGGGTGTACTATCGGCCCAGCGAGATGGGGCATGAGGCGACCATCCTGAAAAACCATCAGGTAAGAGAGGAGCGGAAGCCATGAGGGGAATCCAGGAGCGCAACGTGAATGTGCGGAAGGCCTCCATCTTCGCCGTAGTGATTAACGCGCTGCAAATTGTCATGGTGCTGGTATGCGCCATGTATTTGATTATCGGGCCTGTCCGGCCGGAGGAATTGACGCTGGTGCGATATGTGGCGGTGATCGCCACGACCGTGGTGATCTGGGGCGCGGTGGTGGATATCCGCGAGGCCCTGTCCACCCGCAAGCTGCTGGGGCAGCTGGACGATATGGACGATACCATCGAGGCCATGGAGAGCCTGAACAATACCCTGCGTTCCCAGCGGCACGACTTTCTGAACCATCTGCAGGTGGTGTACAGCCTGATGGAGATGGAGGAATATCAGGAGGCCAACACCTACATCGAGAAAGTGTACGGCAGCATCACCGCCGTCAGCAAGGCCATGAAGACCGCGAATCCCGCGATCAACGCCTTGATTCAGGTGAAGCTGGCGGCCTGCGAGAAGGCGGGAATTCAGGTGGCGCTGAATATTCAATCCGCGTGGAAGAACCTGCCCATTCCCGGATGGGAGATGTGCAAGGTGCTGTCCAATCTGCTGGATAATGCCATTGACGCCCTGGAGGAGGTGGAGCCCGCCCAGCGGCGGCTTCGCCTGACGCTGACAGAGGATCTGAAGTCCTTTCGGTTTGCCGTGGCTAATTCGGGGCCGATGATCCCCATGAAGAGCCGGGAGAGCATTTTCCAGCCAGGCATCACCACAAAGGTGGCGGGACACGGCATGGGACTGTACATTGTGCGGAAGGTGCTGCAGGATCGCGGCGGCGATGTGAGCGTGATCAGCGACGTGGAGGAAACGGAATTCAGCGGCTATGTGCCCAAGGAGATTACGCCCCTGGAAAAGGATGGAACGGCAGGCTGAATGGCGTTCCATGATGTACCGAGCGGTTCCTCTGTGGGAGGGCCGCTTTTTTGCTGGCAACGACCCGCTGGTCAGCATCGCGGATTTCATCTTTTCATGCTCCCTCCACAGCTGTGCATAGCGCTGTGAATAACTTGTGCGTAGGCTGTGGGTGGGAAACCGACACAGGACTGTGGAGAAGTTGGTGATAAAATGAAGCAAAAACCGACCAATGTTTAATAATAAATGGAATGTGTACAACCGTTTTCTGCAAAAGAAGAGAAAAAACCAAAAAGAAGCAAAAGTTATCCACAGACAAAAAGCATGAACAGAAACGCTATCCACAATTTCCACAGGTTATCCACAGATATCCACAGGCGTATTCGCCAAAACCGACCGAAGTCGGCAAACGTTTGGGCTCGCCGCTGCTCTGCTAAACGTAAAAACGGATGGCCTTAGCTGGCCATCCGCATGGAACCTATTTACTTGTGTGGTAGCGGCTTACTGTTACTCCTCGTCCAGTTCGTCGTCATTGAGATGGGTGGAGGCAATTTCCATCAGTTTGTCCTCAAGTGCCTGATCTTCCACGGGAATGAACTCTTCCAGCTCTTCACCGTTCTCGTCGGTGATCGTGTTCACCTTCATCACATAACAGGTGATCTCTTCAGCCTCGTCAGTTTCATCGTCGTGGGCGCACACAACATCCGTCTCGCCGCTGTCTTCGTTAACCGAGTCTGCCAGAATGGCGTATTCCTCACCATTGTAGAAAAAATAGTCAATAACTTCCAGGAGGATCGTGTTGCCCTCGTCGTCGGACATCTCAATGAGGTCGCGCTCGAAGGCATCCTCCTGCTGGGGCTGCTCTTCATTGGCTTCGTACAATGGTATCACCCCTTTCTCTGCGTCAGGCGCCGATTCGGTTGGTCTTCTGCCGCGCTTTCTTTGGCGGCTGCCTGTCTTCCCTCGGTGCATCTTCATTATACACGACCATGGCACTTTTGGCAAGGGTTTTGGCCAAAGTTTTTTATTTGACTTTTCCCGGCGCCTATGATACCCTATTGTTTAGGGGCTTTCTTTTGCAGAGGCTGCTTGGTGCCGTCGGGGCGCTGAATGACGACGCCCTTGAGTATGTCCTCCATGTTGGCGCGGAAGCCGTCCAGATACTCTCGGCGCAGGGCCGCCTGCTCGGCGAGTTCAGCTTGGGTGAGGCCGACGGTTTTTTTCTTTCGAGCCAATTCGTTGATGCGTTCAATCTTTTCATGCTCCATGGAAATACCTCCTTCGGAAGGGTGACAGCGGGATGATCGAGGGTCAATGGTACGCGCCGGGCAGCGGCCTGGATGAGGTGCTGCCCATCCGGCAGGCGGTGCTGCGCCGCGGGCAGGATGCCACGGACGCGCTGGCCTGGAATGTCGTGGTGCGCCAGGCGGGCGTAAGCTGCGCCACGGGTCGGCTGTGGTGGCAGGATGGGGCTTTCTGGCTGGGAGAGATGGCGGTGCTGCCGGAGCATCGTCATCAGGGCTTGGGCGACCTGATCCTGCGGCTGCTGCTGTTCAAGGCCCAGAGCCATGCCGCACGGATGATCCGTCTGGAGTGCCAGCTGGGGCTGACAGGCTTTTTTGCCCGCCTGGGCTTCCAGGTGGAACAAGCGGACGCAAGCGCGGTCACCATGGCGCTGCCTGGCGACAGGATCTGCTTGGATACCTGCCAGGGCTGCCGGAAGGACTGCCCCAACCGCCGCTGAAGGCGTCAGAGGGCGCGTTCAGCCAGACGGCGGATGCGCAGCGCCGATACGGCCATGGCGATGACGCAGGCGGCCATGATGCCGTAATCCAGCCATAGATTCTCGCTGGAGTCAATAGCAAATTCCTGCACGATACCCAGGCCGATGGCCGCGGCGAACAGCAGCCAGGTGATGAGCGCCTGGCGTTTTTTTGTGCTGTCTCTGTTCATCAGACGGCGGCTCCACACGCCCAGGGCAACGACGGGAAGAATCACCGCGATGACCTGCTGAATGCGCACGAAGTGAACCACCAGATGGCCGTCATCCCGCAGGCTTTCCAGCACCACCATCGCGCAGCCGTAGACCGTCAGAAAGACCAGCATCCCATCGCCGCGGGGTATATTGCCCCGCCGCAGCAATAGCCACAGCGCGAGGCCGATGAAAAGCAGCAGGCACAGGACGGTTTCATCATTGTACACAGCGTGAACGGTAGCGCCGGTGATGTCCTTAACCGCGAAGAAGGGCGATCCGGCCAGCCAGGGCGTTTCGATGGCGCGGCCCAGGCCCAGGGCGGTGCCTCGTTCCAGCTGGCGCAGAACTGCCGCCCCCAGGGGAAGCCCCAGGGCGAGTCCATCCTGCAGGGAGCCGGGGGCCAGGCGATGCAGCCGCTCGGTCAGCGCGCCGGCCAGGATCAGCCCCAGCAGCGCGCCGGTCATGGCATATCCGCCGTCCCAGAAGCGCCCGGCGAAGCCCAGGCTGCCCAGGGTACGGGTGTAGTAGGTAATGTTGGCCAGCACATACACCAGCCGCGCTGTCAGCCAGCACAGCGGGATGCCCAGCGCGCACAGCGAAATGAAGGGGCCGAAGCCGATCTTGCGCCGTCGGCACAGGAAGCCCGCTGCTATCAGAACAATGAGCAGCGCCGCCGCTGCCCCAAGACCGTAGGGCATCAGGGGAACGCGGCCGAAAAGATGAAAAACGGGCTCGGTCATGGCTTACTCCTCGGCATTGTCCAGGCCGAAATCTACGGCGGTGGCGAAGTAAATGATGTCGGATACGGAGCGCTCCGCCTTGAAGGACTTCTGGGAATAGTTTTCTTCGCCGAAGACCATGAGGGCGCTGTTGCCGCCATCCAGGTTGTAAGCCTGAACGCAGCCCTGCTCCAGCATAAACTGAGCCAGCTCGCTTACCCGGCACCCCTTCGAGTCGGCGGCGTCACGTCCGTCCACCACCACCAGAACGTATTCCAGGGGGCCTGTCTGACCGATGGCGCAGCGTGGTTCAGTGCCGAAAATGTTGTAATTGTAATCCTCCGGCATCTCCTGCAGCACACTGTCCACGACCAGGGCGGGGCCGAAGTTGAACACGTTGACCAGCTGTATGCCGGTGTCCATGACGGCCTTCAGTTCCTCGGCGCCGGAGCCCTTGATGATATGGAAGTCGCCCTTCTCGTCGATGATGAGCATATCGTAGCCCTTCCGGGGCTTTTTGCGGTGGGTTTCCCCCTGGCGGACGACGAAGCCGCCCTCCTCGTTGCCGAAGTAATCGCCGCCGATGGCGACAACGGCGTTGTTGTTCTTGGCGATGGTAGAAATCTTGTTGGTCTTTTTGGTGCCGAAGGGCGCGGCCAGCGCGGTCCGCAGCTGAGAGGCGTCGGCGATCTTGACCCGGGCCACGTTGTAGCGGGCGTCACCCACCCACACGCGCTCCATGGTCGCGGTTATGCTCTCGTCCTGGTAGCCGTTCTCAGAGAACAGCGCGGGATCGGCGGCGTGGCCGGGGGAGAAGTCGATGGGCAGAGAAGCGGGAGCCTCCGCCAGGGCGGCGGAGCATAACAGAAGCAGCGCCGTCAATAGCGCGACCAGCTTGCGCATGGGAGAATCCTCCTTGTCAGTCGTCGAAGAGGAAAGCGTACTCGTCATCCTCGGAGGGAGCCTGCTCCAGATAGCTGTTCTGGGCGGCCTGGGTGATGACGGGGGAGGGAACCGCTGCGGCGAAGGCCAGCAGCAGCAGACAGGAAAGCAGCGTCAGCAGAAGGTTTTTCATGCCTTGGCCTCCTGGAAAATCCAGCGGTTCTGCACCCGATAGCTCAGGAAATACAAAACCGTGTCGATGATGAGCTTGGACAGATTATCGAGGGCCTTTGGCATGCCCAGGAGGCTGAGCAGCGCTACCCCCAGCCAGCTGAGCAGCAGCAGCGCCGCGCACAACGCCGCGTACTTCAGCGCGGCTGACCGCGTGTCCTGCTTGAAGCGGAAGACCAGGCTGCGGTTCATCAGGAAGTTGCAGGGAGCGGAGATCAGCCGGGCCGTGACGGTGCTGACCAGCTGAATGACGTTCAGCGTCCAGCCCACGTTGGCAAGAACGAGGTGCTCCATCACCGCAAAGGCCCCCTGGTCGATGAGAAAGGAGGCCAGAGACGCGCCCATGAAGCGGATGAAGCTGCCCAGAATCACCCGATAAATGCGAATGCTGTCCCGTACAGGGTGAAAGTGAGAGCCCTCGTTGTTGTTCTCATAGACGGTTTCAATGGTCAGGGGCAGCATGGGCATACCGGCCCGGGCACAGGCGATCAGTACGTTCATTTCGTACTCATAGCGCTCTCCGGCGATGTTCAGCATAAAGGGCAGCTCCTCACGGCGGAAGGCGCGCAATCCCGTCTGCGTGTCCTGCAGGTACTGACCGTACAGGGCCCAGAACACCATAGATGTGGTTTTGTTGCCAAAGCGGGAACGGGCAGGCACATGGGGCTGGTTGAAGTCCCGACTGCCAAGATACAGGGCGCGCTTGTTCTCGGACAGGGCCTCTGCCAGCCGCCAGCAGTCCTCCACGGTGTGCTGGCCGTCCGCGTCGGCGGTGATGACGCCGCTGATGTCCGGGAGATGATCGCGAATCCAGGCGTACCCGGTCTTGAGGGCGACGCCTTTGCCGTGGTTCACGTCATGGTGAAGCACGGTGACGCCCGGCATGTCGCTGAGCTGCCCGAAGATAGGCTGACAGGCCTGCGAGGAGCCGTCATCTACCACCACCAGGCGGGTAAAGCCCCGGGCTATCAGCGCCGCCGCGTAATCGGGCAGGCGATGATCGGGCTCCAGGGAGGGGATCAGAATCACAGCGCTGCTGGGATTCGGCGTCATGAACAATCACGGTCCTTTCATTGGTAAGGGTACCATGCTACCGAAGCTCTGTGTCCAGATAGTCCAGGAACAAGGCGGACACATCCATGCCGGCAGCCTGGGAGGCCAGAGCTTCCAGCTCGTTCCGGGTAGCGATGGTGTACCGGCAGGCCTCCAGGTAGCGCCGGAGAAGGGCGTCCAGTCCGTCCTTGCCCATGAGCTTCTCCAGCGCAGTGAACAGCGCCGCGCCGCGCTGATAGACCACCAGGGTGTATTCATCCAGGTCGGCAAAATAGTCGATGGGGCTGCCGGGGGTCACGCCCCGGGGAACAGTAACCTGCAGCGCCGCCTCCACCCGCTGATAAACGGCGGCCTCCCGGGCGGCATCGCCCTGAGTGGCGCCGATGAAGTCCAGCACGGCGTATTCGCATAAGGCTTCATCCTGCCAGGGCTGACGGTAGCTGTCTGAGCCTACGGTCACGCCCCACCACTGATGGGCCGTCTCATGGGCGACGGTGTATGCCAAATCCTGCCCTGTCAGATCGGAGGCGATCATGGCAAGCCTGGGATATTCCATACCGCCATAGGGGAAATCCACCTCGCACAGGGTCAGCGTCGGGTAGCCGCAGGAGCCGTAGCGGGCCGTATAGCAGTTCAGGGCCTGGACGGCATATTCCGCCATCTGCCCAGCCTTATCCTCGGTGCGGGCGAAGGCGGCGACCATGGTATCGCCGGCCATGCGCATAGCCGTATGCCATTGGTCGGAAATCGCCAGAGCGAAGTCGCGCACACCATGGGCCGTCATGGTCTGGACGGCGCTGTCGCCAGTCTCAGCCGTTTCAGCATAGCCGGTGGCGGCGGCCCGATAGCCCTTGGGCATGGTCAGACGAACCGTCCAGTTGGCGCACTCGCTGATGAAGGGATCGCCGACGGCGTGATAGGCGTCCGTGCGGCATTCGCCTTCCACCCAAGGAGCGGCTACGGGGAACGCATTGCCCAGGGCGTAAACGCCGTCGTGGTAGCCGAATCGGCTTTGGCACAGGGGAATGTACACATGATATTGCAGGCGGATGGTAATGACCTCATTTGGCGCCCAGGCCGCAACGGGCAGGGACAGAACGGTACGGGCGTTGTCCTCCCAGGTATGGCGGACAGCCTCGCCGTTAACGCTGGCCTCGTCCAGCAGCAGCCCGCCGGTGGAGAAGCGCTCGCCGTAGCAGGCGGTGAACAGTTCATCCGAGGCGGCGGGGGAGGTCTCTTGGCTCAGGTACGCGCCGGAATAGCTGCGCAATGTCGCCTGGGTCAGCATTTGCCCGGTACGGTTACGAAGCGTCATGGTCTGCGTCGCGGTGAGGGTGCGCGCCGCCGGGTCAAAGGCCGCGTCAATGCTGATGGCATCCATGGCCTGAGCGGCATGGAGCAGGGCGTCGTTTTCCGCGGGCAGGGTCGCCGGAACGGACGCGGAGCCCATCGGGCGGACAATCAGCCATCCGGCAAGCAGCAGCCCTGCCGTGATGACGATGGCATACAGCCACGCCTTCCGCCGTTCCTGTTGGGTAAGACCGTCCTTCATAGGGCGCTCCTTTCGGCGTCGTGAAAATCCTCCACCGCCCCATTATACAACAATTCCCCGCCGAAGACAACGCTTCCGGCGGGGCAAAGCCGTCCGCGGAGGAAAATTTACGGTACTGTCACATTCGGCAGAGGGATGCCAGCCGGAGAGGGACGCATGCCATCAGATCCCGGGGCGACAAAAGAACCTGGCATCCGCGCGCGCCTGCGCTGACGGACAGACGCTCCAGCTCCGCCGCGCTCTGATCCAGGTAGGTGGGGAAGAGCTTCTTCATGCCGATGGGACTGCAGCCGCCCCGGAGATAGCCGGTGAGGGGCAGCAAATCCTTCTGATGCAGCATGGTGACGCTCTTGTTGCCGCTGGCCCGGGCGACGGCCTTCAGATCCAATTCCTTCTCCACGGGGATGACGCAGACCAGGTGGCTTTCCTTGTCGCCGGTGAGAACGAGGGTCTTATAGATCATGGACGCGGGCAGGCCCGTCTTGACGGCGATCAGCTTGCCGTCATAGTTGTCGTCCTCCACGGGATAGTCGAGGGTCTCATAGGAGATATGATGCGCGTCCAGATAGCGCAGAACGTTGGTTTTGACGGCTTTGGGCATGACGCTTGCCTCCTTGCGTGGGCTTCCGTGGCATTATACACCATTCAGGCAAGGTCGGCAAGGAAGATTTTTCATGCCGGACGGATGAATTTTGCCGTTGATGACCATGATAGAAATTGACAGGGCTGTGAAAGCGTTGTACAATGGGAAAACACAGATTCCGTCAAGGAGGCACTTGAGATGGGAGATTCTCGCAACCTGGAAGAGCAGCGCCGGGAGGAAAACGGCATTGTTTATTTTGACCGCGGCACCCTGACGGGCCGCAATGGCCGCCGCTATGACCGCTACGCCATCAAGACCCATTTTGTGGAGGTTGGGGAGGATCAGGCGGAATTGGTGCGCAAATATGTGCTGCCCATTTCCAGGCCGGGGGATGTGCTGGCCTTCGGCGCGAAGGTTATGGCTATGTGCACCCGCAACGTCAAGACCAAAGAGGAAGTGAAGCTGGGCTTCTTTGCCAAGTTTATGGCCCGCTTTGCCGACATCAACGCCACCGGTGTGGGGATGCATGAGCCCTATAAGCTGCAGATGGTGATCGACATGTGCGGCTTGCCTCGAGTGCTGCTGGCGGCCTTTGTGTCCGCTGTCACCCGGCCCTTTGGCGTGAAGGGACTGTTCTACAAGATCTGCGGCAAGGGCGTGGGCGGCATAGACGGCTTCTATTACCGTTCCAGCTTTGAACGGTATAAGTCCCTGGGCCTCATCAACCCGCCCAATCCCGTGGAGCTGTGCAACGCGCTGACCAAGGAAACGGGCATCCCCACGGTGCTGATGGACGCCAATGACATTGACCAGAACCAGCTGGGCAAGTGCGATACCTTCCCTTTGACGGATGACGAGATTCAGGACGCCATGGCGGACAATCCTTCCGGCCAGGGCGACGAGCTGACCCCCCTGATTCTGATTCGTCCGCTGGACGCATGAGGAAGCATAACCAACGCCGCCGCGACAGTAACTCGCAGCGGCGTTTTTGTAAGAAGGGAAGCGGACGGGCGGCCCTGGTCGGGAACGGCCTGCTATCCCCATGGCCGACCGATGATTTCCAATGGAGACTTCCGGCGCGCTTTGCAGCCCTCCCGCGGGAGCCGGGTTCTGTTGGGTTCACCCAACCCATTCCGCCAGCATTTGCGCCAGCTCCGGCACATCCCGCGCCGTGCGGTCGGCCAGGGCCCATTCCTCCGGCGCGCCGTAGCCATAGGCGGCGCACAGGGTCGGCAGGCCGTTGCTTTTGCCGGCCAGAATATCCCCCTGGCGATCGCCCACCATGACGGCGCGGGCGGGACGTGTTTCCTTCAGCAGCATGGCGACGCTCTGAGCCTTGGTACGGCCGGGATGAAAGGGGACGATGCGGCTAAAGCGCTTGTCCAGATGGAAAACCTCCCGGCACCGATCGAGATAGGCGGCGGCGCCGTTGGAGACGATGCACAGCGTTGCCCGCTCGCCCAGGGCTTCCAGCATGGCCGGGATGCCGTCGTAGAGGCGGAGCAGCTGAGGGCATAGGGTATGGCAGGCCTGAAGCCGCGCCGTCAGGTATTCCTCGCAGCGTTCCTGGGGAATACCCAGGATGGGCAGGCTCTGCTGAATGCTGGGGCCGTTGCACTGGCGGATCACCGCGTCCCCGGGATCAGGCAGGCCCATCTGCCCTAGGGCTGTCCGCACCTCCGCGATGCACAGGGCCATGCTGTCGGCCAGGGTGCCGTCCCAGTCAAAGAGGATCAAGGGTTGATTGGTCAAAACAGTTCCTTCTTTCGTCAGCAGGATCAGCGTATCAGGTCGACGGGGTGTCCACCAGCTTTACGTTTTCAGCGCCGTAGTTTTTTTGCAGGCGCTGAAGGCAGCCCTCGCTCCCGTCGCACCAGTTGATGCGGGGAGCCAGCAGCGTGATCTTTTCCTGAGGAATGTGCATATACACCGGCACGCTCCCCGGATGCAGGGCCAGCTGCGCGGCGGCCCGATCCATGTCCTGCCGGGTCAGGCGCAGGTACAGCTTCCGCGGGCTGCGATCAGCCAGCTGCGCGTCGGTGAGGCGCGGAGCCTCCACGGCATGGTGAACGGGCTTGGGGGCCTTGCGGGGGGCTTCCTCGCCGTCAGGCAGGGGGAACGCCGCGGCGGCCCGGGGAGTGGGGCGGGCTGGGGGCGTCTGCCCCGGACGCCAGTCCTCCAGCGGGGCCAGACGTTCCAATAGCAGCTTGGGCGCCTCGTCCTCGCGGATGGACAGCCGCCCTTCCAGCACCACCAGATCGTCCGCGGCCATCATGCCCTGATAGCGCTCGTATACCTTGGGGAAGACCAGGCACTCGATTTGGCCCGTCAGGTCTTCCAGGGTGATAAAGCCCATGTAAGCGCCTTTTTTGGTGGCCTTGCCCTTGACCTCGGTGAGGATGCCGCCCATCTCCACCATCTGGCCGTCCAGGGACATGCCGCGGTCCTCCTGTTCGTCGATGCCTTCCAGGTCGGCGGTGGAGAAGGCGAACTGCGACAGGATCTCCCGGTAATCATCCAAGGGATGGCCGGTGATGTACACGCCGGCGATTTCCCGCTCCATGGACAGCCGAGCCCGCAGGGGGCAGTCCGGCAGGCGCGGCAGTTCGCGGGTTTCCTCCATGACCGGCGCGCCGCCAAAGGCCAGGTCGAACAGGCTGATCTGGCCGTCCACATTCTGCTTGCGGCGGCTGATGTTGGCGTCCATAGCGGCCTCATAGACGGCCAGCATCTGAGGCCGGTTAGCGCCGGTATAGTCGAAAGCGCCTACGCGGATGAGGCTGTCCACCACCCGCTTGTTGACCTCGCTTGAGTCGATGCGGCCGCAGAAATCGAAAATATCCCGGAAGCCGCCCTTTTCCCGCTCGGCGGTGATGGCGTTCACCGCGCCCATGCCCACGGCCTTCACCGCGCCCAGCCCGAAAAGGATGCCTAGGCTTCCGTCCGCCATCCGCTGCACGGTGAACTTCCAGGATGAGCGGTTGACATCCGGCGGCAGGATGGCGATCCCCTTGCCGCGGCAATATTGAATGTAGGAAGCGATTTTGCCGGAGTTGCCGTAGACGCTGTTGATGATAGCGGCCATGAAGGGCACCGGATGATGACGCTTGAGCCAGGCGGTCTGCATGGTAACCACGCCGTAGGCCGCCGCGTGGGATTTGTTGAAGGCATAGGAGGCGAAGGAGGTCATCTCGTCGTAGATCTGCTCGGCCACGGCTTCCGTTACGCCGTTGCGTACACAGCCGGGAACGTCGATGGAGCCGTCCTCGTTCAGCCGCCCATGGACGAAGTATTCCCGCTCCTGCTGCATCACCTTGTGCTTTTTCTTGGCCATGGCCCGGCGCACCAGGTCGCTGCGGCCATAGCTGTACCCGGCCAGATCCCGGACGATCTGCATGACCTGCTCCTGATAGACCATGCAGCCGTAGGTAACGTCCAGAATGGGACGAAGCTTTTCCGTCTCATAGTGGACGCTGGCGGGGTTCTGCTTTCCCTCGATGTAGCGGGGAATAGATTCCATGGGGCCGGGGCGGTACAGGCTGATGGCGGCGATGATGTCCTCGAAGCAGGCGGGCTTCATGCCCGTGAGGAAGGAGCGCATGCCCGCGCCTTCCAGCTGGAACACGCCGTCCGTGTCGCCCTGGGAGATCATCTCGTAAACGTCGGGATCGTCCAGGGGAATGTCCTCGGGGGTCATGTCGATGCCGGCGGTGCGGAGCATATCAAGGGTATCGCGAATGACGGTCAGGGTGCGCAGGCCCAGGAAGTCCATTTTCAGAAGCCCCAGGCGCTCAATGGTGCCCATGGGATACTGGGTGGTGACGACCTCGTCGTTGCGCTGGAGCGGGACGTATTCCATCACCGGCCTGCCGGTGATGAGCACACCCGCCGCGTGGGTGGAGGCATGGCGGGGCATGCCCTCCAGGGTCATGGCGGTGTCGATGAGGCGGCGGACATTCTCCTGCTCCTCATACATGCCGCGCAGCAGCGGCGAAAGCTGAAGGGCCTTCTCCAGGGTCATGCCCAGGTCGAAGGGCACGGCCTTCGCCACAGCGTCGGTCTCCTGGTAGCTCATGCCCAGCACCCGGCCCACATCCCGGATGACGCCCTTGGCCGCCATGGTGCCGAAGGTGATGATCTGGCTGACATGATCCGCGCCGTACTTCCGGGCTACATAGTCGATGACCTCCTGGCGGCGCTCGTAGCAGAAATCCACGTCGATGTCGGGCATGGAGATGCGCTCGGGATTCAGGAAGCGTTCAAACAGCAGCTGATATTTCAGCGGATCCAGCATGGTGATGCCCAGGGAGTAAGCCACCACCGAGCCCGCGCCGGAGCCGCGGCCCGGCCCCACCATGATGCCCTGGGACTTGGCGTAATGAATGAAATCCCATACGATCAGGAAGTAGTCCACATAGCCCATGCCGGTGATAACGTCCAGCTCATACTTCAGCCGCGTGTAGGGCTCGTCATTCTCTCCGGCGTCGGGGTACAGCCGCGCCATACCCTCCATGCACAGCCGGGTGATCATGGCGATGGCTGTCTCGCCTTCCGGCACGGGATACTGGGGCAGCCGGGTGACGCCGAACTCGAAGTCTACCTGACAGCGGTCAGCGATCTCCTGGGTGCGGTCGACGGCGTCGGGGCAGGCGCGGAACAATTCGCGCATCTGCTCCTCAGATTTGACGTAGAGTTCCCGGGTTTCCATGCGCATCCGGCTTTCATCCTCCAGGGTCTTGCCGGTCTGAATGCACATGAGCACTTCCTGGGCGTCGGCGTCCTTTTCCTCCAGGTAGTGGCAGTCGTTGGTGGCCACCAGGGGCACGTTCATCTCCCGGGCCAGGCTGATGAGCCGGGGCAGAACCAGCTTTTCGTCGGTGATGCCGTGATCCATGATCTCGATGTAAAAATTCTTCTCACCGAAGATGTCCTGCATCTCCCGCACATAGGCCCGGGCCTGCTCATACTGCTCCTGCAAAAGCAGCTTGGGAAGATCGCCGGACAGGCAGGCGGAGAGGCAGATCAGGCCCTCGTGATGCTCACGGATGAGGTCGTAGTCGATGCGGGGCCGATAATAATAGCCCGTGAGGAAGCCCTCGGAGATCAAATACATCAGGTTTTGATAGCCCTGGTTGTTCTCGCACAGCAGAATCAGATGGCTGTATTCCCGGCTGACGGTGGATTTATCCTTGCGGTTGCGGCACACATAGGCTTCGCAGCCGATGATGGGCTTGAGCCCCGCGTCCTTCATGGCGGAATAGAAGTCGATGCAGCCGTACATCACGCCATGGTCGGTGATGGCGCAGGAGGTCATCCCCAGGGACTTGATCCGCTCCACCAGCTTGGGGATGCGGCAGGCGCCGTCCAGGAGGCTGTATTCGGTGTGCAGGTGCAGGTGGGTAAAGCTCATAGGCGCACCTCCATCGTAAAAAATCGGATGCTTCCATTATAGCATAATTTGTCCGGGACGCAAGCGGGTGTTGACAGGGCGTCTGCTCCCGTGCTACAATCAGTCATCAACATGCTGAAGGAGGCTGATCCGCATATGCGCAAGTAATTCCGTCCATGTTCCCTGACAGGGAGGCATAAGCGCCGCGTCGCGGCTTGCTTTGCTATGGCGGAATGGTGCGTCAGGCGGAATCGGTCTGTTTTGTTGCGCTCGTTTTGCCTCCCTGCGTCCGTTCGTAAGGAGGTTTTTCCCATGCAGCTGAAAATTCAACAGCTCTCGTTTTCTTACGAGGGCAGCTATACCCCCGTGTTTGAGGGCCTGAACGCCGTGGCGGACACGTCATGGCGTATGGGGCTGATCGCCCGCAACGGCCGGGGCAAGACCACGCTCCTTAGGCTTCTGGCGGGGCAGTTTCCTTATCAGGGCGCCATCGACTGCCCGCTGACGCCCGTTTATTTCCCCTTTGATGTCGCTGATCCTTCGCGCTCCACCTTGGCGGTGATGCAGGAAGCCGCGCCGGAAGTCCAGGAGTGGGAGCTTCTGCGGGAGATGAATCTTCTGCGGCTGGAGGAGGATGTGCTCGACCGTGCCTTCAGCACACTCAGCCAGGGGGAACAGACCAAGGCGCTCCTGGCGGCGCTGTTCAGTCGGGAGGATGTCTACCCCCTTATCGACGAACCCACCAACCATCTGGACGCCCACGGCCGCGCGTTGGTGGCTGATTATCTGCGCCGCAAGGACGGTTTCCTTCTGGTGAGCCACGACCGCGCTTTCCTCAACCGCTGTATCGACCATGTGCTTTCGCTGAACCGGGCGGATGTATGGGTGATGCAGGGCGATTACGATGCCTGGGAATCGCGGCTGAACCAGCAGAACGCCTACGAGGAGGCCAGAAACGACAGCCTGAAAAAGGATATCCGCCGCTTAGAGGAATCCGCCCGACGGGCAGCCGCCTGGAGCGCCGCCGCGGAAAAGGGGAAGTTTCATGTGGCTCCCAGCGAGAGCGCTGCGGTGGACCGCGGCTATGTGGGCGCCAGGGCGGCGGCCATGATGAAGCGCTCCACCTCTACCCTGCGCCGCCGGGAAGCGGCCGTTGAGGAGAAACAGTCCCTGCTGCACAATGTGGAGCGGGTGGGCGACCTCCGCCTGACGGTTCTTCGCCATCCGAAGGAGACCCTTGTGACCCTAAAGAACGCCGCCGTCCGCTACGATGAAAGAATCGTGTGCCGGGACGTTCATCTGGACATCCGCCGGGGAGAACGCGTAGCCCTTGCCGGCCCCAATGGCTGTGGAAAATCCAGCATTCTCAAGGCCCTGTGCGGCCAGGGCAGCGCGCTGGAGGGTGATGTCCGTGTGGCCAGCGGCCTGATTCTTTCCTATGTGCCTCAGCAAACGGGCAATCTTCAGGGTGACCTGCGGGACTTCATCCGTGAAAGCGACGTGGACGAGACGCTGTTCAAGGCCATCCTGCGCAACATGGATTTCACCCGGGAGCTTTTTGAGCGGCCCTTGCAGGCCATGAGTCAGGGCCAGAAGAAAAAGCTCCTGCTGGCGCGCAGCCTTTGTACACCGGCGCATCTGTATGTCTGGGACGAGCCGCTGAATTATATCGACGTCTTCAGCCGTGTTCAGCTGGAAGCGCTGATCCTTCAATTTACGCCCACCCTGCTGCTGGTGGAGCATGACGCCATGTTTCTTAGCCGGGTGACCACCCGGGAACCCGTTGTCCTGCGAAATTGATGGCGCAGACCTTGCCAAAAGGCGGAAAGTGTGGTATGATACCTTGGCGAATGGACGTCGCGCCATCAGACGCGGCATCCGTTCACTATGGAGCGGTATCGAAGCGGTCATAACGGGACTGACTCGAAATCAGTTGTACCTCACGGTACCGTGGGTTCGAATCCCACCCGCTCCGCCATATGAAACCACCTATGAAATCCGAACCCCTTAAGGTTTGGACATTATAGGTGGTTTTGTTTTGTCCCTATGTTTTCTGGGGATTTTGATGAACCGAAAATGATCGTTGATCTAGACAAGAAATTGGAATAAGAAAGAATAAGGACGCAAACGATCAAAAGTCATATATTTGAACTCTCCATGTCCAAGCTATGGAGCGGTTATTCGCAAAGTTCTCCTACATATTCGGCTTCCTTTTGATTCGGTGTCTTGTATTTCAACTTGGCATGTGGGCGCTTATTATTATAGAATTCGATATAGGAATCGACTGCTTCTTTGAATTCTCTTTCCGAGCGATATTTCGTTCGGTACAGTTCTTCACGTTTCATGGAAGCGAAAAATGACTCCATGACAGAGTTATCATAAGTAACATGAGCTCGCGAGAAGGATTGCGTAACACCTAGCTTTTTTAAATAATCACAAAATGCATTGGAGAGGTAGTTGCTACCATGGTCTGTATGGAAGATGAGCGAAGTATCAGGTCTTCTATTATCATAGGCTTGTCGGAACGCAAGCTTCACCTACTGTATGTTATTACGCTGGCTAATTTTTAGCTTATGACCTTTCGAGCAAATAAGTCTATGATTACGCAGATGTAGTAGCTCTTTTCATTATAGCGGAATTGCGTCACATCGCTCACCCATACCTGATTCGGCTGCTTTACATCAAACTGCTGATTGACATAATTCTTGTATCTGGAGATTTCTTTATCATACAGGTTCTTGGCGCTCTGTCGTATGCTTGCCAACCCCATATCCTGCATGAGTTCTCGAACAAGATGTTCGCTGGTTTTGATACCCTTATTGCGTAAAACAGCAGCGATCTTTTGAGCACCGAAGATTTGTTTACTGTCATCGTAGATTTCTTGTATCTGAAGGCGCAGCTCTTCACGGCGTTTGGCATACCACGTGTTGTCACGTTTGTTTCGAAATATATGGTTGTAGAATGTGCCACGAGATACGTCCATTGCTTCGCATAACATGTGTATGCTGTATTGACCTTGGAGCTGCTCAATAGCATTGAGTCGATCTGATAGCGGCGCATGAACAGTACATTGAACGGTTTTTAAAATGGAGACTATTCCTTCAAACCTTTGTATCTTAGCTTCGAGATGGTGGATGTTTTGTAAAGTAACTGGCTGTGAATGATCCTTTTGTGATTGTTCTTTCTGTCGATGTTTCTGAATCCAATTGTAGAGGGTGCTCTTGGGTACGCTTGCATTCAGGGAAATTTCAGCAATAGATTGACCGTCTGCCAGGTGGCTCTTGATAGCAGCAGCTCTTAATTCGGGAGAATATTTCGTTGAGATCCTCTCTTTCTGGATTGTCTTGGTTGCATTATATCAGGTTTGGGATAAATGCTTCTATAATGCATTAAGCGTTTTTTGTAAACGTCAGTATGACCATAGATCAAGCTGAATTCGAGTAACGATGCTGGGGTCTGTCTAAGGGGTTTCAGTTAGCAGTTGACCAGTTTAAAGGCATTGAGGCAGCGTGCGCAAGGCGCACTCACAAGCGGAGTGAGATGGAGACGTTCATAAAGAATCTGCACGGCAGGGAAATGCCCATTGATGAGTTTGACGCGATGCTTTGGACGAGTATGGTGAAAAAGATGACGGTGGAGGCTAGGATGAGTTTCACTTTTGCAAACGATATGGAAGATGTCGTCTGATGCTGCATAAGCGACAAGACCCACATAATTCAGTGCGATACTGAGGTACGCGGGATTGGCTTCATATATTTGGGGTTGAAATAGCATTATAAAGCAATTGTAGGATTCACTTTTTTAGTGCTTTGTGCTATAATATTCAAAAAGCAGAAGGAAGGAGGGCTTCATATGGCCAAAAGTATACCGGCATTAGTTACACCTGAGGTTCTCCGCTGGGCACGAGAATTAGATCGCATTTCTGTCGCTGAAATTGCTCCGAAACTAAAAGTATCTGAGGAAAAGATTTTAGCGTGGGAATCTGGACAAGAGTATCCAACATTATTGCAGGCAAAGGATTTAGCTAAACGTTATCGCGTTCCCTTTGTCTATTTTTATTTACCTAGCGTTCCGTTGAGAGCTAAGCGTATAGATAAAGTTGATTATCGCATGTTTTCTCATACTGAAGATGAATTAATCATGTCCAGAGAATTGCGATGGCTTTTCCGCGATATCGAGGAGCGCAGGGATGCCATGATTGAGTTGTACGCATTGGAGGATGTGCAACCTGCAAGACAGGAAGTTTATATCGACCCAAAAGCAACAGAAGAAGAATTTGCCGGAGGATGGACGCTGAAAAAACGGGGGTTTTGGCGAGTATCTTTACG
>CANOHT010000024.1 GCA_947565865.1 uncultured Clostridia bacterium
TACAGTCTATGAAAACGGGGAACAGGTTGACACTGCCAAGAAATACACTGCAATTAAGGTTTTTCCTTAACATATTCGATTTCTTCATATCACAAAGGCCACCGTGCAGAACTCGCATTCTGTCCGGTGGCCTTTGCTTGTATGGAGGATAGGGAGGTTGACATTCTTGCGGAATGTCAGGAAAAAGGAGATTACAATCATTCAGGTGGTGGCTTCCTTCCTGATCGCAAGATTAGAATACTGGATAATTGTGAAGTCCGTATGAACGAACCGTGAACATTTGTCGCAACTTGCTGGATTTTTTAGAAAGCCGTTGTCAGCGATGGTTGTTCAGCTCACCGCGCTCCATACGCACGTCATTCATGACATCCGCAAGGTATCGGTCAACCTTCCCCATCACGTTGTCCAGATAGTCGAAGGTATTTTGGCGAATTTGTGTCAATTCCTTATGGGTGCTTTCGCGCAGCTCATCAGCCTCAACCACTGCGACGCGATAAACATTTTCCTGGCTGACCTTTTCGCGGCACTCCTCTTCAGCGCGGGCGCGCATGGCTGCCAGATTTTGCTCCGTCTGCTGCATGATGCGCTGGGCTTCCTCCTGACTGCGGCGGGCAGTTTCCTGCACGGTGCGCTCCGCTTGCTGGGCGGCCTGCTGGGCCTCCGCATTCGCCTTCTGGGCAGCCTGCTGGGCTTCCGCCACCATCTGCTGCGCCTTGACCTGAGCCTGAGTCAGCAGCTCATTGCATTCCCGGTCAGTTTGGGCACGAATTTGATTGACCTCGCGGACAATGGTCGCCGCCTGATTGACCGCTTCGGGCAGCGTATCGCTCAGGATGCCCAAGCGATCGTCCAGATAGCTGCGGCTGACCACGCAGGCATCGCTGTTCATAAAAGCCCGACGTGCGTCCTTCACAGCGTCGCTCATTTCACGAATCAGATTCAAACAGGTTTCCACCGCGCCGTTGTCTTTCACTGCCATATGCTTGTCCTCCCCTGTCACTGTTGAAAATGCGCCCTCACCCGTGCCAAAATGGCATCGGGAACGTACTGGCTGATGTCGCCGCCAAAACATGCGATCTCCCGCACCGCGGAGGAAGATACGCAGGCATGCTCCGGCCTGGCCGCAAGAAAAACCGTTTCCATGCCCGGGAGCAGCCGGGCGTTGAGGTGCGCCATGGTTTGTTCCGATTCAAAGTCCGCCGCCGAACGCAATCCCCGCACCACTGCGCTGGCCTCCGTGCGGCGCATATAGTCTGCCAGCAATCCGTCGAAGGCGTCTACAGACACGCTCGGCATTTCCTGGCAGGCATCGGCAATCATGGACAGCCGCTCCTCTATGGGGAAGCAGCCCGCCTTGCCGGGATTGCGCAGCACCGCCACAACCACGCGGTCGAACAACCCAGCCGCGCGACGGATAACGTCCAAATGCCCCACCGTAATAGGGTCGAAGCTGCCCGGATATACACAAATTCTTTCCATTGCGCGGCCTTTCTACTCCTTCAGGCGGAAAAAACTGACGCCGACATAGCCCCATTTTCGTTCATCTGTCTTTTCATAGGCGTCGCAAGCCGTCGGGGCCGTTCTTGCCTCATGCTCCACCACCACCAGGGCGTCTTCTGTCAGCAGCGGCACGAGGGATTCCATGACCTGAGCCAGCCCCTCCATGGCATAGGGCGGGTCAAGAAAAACCAGGTCAAAGCTGGCCCCCTCCTGGATCAGCAGATGAACCGTCTGCTGCCATGGCGCATGGATAACCCGCGTGTGCGCCTCAAAGCCCAGGGCCCGCACATTCTGCTTCTCCGCCGCAATAGCCGCCTGATCACGATCTGCCATCACCGCCAAGGCGGCGCCTCGGCTGACAGCCTCCAGGGACAGCGCTCCGCTTCCGGCGAACAGATCCAGCACCCTTGCATCCATCACGCGTCCCTGCAGAATGTTGAACAGATTTTCCCGCACACGATCCAGCGTGGGGCGGGTATCCCGGCCCTTGGGCGCTTCAATCACGCGGGAACGGGCGCTGCCCGCTATGATCCGCATAGCAGCCTCAATTCAGCTGCTCGGGGCCCTTGGGTTCCCGAGTACGCTGACGCTGCTGGCGGCGTTCCTTCTTCTTGCGCTTCTTTTCCCCCTCGGCAATGCCGATGACAACCTGCTTGCGCAGCGTGATGCCCTGGGTATAGCCGATGCCGTAGGCCACGCCGGGCAGCAGCAGGAACAGGGGGCTCAGCCGCTCCATCAGCAGCAGGGCATTCGCGTCATAGAGGTTAAAAATATTAACCACAGGCATCATCATCATGCGGGTGATCACGCGAGTCACGTCCTCCGCGGTCAGGGCCACAGGCTCATAATAGTAGGCCAGCGCGTTGCCGATTTCGGCACGGTTCTGGAAGGCGCTCAGCCAGGAGGGCAGCGCGCCCATGCCCGTCATCTGGCGGGAGGTCGTCAGCGCCAGAATCGTGGCGATGATGATGAAGGGCAGCGAACCCAGCAAACCAATCACAAAGCCCTTGGCGGGATGGTAGCAGTTCCGCAGGTCGTTCTCCGAAACAAGATGTCCATTCTGACGGCGGTCGTACATGATTTCACCCTGATTGACCGCGTTTCCGCCTTTCGCAGAGCCCATCTGAAAGTACATGAACAGCGCGGATAGCAGTACCGCGCCATTGAGAAGAATGCGCAGAAACGCGCTGTCCATCATCAGCGCCATGCCAATAATAACGAACAGCACCCCCATGGCAATCAGGGAGCCGAACATGGAAAAGCAGCTCTTGAGGGTCTGGTGATCCACTGGTTTGCCGGTCAGATAGTTCAGCTTGACATCCGAAAGCTTCATGGACGGCTTTTTTTTGCTCACAGTACTCCATTCCTTTCCTTGTATCCGATCTCAAACAGGTGTATGCCATCGGCATCCGCCGCCGCGTTCAGCGGTTGATCCCATGGCTCCAGCGGAATGCCATCCCGCCACTGCCAGGACATCACCGCCCCGATGGTCGGGCAGCGTACCGCCGGAAGATAAGCATCGTAGTATCCCCCGCCTTTGCCCAGGCGGAAGCCACGGCGATCAACGGCTTCTACCGGGACAATCAGCAGCGACAGCGCCTCCGCGGGCATCACGTCCAATCCAGGTTCCGGCTCCAGCAGACCATAGGCTCCAGGCCGCAGCACGTCAAGGCTTGGAACGCGGCGGAAGGACATGGCGCGGGAACCCTCAACCAGCGGCAGCGCCAGCGTTTTCCCCCGGGCGATAGCGTCCTTCAGCAGCGGCGTCACATCCGCCTCCCGCCTCATGGGCCAGTAGGCGCCAACCACCTGCGCAGCCTGATACCATGCGCTTTGAAGGAGGTGGCCGCAAAGCGCCGCGCTTTCCCGCGCGCGCTGTTCCTCTCCCATCCAGGCTGCCCGCACTGCTCGTCGCAGAGCCGCCTTCTCAGCAGCTGCCATGAATCCATTCCCGGGGTACGCGGCCAGTCGCCGCCAGCAGCACCTCATAGCTGATGGTACCCGCCCAGCGCGCAATATCCTCAGCGGTGATTTGTTCATCGCCGTCCTGGCCCATGAGCGTCACCCGGTCGCCCGGACGGACACCCGGAATATCGGTCACATCCGCCATCATCTGATCCATACAGATTCGCCCTACCACCGGGGCGCGGCGGCCATGAATCAGCACCTCCGCTTTGCCTGTGGCCGCCCTGTGATAGCCGTCGCCATAGCCACAGGACACAGTCGCCAGCACGATGGGCCTCTCCGCCGTATAGCAGCGGTTGTAGCTTACCGTATCGCCCGGGTGAAGCGTCTTCACATAGGTGACCTCCGTCTCCCAGGACATGAAAGGCCGCAGAGGCAGGCTTGTCTCCACCGGCGGATAACCGTACATGGAAATGCCCGCGCGCACCATATCCAGCGCAGCCTCGGGGCAGCGGTGCGTCGCGGCCGAATTGCAGCAGTGCCGCAGGATCCCCCTGGGCAAAAGCGAGGTAAGCCGCGTAAAGCGGTGGAACTGCTCGTCCGTGAAGGCCATGTCCTGCCCGTCCGCGTCAGCGAAGTGGGTGAAGGCCCCGGTCAGCCGGACGTCAGGGCAGTCTGACAGCGTCTCCATTACCGCACGAAGCTCGCCTTCGTCCCGTACGCCGATGCGGTTCATCCCTGTATCCAGCTTCAGATGCACAGGCGCTTCACGATGGCAGCACACCGCAGCCGCCTGCACCGAGCGCACCATCTCCGGTGTGCAAACCGTCAGGGTAATATCCAGGGGCACAGCGGCCATGGCTTCATCCGGCGATGTGGCGCCAAGAGCCAGGATCGGCGCGGCAACACCCGCCTCGCGCAGCGCTGCGCCTTCCTCCACGGTCGCCACTGCCAGCCAGGAAGCTCCGGCCAGCAGCGCTTCCTTCGCCACGGGCGCCAGCCCATGGCCATAGGCGTCCGCCTTGACCACCGCCATCACCCGTGCGGTATCAGGTACAGCCTGGCAGATGAGTCTCACGTTTTCGCGCAGGATGGCTAAATCCACCACGCGCCGCTGATGCCGTACATTCAACGCCATTCGCCCTCTTTGCCTCCAGCTTGCCATCCATGGGGACAGCGTGTTCTATGATTATACCACACTCCGATTCGGAAGAAAAGCCCGAAGCGGCTGTTTTCTCACTTTTCGCGCCATGCGGTTATCGCGGCCGCCGTCAGCAGCCCAAGACAGCCAGCGCCCAACGCCGGATAGACCCTGCTCACCATTCCGGCAAAGCCAAAGGCGGAGGACGCCAGCAGCAGCAGTGGCGCGGCCACCGGCGCCCATTTCCGCTGAGGCAAAAGCGCGTACAAGCCTCTCAGCGCGGCACAGGCGGTGGTCAGCAGCGCCAAATACAGCGTGACGCCCGATACCTGCCAGCCCAGGCGGCCATAAAAGCCCATCATCCGAACAAAGGGCAGCGTCTGACCAATCAGCGCCGTATGCCGGTAAAAAAGCAAAACCCCCGCCGTCAGCAGCGTCCCCATGATGCCGGCGGTCAGGAAGACGCATTGCTTTTTCCCCTTTGGCGTCATTTCACCGGCCGATAACGCCAGCAGCGGCGCCGCCAGCGCCATGTTCATACCACCATAGCTTGCGCCATGAATCAGGCTATCCAACAGGCCATTTTTCCATACGACGGCAGCGCGTTTAGCCGGAAGCGCCCAGCCTGCCAGAGCCATCAAGACCGTCAGCCCCACCAGCGCCTTGCTGACCCACGGAATGGCCTGGCGGCCCCGGGCCATCAGCAGCGCCAGCCCAAGGCTCGCCGTCAGCCCAAGGGGATAGGCCAGCGGGATGGGCAGCATCAGCTCTGCCAGCTCCCCTGCCCCGGCCAGCATCGCGCCGCCGGAAGCCAGGGCCAGCGCGCCGAACATGCCCCGCCACAGCCGTCCCGGCCATCGGCCAGCCCAGCTGAAGGGCATCCCCGCGACGCCGGGATGGGTCAGCGCCCATCCCGCCAACGCCGCGATGATGATGATGGCCGCGCCAGCGCCTATGAGACCGTTTATCCCGAAACGCGCAAAAAAGCCGTCGATCTCCTGCCCTGACGCAAAGCCCGCGCCGACTACCGCGCCCACGGCGGAAAACGCCTTTGCCTTCGCTGTCTTGTCCATAGCCTACCTCCCCGTGCTTCTTGTGCAAGGGTATGGGGACAAGACTCTGAAAAGAACATCGGCGCGGAGGAGCAAGGCGGTTGACGCTGCTCTGCGTGAACCACGGCAAAAGGACGGCGTCATCGTCAGCCGCCGTCCCCTTGTTCCTTCTGATGCAGCATCGTATCAAATGATGTCAATCCAGATGCCTTCATCCTGGATTCTGGCGTTTTCTACAGCGCGATAAAACCGCTGCGCCTCGTCATTGGCAGCGATGAGACCGACCATCTTGGCAACGCCCCGGCGCTTCAATTCCATCCGCAGGCTTTGCATCAGCTGCCGCCCAACGCCGTGATGGCGATGGCTCTTGAGCACACACAGCCAATCCAGGTAGGCCTGGCTGGAGCCGTCAAAGCGGGTCGGAACGACGGCGGCGTCAATCCGGCCCACCACCGCGCCGTTCTCATAAGCCAGAAAGGAAACGGCGGCGTCAAAGGCCGCGTTGTCAAAGCTGGCCGTCACCTGGCGAATATAGGCCTCGTCAATGCGCCACTGGTAGAAATCCTCCTGCCTGCGCAGCTCCTGCTCAAATCTGACAACGTCTTCAATGCGTTCCTTCGTATAGGGATGGATATCCATGCTCATGGCTGTTTCCTTTGCACCTCATGCTGATGGATTTGGTCGTTGAGCAAATTCACATCCCCGCAGCCCATGGTCAGCACCAGATCCCCGGGCTGCCAGCGGTCGCGCAGATAACGCTCCGTATCATCGAAAGAAGGCGTCCAGACGGCGTCAATGCCGTTGGCCCGCATGCCATCCACCAGCATGCCGCTGTTGAGGTCGCCGGGATCCTTTTCCCGTGCGGCGCAGATGTCCGTCACCAGGGTAAAGTCCGCGGCCGCCGTGCAGGTCAGGTAATCGCTGAACAGGCTGCGCACCCGGCTGTAGGTGTGGGGCTGCATCACAGCCCATAGACGGCCCTTGCAACGCTTGCGCGCCACATTCAGCGCATTGCGCATTTCCGTTGGATTATGGCCGTAATCATGGAAAATCTCCACGCCGTCAATGGTGTCGGTCAGTTCAAACCGGCGATGAGCGCCGCGGAAGCGGCCCAGGCTTTCCGCGGCCTTTATCATATCGGCCCCCAGCGCGTGTGCCGCCGCCAGCGCCGCCAAGCCGTTTTCCACGTTGAAGCCGCCGGGCACCGCCATCGTAACCGTGGTTATCGGCGTATCGCCGTGATACAGCTCGTAGGAAGCATAGCCCCGGTCATCCTCCCGAAGGTTCACGGGATGCCAGTCGCACACCGCCGTCTGCCCGAAGGTTTCCTTGCGGCAGCGCAGCCCCGCCATCTGCCGGAGAATGCGCTCGTCCGTACCCTTGCCGATAATCAGCCCGTCCTGGGGCACAAGGGCCATGAACTGCCCAAAGGTGCTCTCAATCTCATCAATATCCTTGTAACAGTCCAGATGATCGGCGTCGATGTTCAGCACCACAGCCATGGTAGGCTTCATCTGCAAAAAGCTCCGACGGAACTCACAGGCCTCCGCTAAAAAAGCGTCGCCCTGACCAATACGGGTGGAGCCGCCGATGGCATCCAGCTTGCCGCCAATATGAATGGTCGGATCCAGGCCGCACTCCACCAGGATCTGACTGAGCATGGAGGTGGTGGTGGTCTTGCCGTGCGCGCCGCAAATGCCCACAGCCTCGGGGTAGCCCTCCATCAGCTGGCCCAGCAGGTAGGCCCGCTCCATACTGGGAATGCCCAGGCGCTCGGCTTCAGCCCGTTCAGGATTGTCCGCCGGGATAGCCGCGGTGTACACCACCACATCCGCGCCGCGGACATTTTCAGCCCGGTGGCCTACATAAACCTCCGCGCCCTTCGCGCGGACATCGCCCAGAAGATAGCCCTCGCTGCGGTCCGAGCCTGTCACGCGATAGCCCTTGTCCATCAGCATCTCCGCCAGCCCCGACATGCTGGACCCCCCGATGCCGATCATGTGAACCCGCTTGCCTTTATAATCACGGATATGCGGTTGCTGCATGGCCGTCACTCGCTTCCTTCCGAAATTTCATACAGATTATTATATACCAGACAGGACGGAATAATCAAGACTTTCCCCCGGAATCCTTACGCGAACATTGATTCCTGTTCGCCTTGACAATCCCTCGTCTTTCCCTCTATAATGATGGCCATGGAGGTGAAATCGTGACTTTGCCGACGCCAAGGCAGCTGCTGATCCCTGTTCGCGTCAGCGACGCTGATTTCTTCCATACCGACTGGAACATGAATCTTTACCGCGGCTGCAGCCACGGCTGCATTTATTGCGATTCCCGTTCGCTTTGCTATGGCATCAAGGATTTTGACCGCGTCCAGCCCAAGGAAGGCGCTATTGCCCTGCTGGAAAATGAACTGAGAGCCAAAAGGAAAACCGGCGTTATCTCCATGGGCGCCATGAGCGATCCCTACAATCCGCTGGAGGAAAACCTGCAATTGACCCGCCAGGCGCTGACGCTCATGGGCCGCTACCGCTTCGGCGCCTCGTACACCACCAAGTCCGCTCTATGCGCCCGGGACGCGGATGTGCTGCGTGATATGGCCTGTCACGCGCCGGTGGACGTCCGGCTGACCGTCACCTGCGCCGATGACGCCCTTTGCCGCAGGATCGAGCCCCGCGTTTCCCCCACCTCCCAGCGGCTTGCCGCCTTGCGCAAGCTCACGGACGCCGGCATATTCGGCGGCATATGGCTGAATCCCGTCCTGCCCTTTATCACGGACAGGGAGGACAACATTCGCCGGATCGTGACGCTATCCGCCGACGCCGGTGCCAGGTATGTGGTCTGCTTCTTCGGCATGACGCTGCGCAGCGGCAACCGGGAATACTACTTCGACGCCCTGCAAAGGGATTTTCCCGGCGTCAGGGAGCGCTATCTCCACGCCTTCGGCAACGCCTACGAATGCCCCGCCCAGCAACCGGAGCGGCTCTATGACGCCTTCCGCGAAGCCTGCCAGCGCCACGGTCTCCTTTGGCGCTTCAAGGACATCAACCGCGCTCTGCTGGCCTCCCAGCCCCGACAGCTATCCCTGTTTGACGAGCCGGGAAGTTGACTTTTTTCCATTTCTTCGCTATAATGGTTGCGTTTGCAACGTTGCAGACGCAACCATTTATTTGTGGAAAGCGAGATGATCCCCATGCCGCCCTTCTCAAGGCAGATCGGCGTGACCCACCGCTGCGCGATGCGTTATCGCGAGCGTGAATTGGCGGACACCGGCCTGGCGGGCTGCCATGTTCATTATTTGACGGCGCTGTTCCGTCAGCCCGGCATGACCCAGGAGGAGTTAGCCAGGGAGCTGAACGTGAACAAGTCCAGCGTTGCCAGGCAATTGGCCGGGCTGGAGGAAAAGGGCTATATCCGCCGCGAGGAGGAACCCGCCGACCGACGCATTTGGCGCGTTTACCCCACCGACAAGGCCGAAGCCCTCAAGCCCCGGCTATTCGGCACACTGCGAGCATGGCGGGAATACCTGACGGCGGACTTCACCCCTGAGGAAAAAGCGCTGCTGGATGACCTGATGGGCCGCGTTGCCCAGCGGGCCGAGGCGTATGTGAAGGGAGGCAAGGCGCTGTGCGAACGGTCTTCCGATACTTAAAGCCCCACTGGAAGCGCATGTCCATGCAGCTGACCATCAAGATGTCCGGCACGGTGGTGGAACTGCTGCTGCCAGGGATGCTGTCCGTTCTGCTGGATACCTACGCGCCCGCGGGCGACCTGCAAGGCGTCTGGCTGATGGCGGCGGGAATGCTCCTGTGCGCGCTGGGCGCGTGGCTGGGCAACGTTGTCGCCAACCGCATGAGCACCGACATCACCAGGGTATTCACCTATAACCTGCGCCGCGACCTGTTTGAAAAGATCACCACCCTTTCCACCGCCCAGCAAGGAAGCATCACCGACGCCTCCCTGGTGTCGCGCCTTTCCACAGACACTTACAACGTGCAGAACATGGTGGATCGTATCCAGCGCCTGGGCATCCGCGCGCCGATTCTTCTCCTGGGCGGTATCCTGGTCAGCCTGTCCCTGGAGCCTGTGCTGACCCTCGTCCTCATCGCGACGCTCCCCCTCCTGTCCATGATTGTGATTTTCTCCAGCCGCAAAGGCGTCCCGCTGTTCACCCACGTCCAGGAAGGCCAGGATATGATGGTGCGCAAGGTGCAGGAGAACATGGCCGGGGCCCGCGTCATCAGGGCGCTGTCCCGCACGCAGCAGGAGCGCGACAGCTTCGGCAGGGTCAATGAGGAATTGTCCCGCCGTCAGCGCAAAGCGGATATGACCATGGCCATGGTCAGTCCCCTTGTCAACTTAGTGCTGAACACCGGCCTGGCGCTGGTGGTGCTGGTGGGCGCGTACCGCGTGTATCAGGGCCAGGCGCTGCCGGGCGCCATCATCGCCTTCCTGAGCTATTTCACCATCATTCTCAACGCCATGCTGTCCATTTCCCGCCTGTTCATCCTGTACTCGAAGGGCTCGGCCAGCGCCCGGCGCATTGAGGAAATCATGCAGACGCCGGAAGACCTGACCCGCACGGAGGCGCCGAAGGCGGATACCTCCGCCCATGTGGTCTTTGAAAATGTTTCCTTTTCCTATAACAAGCATTTCAACAACGTATCTGATCTGTCCTTCTCGGTGGATCATGGGCAGACCCTGGGCATCATCGGCCCCACAGGCTCCGGCAAGAGCACCCTGCTCTCCTTGCTGATGCGCCTGTACGATCCCGATCAGGGCCGTATTCTTCTGGACGGCCGTCCCATCGCCAGCCTGACGCCGGATGAGCTTCACGGCCGACTGGGCGTCGTTTTCCAGAGTGACTTTCTGATGGCGGATACCATTCGGGAAAACATCCGCTTCGGGCGAACGGTGAGCGAGGAAGCCATCGAATCCGCCATTGACTGCGCCCAGGCCGCCTTCATCCGCCGCAAAGAGGGCGGCCTGGACTTCCCCCTGAACGTCAAGGGCCGCAATCTCTCCGGCGGCCAGCAGCAGCGTGTGCTGATCTGCCGGGCCCTGGCCGGCGACCCGCGGCTGCTCCTGCTGGACGATTGCTCCTCCGCCCTGGACTTCCGCACCGACCGTGAGCTTCGCCACGCCCTGAGGGCCCGACATGGCCATGCCACCACCGTCATTGTGGCCCAGCGGGTATCCTCCGTCATGGCGGCGGATCACATCCTGGTGATGGAGAAGGGGCGCATCGTTGGCAACGGCACCCATGATGAACTGCTCCAGAACTGTCCCATGTACCGCGAACTGACCAAGCTGCAGCTGGGAGGTGAGGCCATATGAATCGAGGCGGACTTCCGACCAAGGCATCAGGCGCCAGACCTCGTCAAGGCTCGGCCAAGGTGCTGCGAAGGCTTTGGCGCTACCTGGCCAAATACCGCTGGCTGATCGTGGCGGCTTCCCTGCTCAGCGTGGTGGGCAACGTTCTGGCCTTGATGACGCCCAAGCTGTCCGGCGCGGCCATCGACGCCATCATGCCCGGCCATGTGGATTTCCCCATAGTCCTCCGCTATGTGATATGGATGATCGTGCTGGCGGCCGTTTCCGCGCTCATCGGCTGGCTGCTGTCAGCCATGATGATCCGTCTGTCCCGCAGCGTGGTTCAGCAGATGCGCGGCGACCTTTTCAACCATATGACTCGCCTGCCCATCAGCTTCTTCGATACCCATCAAACCGGCGATGTCATCTCCATCCTCTCCTATGACGTGGACACCGTGGGCGCGTCCATTTCTACCGACCTCACCCAGATTCTGACCAGCCTGATTACCGTGGTGGGCAGCTTCTCCATGATGGTCACCATCTCTCCTGTGCTGATGCTGGTCTCTGTGTTCACCATTCCCGCCTCCATCCTTTTCACCCGGCATCGCTCCAGGGTCGTGCGGCCCCTGTTCAGCGCCCGCTCGCGGAAGCTCGGCGCGCTCAACGGCTTCAACGAGGAAACCGTTTCCGGCCTGAAGACCATCCGCGCCTATCACCAGGAGGCGGAATTCAACCAGCGCTACGCCCGCCACAACGAAGCGGCCACCACCGCTACCTGGAAGGCCGAGCACTACGCCGTCATGACCGGCCCCACGGTCAACCTTATCAATAACCTGTCGATGGCCGCCGTCAGCGTGTTCGGGGCGATTCTATACATGCTGGACGCCATCAGCCTGGGAGGCGTCAGCTCCTTTGTGCTGTACTCCCGCAAGTTTTCAGGCCCCATCAATGAGTTTGCCAATATTCTTTCCGAACTGCAGTCGGCCCTGGCCGCCGCCGAGCGCGTACTGGGGCTCATCGACCTGGACATCGAGCCGGAGGACGCGCCGGAGGCCAGGGAGCTTGTCAGCTGCCGGGGCGAGGTAAGCTTCCGGGATGTATCCTTCGGCTACGCGCCGGACAGCCGCGTGCTGCATCATATTGACTTCACAGCGCAGCCCGGCAAGACCATCGCCATCGTGGGCGAAACAGGCTGCGGCAAGACCACGCTCATCAACCTGCTGATGCGCTTCTACGATGTCAGCGAAGGCACGATCCTCCTGGACGGCCAGGACATCCGCGCCCTGACCCGCCGAAGCCTCCGGCGGCAGTTCACCATGGTTCTGCAGGATACCTGGCTCTTTGATGGCACCGTCTACGACAACTTGGCCTACGCCCGGCCCGACGCCACCCGTGAGGAAGTCATCGCCGCCGCCAAGGCCGCGCACATTCATGATATGATCCTTTCCCTGCCCAAGGGCTATGATACCGTTGTCACCGGCAGCGGCGGAAGCATCTCCAAGGGGCAAAAGCAGCTGATGACCATTGCCCGCGCCATGCTCCTGGACGCCCGGATGCTCATTCTGGACGAGGCCACCTCCAACGTGGACACCCGCACTGAGCTGCTGATCCAGGATGCCATGCTGGCCCTGCAGAAGGGGCGTACCAGCTTCATCATTGCCCACAGACTTTCTACCATTGTGGGCGCCGATGAGATTCTGGTCATGGACAAGGGGCGCATTGTGGAGCGCGGAACCCACCAGGCGCTGCTGGCCCTGGGCGGCGTCTACGCCGCCATGTACGCCGCGCAGTTCGATCACATGGCATCGGCCTGACCGATACAGAACACGCCCCCGATGTCGGCGCGAAAGACCGACCTTCGGGGGCGCTGTTTGCATGATTAACCCGACAGCTCAGGCGCCGCGCACATTTCCGTGGTACATTGCGCCAGCTTGCCGCATAAATCCTGGAAACTCGCGTCCCGATGAACGCCATACACACAAGTCATAGGCAGGGAAGCGCATGAAATATCATACTGATGATTGTAGGCCAGGCACGGGCCGCGGTTCTTCCCTGGCAGCCAGCATCCTCGCAGGGCCATTGAGCAGCCATGCAACAGCCGCCGCATCCCCAATAACTCTGCTCCAGGGTTTCCCGTCGGCATAAGCTTCCGCTGCGCCCATGACGGCATCCACCAGATAATCGCCAAGTGCGTATTTCCCCCGAAGCCAATACTCCAGCACAGCCAGACGACTCGCCACGTCCAGGCGGCTGCGCCAAGCGCTTAGCCACACTAAACGCCACCCTGGCTGCCCCCACATCCTGACGCATGTTGAACTCGCGGGTAACCAAGCGCGACCACTCAGCCGCACCAGAATCATCCGATCGCATATAGCAGGCTCCATCAGCATGGCGGAAGCCACGTTGGTTAATGGAGCCGATCTCTACCACATACAGCGGGTTATCCGGCGAATGCCTCACGCATCGGCTTACCAGATCGCCGGCATCCTTGCTCTTTACAGGGGTATGCTCGTCCGGCAGTCAGACCGGCGAACCGCGATAAAACGGCTTATCCTCCCCCATCAGTCGGAGCAGCTTGCCGATCGCCGATCTCCCGGCAGCGCTTTTCCATGCCATCTCCCGGCGCTGCCGCTTGCTTGTAAGTAAAAGGCGCGGCATACAGCGCCAGGAATCCAATCTGTCCTGTGAGCACAAAAGGTAGGCGATGGCAAACTGGTCATCCACCTCATTAAAAGCGTCGGTATCCAGTACAACGGAGATCCGTTCGTTCTTTATGACCTTTCTCCCCGCAAAGCTGTGCACATTGGCCTCTCCTATTGACATTCATTTTCAGTCATACATCCGCCTGGGCTTCCTCCCCGGCCCGCAGCAGGCGTACAAAGGCCGTCATGCTGCTGGCCGTGCGCGTGACCAAGGTCTCATCATCGCAGGGCCAGTCATTGGGCGCAAACCAGAACCGCGCACCGACCTCAGCGGTAGCGTATCCCGCGCCGCGCTTGGTCTTGATGCCCAGAGGGCCGCTAATGGCGTCAAGCTGCGTCATAGCGATGGTGGTACCCTGACAAATCGTTACCGTGGTGATATCCAACGCCGCCAAGGCCTCTGTAAAAGCATCGTTCATTTCCAGGCAGCGAGAAGCACCCACGCCGTTGGGCATGCTGATGACCAGGTTCGCCCTGGATGATAAGCGTCGTTGACGCGCAGGCAAGGCCGGAGGGGTTCCCGCTCGCCGGTTTGAGCATTCATTGATGAGTTTCAAGCGGGATAAGTCTGACCGTTCAGTTTCAGCGTCTTTTCGGGCGAAAGGGATAGCGTCAGCCTGATGGCGCTCTGGAGCGTGACATATTGATCGGCAATGCATGACAATCTGCCACCCATACGGTTCAGCGCACCACTATAAAAGCGCAGCATGCCGCCTGCACCGACCGTTATGGTACTGCTCCCCAGGGCATACGCATCCTTGCCCGCAGAGACGTTCAGCCATCCTCCCGCGATGGCAATGCTGCTCACCGCCGTGGCAAAGCCGCCGATGACAGCGGTGCTGCCGCCCTGGGCCCGAGAACCGTTGCCAATACTGGCGCCCATACCGCTGCAACCAACATCCACGCTTCGGCCATCGATATAGACATCAACAATGCCTGCAGCATCGACAGAACCGCCGCTGCCTACGCCTTCAGCGTATAGACTTCCCTTAGAGTCCCTCGCCTTTGGACAAAAAAAGCAACCCGCCAGCCTCTCATGGAAGCCAACGGGTTGACAGTGAGCCCGGCGGGATTCGAACCCACGACCTTTTGATTCGTAGTCAAACACTCTATCCAGCTGAGCTACGAGCCCACATGCTGTCCAAAGCGGCGGTGTGCGTCAGGATTGCTCCTAATCAAGTGAGCCCGGCGGGATTCGAACCCACGACCTTTTGATTCGTAGTCAAACACTCTATCCAGCTGAGCTACGAGCCCACATACCGCTGCTTTCTGACAGCTTGGTTATCATACCACTTTGGATGAGATTTGTCAATACTTCCTGCCAAAATTCCCGTGAAAATTTCACTTCACCGATTTTATTCCCATCAGGGACGAACGGCCTTGGGGTAAACCCCCAGCAAGCGAAGCTCCAGGGTATAGGCCGAAGCCGCCTGCATGGCCGCTGCCAGATGGCCGGCATCCATAGCGCCCTCAAAATCCGCCGAGAAAAAATAGGCAAACGCAGTCTCGGGCAAGGGCCGGCTTTCGATGCGCGACATGTTCAGTCCGCTGTCGGCAAAGGAGGCCAGCACCTTCACCAGCGCGCCCACCTCATTATTCACCCGGAAAACCACCGTGGCCTTCCCAGGCTCGCCCAAGGGCCTCTGTTCCCGCGACAGTATGAAGAAGCGGGTGGTGTTCCGGCTGCTGGTCTGAATATTGCGCCGCAGGACAGTCAGGCCGAAGGCCAGGGCCGCTTCCTCGCTGGCGATGGCCGCGCGGGTCAAATCCCCGCTTTCCGCGACCTCCCGCGCGCTGATGGCGGTATTGGCGCTGGGGATGATCTGTACCTCCGGCAGCGTCGCCAGAAACTCATCGCACTGCGCGATGGCCTGCGGATGAGAAGCGATCTGCCGAATGCCCTCCAGCGCAGCGCCTTCCAGCGCCAGCAGCTGATGGCGCACAGCCTTCATGGTTTCTCCGACGATATGCAGCGGCAGCCTTTCCAGCAGGCTGTAGGTGGGCAGCACGGCGCCGGCGAAGGAATTTTCCACCGGCAGCAGCGCATAATCCGCTCGCCCGTCCATCACGGCCTGGGCCGCCTCCGGAAAGGTCGTAAAGCCTATGCAGCGGCCCGACGGGAAGGCCTCCTGAGCCGCCGCCGCGGAAAAGCTCCCCTGGGTTCCGGGGTACGCGATTACCTGACCCATGCGGCGCGCTCCTTCCATAGCTCCATCAGGCCGATGGCCGTCATGGCTTCCACCACCGGCACGGCCCTGGGCAGAATGCAGGGATCATGCCTGCCGTGTACCGACAGTTCGGCGTTCTTCCCCTCCCGCAGAGAAATCGTCTGCTGCGCAAGGGCGATGGATGGCGTGGCCCGCACGACGCAGCGGAAGATCACCGGCATGCCGTTGCTTATGCCGCCGTTGATCCCCCCCGCATGGTTGGTCGCCGTCACCGTCCCCCTGTCCGACATACGGAAGGCGTCGTTGGCCTCGCTCCCCCTCAGGGCCGCGAAGCCGAAGCCTTCGCCAAAAGCCACGCCCTTCACGGCGGGAATGGCAAACATCAAATGGCTCAGGACGCTTTCCACGCTATCAAAGAAGGGGGCGCCCAGGCCGGCGGGCAGCCCCGTGACCATGCATTCCAGCACACCGCCCACGGAATCCGAAGCGCTTCGGGCCGCCAGAATCTCCGCCTCCATGGCGGCAGCCAGCTCAGAGCGCAGCACAGGCAAGGCCTGGCTCCTGAGTTCCGCGCCGTCCACCGGCAGATCGGCGTCCATCAGCGAGGCGTCCTCCACGCGACCCAGACGCTGAATATGGCAAAGGATCTCCACGCCCTGCGCCTCCAGCCACTGGCGGCAAAGCGTACCCGCCACAACAAGCGGCGCGGTGAGCCGCCCGGAAAAGTGCCCCCCGCCCCGCCAGTCCTCAAAGCCGCCATACCGAATGTGGCCGGTATAATCCGCGTGGCCGGGGCGAACGAGGTCAACGCCCGAGCCGTAATCCTGACTTCTGGTGTTGGTATTGCGGATGATGGCACACAGCGGCTGGCCCGTCGTCACGCCGTTCAGCACGCCGGACAGGAACTCCGGCTGATCCGGTTCCTTGCGGCTGGTGGTCAGCCTGCTTTGCCCGGGAGCGCGGCGGGCCATTTCTTCCTCAAGCCGCCGAAGGTCGATGGTCATACCCGCCGGAAAGCCGTCCATAGTCATACCGATGGCCTCGCCATGGCTTTGCCCGAACAGGGACAGCCTCAAATGGTTGCCAAAGAAGCTGCTCATACCACCTTGCCTCCCAAAGCGGCGTAGACCGCCAGATAATCGGGCCAGGATTTGTTCAGCGCCTCGACGCCCCGCACAGTGACAGGCTCCTGGCATATGGTGGCCGCCAAGGAAAGCAGCATCACCATGCGATGATCGTTGCAGCCGTCCAGGGCAGCGCCGCCGTTCAGCGCCTTCACGCCCTGAATCACCAGATCATCGCCTTCCGCCCTGGCGCAGCCGCCCAGGCTGTTGAGCACGTTCACCGTGGCCGCCAGGCGATCACACTCCTTCAGGCGAAGGCGTCCGCAGCCGATCAATCGGCTTTCCCCCTGGGCCAGCTGACACACCAGCGCCAGCACCGGCACAATATCCGGGCAGTCGCGCACGTCCAGCGCAACGCCCCGCAGCGCCTTCGCCCTCACCTGAAGGCCGCTGGCGTCCTCCCGGACATCAGCCCCCAGCGCGGACAGGTGCGTCAACACAGCCCGGTCCCCCTGCGCCGTCTGATCCATCAGTCCCGTCACCGCGACCTCATGGCCCAAAGCACCGGCACAGAGCATCACCGCAGCCTGAGAATAGTCCCCCGTGAGCCGTCCATTCCGGGCCCGATAGGTTTGAGCGCCAGGAATCCGCCATGTGAAGGGCGCCGTTTCCTCAATGACGATACCGCTTTGCCGCAGGGCTTCCACCGTCATGCGGATATATCCGGCTGACTCCACCGGCGGCTGAACCGTCAGGGTAGAAGCGTCCCCAAGCAGCGGCAGGGCAAACAAAAGCCCTGACACAAACTGGCTGGAAACATTACCCGGTAGCACATACGCGCCGCATTCCAGGCGGCCCTGCACCGTCAGCTCCGCCGCGCCGTCCGCCCCAACGCCCATATGCCAGCGAACGCCCCGGGGCACGAAAAGCTCCCGATAAACATCCATGGGCCGCTGCCCCAGCCGTCCGTGCATCCGAAACACGCCGCCTTCGGCGACGCTCAGGGCAATCGGCACAAAAAAGCGCAGAGTCGAACCGCTCTCCCCGCAATCCATCACCGGCAGTCCGCCAAGGCTCCGCTCACCGCCCTCGACCGTCAGGCGTTCACCTTCATATTGCAGCCTCGCGCCCAGCGCCGTCAGGCATCGGGCGGTGGCCTGCATGTCCGCCGAGTCCATGAAGCCGTCCAGCACCGTCACCCCAGACGTCAGGCCGGCGCAGATCATACGGCGATGGGCCTCTGACTTGGAGGCCGGGGCCGCCATAACGCCCTTCAAGCGGGCAGGATAAAAGGTTCGTTCCATGGGCAACTCCTTTTCAATGAGCCGCGAAGACCGTCCCCGGCCTTCCGAATCCTCGTCTTTTCACTGGTATCATATCATAGCCTGACGGCGTTGGGTTGTTTTCCTGATGTATTTTAGCGTGGGAAACGCGGCAGCAGGAAAACGCCCCCGCACACGCAGGGGCGCTTGATGTGTTCCTTACTTGCTATCATACCCCAGCGTCCGCAGATCGTCCATGCGGTTGCGCCAATCCGGCCGAACCTTGACCCACAGCTTCAAATTGACGTGCATCCCCAGCAGCTGCTCGATGTCCGCCCGTGCTTCCGAGCCGATGAGCTGAAGCATTGCTCCGTGCTTGCCGATGATGATGCCCTTGTGCGCGTCCCGCTCACAGTAGATGGTGGCGTGAATCTCCATGAAATGGTCATTTTCCTTATTCATGGCCATCATTTCCACGCCGATGCCATGGGGCACCTCGTCCCGCAGGTGCAGCAGCGCCTTTTCCCGGATCATCTCCGCGCAGATCAGCCGTTCCGGCTGGTCGGTCATCATGTCGTCGGGGAAATACTTCGGTCCTTCGGGAAGACCCTTTACCAGCGCCTCGGTCAGCACGTCCAGGCCGTCCCCCGTCTTGGCGCTGATGGGCACGATGCCGTCATAGCCCAGCTCGGCAAACTCCGCGATCAGGCCCAGCAGCCGCTCCTTGGGCAGCAGGTCGATTTTGTTAAGCGCCAGCAGCTTGGGCGTCTTCCTGCCCGCCATATCCCGGATGATCTGCCGGTCATGCTCGCCCACCTGCGTGGCGTCCGCCAGCACCAGGATTACATCCATGCCGTCCATGGCTTCCCTGACGGACTGCATCATGTACTCGCCCAGCCTGGTGCGAGGATTGTGAATGCCGGGGGTGTCCAGGAAAACCATCTGCCAATCCGGGCGCGTCATCACACCCATGATGCGGTTGCGGGTGGTCTGAGGGCGGTTGGAAACAATGGCTACCTTCTCCCCCACCAGCGCGTTCATCAGCGTGGATTTGCCCACATTGGGCCGTCCCACAATGGTCACAAAGCCCGAATGAAAGGGCTTTTTCGTCTGCGTCATATGCGTTCTCTCCGTTCTTATGTTCTGTCGGGCAGCGCTTCGGGGCCGAAGCTGTGCGGAAGCAGCTGGGACAGCGGCATTTCCTCTGCCTGCCCCTCGCCCCAGGTGACCATCACGCGGATGTCGGGAGCGAACTCGTTCAGCACCTGGCGGCAGGCGCCGCAGGGCCAGGGCGCGGAATCCTTTGCGGCGATGGCGATGGCGGCAAACGCCCTTTCGCCATCGCTGACGGCCTTGAAAATCGCGGTGCGCTCGGCGCAGTTGGTCAGGCCGAAGGCGGCGTTCTCAATGTTGCATCCCTGATAAACCCTGCCGTCCGCACACAGTAGCGCCGCACCCACGGCATACCCCGAATAAGGGGAATAGCTTGCCTTCATCGCCTCCCGGGCCATCAGCAGCAGCTGCTGGTCGGATACGCCGGGGTCGCGGGCCGCGTCGATGGCCGACAGCACCCGCTCCTCCATGGCGCGCATCATCTTCCTGTCATCGTCCTCGATGTGGTCGTAGCCCATCAGATGGCACAGGCCATGCACCGTCAGGTACGCGGCTTCCCTGCGGAAGGAATGGCCGTACTCCCTGGCCTGAGCCTCCACTCGGGGAATGGAGATCACCAGGTCGCCCAGCATACAGGCGTCCGTTTCATCATCCCATTCCTGGCGCAGCAGCTTATCCGCCTGACCCGCCGTCACTCCCGATGGATAATTGACCGTCGGGAAGGACAGCACGTCCGTTGCCCGGTCCACATCGCGGTATGCGCGGTTGATGGCGTGAATAGCCTCGTCATCGCACAGGCGGATAGCCACCGCGCAGGGACGCCTTACACCTTCAACCTCAAGGGCGGTATCCGCCGCCTGCTGCATCAGCCTCAGCCACGCGTCTTCCACCGGGACATCCAATTGCCACAGGATCGTCACGGCTTTTCCTCCTTTGGCTCGGTGGCCTCCTGCCGAGCAGCCTCTCCGTCGGCAGGGCCGCTGTCGGCATCCGCCGCGTCCTCCGCGGCGCTCTTTTCCGTTTCGGCTGGCGGCGTGTGCGCCTTATCCTCGTCAGGAGCCTTTTCCGGCGCTTCCGCAGCCTTGGACGGCTGCGCGGCCTCCTTGGCCGCATCCACCGTGGGATACTCAATTCGCTCATGGAAAACGCCGTTGAGCACCGTGGCAAAGGCCTCGCATATCATGTCGATGTCCTGGAGGGTCAGGGGAGAATGGCTCAGCTGCCCATCCTCCAGCTTGCCGCGCACCAGCCGCTCGATGAACCGCTCAATGGCCTGAGGCGTGGGATCCGGCATGGAACGCACGGCAGCCTCGATGGTATCCGCCAGCATGATGATGGCGCTCTCCTTGGTGCTGGGCCGCGGTCCGTCATAGCGGAAGTCCGCCATGTCAACCGGCTTGCCGTCCGCCTGCTGCAGCGCCTTGTGATAGAAGAACATGGCCGGCGTATCGCCATGGTGCTCCACAATGATGCGCTGCACCTCCGGCGGAAGATGATACTTCTGTGCCAGCTGCAGACCGTCCCGGGTATGGGAGGTCACGATAGCTGCGGAAACATACGGGTCGGTGCGGTCGTGAGGGTTCTCGCCCATTTGATTTTCCTTGAAGTACAGCGGACGCTTCAGCTTGCCGATATCGTGGAAGTACGCGCCCGTCCGGGCCAGAATGGGATTGGCGCCGATCTTTTCCGCCGCCGCCTCCGCCAGATTCGCCACCACGATGGCATGATGATAGGTGCCCGAGGCTTCAATCAGCAGCCGCCGCAGCAGGGGGTGGTTGGGGTTGGCCAATTCCAGCAGCTTGCTGGGCGTCGCCAGATTGAAGGCCGTCTCAAACACAGGCTGAAGGCCCGCCGCCAGCAAAGCGCTGAGGATGCCGCCGCCCATGGACCAGGGGACGCTCTGCATCACCGAGTCCATATCGTTGGAAGTCATCAGCCCGGTAGCGGCCAGCAGCACCAGATTGACCAGGGCCACAATCAGGCCGCAAACCACCATGCGGAAACGCTGGGGCTTGCCTTTGAGGAAGCAGATGGCAACCATGCCCCCCACGATGCCGGAAAACAGCAGATGGATCATCTCCGCAGACAGCGCCGAGGTACCTGTGGCCGCCAGGCCGCTGAACAGCATCGCCACGCTGAAGGACGCCGCCACAGCCGCCGGCGCGCCCAACAAGCCGGTCAGCAGCATCGCCGCCATGGTGACCGGCGCCACATAGGTATGGATCAGCTTGATGGCCACCACCGCCAAGCCCTCTCCCACCACCAGCACCAGCATGACAACGGCCAAGCGCCGGGGATCGTGGAGCAGCTCCGGCGCCAGGAGGCGCAGCAGCAGCAGCAGCGCAGCGATGGCCGACAGCACCAGCAGCGCAGCGCCAAAGTAGATGGAATAATCGTAGGCGTCGTTTTCCAGCAATCCCAGCGCCGTCAGCATGGCGATCTGATTGGCGCTGACCCGCTCACCCTCCCGGATGATGTTCTGACCCTGCAGGTACACCACCGGTTCCAGGGCGTCCATGGCCTTCTGCCGAGCCTCGGCCGTAGCCTCCTCCTCAATCACCATATTAGGCTTGACGCAGGTGCGCAGCACCACGGGAACGATGTTCTGGAAAAGAGAAATCTCCACACGGTAGCCCACGATCTGCATGATGGTCTCGATGGACTGGTTCACCTGACCTTCGCGAATGGTGGTGTTCAGCGTATTCTTCACCGCCTGGGTCACAGCGGCGACCATATCGTCATAGTCCTCTGTTTCCGCGCGCAGCAGGGTCGTTGCCTGGTAGCGGCTCAGGGAGATGGTCTTTACCAGGCTCTGGGCGTACTCAAGCTCGCCCTCCTCAAAGGCATGATCCTGCCATTCCTCGGCGGTGGTGCTCTCCCCACGAAGGGTCAGGCCGTACTGCTGCACAGTGCGCAACTCGTCAAACAGCCGGCTCAAGGACTCCATCACCGCCTCGGAAGCGCCTTCCTTGGGATGGTAGGAGGGCTCTACCGCGTTGGCGGCCGCCTCCCGGCGCTCCCTGGTAGTAATTTCGTCCACGACATCCTTGGTGGCCGTAATGGTCTGATGAGAGATGGAGCCCACCCGCAGGCTGTAGCGCTGAGGAGCGCTGGCCAGGCTGAAGATCATGTACAGCGCCAGCGTGCCCAGCAGCACCGTCAAGACGCATTTGGCCTCCACACCGTGCAGCCATACGCCGACCTTTCTGGCGCCGCCGCGTCCCCTGCTTTTTTCGCTCCATTTCCGGCGCATCATTGGTTTCTCTCCTTTTCCTGAAGATGATAGGCGTCGTAAGCCTGTACAATCTGCTGCACCAGCTCATGGCGCACCACGTCCTTGTGGGTCAGGTGGGTGACGCCGATGGCGGGGATGTCCTTGAGTATCTCCAGCGCCTCCGCCAGCCCGGATTTTTTGCCGTAAGGCAGGTCGGTTTGGGTGATATCGCCCGTGACCACCGCCTTGGAGTTGAAGCCCAGACGAGTCAGGAACATCTTCATCTGCTCGGAGGTGGTGTTCTGCGCCTCGTCCAGAATGATGAATGAATCCGACAGCGTGCGGCCCCTCATATAGGCCAGGGGCGCCACTTCCACAATGCCGCGCTCCACCATCTTCTGATAGCTGTCCACACCCATGAAGTCGTACAGGGCGTCGTACAGCGGACGCAGATAAGGGTCAACCTTCTGCGACAGGTCGCCTGGCAGGAAGCCCAGCTTCTCGCCCGCCTCCACTGCCGGTCGCGTCAGCACGATGCGCTCAATCTCCTTATTCTTCAGAGCCACCACCGCCAGGGCCATGGCCAGGTAGGTCTTGCCCGTTCCTGCCGGCCCCACGGCAAAGGTCAGATCATGGTCACGGATAGCCTGGACATACTGCTGCTGGCCCAGGGTCTTGCAGCGAATCTGCTTGCCCCGATGAGTGATGGCCACCACGCTGCGCAGGATCTCGTCGATCATGTCCACCTTCCCCTCCCGGGCAAGGGCAATGGCGTAGCGGATGCGGGTCTTGTCCACCAGGTCATGCTGACGAATCATCTCCACCAGCTTTTCAACAACGCTGGCCGCCAGCGCCGTATCCTCATCCTCCCCGGCAATGGAAAGCTCCGCCCCGCGCAGGGCGATGGTCACGCCGCACTCCTGCTCAATCAGCGCGATGTTCTGATCGTTCAGGCCAAAAAGCGACATATAAGCATCCATGGTATCCACGGAAAGCATCAATTTCCTGACTTGTGACAAATAAATGTCCTTCCTTTCTCGCCGCCATTGAACCGGGGCAGCCATACCGGCGGGGAATCACGGCGCGCCGCGCTTCTGGGACTGGGCGATGTCAATCACCCGCTCGCCAATGGCTACAGCGACTAATTCCTCATCATCTATCATACTATAATCTACCCATTTGTCAACTAAATCATCATCGACCCCGATTTTTTGGCGCAAAAGCCGCATGGCCGCAACCCCGGCTTCCGCCTTTACGGCCTCCAAATCGCGTCCCTGACGCCGTACCGCCGCCTCCAGCCGGGTCTCTTTGTGAATCACCATGGGCCAAAACAGACCGCCCAGGGGCATTTCCCGCACGGAAATATCCTGCTGCTCAAAGCCGGAATCCTCCATGGGAGACAGGTTGAACCACGGCATCCGGACAGTCTGTACCTGCTGGGTACGGCCTGTATAAACCGTGGCCTGCTCGCTGACGCTCATGCGGACGGACGCGCCGTCCCATACGCGGGCCATCACCACACCCCGGGCAGAAACAGGGCGTACCTCTTCCCCCAGCGTGCGTTCCTCGCCGCTGATAAGCACCTGTCCCTTGCGCACAATATCGCCCCGCTTGACCATCGGCGTCCCGGCCACCGTCACCACACTGCTGACAACGCCGTCCCTTGCCGCCACCACATCGCCCTGCCCGCTCAGATCAATCGTATCCCCCACCGCCGTCCCGGTGACGACGTTCACCTGCAGGGTCATGCCGCGCCAGCCGACCTCGACCCAGGCGACGTCAGGGTAACGCCATTCCAGCGCGTCCCGCAGGGCGGCGGGATCGACCCCGGCTTTCCACCGCACCGGGCGAATGCCCGTCTCATCCAGGTAGGCCCGCAGATCCGCTTCATAAACGCCCGCGCCCTGGATGCTCACCTGCCACATCATCCGGGAAGCGCAGATCACCGCCGCCAGCACCGCCAGGCACATCACCGCCAAGGGAATCCGGCGCCGCAGTCCGTCCGCCAGGCGTCCCAGCCCCAGCCGCACCCCAAGGGTGAAGCCCCAGCCGCCTTTTTCCGCCAACGCTTCCAGCGCGGCGGCATCCGCCTCGTCCACCTGACCCCGCAGCTTTCTTGATCCAACCCGCCGAACGCCTGACAGCGCGATGCCCTGCTCGCCCGCCTGGCGAATCAGCCGCTCCAGATTCAGGCCTTCCGCCGTAAAGCGCCGCTGCCATGTCTTCACGCGCCTCTGCCTCCGTTTCCTTCCATCGTCACACCCCGGACGTTCCCCGTGAGAACGGCCTCTCCCGCCGTGTACAGCTTGAAGCGCAGTCCGCTCCCCTGCACCTTCACAATGCCTCGGCTGGTGCGAAAGGCGACCTCCTCCTCCTGGTAGGCCACAAGCCCTTTATGCTGCTCCACATGAACCGTATCCGCCCCGGTCATGGTGATCCGGGGCACATCCGACGCGACCTCCGCCGGAAACAGACCCTCCGCCATCGTCATCCGCCTCCTGCCTTTTTCCATATAACGATGTATGCAACAAGCATGAGCGTTACGCCTGTGTTTTCAGCAGCAGCCCTCAGGCCTCACGGTATGGCGATGAAATTGTTACAAGGAAGCCGACGCCCTTACGCGGCTGATAGTTTACAATTCTGAGAAGAAATGCTATAATTATAGGGTTAAGAGCAAAAACAAGGAAGTCAGGTGACATAACGTGGCGCAGGTGAACGACATCGGTGTGGATTTGGGAACATCCAACGTGCTCATTTACATGAAGGGCAAGGGCATTGTGCTCCGTGAGCCGGCGGTGGTCGCCGTGGAGCGCGAAAGCAAAAAAATCCTTGCCGTGGGCAGCGACGCTTATCGCATGATCGGCCGCACCCCCGGCAACGTGATGGCTGTCCGTCCGCTTCGCCAGGGAACCGTCTCTGACTTTGAATTGACCAGCACCATGTTGCGCTATTTCGTTGGCAACGTGGTAGGGCGGCGGCTATTCGCCCGTCCCCGGGCCATCGTGTCCGTGCCGTCGGGCGTCAACGAGGTGGAAAAGCGCTCCATCATCAGCATCATGTTCGACGCGGGCATGCGGCGCACCCAGCTGCTGGATCGTCCTGTGGCGGCGGCGCTGGGCGTGGGCGTCCAGTTTGAGGAAGCCTACGGCAGCATGATCGTCGACATGGGCGCGGGCGTGACGGACATCGCCGTGCTCTCCATGGGCGAGGTGGTGGTTTCCAGCTGCGTGCCCATCGGCGGCGATTACTTTGATGACGCCATCATCCGCTATCTGCGCAAAAAGCACAATCTGCTCATCGGCGAACGAACGGCGGAGGAAATCAAGATCAACATCGGCTCGGCGGTGCCTCAGGTCAGCGACATCACCATGGACGTTACGGGCCGCAACCTGATTTCCGGCCTGCCCAAGACCCAGTCCGTCACCACCAGCGAGGTTTACGAGGCCCTGAAGGACCCGGTGATGGAGCTGGTGGAGGCCATTCAGGCCGTCATCGAGCGTACGCCGCCTCAGCTGGCCTCGGATATTTTTGATGACGGCATCGTATTCTCCGGCGGCGCTTCCTCCCTGACCGGCCTGACGGAAGCCATCTATACCGCCCTGCGGATCCCCTGCGGCGTGGCGGATGACCCGCAAACCAGCGTGGTCATGGGCTGCGGACGAGCCCTGGATGATCTGGCCGGTATGAAGCATCTGCTGGAGAGCCGAAAAAGCTGGAGCCGATAACGCCATTATCCACCTGATGAAAACGGCGCGTGGACTTGATCCATGCGCCGCTATCTGTTTGGCCCAAAGGAGGAGGCTATGCGCAAGGTCATGGTCATCGGCAGCCCCGGTTCAGGAAAAAGCACCTTTTCACGCGGGCTGAAGGCGGTAACGGGTCTTCCGCTGTTCCACCTGGATCAGCTGTACCATCGCCCGGATCGCACAACGATTTCCCGTGAGGAATTCGATGCGCAGCTTCAGGCTTTATGCCGTCAGCCAAGCTGGATCATCGACGGCAATTATCAGCGTACCCTGGACATCCGCATAAAGGCCTGCGATACCGTGTTCCTGCTGGATTATCCACCGGAGGTTTGTCTGGCGGGGGCGCTCTCCCGCGTTGGCCAGCGGCGGGACGATCTGCCCTGGATAGAAACAGCGCTGGACGAGGACTTCAAGCAGGCTATCCTGGACTTCCCGCAAAAGCAGCTTCCAATGATTTATGATTTGCTGGAGCGGCATCAGACGCAGAAGCATATCGTCATTTTTCGCAGCAGGGAGGAAGCGGAGGACTATTTAATCGACCTGACTTAAACGGCCCCGCTTTTTCATTTTCCGGCCGTCTATCACCGTTCCCATACGAATAGAATGTCGCCATGGAGGTGACGTTCCGATGACGGATCTGGAACTTTTCGCCCGGCTGATCCAATGCGAGGCCGGCGGCGAGGGCGATAACGGCATGCGCGCGGTTGCCAGCGTGGTCATGAACCGCGTCCGCACACGAGTGGGCGAATACGGTCGATACAACACCATCCCCGCGGTGATTTACCAGGAAGGTCAATTCAACTGTGCCCGCACAACGCTGGGCGGACGGCAAAACCTGCAAAATATCTACAACATGAATCCCACGCAGCAGCATTACGACATTGCCCAGTGGGCCATTGGCGGCGGAAGGCTGGCGAACTTGTGGCAAGCGCTTTGGTTCTTCAATCCCTACTCCACGGTCTGCCGCAACTTTTTCCCGTCAGAGGTCGGATACTTCCAGATACGCATCGGCGATCATTGCTTTTACAATCCCACCGATGCCTACGCGCAGACATAAGCCTCTGTGCGAAAAAAGCCGGAACCAGCCGCACAGCGCGGGGTTCCGGCTTTTATTATCGTACCGCCAGGGCCAGTGTGCGCCTGGCGAAATCCGTCATGGACAATTCGCCATAGGAGGTTACGCAGCTCCTGACTGTGTTGTTCATGGGCGCGATCCATTCCGTTGGCAGAACTTTGCTTCCCTTGGCCGCGCCAATGATGGAACCGATGGTGGCCGCGTTGCAGTCGGTGTCAAAGCCCGCCGTCACCCCAAAGGCAATGGAGGATACAAAGTCCATTTGGTGGTACAGCACGCCCGCCGTCACCAGCAGCGCGTTGGGAATGGTATGGCACCAGTCATGACCGTTGCGCTCGTCATACCTCTGATAGAAGCCTTCCAGGAAGGTTTCCAGCGTGACGCCCCGTTTCCAAGCCTGCAGCAGCGCGTCCGCCTGGGCGTACAGCCGGGAGGTATGCGGAATCTGGCTCAGACCCGCCCGGACAATCGTCTCCGGGCAGCCGTCCGCGAAGGCCGCCGCGATCATGGCCGCCGCGTACATTTCCCCGTAAATGCCGTTCTTCACATGGGAGATGGCCGCGTCCCGATAGGCCATGTCCGCCGCCGCCGCGGGATCGCCCGGATTGATATACCCGAAGAAGTCCCCGCGAATCTGCGCGCCGATCCATTCCCGGAAGGGATTGTGCGTCGTAGCCGACTTGGGCGGCAGGATCAGGTTGGACAGGTTCATGTACGCCACGCGCTCCGCGGTGCAGGTACGCAGCAGCGGCAGAGAGGACAGCCATTCCTCCGCCACATCCTCGGAGGTAAAGTCCCGCCCCCGGGTCTCCACCAGCTTCAGCGCGAAAATCGTGTAGCTTGTATCATCGTCCTCCGGCATAAACGCGACGTTGTTGATCCAGTTCTTCAGCTTGGAGCCGTAAGGGCCGTGCTCATCGGTCACGTCATACTTTTCCCGCAGGGCCGGGGCAATGTCCGAGGAGATGTAGCGCCTGACCGGCCAATTGTCCGTATCCCGCAGCAGGCCCTGAATCCTCGCCCGATGCCAGCCTTCCACCGGCTGGCCCAGAAGACAGCCGGCACAGCGGGCCTGCCAGGCGCCAAGAATCCTGTCATACAGCTCGTCATCATCCATATCGCCCAAGGACAGCGCGGGCTTCTCCGCCTGAAGCGCGTGGATTTCCGGCAGGGCGTCAGGCTCCTTGTAGGGAAAGTCGGGCCGGACGGGAATGGCCTGAATCTGGTCATAAAGCTGGTCAGCCCGAGCGTACAGCAACGGATCGTTCGCTCTGGCCGCCAGCTCGTCCAGCGAATCCATGACAAGCGAGAGATCCTTGCCCTCCTCCTGGGCCTGGATCTTTTCCACGGCCAGGTCGTTCAGGCCCTTCATCCATGGTTGATTCATCAACATAAGTCATTCTCCTCTTTTTTAGCCCTTGACAGAGCCCAGTACCAAACCGCTGACAAAGAAGCGCTGCAGGAACGGGTAGACGCACAGAATGGGCACCATGGAAACGAATACCTTGGCCGCGTTGAAGTTCTTGGCCGAAAGCTCCTGCATCCGGTGCAGCTCCTCCGGCGACATGGTGCTCGTCGTTTGAATCTCCACCGTCAGCTGCCACAAATAAGACTGAAGCGGCATGTTGACCGACCGATCAATGTAGATGATGCCGTCAAACCAGGCGTTCCAGTGTCCTACAACGGAAAACAGCGTGATGGTCGCCAGGCAGGGCAGGGACAGCGGCAGATAAATGCGCGCCAGGGAAATCCAGGGCGTCGCGCCATCCAGCCGGGCAGCTTCGTCCAGCTCCTCCGGGAGGCCCTTGAAGTAGTTCATCAGCACGATCACGTTGAAGATCGGTACGCCGGAGGGCAGCACCAGTGACCAAATGGTGTTGCGCAGCCCCAGCCGGCTGATCAGAATATAACTGGGCACCAAGCCCCCCGCGAAGAGCATGCAGAAAACAATATACCACAGATAAATATTCTTCCGGGGAAAATACCGCTGACCTTTGGACAGCGGAAAGGCCATCAGCACCGTGAGGGCGAAATTGATGGCTCCGCCCAGGGCCACGCGCTCAACGGAATTCAGGAAGGAAACCAGGTACTGCCTGTCAGCCAGCAGGCGCTCGTAGGCCGCCGTGGTGAAGCGAACCGGCCAGAAGGATACCTGACCGGCCATCACAGCAGCCTTGTCCGAGAAGGAAATAGCCACCGTGTTCACCAGCGGAATCAGGCAGGAAAGCGCCAGAAGGGTCAGAATGAGGTAAGCCAGCACCGTGACGATTTTTCCTGAAAGACTGTGTGTTTGTACCATCGACGCCAACTCCCCTCTTAAAAAATTCTGTATCCGGCAAACCGCTTCGCCAGGTAATAGCTCGCGCCAATGAGGAAGAAACTGATAAACGACTTCAGCAGACCCACCGCCGTACCCAGGCTGAACTGCATATCCACCAGTCCCATGCGGTAGATGTATGTATCGATGATGTCGCCCGATTTGTACACCAGCGGGTTGTACATATTGAAGATCTGGTCGAAATTGGCGTTGAACAGATTGCCCAGGCTCAGACAGGTCAGCAGAATAATGGTGGGAACCAGCGCGGGCAGGGTAATATGGGTCATCTGCTGCCAGCGGTTAGCGCCGTCAATGGCGGCAGCCTCATACAGAGAATAATCAATGGCCGTTAGCGCAGCCAGGTAGACAATCGCGTTATAGCCAAAGCCCTTCCAGGTATCCGTCAAAACGATGATGGGCCGGAACCACTTGTTGCTGGCCATGAACATGATGGGCTCCCCGCCCATGGCGCGGATCAGATTGTTAAACAAGCCGTCCATGGAAAACATGGAGACGAAAATACCGCCAAGAATCACCCAGGAAAGGAAGTACGGCATATAAGTGACCGTCTGCACGACGCGCTTGAAGTGCTTGTTCTTCACCTCGTTGAGCAGCAGGGCGAAGACCACCGGCACGATGATGTTCAGCACAATCTTGCTCAGCGCGATCACAAGGGTGTTGATGACGACCTGACTCACGTCCGGCAGCTGGAACATAAAGCGGAAGTTATCCAGCCCGACAAATTTGGAGCGGAAGAAGCCCTTGGCCGGAACGTATTTCTGGAAGGCCATGACCAGGCCGAACAGAGGCACGGTGGAAAAAAGGAACAGAAACAGCATACCAGGCAGCAGCATCAGGTGGTAGCTGAGGATTTCAGTATTTCTTTGCTTGCGTTTCGCGCCAACGGAGGCGGCGCCTGCACGGACCTTCACCCGCATACCCTCTTTCTCTCTCGGGATTCTTCCTGGAAAAAGTCCGGGCGCTCCTTTTCAGCGAGCGCCCGGACCGATGTCAGCTCATTCGACGGTCAGCCATTACCGCTCGGCGCGGGCCGCGATGATCTCATCCGTGATTTCCTGGCCGCCCATGGCGTACCACTGCTCCACGAAGGCGTCGAACTCGTCAATGCTCTTCTCACCCATCACGATCTGGATCATGGTTTCCTGCTCCAGCTTCTGCAGGTGCGCCCACTTGGTCGCCATGCTTTCGGTCTGGCCGAAGTAGGCGGACTCCACAAATTCCACGTTGTCATCCATGGCAGCGCCGGCGCCGACGATGCGCGCCAGGTATTCCATGTAGGCGGAGCTGTCCTCGCGGGGATTCGCCAGCTGCTTCTTAATCTGGCTGTAGGAATACTCAAAGCCCTTGCTCTGCATGACGTTCACGTCATCCGCGGCCAGCGCGTTCTCCAGATCCTCCATAATGCGGCCGACGGCGTCGTTGTAGTCGATGGCCACGCCGATGGGCATAATACCCCAGCCGATGCCGGCATACTTGGCCGTCCAGTCCGCATAGTGGGCGGCACCCGCCTCGCCATTGCCGCGCAGGCTGTCGTACTCCACGTTCAGCGCCTTCACAATGGCTTCAGGATGCTGGAATTCCTTGCTCACCACCACGATGGCCGCCAGGGGATCGTTGGTGGGGGTGGTCAGCTTGCCCTGGGCGTTGACAGGCGCGGATACCGCGATCCAGTCAGCGTCGTGGTTGTTCTCGGTGGCGGCCGTCACACCGCCGGCGGGCCACCACACGCCAAAGTGCATGCCCATCTTGCCGGAGGCCAGCAGCGCGTCGCGATCCTCACCCTTGCGGATGGCAAACTCCTTGTCCAGAATGCCCTCGGCATACAGGTCGCGGATAAAAGCCAGGGCTTCCTTCATTCCGGGCATCACGGAGCCGTAGACGGGCTGACCGTCCTGCATGACCCAGGAGCCGGGATAAGCGCCGAAGGTGGCAAAGATGGTATCCAGGCCGAAGCGGTTGTTGTAGCCGCTGTACAGCGTTTCGTTGGCCGTCAGACCGATGGTGTCATCGATGCCGTTGCCATCGGGGTCTTCCTCAATAAAGGCGCGGGCCAGGTCGATGACCTCATCCAGGGTGGACGGCACGTCGCGGCCCAGCTTGTCCAGCCAGTCCTTGCGAATCCACAGCACGTTGTGGCAATAGCCGATGTTGGTAGCGGGAATACCCATCATCCTGCCATTGGCGCGCACCTCGTTGAACAGCACATCGCCGTAAGTATCGTACTGCGCCTTCAGGAAAGGAGAGATGCAGGACTCATAAGCGTCGGTCATGTCCCAGATCAGCTCGTTTTCCAGCAGCTGATTGAAGGTCTTGCGATCCACCACCATCATATCCGGAATCTCGCCGTTGGCAATGGACAGGGCGATTTTCTGCGCCAGGTTGTTGCCGTCCACTTCCCAAGCAATCTTTGTGTGGACGTTGATCTGCTCGGCAACGAAGTCCGTATAGATATTGTGCTCATAATCCATGCCGTCCGGGAAATTCTCACTGCCCTTGGTCACGCCCTTGGTAAATTCCACAGGCTCATTATAAGGCGTGTAGGCATCCCATACAGCGTCATTGGGCCGGTTCTCCGCCAGGCTCAGTCCGCTCGTCATCAGCAACGCTGCCGCCAGCAGCATGGATACCAAACGTTTCTTCATCAAAGATTCCCTCCGTCGTTCAAGTAGCATTGACGTCAAGCGCTGACTATATTGTAAAGCATGTTGGCGTCAGAATAAATAGCAACTATTTTGGGTTTGTATAAAAATCCTCATTACCTGCCAAATAGGACAATCGCCAGGTTTATTCCGTCACACTGACGCGGAAGCGGAAATGCGCGTCCTCACCGTACCACAGGGGGAAGTTGGTGTTCCACATGTTATTGCACAGGCAGAACCATACCCCGTCGTTCGGGCTGGGCAGGGTGTCATCGAAATTCCACAGATGCGGCTCGCCGACATTGACCACCGCGCCATCAATGGATTCCACCTGAACGCCGCTGAGGTAGCGAACGCCCCAGTCCGTGGCGTGGAGCCGTCTGCCGCCATGGGAAACAACGTCCGTGGGATCAATCCAGCGGGACAGCTTGCGCACCTGAACGCCCTGGGCCAGCGGATGGAAGCCCAGCCAGAGGGCCTCGGGCACACGGGTGGGCTGTTTGTCGAACCAGTCCAGGCTGATGTCGGCCACCCGCTCCTTCAGCGTGACGCGCAGCACCATTTGGGCCGGGCAGCCGTAGTCCTTCACCAGCGCCTGGGACGCGGGGCGCAGCACAGCGGCAATGGTCGCGTCCTTGCGATAAAGTCCCGCCAGCGTCATGCCGCACCGCTGATGCGCCGTGACGACCTTTTCCGCCCCGACCTTGTAAAAATCGTCCCGGGCAAGGTCTTTGAGCCATGGGAAGCGAGAGCAATCCACATACTGGGTATTGAACCGCTCCATATCGTCGCCGGAAAAAACCTCGTACATGGGCGCCGCCAGGCAGTCGCTTTCGGACGCAAGTTCACGCCCGCCGAGGAAGAGCCGGCTGATCGCGCCGTTTACGTTGAAGGACAGCTTGCTTTCACCAACCTCAAAGCAGGTTCCGGCCGCAACGGGCGTCCAGCCGTCATTGGCATCAAAGGGCTGAGGCACGCACAGCGCCAGCTCCCCGCGCAGCTGATCCCCCGCCTCGGGCGACACGCTGGCCACCGCTTTTTCCAGGTAAGCCCGCTGCTCCTGCCATGACCGCGCCATCCGCTCGTTCTCCGGCGAGTGAATAACGCTCGCGAAGCCCGCAGCGTCAAAATGCCCCGTGTCCTTGGCCTTGCTCTTGTAGTCCAGCCCCCAGGTATGCTCAGGAATGAGCATCAGCTGCTGATTCGCCCTGCGCCGATCCTCGTCACTCAGCTCACGCCTGGCCCGCAGCAGCGCGCGGTAGCGGCTGACCTTGCCGGGATCGCTGGCCGCTCCGTGAATCCAGCTGTCTCCGATCTCGCTGGTCACAACGGGCAACTCCGCCTTGATCCTGCGCGCCAGCAGGGCCACATCGTCCAGCGTGCCCGCGCGGATGGCGGCGTCAGGGTAGCGCCGATGCAGATCCGCGAACATCTCCCGAAGGGTATCCGCGTCGGGCGGGCCGTTGTTATCGCCCGTGTGCGCGAACATCAGCGCCGCGCCGGTATCGCCGATTTCTTGATAATCGCCGTAGCCAAAGGAGTACATCATTGTCAGCTCATTGCCGTCCTCATCCCGCCAGACAAACAGCGGCGGCACCTCCGGCGAAACGGAAACAGGATTGACGCCGATGTGCATGAACTCAATCCCCGCCTGGGCCAGGATGGGCAAAATGGCCTTGGTATGGCCCGGCACATCCGTCATTTTGGCCGCGATGGTTTTACGGCCGAAGCGCTGATCCAGTGTCTTGGCCAGAGAAAGGCCATAGCGGAACAGCTCCTCGTCCATAAGCTCGGTATGGGTGGTCAGCGGCAGCGCATGCCACACGATGTCGCCGTCAGCGATGGCCTGCTCCATTTGCCTGCGCCGTTCCTCCGGCGCGTTCTCCAAATAGTCCGTGATGAGCCAGGAGCCTGTCGTCCAGATGAACCGCTCCTGTTCCCCGTGCATTTCCCGGGCGCGCTCAAGCGCCTGCGGAATGTAGCACATCCGGTACTTCTCCAGCACGTTCTCCGCGGAATCCGTGTAGCCCAGATCAAAGTGCGTTTTGAAAACCACAATGATTTCCGAAATTTTTCCCATAAGCTTACCTCCCCTTGCAAAAACGTTTGGACTTCGTGTATAGTATTATAGTCATATTTCAAAGCGACAGACAATCATAAAAAAAAGGGATCTATGTGAATTATTTCATTACCTGCTCGAAGAAGCAGGAAAGGAGCGGCGTATATGTATCATATTCTGGCTGTGGATGACGAAGCGGCGGAGCGGGAAGGCCTGCGCTTTCTCATCGAGCGCCTCGGTCTGCCCTTTAAGGTCACCACGGCTTCCGGCGGCCGCGAAGCCCTGGCCCTGGCGGAAAATACCGCTTTCGACTGCCTGATTACGGATATCAAAATGCCCTTTATGGATGGTTTGGCCCTGTGCGAGGCCATGCGCCAGCGCTGTCCGGAACTTATCATGGTCATTTACAGCGCGTACAGCGATTTTGCATACGCCAAGCAGGCCATCCACATCCGGGTGGATGACTACATCCTCAAGCCTGTGGTGGTTGAAGAATTTCAAAAGACCCTACAGAAAATTTACGAACGGCTGGAGGGCCGTTCCCAAGTGGCGGCCAAGCGCGAAAAGCTTCTCGCGGAATACAGCAGCGCCAACCTTTTGCAAAAGGAACACCTGCTGAACGCCGTCTTCCATCTGGAGGAACCGACGGGCGAGGTCGCGCCCGCTCCTCCAGCCCAGTCGGAGGAAGTCAATTATACCGTATCCCTGGCCATCCGCTGTATCGAGGAGAACTACGCCAAAGACATTGGTCTGGAATGGGTAGCCAACCAAATCTTTTTATCCCCCGGCTACCTCTCCGGCCTGTTCAAGCGGGAAACCGGCAAGAGCGTAGTGCAGTACATCACCCTTTGCCGCCTGCAGAAGGCCAAGGAGCTTTTGACAACCACCAACATGCGCATCTCGGACATCAGCGCCAGGGTGGGCATCAGCAGCTCCTCCTATTTCTGCCTGCTGTTCAAAAAATTCTACGGTGTAACCGCGCAGCAAATGCGCGAGGAGGTATACCTTGGCCAGCGCTCCGATCCAACATAAACGGCTTACCTTCCAGAACAAGCTGCTGCTTTCCTATGTGATGGTCGTGTTTATCCCCACGGTGCTGTGGAGCATTTTTTCTTATATGCAGACCAACCGTTCCCTGCTTTCCCAGGCCCAGAGCAGCTTCAATGAAATCTACACCAGCGCCGCCAGCTCCATCAACAACAAATTCATCGCCCTGGAAGGCGCGCTGACCATGGTTTCCTCCGACGCCTCCTTCGTCCGCACCCTCAGCCGCGATTACGCCAGCGATTACACCAAATACTCCGACGTCCGCTTTCGTCTGGACCCGCTGCTGGACGCCCTGCTTTTGCTGCATCCGGAAATCGCCGGCATCGACCTTTATGTATCCAACAGCTTGCAGGATACTCGCCTGAGCTTCCACTCCCTGGAGGAGGCGGAGGCTTTGCCGGAATTTCCCCGTCTTTCTCAAACCTATGAGACCGTCTGGCATCATGAAAACGGCACGCTGTACATGTCCAAAAGGCTGCTGAATTCCGACGATTTCTCTTATTCCCCCATTATCCGCCTTCGGATTCCCACCGCCTATTTCCTGAAGGACAGCATCAGCACGGAGCTGAAGGACTACGCGCTGTCCATCCAGGATGACCAGGGAAACGATGTGCTGCGTCAATCCCAGCTCTCGGAGCGGGCAGACGGCCAGGATCACCCCACGCCCGGGCTGATGTCCCGCGCCTCGCCGCTGAGCGTTCCTGGCTGGAGCATCACCATGCAGCTGGATCAAAGCTCCGCGCTGCTTCCCCTGCCTGAGGCCCTTCGCCTCAATCTGAGCCTGTTTGTAACCATCATTCTGCTGATGCTCCTGGTTTCCGGCGGCTTCGCCCGGTCGTTCTCCAAGCGCATCCAGCAGCTGAACGCCTTCCTGGAACGCGCGCCCTCTACGCGCTTCAGGGAGGATATCGCTGCCCGGGGCAACGACGAGATTGACGCCATCATCAACAGCGTCGGTCAGATGGTGCGGGAGACCCGAACGCTGCTGCAGGAGGTTTACGAGGTGCGCATCCAGCACCGGGAGGCGGAAATCAAGGCCCTGCAATCCCAGATCAACCCGCATTTTCTGTACAATACGCTGTCGAAGATCAACTGGATCAGCATCCGCAACGGCGACATGGACACCTCTTATATCGTCACATCCCTGTCCAAGTTTTACCGCTCCACGCTCAATCACGGCAACATGGTAACCACCGTTCGGGAGGAAATGGAGACCACCAAGGCTTACATCGACATCCAGCTCTACGTCCTGGAGCACAGCTTCACCGTGGATTATCAGTTTGATGAGGACATCATGGACTACAACCTGCCCAGCATCATCCTGCAGCCCATTGTGGAAAACGCCATCGAGCACGGCATCCGAATGCGCAGCGCCGGGTGCGGCGGTCACCTGACCCTTTTCGGCAGAAAGGACGGGCACGATATTGTCTTTGAGGTCGCCGATAACGGGCCCGGCCTGACGGACAAGCAGCTCGCCGAGATTTTTTCCAAGGCCAGCAAGGGGTATGGCGTAAAAAACGTCAACGACCGACTTCGCATGTTCTTTGACGACAGCTACGGCCTGCGCTTCCATTCCATCATCGGTGAGGGCACCTGCGTTAGCATTCGCATTCCGCAGTATGTGGACTTCGGAAGTCAGGGCGAGGACGGTAATAAGTGATATAATTGATAGAAAGCCTGCCTATTTGTCATTGTTCTCCGCGGCGGCATTGCTCTATAATCAATGTAACAGGATAACCTTTTCCCATTCAGCATACGATGAAAGGCAGGCCGAAGCATGAACCAGTACACGCGCTCCCTGGATACCCTTTTCCTTCAGCAGTCCTGCAGACGCAGGCGGATTTCCAGCTACGACCGCACCGGCGGCAACATGGACTGGATCGTCATCGCCCCGGGCGAGACCCGGGAGATCGCCCGCATCGACGGCTGCGGCATCATCCGTCACATTTGGTGTACCATGGGCTGCTCCGATCCCTACTACCTGCGCAAGATTCTTTTCCGCTGCTTCTGGGATCATGAGGCTTCCCCCAGCGTGGAGGTTCCCATTGGTGATTTTTTCGGCGTAGGCCACTGCATCCGCCGCAATTATGTGTCCGAGCCCCTGATCGTCAGCCCGCATGACGGCCTGGGCTTCAACTGCTTCTTCCCCATGCCCTTTGCCGTCTGCGGCCAGCTGCAGATCATCAATGAAAGCCGCGAACCGCTGAACTTCTATTACTATGTGGACTACGAAGAACATGACGGCTTCGATATGGATGTCGCTTATTTCCACAGCCAGTGGCGGCGCGAGGCCGACACCAAGGGCTGGAAGGACCCCGCCGTTAATATCCTGGATGAAAAGGCCAACGATCCCGCCTATCCTGACTGGTATCCCAAGTCCTGGCTGGCGCCCAACCTGGACGGTAAGGATAATTATGTGATTCTGGAGGCTGAAGGCAAAGGCCATTATGTGGGCTGCAACCTTCAAATCGACTGCTTCTCCAAGCAGGCCAACGACTGGTATGGAGAAGGCGACGATATGATCTTCATCGACGGCGATCCCCTGCCCACTCTCTACGGCACGGGCACCGAGGATTATTTCAATACCGCCTACGGGCCCCGGGAAGAATTCTGTACCCCCTGGCATGGCATCACCCTGTACAGCGGTCATCCTGACAGTCCGGACTGGCGCTTCCAGGGCAAGCAGGCCATGTACCGTTTCCACATCAAGGACCCCATTTACTTTGACAAGTCCATCCGCGTCACCATCGAGCATGGCCACGCCAACAAGCTGACCAACGATTACGCCAGCACCGCTTACTGGTATCAGAGCGAACCCCACAAGCCCTTCCCAACAATCCCCGAAGCCGTCAAGCGCATTCCACGCTGAGCATTCTCCATACTTCTGCCTCCGCGGCGCCCTGTCCGAAGTTGATGGGGCGCCGCGGTTGTTTCGCCGGGCAAATCATGGTATAATATCCGCCGTACAGAGAAAGGGGCGTTGTCCCATGGCTTGTGCCTATACCCTCCACCAAGTCTGCCTGCATTACAGCGAGAAGCCCTTGCTGGATCATGTGGATCTCACCATTTCCGATGGCGACCGGATCGGCGTGGTTGGCCGCAACGGCGCGGGAAAGTCAACGCTTTTGCGCCTTCTGGCGGGGCTTGAAACGCCGGATAACGGCAGCGTCGCCATCCGGCGAAACCTGTCTGTCGCTTACCTGCCGCAAACGCCCTTGCTCCATATGGAGGATACCGTCACCCAGGCAGCGCTGTCCTATCTGCCGGCCCGTCCGGGGGAAGACCGGGAAGCGGCGGCCTACGAGGCTCAGACCATCCTGACCCAGCTGGGCTTCACGCGCCTGGATCAGCCTGTGCGGGAGCTTTCCGGCGGGCAGCAGATGCGGGTGGCGCTGGCGGGAGTTCTTTGCCGGGAAAGCGATGTGCTGCTGCTGGACGAGCCCACCAACCACATCGACCTGGATATGGCCCAATGGCTGGAGGATCGCCTGCTGGCCCGGAAGGGCACACTGATCGTCGTCACCCACGACCGCTATTTGCTGGAACGGGGATTCAACCGTATTTTCCACGTCGGCGGCGGACAGGTGGACTGCTATCAGACCACCTATGCCGGGTATTTGGAGGAGCGGGCCCAGCGTGAGGAGATGGAGGCCGCGACCTTGCGGAAGAACAAGTCCCTTTACCGCAAGGAGCTGGCATGGATACAGCGAGGCGCCCAGGCCCGTTCCACCAAGGCCAAAGGGCGCATCCAGCGCTTTGACGCGCTGACCGACGCCATTCGCGGGGCGCCGCCGGAGGAAGCGCTCGCCATGAAGAGCGTGGCCAGCCGGCTGGGTAAAAAGATTCTCTCCTGGGAGGGGCTGAACGTTGCCATCGACGGCAAGACCCTGGTGGAGGACTTCTCCTATACCCTCCTGCGGGATGACCGGCTCGGCATCATCGGCGGCAACGGCGCGGGCAAGACCACGCTGCTGCGCACCCTGATGGGCGAGCTTCCGCCGGAGAGCGGCGTCATCGACCGTGGGGAGACGGTGCGGATCGGTTACTTCGCCCAGCATTGCCCGCCCCTGCCGCCGGATACGCGCATCATCGACGCGGTTCGCGACGTCGCTGTGAAGGTCTATACCCCTGACGGCGAGCTTTCCGCGTCCCAGATGGCGGAGACCTTCCTCTTCCCCTCGGCCATGCAGTACCAGAAGGTATCCAGCCTGTCCGGGGGCGAAATGCGTCGGCTGTATCTGCTGCGTATCCTGATGACAGCCCCCAACGTGCTGATTCTGGACGAGCCCACCAATGACCTGGACCTGGAAACGCTGAACGTCATGGAGGACTACCTGGAAGCCTTCCAGGGCGCGATTATCGCCGTCAGCCATGACCGCTTCTTCCTTGATCGCATCACCAGCCACCTGTTCGCCATCGAGAACAGACGCATGGCGTCGTATATCGGCGGCTACCAAAGCTATCTGGACGCCAAGGCGCAGTTTGAAGCCCCAGCGCTGCCCAAAGCCCCGCCGAAAGCCCCGCAGCCCACCCGGCAGAACGCCTATGAATACCGCTTCACCTTCAAGGAGCAGCGGGACTTTGATACCATCGACCAGACCATCGCGGAACTGGAAGGGCGGCTGGAGGCCCTGGCTGGCGATTTGGAAGCCAATGCCGCCGACTACGCGGCTGTGACCCGGCTGATGGCGGAGCAGCAGGAGGTTCAGCAGCAGCTGGACGAGGCCATGGAGCGGTGGATGTACCTCCAGGACAAGTACGAAAAAATCCAGGCGCGGGAGGGAAAAGCGTGAAGACCCATGTGTTTCGCCTTCATCCCGGGGACGATCTGCGCCGATCCATTGAGGATTATGCCAAGGGGCACGGACTTCAGGCGGCGGTGGTGCTATCCTGCGTCGGATCGCTGCGGCACGCGCGGCTCCGGGACGCTTCCGGCGTGAATATCCGGGAAACAGCGGAAGACTGCGAAATCGTATCCGTTACCGGCACGGTCAGCGCGGAAAGGCTGCACCTGCACATCAGCCTGAGCCGGGAGGATCTGACCGTCTTCGGCGGGCACCTGGCGGAGGGCTGCCTCATCAAAACCACGGCAGAGATCGTGCTGCTGGAACTGGACGGCCTGCGCTTTGGCAAGGTTTACGATGAGGAAACCGGCTACCATGAGTTGGCGGTGCGGTCTTTGGCACACTGAAAGCAGCAAAGAAAAAGAACTGCCTATTGACTCCAGGCAGCTCTTTTTTTTTCGCCTCACCGGCGGGCTTCCAGGATAGAGCTCATCACCGGGCTGCTTCTGCGGCCCAGCAGCGGGCGGCGGCGCTCAATGGCGGCCATGGCAATTTCCACATCCTCATGCACCTCGTCGGGCGTAAAGGCTCCCACCGTCACCATATCACAGGGACGGAGCGTCGCGTAGCTGAACGTCAACCCGACAAAGGGGGTGCAGCGTCCCGCCGCCATGGACTTGATGCTCATAACCGGCTTTTGAGCGTTCCAGATGATGCTGTGAACACCCTCGACCTCGATCTGCATCAGGAAGCCCATGCAGTTATAAATCTGGATGTAGGTTTCCACATCATAGCCCTGATCGTCTGAATACTGGACAAGCTCAGGCATATGCGCTGAAAGGCCTGGAATCATACCGTGCTGGCGAATCATATCCAGGTAGTCCGGCAGACGGTCGATGGTTCGGCTGTTTTTGTTAACCAGTTGTTCAGCGGAGGTATGGTGAATCAGACAGAAGGTAGCGCCCTCCCGCGCGCAGCGCTTGATTACGGCCTCAGCTTCAGCCCTGGCAGCGGGATTATGATCCACATTCAGCCCCGGCGTCACAATCTGAGTTATCGCTCGTCCATACTTTTCCTCTGCCAGACGCATCCCTTGCCGCAATGGCGTGTCTTCGTTAAAATTGGGCGCCATCAGCGCGTCAATGCCGTACTGCATATATGCATCCAGCACCGCGGCCACATTGCCCGGCTCGGCATGGCGCTGATGGATCATGGCGTCAGCCGCGGAGCCGGTGTGGCTGTAGCCCAGGAGCCAGTTGGAGCCAATCAGCATTCTGGGCAGCGAAACCCCTGCGACCTCTGTTCGTGGAAATAACGTCATGCTTCTACCTCCTGGCTTGTAAAATCACAGCACCGTCGGGACGCCCCGTTCCCGCAGGAACGCCGCCACCGCCTGCACTTCCTCCTGCTTGGGCATCCATTCCGTATGCTGCTCGTCCCGCCGCCCCAGCTGCTTTGCCTTGGAGGTTCCAAAGGGGTGATAGGGCAGCAAATCCACGCCCTCGCAATGGCGCAGACCGTGGTACAGCTCAGCGATCGCCTCGTAATGGGTCCGCTCCATGTTCACGCCCCGCACCATGATGCACCGCAGGCGGCTTCGTCCGCCCAGGGCGTCCGCCTGCCGCAGCCGCGCCACGACGCCTTCATTCGATCCGCCGGTATACGCCTGATGGCGGGCCGGATCACTGTCCTTGAAGTCCCACAGGAGCAGGTCGGTACACGCCGTCAGCCGCGCTACATGGTGGTCGCCAAACACCCCGCAGGTCTCCACCGCCGTGTGAAGTCCCCGCGCCTTGGCCTCTTCCAGCAGCGTCAGCGCGGCCTCCGGATGAAACATCGGCTCCCCGCCCGACAGGGTGATCCCTCCCTGCGGCCCGAAGAAGGGCCGATCCCGCTCCGCCTCCGCCAGAATCTCCGATACAGTCATAAGCCGGGCGCAGGCCTCGCAAGCCATGCTGGGGCAGACCTGGGCGCACCGTAGGCAGCCCCGACACCGCGCCGCGTCAAATCGATGCGCGCCGTCTGAAAAGGTATGGGCCCCCATCGGACAAACCACCGCGCAGGCACCGCAGCCAATGCAGAATTTTTCCGTATAGTAGACCTGCATGGCGGAGGACTGTGTTTCCGGGTTATGGCACCAGCGGCAGCGCAGCGGACAGCCCTTGAAAAAGACCGTCGTGCGGACGCCGGGGCCGTCATGGGTGCTGAATCGCTGAATTTTGGTGACAGGAACCATGTCCGCGTACTGCTCAGATACCATACTGGGTCCTCTCGATAATCATCTGCTGCCAATCGCGATCCAGGGTGATGAACCGGGCATTCCAGCCGGAAACGCGCACTGACAGCGTTCGGTAGCTTTCCGGGTCCTCCTGGGCCCTGCGGAGGGTTTCGGCATCCAGCACATCCAGCTGCACGAAGTAGCCGCCCAGGGCCAGGAAGCCGTCCATCAGCGACATCAGCGCCTGCAGGCCATTCTCCCCTGCCACGGCGGAGGGCGACAGCTTCACATCCAGCGCCGCGCCGTTGACCAGGCGTTCCATAGGCCCCTTGCAGTAGGAGGCGATGACCGCCGTCGCGCCTGCCAGATCCGTGCCGGGCGTGGGCGAGGTGTTGCCGGACAGAATCTCCCCCGCCCTACGGCCAAAGGGCGTCGCGCCCCGCTCCTCCGCCCAGCCGATCTGCCGCCCAAAGGTACTTACGCCCGCAGGGAACAAAATGGGCGTCCGGCCCTTCAGCTTCTCCACGCTGTCGGCAAACATGGACAGCACATCGGCAGTATAGGCGTCCGCGTCATCCCTGTCGTTGCCGTAATAGGTATAGCGGCGCAGGGCATACTGGCGCAGGGCCTCCTCGCCCTCCCAATTGTTTTGAAGGACTCGCATCAGGCGGTCGAAGGATACCTTCTTCTCCTCAAAGCACAGCCTGCTGATGGCGTAAAGGCTGTTGCCCGCGTCCGGCGCGCCGCCGATGTGGGGCGCCATAACAGTATACACCGCCCCGCCCTCCCGGTAGGAACGGCCGCTCTCGATGCAGCCGCGCTCCAGCAGGGAAACCACCGTGCAGGGCTGTCCGGGCTGACGTGCCCAGCGCCATCCGCCGTCCGGCCATCGCTCCAGCAAACGATCCCGGTTATCCTCGAAGATGGCCTCCACCCGGGCCTCCATGTCCTTGCGGAAGGCCTCGCGAAGATCATCATAGCTGTCAAAATGCGCTGGCGTCTCATCCCCCAGGCGCAGGGTCTTTCGCAGCAGCAGATTCAGGCTGTCAAAGGGAAAATAGCGAAAGTGCGTTCTTCCGGGAATCTGCGTCTCCCAGCAGCCGTCGTTGGCAAAGCCGCGAACTTCCCGCGGATCATAGCCGAAGGACGTCAGCGCGCGGAGAATCAGCGGCTCATTGTAGAAGGCCAGGACGCCGCCGCCATGCCGGACAATCCGCGCAGCCTGCTCCTTCAGCCACGCCGGCGTACCTTCGTTCAGGCGCAGGGTGATGGGAAAATCCCCGATGGGCAGCTCCTCCACCACGTCCAGGATCAGCCGCGTGGCGGCACCCGCGATCTCCCGGCCCTCCGCGTCGATGCCCGCCAGCACCAGGTTCTGATAGTTCTGGGCGTCGCCGGAACCCGGCGGGGTGTCGCCGCGCACCCATTCGCAACCCTTCACCATGAAGCCCGCCAGCGCCTCCCGGGCTTCCTCCATGGTGATGGCGCCGTCCTGTACATCCCGCTCCAAAAAGGGCTGAAGCATTTCATCCAGCCGACCGATACCCGGCCAGTTGCCGCACAGCCGCGCGAAGGCAAAGGTGAACCAGACGCTTTGCAGGGCCTCCCGGAAATTTCTCGCCGGGCCAAAGGGAACCTGCCGCAGGCGCGCCGCGTTTTCGGGGGCTTTGTCCGCCAGAAAAGTCAAATAGCGCTGATGGTAGCAGCGCATGGCATTGAAGCAGCGGTCGGCGCTTTCCAGGAAGCGGCGCTCCTCCGCGTTCAGATCGGCTTCCGCCAGACGCGCCTTCACCAGCTGATGGCGAGGTTCGAGGCCTTCCGCCACTACCCCCGCAAAATCAAGGGTGAGGTGGCTGACGCTTTCCAGCCACAGCTTGCCCTTCAGGCGCACGGGGACATAATGGCGCAGCGCGGCCCCCAGGGTCGCGGCCCCGCTGACCGGCTCGCCAGGCACATAGCGCAGCGGCGCTTCCCGGGCAATGCGTTCAATGGCCAGATCATACTGGTCGATGGGCGACAAGTCCTGATAGCCGGAAATATCGTCCATGGCGATGCTGTCATATTGGTAGGCTTCGTCGCCGTACCGCCCCCGCAGGGAATCCCTGGCCCATTGGCGCAGCGCTTCCGAAAGGCGGACAGGACGGCCCGACGCGCACGCGGAGTCAAACAAAATGCTGCTCATGTTGTTTTCGCCCCCTTGTTGAGCCCATTATAAGGGGTGGCCTGTCAAAACACAACCGAAAATATTCCGCATTTTCCAAAAAAGCTATTCAAAAGGGCCATGGCAAAGAGCGATGGCCTGAAGCAAAAAGAAGTTTCGTTTGACGTATTGGCCTTCTTCCAGCTGCTAACATGATCAATGAGGTTTTTTCGTTAGGTACATCACATGTGTATCAAAAAATACGATTTTACCTCCGGCCCCGTTGACCGCGTCTCTGAGACCTTCAAAAAACTTGCTTCTGTATGGTTCAGAAATCACAATATGGTCGCAATGCGTTCCACAAAGGGCTACATATTCATCTGCTGTAAACTCGCGTTTTCCATGATATTCACGCTTTTCAAAATCCGAGTACCCGTAAATTGGTGCGTTTGCGTAACGGAACGACCCGTGCTTGTATTCCGTTTCCGGTTTGAAGTATTTGGCATAAACCTGCTGAATTTTGTTGAACAGTTCTTTGTTAGGCGTTTTATAATCGCCTAACAAAGAACTGTTCAACAAAATTCAGCAGGTTTATGCCAAATACTAGATCGGAAGAGCG
>CANOHT010000025.1 GCA_947565865.1 uncultured Clostridia bacterium
ATGTTTGATTCCTCCTGTTCATCACTTGTTAGCACTCGAATTAATTGAGTGCTAAAGCACGATGCTATTATGGCGCAAGATGGCGCGAGTTTCAAGCGAACAATTGTTCTAAATTTGTGAAAATTTTGCGAACGTTCAAAATTTCCCCGGGGAGAGGCGGCAAACGCTGGCGATGGCGGGGGGGATGTGGTACAATAGGTTTTGGTCTGCGGGCTTTGCGGCTATATGCAGTATCCAAAATGCGAGGGCTTGTTACTTGCCGTCGGCAGACTGTCAATCGGAAACCAGCGAGCCCCTTCGGGGCGGCTAAACGGGGCGAAGCCTCTATGCGGTGGTTTTCGCGCAATCTCGTTAGAGATTGCTTCCTTACACGAACGAACGGCCGGGAGCTTGCTTGCAAGCGACCAGTGAGAGAGTGCAAAATTCATCAAAGTGGCGCAAGCGACTTTGACGACTCTCCGAAGGAGGAATTATGCCGACCATCGCCGCGCTGCTGCTCGATTGGTACGATCAGCACGCCCGCGTCCTGCCCTGGCGGGGCATTCACGACCCCTATCGCACCTGGGTCAGCGAGACCATGCTCCAGCAGACCCGTGTGGAGACGGTGCTTGCCTATTATGATCGCTTTCTGGCGCGCTTTCCCACGGTGGAAGCCCTGGCCGCCGCCGGGGAGGACGAGGTGCTGAAGCTGTGGGAGGGGCTGGGCTATTACCGCCGGGCGCGAAATCTGCACCAGGGAGCGCGGCAGGTGGCGGAGGAATACGGCGGGGTGATACCGTCGGAACCGGAGACGCTGATGAAAATCCGCGGCGTCGGGGCGTACACGGCGGGGGCCATCGCCAGCATCGCCTTCGGCAGGGCCGTTCCCGCCGTGGACGGCAACGTGATCCGGGTGGTATCCAGGCTGGCGGGCATCCGGGAGAACGTGGGCATACCCTCGGTGAAGCGCCAGCTGACGCGGGAGGCGGAGGCGCTGGTTCCGCCCGACCGTCCGGGGGACTTCAACCAAGCTATGATGGATCTGGGCGCGACGGTGTGCGTCCCGGGTACGCCTTCCTGCGAGCGCTGCCCGCTGCGGGAGCATTGCGACGCCTACCGGGAGGGCGACGCCGAGGAGCTGCCCGTTCTTCCCCGGAAGAATCCGCCCCGTGTCATCGACTACGACGTCTGCCTGATCTTCTCCCGGGGACGGGTGCTGATGCGTCAGCGGACGGAGACCATGCTGCAGGGGCTGTGGGTCTTCCCCATGCTGGAGGGCTGCCGGGAGGCCGAGGAGCTTCGGGGGGCCCTCCGGCGGGAAACGGGCCTGACGGCGGCGGACATCCAGCCGGCGGGGGAGGCCAGGCACATCTTCACCCATCAGGTATGGCAGATGAAGCTGTACGCCATGACCTGCGGGGACGACCAGCCCGCCGCGCCCTGGCGCTTCGTGACCCTGGAGGAGATGGCGTCACTGACCCTGCCCACGGCGGTGAGGAAGGCCGTGGCGGTGGTCAGGGAGCGGCTGAAGTAATATGAAGGGCGCGGAAGCATGACTGCCTCCGGGCCAGGGCGTCGGCCGGGGGCCGCGTCCTTTTTTTCGTCCCTCTCCGGCACAAGGTGCGGACGGCGGCTCTACGAATCGTAGGTTGATGCCCGGGGCAGGATCTGCTATCCTGTTAACGAAAGGAGTCATGATATAGATGAATCATTACATTACGGGTTCGACCATCAAAGCGCTGAGAGAAAAGCTGCATCTGACACAATCCCAATTGGCGGAGAAGCTCTGCGTGAGCGATAAGGCTGTTTCGAAATGGGAGACAGGAAAAGGATTTCCAGACATTTCCCTGATCGAACCGCTGGCGTCCGCGCTGAAGGTTTCCATTCCCGAGCTGCTGACAGGAGAGCAGATCATGAACGCGAACCGTTCCGCCAACATGATGAAATCCAAGCTGTATATATGTCCGATATGCGGCAACATCCTCTGCGCCGCGGGTGCCGCGCTCGTTTCCTGCTGCGGCGTGACGCTGCCGCCGGAAAAGGCGGAAGGCCCGGACGATGAGCACCGGCTGCTGTGCAAACGAAGCGATGGAATACAGCGTCTCCATCGCGCATCCTATGACGAAGGAACACTACATTTCATTTGTTGCCTATTGTACAGACGAGCGCTATGAACTGGTAAAGCTCTACCCTGAGGGAAAAACGGAAATCAATTTTTTCAGCCGGGGGCGCGGCCAGATATATTGGTATTGCAATCATCACGGATTATTCTGCATGAAGGTTTGAGGGAAAAGAGGGATGAGGGCAGCGGTCCGAGCGGCAGCTCCGCAGGCGCGGGGGGACGCGGACGCCGCCGAAGGGGTGTCTTGAAAAGGGCGGAAGCGTTCCTGCCACCGGCCGTTCAGAGGGTCGGGGCTCGGAGGGGCCTCGGACTCCTTGACGCCTGAGCGGCAGCCTGCGGGCTCCTTCGGGGCGGCCGAACGGCGACGCTGCTGGGCAGGGAGGCCGTGCCGATGCACAGCAATCGACGCATGCACCGCTTTTGTCACGCAAAAAAGGCCCGGAGGCGTTCTTGCCTCCGGGCTCTTTTTCATTCCCGCGTGCCTGCTCAGCGCGGGGCCAGCATGCCGCCCACGTCGAAGTGCCGTTGGTCGCCCTCGAAGCCGCAGAAGGAGAAGGCGTCTCCCAGGGTGCGCAGCTCCGTGCGGATTTCCTGCCCGGGGCGGATCTCCAGGTCGTAGTTCACGTCAAAGCGGCGCAGACACTTGTCCCGCATGGCGTCGATGCCCAGGGCGTTGCAGCACCAGTCCATGTACTTCACGTTGTTGACGTGGCCGTTCATGTCCAGGTCGGTGTAGGCGGGGCGGATGTGGCCGGTCTGCAGGGCGCCGGAGACCTCCGCCACGGTGGCGGGGAGGCCCAGGGGCGCCAGCAGGTCGCTGTTATCGGGCATTAGGCTGGCGATGGCGTCGGGCCTGGCCATTTTCCGGGTGTTGATGTCCAGGAGCACCCACAGGCTGCCGCCCCGGCCGATTTCATTCCCGGCTTCATCCCGGAAGATGAAATAGCGGGGGAAGAACCAGCGCCGGGTGGGCATGGGGAAGGTCTCGGTGGCGACGGTCTGCGTATGGCGGGGATAGCGGTCCATCTCCACCTCCACCCGGGTCAAAACGAAGACCATGCCCCGATCCAGCAGGGCGTTGCGGCCCACGCCGAGCAGTTCCGCGTGGCGGCCGGCCATCTCCTGCATGTTTTCCAGGATGGCGCTGGGCTTCCACTGGCTGTTCAGGTCGCACTCGCTGGCCCTCAGAATATTTTCTTCCTTATAAATTTTCAGCATGCTCATCATCCTTTCCGGCAGACAGAACGGGCAGCATCAGCAAAAGCTGCTCCACATAGCCCAAGGGGACAAACGCACCGGCGCGCGTGAGCTCCCGGGCCTCCTCGGGCGTAAACCACCTGGCGTCCATCACCTCCTCCGGCTGAAGTCGGAGGGCGGAATCGGGGATGCTCTGGTGAAACAGATACACGTCGTGATAGGCGTGCTCGCCCACATAGCCCATCACCAGTCCGCCCCGGCGGAAGTCGGGGGTGACGCCCAGCTCCTCCCGGCATTCGCGGACGCAGCCCTCCTCCGGGCTTTCGCCGTGAAGAACGCCGCCTCCCGTGCAGGCCCAAAGCCCTGGATGGGCCTTTTTGCCCAGGGCCCGGCGCTGAAGCAGCAGCCGTCCCGCGCAATCGACAAACCATGCGTCGCTGACGCGCCAGTAAGCCCCTGGCGGCGGCATCTCTCCGCGGAGAAGGCCCCGACCGAGGGGGCGGCCCTCCCGATCGCACAGCGCAAGCCATTCAGTCAAGTCAATCACCTCGATGCTGGTATTATAATCCTCTCTGGCCGGGGAAGCAAGGGGAAAGTGTTCTGCCCCCTCCGCCGGGCGCATAGAAAAAAGAGACGATGCGCGCAATGGCCTCGTCTCTTCCATGCTGATGCAGGCGGATGTCAGTCCTCGCTGTTGCGAAGCTCCTCCAGACATTTCTTGCAGACCAGCTTGCCCTTGTAGGGGACAACATTGCGGGCGTCGCTGCAGAAGACACAGCTGGGATGATACTTTTTGAGAATAATTTCATCACCGTCAACAAAGATTTCCAGCATGTCCTTCACGCCAATATCCATGGTACGGCGCAGCTCAATGGGGAGAACAATCCGGCCCAGCGTATCCAGCTGGCGCACAACACCGGTCGACTTCATCTGGAGTACCTCCTCCGTTTGGTTGGGGTAGGGCTTTCTCTTCCTGGAAAACCCAGAAATCATATATATTTTACTAATAATCCAATCATTTGTCAAGAAGTTTTTCCATTACAGAAGAATCAACAAGGCAAAAAAGTGAAAATTGGATATTCAACGCAAAAATTGGCGATAGGGGGGAAGACGGCATGGGACTGTTTTGGGCGGCGCTGACGCTCGCGTCCTGCGCGCTGGCGTGGCTGGGCGGGACGGGGAGCGAGGCCTCCAGGGCCATCTTGGAGAGCGGAGGCCAGGGCGTCAGGCTGCTGCTGGATCTGATGGGCCCCATGGTCATGTGGAGCGGGCTGATGGAAATACTGGCGCGGCGGGGGGATGTGGCGCGGCTGGGCCGGGGACTGCGCGCCCTCCTGCGGCCGCTGTTTCCGCAGCTGCGCGACGAGGAAAGCTGGGCGGCCATGGGGATGAACGTGGCCGCCAATCTCCTGGGCCTGGGCAACGCCGCCACCCCCGCGGGCATTGAGGCTGCGAGGCGGCTGTCCGCGCAGGGGGAAACGGGCCTTCGGGCGCTGGCGATGCTGCTGGCGCTGAACAACTCCAGCCTTCAGCTGATTCCCTCCACGGTCATGGCCCTTCGGGCGGCTGCGGGGGCGGCGAACCCGGCGGACATCTGGGGCCCGACGCTGCTTTCCTCGGGGGCGGCCACGGCGGTGGCGGCGCTGCTGATGTTTCTTTTGAACAGAAGGGGGGAGCGTACTTGACGGGATTTTCGGGTTTGGCGGTGGTGGCGCTGGTGGGCGCGATGGTGCTGCGGGGAGCCGGGGACGGGTACGACGCCTTCCTCACCGGCGCGCGGCGGGGCTTGGACGCGGCGTGGAAAATTCTCCCTGCCCTGTGCGCCATGACGCTGATGATCGCCCTGATGAACGCCTCCGGCCTGAGCGCGCTGCTGACCAGGGTGCTGACGCCGCTGACGGGGCTGCTGAATCTGCCTGAGGAGGTCGCGCCTATGCTGGTGCTCCGGCCTCTTTCCGGCTCAGGGAGTCTGACGGCGCTGCGAACCATCTTTGAGCAGTGCGGCGTGGACAGCCGGGCGGGCCGTGCCGCGTCGGTGCTGATGGGATCGTCGGAGACCATTTTCTATACGCTGACGGTGTACCTGGGGGCCACGGATGTCCGCCGCCTGCCGTGGGTGGCTCCGGTGTCCCTTGTTTCCTATCTGGCGGGGGCCTGGGTCTGCGGGCTGGTGATCTGAGACTTTTACGCGGCGGCACTTGCGGGCGGGCGTGTTCTCATGTATAATAGATACGTTCATCTCAGGAAGGGAGCGCTTGCTTATGAGTAAGGCCATGGGCGACAGCCGGAGTGTGGCAAGGGCGGCCATCCATTTGGCCATGACCGCCAGCCGCGAGGAGGAAACGTCCGCCAAGGCGGCGCTCGCGGCGCAGGGCTTTGCCACCGCGGCGGTGGACTTCGGGGGCGAGTTTGTTCCTTCCATTATGAAGATGGTGGAGCGGGCCGTGGTCGCGGCCAAGCGCGAGGGCCTGATCGGGGATACGCACCATGAGGAAGGTGCCGTGGCCGGCGCGGCCCGGGAGGCGCTGAGCCAGGTATCCGGCAAGGCCATGGGGCTGAGCGTGGGCGGCAAAATCGCCGTGGCCCGCAGCGGCGAGCATGTGGCGGCGGCGGTGTTTTTCGCCATCGGCCTTGTGCATCTCAACGAGGTGTGCATCGGCATGGGCCATCGCGCCGTATAGTTAAGGAAGCGATGCCATGCCCTTGGGCAGCGCCGGGACATGGACAGGTTCGGGACGGGGATGACAAGCATGCCGTCTGCGGACGGCCAGCCGCGGCTCCGCGCGAGCAAAGGCACGGCATGGGCGATATAAAGGGAGGCCTTGAGGCCGACTGAGGGCGTGCAACGCTTGCGTTGTAGCCCGAAACCCAGCGCAGGCGTAAGCCTGTGATGGGCGAAAACAAGGGAGGCCGCGAGGCCGACTGAGGAGATGCAATGCTTGCGTTGTGCCCCGAAATCCAGCGCAGGCCCTCGGGAAAAAAGGTTCTGCCGCTTTCGGTACGCTGAATACAAAGGAGACTGATACCATGTCCCTGAGCATTGCTCTTGACGGCCCCGTGGGGGCGGGAAAATCCACTGTGGCGGACGAGGTCGCCCGGCGGCTGGGCATTCTGCACCTGGATACCGGCGCCATGTACCGGGCCGTGGGGCTGACGGCCCTGCGCCGCGGGGTGGATGTCCAGGACGAGGGGGCGGTGACGGCCCTTTGCGACGGCCTGGCCATCACCGTTTTCTGCGAGGATGACGGTCAGCGCACCCTGGTGGACGGCGAGGACGTGACGGCCTTCCTGCGCACGGAGGACGTGAGCATGGCGGCGTCCACCGTGGCAAAGTACGCGGGTGTCCGCCGGGCCATGGTGGCGCTCCAGCAGCGCTTTGCCGCGTGCACGGACATGCTCCTGGACGGCCGGGACATCGGCACCCGGGTGCTGCCGAAGGCCACGGTAAAGGTGTATCTCACCGCCAGCGACGAGGAGCGGGCCAGGCGGCGGCTGAAGCAGCTGCGGGAGAAGGGCGGAAGGGATACCTTCGAGCAGGTTCTGGCGGATCTGCGCCGGCGGGATGAGCAGGACATGAACCGCGCGGTGGACCCGCTGGCCGTGGCGGAGGATGCCCGGGTGGTGGATTCCACGGGCCTGACCTTCAACGAGACGGTGGAGGCCATCGTGGCCCTGGTGAAGGAGAAGCAATCATGAGCGATACGACCTCCAAGGCCTTGACCCGCCGTCCGGCGAGCGTTTCATCCGGCTTTTACAGGGCGGCTCGGCGCGCCGCGTGGGTGATGGTGCGCACTATTACCCCGGTCAGCTATCATCACACCGAGCGCCTGGACGTTGACGCGCCCTTCATCGTCATTGGCAACCATCTCTCCCTGCTGGACCCCATCATTGTGGCCCTGCCGGTCAAGCGCTACGAGATCGCCTTCATGGGCAAGAAGGAGCTGGGGGGCAACGGGCTGCTCAAGCGGATTCTGCTGAACATGCACACCATCTTCGTCAACCGCCATCACAGCGATATGGAGGCCATGCGCGCCGTCATGAAGGCCATCCGCGAGGGCGAGGTACTGGGCATCTTCCCTGAGGGTACGCGCTATCATCAGGGCCTGATGGAGGAGGTGGAGAGCGGCGCCGCCATGATCGCCCTGCGCAGCGGTGTGCCGATGATCCCCGTGTACCTTACGGGCCGGGCGCGGCTTTTCCGCAGGATTCACTGCTATGTGGGGGAGCCCATCCCCATGGACGATCTGCGGGAGGCGGGCATCAATCGGGAAACCTGCCAGGCGCTGACGGAGCGGATTACCGCCCGTTACCGGCAGATGGCCCTGGAAGCCGGGAATGACAAAAAATAAACGACAAAGATTTTAACTTTTTTTTGAAACCTGGCAGGAATCACGTTTTTTACGGCGAAAGAATGTAAATCAGAGCATTTTGCGAAAGGATGCTTGCCATGCCCATTGAAGTGGCTGCCCACGCGGGCTTCTGCATGGGGGTCCGGCGGGCGGTGGAGGCCGCCGAGCGCATGGCGGAAAGCGGCGTTCCGGCCTGTACCCTGGGGGAATTGATTCACAATCCGCAGGTGGTCGGGGAGCTGTCCAGGCGGGGCGTTCCCCCCGTCGCGTCCGCGGAGGAGGCCGGAGATCGGCATGTGCTGATCCGCAGCCATGGCGTGACTCGGCAAACGCTGGAGACGCTGAAGGCCGCCGGGTGCGAGGTGCTGGATCTGACCTGTCCCTTTGTCGATCGGCTTCACCGCATCGTTTGGGATGAGACGGACGATGATTGTCCCGTGGTGCTGGTGGGAGAGCGGGAGCATCCCGAGGTGATCGGCACCGCCGGATGGGCCCGGGGCGCGGTGTACGCCGTGGCCACGCCGGAGGAGGCTGAGGCGCTGCCGGCGCTTCCCAAGGCTGTCGCTGTGGCGCAGACCACCTTCCCGCCGGAAAAGTGGGAGGCTGTCGTCTCGGTGCTGCGCAGGCGCGTCGGGTCGCTGAAGGAGCGCTGCACCATCTGCTCCGCCACGGAGATTCGTCAGCGGGAGGCCAAGGAATTGGCCCGGCGGGCGGACGCCATGATTGTGGTGGGGGGGCGCAGCAGCGCCAATACGCAAAAGCTGTACGCGGCCTGCAAAAGCAGGTGCCCGCGGACGATCCTGGTAGAGTGCGCGGCGGAGATTCCGCCTGCCTTTGCAAATATTCATTCCGAATTCATAGGAATAACCGCAGGCGCTTCCACGCCCGACGGTTCACTCAAGGAGGTTGTAACCCGCATGACTGACATTGAAAACAAGGACTTTATGGCTGAGGTCGAAGCGACGCTGGTGAAGATTCGCCCCGGCCAGACCGTGACCGGCACCGTGGTGCAGGTGACGGAGGACGAGGTGTGCGTGAACATCGGCTACAAGGCTGACGGCCTGATCAAGCGCTCCGAGCTGACCCAGGAGGATGTGAAGCTGGGCGACGAGATCGAGGTCGAGGTCGTTAAGGTCAATGACGGCGAGGGCAACGTCGTGCTCTCCCAGCGCAACATCGTCAATCGCAAGGCGTGGGACGCCCTGATGGTCAAGTACGATGCGGGCGAGTATGTGGAAGGCGTTGGCAAGGAGGCCGTCAAGGGCGGCCTGATCTGCGATGTGGACGGTGTGCGCGCCTTCGTCCCCGCCTCCCAGCTGTCTCAGCGCTATGTCGAGAAGATCGGCGACTTCGTGGGCAAGGACATGAAGCTCAAGATCATCGAGGTCGATAAGCAGAAGAAGCGCATCGTGGCTTCCCGCAAGGCTGTAATGGCCGAGGAGTCCGCCGCGAAGAAGAAGGAAGCCTGGGAGAAGCTGGAGGAGGGTATCGTCATTCACGGTATCGTTCGCCGCCTGACCGACTTCGGCGCTTTTGTGGATGTGGGCGGCGTGGACGGCTTGATCCACATCACCGACCTGAGCTGGGGCCGCATCAAGCATCCCTCCGAGGTTGTGAAGCCCAACCAGGAAGTGGACGTGAAGATCCTGTCCCTGGATCGTGACCGGGAGCGGATTCAGCTGGGCTACAAGCAGCTGCAGCCCCGTCCCTGGGACGACGCCCAGGAGCGCTATCCCGAGGGCTCCATCGTCGAGGGCAAGGTGGTTCGCATCACCGAGTTCGGCGCCTTTGTGGAGCTGCAGCCCGGCCTGGACGGCCTGGTGCACATCTCCCAGTGCGCGCTCAACCGCGTGGCCAAGGTGGAGGACGCCGTGCAGGTGGGCGAGCTTGTCCGCGTGAAGGTGCTGTCCGTGGATACCGAGAAGAAGCGCATCTCTCTGAGCATCCGCCAGGTGCTGGAGGACGAGGCCTTCAACTACGGCGAGGAGCTGCCCGAGGCGGAGTTTGAGCTGGTCGCCACCGACGAGACCCCCGTTGAGGAGCTGCCCGATGTGGAGGAGGCTCCCGAGGCTTAATCAATCAATCGTGGCATCAGGAGGCAGGCGGCGACGCTTGCCTCCTTTTGCATCCCCTGCATGAGGAAGGCTGTGCCTGCGCACCATGGGAGCGTGGCGGCCTCGCCGTCCGCCCGGACACTGTGGGAAGGGCTTGCGGCGGGATGCGACAAAATACGCGCTGGCCCCCCGAGCCTCTTGTGAAAACCGGGCAAATCTGCTACAATAACTGTTAACCGTTTTATCACCATGGAAAGGGAGAATGTCGCCGTGCTGGAAATGGAGCAACTGCTGACGGAGGGCAAGGGCAAGCGCGTCTATGCCACCGCCGACCCGGATGAGGCCATCGTCTATTTCAAGGATGAGGCCATGGCCTTCCACGGCCTGAAGCGGGGCCGGATTCTGGGGAAGGGCGAGGTCAACAACGCCGTCTGCCGCCATCTGTATGAAATGCTGGAGCAAAACGGCGTGGAGACCCACTTCATCCGGCAGCTGGACGGACGGCAGAGCCTGGTCAAGCGGGTGGAAATGATTCCCCTGGGCGTCAAGGTTCGCAACCGCGTGGCGGGCAGCCTGGCCAAGCGCATCGGCTATCCCATCGGTACGCCGCTCTCGCCCACGGTGATTGAGTGTACCCTGAAGGATGACGAACTGGACAATCCCCTCATCAACGCCAGCCATATCGCGGCGATGAAGCTGGCAACCGCCGGGGAAATGGAGCAGATCTGCGCCACGGCGCTGAAGGTCAACGACATTCTGTCTAATTATATGAAGGAGATCGGCATTGAGGTCATTGACTTCAAGCTGGAATTTGGGCGCTTCCATGGGCGCATCGTGGTGGCGGACGAAATTTCGCCGGACACCGCCCGTTTCTGGGACGCCCGCACCCATGAGCCCCTGGACATCGACCGCTTCCGCCGGGATCTGGGCAACGTGGAGCAGGCCTATCAGGAGGTGCTCCATCGGATGATGGGCATGGAGGAGCGCTGAGCAGGCGCGGCGGGCGGCTTCCTGGCAGGGAAGCCGCTTTTGCGTGAGAGAAGGAGGAACCAATGAAGAGGCTGTTTGCGCTGCTTTGTGTGCTGCTTTGTGTGCTGATAACCCTGGCGGCCCCCGCGATGGCGGAGGTCTATTTGGAGGCGGAGCCCCCGGCGGATTGGCATACCCGCCCGCTGATGCGGCTGCGGATTTTCCGCACCGCCCAAAGCGACGCCATGCTGCTGGAATGCGGCGGCGAGGCCATGATGATCGACGGCGGCCTGTCCCGCTTCACCAAGGAAATTGACCAGGTGCTGCGGACGCAGGCGATCAAGGGCTTCAAGTACTTTTTCTCCACCCACCCCCACCATGACCATATCGACGGGCTGAACAACCTGCTCCGGGGGGCGTGGAAGGTCGAAACGATTCTGACGCCCTTTGCCGTGGACGAGCGGGAGGAACGGCTGCAGACCATGGTCCAGCTGGCGGCTAAGCAGGGCGTTCCGGTGGTGACGACCCGCAACGGCGATATGCTGCGCCTGGGCAGCGCCACGCTGAAGGTGCTGCAGCTGGAGGAGGCTTCCAGCGACATCAACGCCCGAAGCGGCGCGCTGCTGGTGCGCTACGGCAACGCCAGGGTGCTGCTGACGGCGGACATCACCCGCAGTACCCAGTCGTTTCTGGCGCAGCGCTATGGCGATGACCTGAAGGCGGATATTCTCAAGGCCCCTCACCACGGCATCGCCAAGGTGGAGCAGAGCTTCTGGGACAAGGTGAATCCCGCCCTGGTATGCGTGACGAATATCTACAAGAAGAACGAGACGGCCAGCCAGGCCGGGAGGGCGGGGACGCCCGTCCTGTTCTCCGGGGTGGGAGCTATCATTCTGGAGACGGACGGTACGGACTGGTATGTTCACCAGCTGCCGCACACCAACTGAGGCGACCAGACATATGGAATAAAGGGATGGCGATGCGAAAGATGAACATGGAGCGACTGGGGCTGCGGGCAATCGGCAGGGGGCGGGGACGGCACGGCAAACGCGCCGCCCAAAGAACGCCCATGGAAAATCAGCGGCATGCGCGGCGGTTTTCGCTGGCATGCCTCATGACGCTGTGCCTGTGCCTGCCGGCCCGGGCGGATGTGTACATTGATCGGACGCCGCCGGAGGATTGGGCCCAGCGCCCGCTCCTGCGGATCATCGCCATTGACGCCAACCGCAACGATGCCATGCTGCTCACCTGCCAGGGCGAGGCCATGCTGGTGGACAGCGCGGACGGCTGCAGTCTGGCGGCCATCTGCGCCGCGGCGGACGCCCAGCAGGTGACCAGCTTCAAGTATCTGTTCAGCACTCATTCGGATACCGACCACATCTGGGGCTTTCCGGGGCTGGTTCACGAGGAGGGCTATGCCTTTGGCGAGTTCCTGTCGCCCAATCCCGAGCACTACAGGGACAAGGAGCGCAACCATGAGCGGGTGACGTATGCCCTGCGCAAGTTGGAAATTCCCTATCGCCAGTTGGAGGACGGCGAGCTGCTGACTTTGGGCGGCGCGTCCCTGCGGGTGATGCGCTGCATGGAGAATCTGGGCGCCAACGCCCGCAGCGCGGCGCTGTATATTTCCTATGGCGAAAGCCGAGCGCTGCTGACGGCGGACGCCGAGAGCGCGGCCATGCGGTACTATGCGGATCAGTACGGCGCGGACGGGCAGCTCCGGGCCGACATCATGAAGGCGCCCCATCACGGCATCAACGCCCTGCCGGCGGAATTTGCGGAGGCCGTCTCGCCGGAGCTGATTTTCGTCACCAACCTGGAACGCAATGTTCCCCGGTATCGGGGCCGCGTTCGTCAGGCGCTGCCGGAAGCCGGGCTGATGTTCTGCGGCGAGGGCTCCGTTGTGATGGAAACGGACGGCGAGAACTGGTACGTCTGGCAGCTGCCGAACAATCAGCTGCTGACGGCGGAGGATCTGGTTCGCTGATTTTTCCTATAAAAAAAGCGGAAAAACCCGCGCAAAGCCTTCGCGCCATCTTGCGTGGTGGGAAAAGTTGTGTTACAATGTCAATCGGCGCGTTTTGCTTTTGCGCAGGGCGCGCGGGGCGAGAGGCCCCCGATAGAGTCGCAGGAGGGAACAATCCGACATGAGCCATACCTATGAGAAGCTTTCCAGCAACAAGGCCAAGCTGACCTTCGTGATTCCTGCCGAGCAGTTTGACGAGGCGATGAATAAGGCTTATCTGAAGAACCGCGGCCGCATCAACGTTCCCGGCTTCCGCAAGGGCAAGGCCCCCCGCAAGCTGATTGAGAACATGTACGGCGAGGGCGTTTTCTATGATGACGCCCTGGACATGATCTTCCCCGAGGTTTACCCCGCCGCCATCGAGGCCGAGGGCCTGCAGCCCGTGGATCGCCCCGAGGTGGACGTGCAGGAAATCGGCTCCGGCAAGGAGCTGAAGTTCACCTGCGAATTCTTTGTGCGCCCCGACGTGGAGCTGGGCCAGTACAAGGGCCTGGAGGTGGAGGTGGAAAAGCAGACCGTCACCGACGATCTGGTGGACACCCGCATCAAGCAGGATCAGCAGAAGGCCGCCCGCACCATCGACGTGGATGACCGCGCCGTGGAAAACGGCGACACCGTGAACCTTGACTATGCCGGCTCCGTGGACGGCGTGGCCTTCGAGGGCGGCACCGCCCAGGGCCAGACCCTGGTGATTGGCAGCAACACCTTCATTCCCGGCTTTGAGGAGCAGATGATCGGGATGCAGATCGGTGAGGAGAAGGATCTGAACGTGACCTTCCCCGAGCAGTATCATTCCGAGGAGCTGGCCGGCAAGGCCGCCGTCTTCCATGTGAAGGTCAACGGCATCACCGTGACCGAGATGCCCGAGCTGGACGACGACTTCGCTGCCGACGTCAGCGACTTCACCACCTTCGCGGAGTACAAGGAGTCCATCGTCAAGGAGCTCACCGAGAAGGCCGAGAAGAACAACGATGTGACCATCGAGAACGCCCTGGTGGAGAAGGCTGTGGAAAACGCCACCATTGACGTGCCCGACGCCATGATTGCCGAGCAGACCCAGTACATCCTGCGGGAAATGGAGATGCGGATGATGTACCAGGGCCTGCGGATGCAGGATTACATGAAGTACACCGGCCAGACCATGGAACAGCTGCAGGAGGCTTATCGTGGCGAGGCGGAGAAGCGCGTGCGCGTGGAGCTGACCCTGGAGGCCATCCGCAAGGCTGAGGGGATTGAGCCCACCGAGGAAGAGATTGCCGCCGAGATGAAGAGCCAGGCCGAGCGTATGGGCCAGAAGACGGAGGAGTTTGAGGACTCCCTGACCGAGGCGCAGCGCGGCTACATCGCTGACGCCGCCGCCGTGCAGAAGGTGGTGGCCCTGCTGAAGGCTGACGCCAAGGTGACCGAGAAGAAGGCCGCCGACGCGGAGTGATTGGCTGGGAAATCAGCTAATATGTAACAAATGAACGCGCAGGGGACGGTTTGATGCGGCGGCGCCGTTTCATCACTGTCTCCTGCGTTTCGCACATGGAGGCATGAACCGCCGCGAAGGCGCATATGATAGAATGGCGCCGATGGCGCCGCGGCGAACGCCCGCAAAAAGGAGGCAAGCGCAATGACGCTGGTACCCATGGTCGTGGAGCAGACCAACCGTGGCGAACGCTCCTATGACATTTACTCCCGCCTGCTGAAGGATCGCATCGTGTTCCTGGGCGGAGAGATTGATGACAACGTGGCCAACCTGGTGGTGGCGCAGCTGCTCTTCCTGGAAATGGAAGACCCGGACGCCGACATCAGCCTGTATATCAACAGCCCCGGCGGCTCCGTGACGGCGGGTATGGCCATCTTCGATACGATGCAGTACATCCGCCCCCAGGTGCGCACGGTGTGCATCGGCATGGCGGCTTCCATGGGCGCGTTCCTGCTGATGGCGGGAGAGAAGGGCAAGCGTCTGGCCCTGCCCAACAGCGAGGTTATGATTCATCAGCCCCTGGGCGGCGCGCAGGGACAGGCGACGGACGTGCAGATTCGTGCCGAGTGGCTGCTGAAGACCAAGGAAAAGATGACCCGAATGATGGCGGAGATGTCCGGCCAGCCCATCGACAAGGTCAAGGCCGACGTGGAGCGGGACTACTTCATGTCCGCCCAGGAGGCCCTTGACTACGGCGTTATCGACGAAATTTATCAGCCCCGCGAGAAGCAGGCGAATTAAGGCGGAATAAGCGTGAAAACCGTGGACGTCGGTTTACGACCCAAATCGTAATGCTCATGGTTTCACAAACTCGCCGTCGGCAGACTGCAATCGTATCCGCCGGCTTGGCCGGCGGGGCGGGTCGTTTTCCGCTTGCGGAAAACATTCCTTACAGTTTCGCCCATCCGGGAGGTGCGACGCGCCGACCAAGGCGAAAATGCATTCCTCGCTGAAATGGTTCTTTGAACCATTTCAGCGACCCCCTTTGGAGGTTTTTATGCCCAGAGACGATATGCCCCCCCGCGGGATCATCCACCGCTGCTCCTTCTGCGGCAAGAGCCAGGAGCATGTGCGCAGGCTGGTGGCGGGTCCCAACGTGTTCATTTGCAACGAGTGCATTCTTTTGTGCCAGGAGATCATTTCCGAGGAGCTGCCCCTGATGCCTGAGCAGGGCGGCGTGGAGGAGCTTCCTACGCCCTCGGAGATGAAGAAGGTGCTGGATGACTATGTGGTGGGCCAGGATCAGGCCAAGCGCGCGCTTTGCGTCGCCGTCTACAACCACTACAAGCGCATCGGCAGGAAGGCCGCTGACGAGGATGTGGAGCTGCAGAAGTCTAACATCCTGATGGTGGGCCCCACCGGCTGCGGCAAAACCTTCCTGGCCCAGACCCTGGCCCGCATCCTCAACGTGCCCTTCGCCATCGCGGACGCCACCAGCCTCACCGAGGCCGGCTATGTGGGCGAGGACGTGGAAAACATCCTCCTGCGGCTCATTCAGGCGGCGGACTACGATGTTGACGCGGCCCAGCGGGGCATCATCTACATTGATGAGATCGACAAGATCGCCCGCAAGAGCGAGAACCCGTCCATCACCAGGGATGTCAGCGGAGAGGGCGTCCAGCAGGCGCTGCTGAAGATTCTGGAGGGCACGGTGGCCTCCGTTCCGCCCCAGGGCGGGCGGAAGCATCCTCACCAGGAGCTGATCCAGATCGACACCGGCAACATTCTGTTCATCTGCGGCGGCGCTTTCGACGGCATTGTGCCCATCATCGAAAGCCGCGTGGGTAAGAAGAGCCTGGGCTTCGGCGCGGAGGTGCAGAGCAAGCAGGCGACGGATGTGAGCCGTTCCCTCAAGGAGCTGCGGCCCGAGGACTTGACCCGCTTCGGCCTGATTCCCGAATTTGTGGGCCGTCTGCCCATCGTGGTCACGCTGGAGCAGCTGGACGAGGAAGCGCTGTCCCGGATTCTGACCGAGCCGAAGAACGCCCTGTGCAAGCAGTATGAAAAGCTGCTGGAAATGGACGGCATTGAGCTGACCTTTGAGCCCGAGGCTGTCCGCGCCATTGCCCGGCAGGCCATCGAGCGCAAGTGCGGCGCACGCGGCCTTCGCGCGATTATTGAAACCATGATGCTGGATACCATGTTCGACCTGCCTGCCCTCACCGACGTGACGGGCTGCGTCATCGACGAGGGCACGGCCCTGGGCCAGCATAAGCCGCAGCTGATTCACGGCGCGCGGCGCAAGGCGCGCAAGCGTGTGGAAAGCCAGCAGGAGGAGCTGCCTGTGCTGGACAGCGCCGAGCCAAGCGTATCATAACGGTCATCGGCCCCGCCCTCCGGCATGGAGCAGGCGGGGCTTTTGCAAACGGAAGGATAGGAGAGACGCGAATGAAAATCGTGGTGCTGGACGGCGCGGGGCTGAACCCCGGCGACCTGTCCTGGGCGGGCCTTGAAGCCCTTGGCGACGTGACCGTTTACGACCATACCGCCCCGGAGGACACACAGGCCCGCATGAGCGGCGCAGACATCGTTCTGACGAACAAGACCCTGCTGACGGCGGCGCTGATGGATGCCTGTCCCACCCTGCGCTACATCGGCGTGCTGGCTACGGGCTACAATGTGGTGGAGCTTCAGGCGGCGGCGGAGCGGGGCATCCCCGTGACCAACGTGCCCGCCTACGGCACCCAGGCGGTGGCCCAGCATGTGTTCGCGCTGCTGCTGGAAATCTGCAACCGCACGGGCCATCATGACGCCGCCGTGCGGGAGGGCCGCTGGGCCAGCAGCAAGAATTTCTGCTTCTGGGATTTTCCGCTGACGGAGCTGGAGGGCAAGACCATGGGCATCATCGGTCTGGGCAAGATCGGCCGGGCCACCGCCGAGATCGCCAAGGCCTTTGGGATGCGGGTCATCGCGGCCAGCGGCCACGCCAAGGACGACTTTGTTGTGCCCATGGCGCGGCTGCTCAGGGAAAGCGACGTGATTTCCCTGCACTGCCCCCTGACGGCGGAGAACGCAGGTTTCATCAATGGCCAGACCATTGGGCAGATGAAGGACGGCGCGATCCTTATTAACACCGCCAGGGGAGGGCTCATCGACGAAATGGCCCTGCGGGACGCGCTGCTCAGCGGCAAGGTGGCCGCGGCGGGGCTGGATGTGCTGTCCAGTGAGCCGCCCCGGGCGGACAATCCCCTCATCGGGCTGGACAACTGCGTCATCACCCCCCACATCGCCTGGGCCTCCCGGGAGGCCAGGGCGCGGCTGATGGCCATCGCGGTGGACAATGTGGCGGCCTTCCTCCGGGGCGAGCGGCAGAACGTGGTCAGCTGACAGGTTTCGCCAAGGTGGCGTGCGCAGCTTCAGCGAGGTGGCTTCGCCACGTTTTGCAGGACTTCCCTGGTTGCTTGCCGCGCAGGCTCCCGGTCGGAAAGTCCTGTAAGGAAGCGATTTCTGGCGAAAGCGCAGCCCCGCCCCGCCGGGGAACCCGGCGGATACGATGACAGTCAGAGGACCTGCGACACCTCCAGGGCGTTTACCGGCAATTTGACCGGAGAGGCTGACCGCTTCTTTGTTTTGCGTGGCTTCGATAAAGCGTGAAGTCTCCTCAAAAAGTGGCAAGCGGCGTGATCTGCTTGCCACTTTTTTGATGCTTATCGCCGCACATGTTTCCACCGTTTCCTGACCATCATAAGCGAAGAAACGGAGGGAAAAGTGTGGTCAACGTCCTGCTGATTGTCATTCAACTGGTGGTAACGCTGGTGGTGGGCCTGTACTTTTACAAGCAGCTCAAGCAGCAAAAGAACGCGCAGCCCGCTGCGCGCAGGGAAAGCAACCGGGAGATGGAAAAGCTGAACCGAATGCGGGCCGTCCGCCTGTCCGAGCCGCTGGCGGAGAAGGTGCGCCCCTCGCATTTTCGGGAGATCGTGGGTCAGGAGGACGGCATCAAGTCCCTCAAGGCCATTTTGTGCGGGGCGAATCCGCAGCATGTGCTGATCTACGGCCCGCCCGGGGTGGGCAAGACCTGCGCCGCCCGCCTGGTGCTGGAGGCCGCCAAGCACAGCGCCGGAACCCCCTTTAAGGAGAGCGCCCCCTTCATCGAAATGGACGCCACCTGCGTCCGCTTTGACGAGCGGGCCATCGCCGATCCGCTCATCGGCAGCGTACACGACCCCATCTATCAGGGCGCGGGGCCCCTGGGCGTCCAGGGTGTGCCCCAGCCCAAGCCAGGGGCGGTGAGCAAGGCCCATGGCGGCGTGCTGTTCCTGGATGAAATCGGTGAATTGCACCCCATCCAGATGAACAAGCTGCTCAAGGTGCTGGAGGATCGCAAGGTCATGTTCGAGAGCGCCTACTACAATCCGGAGGATACCTCCGTGCCGCGCCACATCCACGATATTTTCAAGCAGGGGCTGCCCGCCGATTTCCGCCTGGTGGGCGCCACCACCCGGAGCCCCAACGACATCAGCCCCGCCCTTCGCTCCCGCTGCATGGAAATCTTCTTCCGCGCGCTGACGCCGGAGGAGATTGCCTCCATCGCCGCCGGGGCTGCTGAGCGGGCCGGGTACGAGATGGCCCAAAGCGAGGCGGACACCATCGGCCGCTACTCCTCCTGCGGGCGGGACGCGGTGAACATCGTGCAGATGGCCGCCGGCCTGGCGCAGCTGGAGGAGCGGAAGGTCATCACTGGCGCGGACGTCAGCTGGGTGGTGCAGTCCGGGCACTACGCCGTCCGCCCCTCCCAGAAGGCCGACCTGACCCCCAGGGTGGGGATGATTCACGGCCTGGCCGTCTTCGGCACCCATCAGGGCGCGGTGCTGGAAATCGAGGCTGTCTCCACGCCCGGCACGGGTCTGGTGAAGGTGACGGGCATTGTGGAGGAGGAGGAGCTGGGGGCGGAAGGCCATCGGATGCGCCGCAAGTCCACCGCCCACGGCTCGGCGGAGAACGTCAAGACCCTGCTGGCGGAGCTGGGCTTCCCCCTGGGGCAGCGGAACCTGCACATCAACTTCCCCGGCGGCGCGCCGGTGGACGGGCCCTCCGCCGGTGTGGCCATGGCGGTGGTGGCCGTCAGCGCGCTGACAGGGCAGAAGGTGGACGGCGCCTGCGCCGTGACGGGGGAAATCTCCGTCCAGGGCCAGGTGAAGCCCGTGGGCGGCGTGCCCGAAAAGGTGGAGGCCGCCCGGCAGGCCGGGGTGCGCAAGGTCTTCATTCCCCGGGAAAATGATATGGAAAGCATCCATACCGGCGACATTGAGGTTTGCCCGGTGAGCACCCTGCGGGAGGTGCTGACGGAAATGCTCCTGCCTGTGACGGTGGAGGACGGCGAGGAAATGTCTGCGGCGGTCGTTGACGAAAGGCCGCTGGCGGCGGCTCCCGCGGGCGTGGGGACGGCCAAGGCAAGCGTCCTGCCCGAGGGGTGATCCGCTGCCCGAGGGCGGGTGGTAAGCACCCGGATACAGTGCGGCGAATTTGCCGTCGGCAGACTGTCAATCAGAAATCGGCAAGCTTCTTCGGGATGATGAAGCGGGGCGAAGCCCCTTGCCAAATGCCGGGAATCCCTGTATACTATATACTTGCCGGAGGATGCGCTTTTCCGGCAAGCTTTGCTGTTTCCGCCGGGCGGCGATAAATCAGGAGGAACAAGAATGCCCGCTAAAAAAAAGACGTTGACGCTGCCGCTGCTGGCCCTGCGCGGCCTGATGGTGTTCCCGCACATGGTGCTGCACTTTGACGTGGGGAGAAACAAGTCGGTGGCGGCTCTGGAGCAGGCCATGATGGAGAATCAGCAGATTTTCCTGGTGGCACAGAAGGATGCCGAGGAGGACGATCCCGGAGTGGAGGGCCTGTGCCGGGTGGGCACGGTGGCGACCATCAAGCAGGTGATGAATCTGCCGGGGGACAGCCTGCGGGTGCTGGTGGAGGGCGAGAGTCGCGCCATGCTCCAGAGCATCAACCAGGAGGAGCCCTATCTGGCCGGGGTGGTCAAGCTGGCTGAGCAGGCCGCGGAGGATACCGTGGAGCTCCAGGCCCTGGCCCGGGTGGCGCAGGATTATTTCGAGACCTATGCCCGCACCAGCCTGCGGGTGAGCCAGGAAACGGTCAATTCCGTCCGCGACGTGGAGGAGCCCGGTCAGCTGGCGGACATCATCGCGGCCAACGTGCTCAATCATGTGGAGGATCGCCAGGCCATTTTGGAGGAGCTGGACGTTCAGCGGCGGCTGGAGAGCCTCTGCGCCATCCTGGGACGGGAAACCGAGCTGGCCGGGGTGGAAAAGCAGGTGCAGGCCCGCATCAAGAAGCAGATTGAGAAAAATCAGAAGGATTATTACCTGCGCGAGCAGATCAAGGCCATCCAGACCGAGCTGGGCGACACCGAGGCCACAGACGTGGACGAATTGCGCCAGCGCATGGAGCAGACGCCTTTGAACGACGAGGCCCGGGAAAAATGCGCCAAGGAGCTGGAGCGTCTGTCCCGCATGGCCCCCGGTACGCCGGAGGTGGGCGTCGCCAGAACCTACATTGAATGGATTCTCGACCTGCCCTGGGGCAAAACCACCGCCGACAACCTGGATCTCAAGCGGGCAAGGCGGGTGCTGGCCCAGGATCACTACGGGCTGGACAAGGTGAAGGAGCGCATTGTCGAGTACCTGGCCGTATTGCGGATGAAGCAGGACATGCGCGGCCCCATCCTGTGCTTCGTGGGCCCGCCCGGGGTGGGCAAGACCTCCATCGTCCGGGCCATCGCCAAGGCCGTGGGGCGCAAATTTGTGCAGATGTCCCTGGGCGGCGTGCGGGACGAGGCGGAAATCCGCGGTCATCGGCGCACCTATGTCGGCGCGATCCCCGGGCGGATCATCGCGGGGATCAAGCAGGCGGGCACCATGAACCCCGTCTTCCTGTTCGATGAGATCGACAAGATGAGCCACGACTTCCGCGGCGATCCCGCCAGCGCCATGCTGGAGGTGCTGGACGCGGAGCAGAACGGCGCCTTCCGCGACCACTACATGGAGCTGCCCTTCGACCTGAGCAAGGTCATGTTCATCACCACGGCCAACAGCGTGGACACCATCCCCGGCCCCCTGCTGGACCGCATGGAGATCATTGAGGTGCCCTCCTACACCGAGGAGGAAAAGCTGCAAATCGCCAAGCGCCATCTGCTGCGCAAGCAGGTGACGGAGCACGGGCTGACGGCGAAGTCCGTCCGCGTATCGGACAAGGTGATGCGGGAGCTGATCGAGGGCTATACCCGGGAAGCCGGCGTCCGAACCCTGGAGCGAACCATCGCCAGGGTGGTGCGCAAGGCGGCGGTGACCATGCTGGATACCGACGTCAGCGAGGTCACGGTGAACAGCGAGCTGCTCAGAGCGTACCTGGGCGCGCCGCGGTTCCTGCGGGAGACGCCCGAGAAGGAGCCTCGTATTGGCGTGGTCAACGGCCTGGCGTACACCGCCGTGGGCGGCGAATTGCTGGAGGTGGAGTGCGCCATCATGCCCGGCAAGGGCACCCTGCAGCTCACCGGCCAGTTGGGCGACGTAATGAAGGAATCCGCCGAGGCCGCCTTCACCTGGGTGCGGGCTCACAGCGCCGCGCTGGGCCTGAAGGACGATTTCTACAAGGACAGGGACATCCACATCCATGTGCCGGAAGGCGCGGTGCCCAAGGACGGCCCTTCCGCTGGCGTCACCATGACCACGGCGCTGACCTCCGCCCTCACGGGCATCCCCGTGCGTCAGGATGTGGCCATGACGGGTGAAATCACCCTGCGTGGGCGGGTGCTGCCCATCGGCGGACTGAAGGAGAAGACCCTGGCGGCCTATCGAGCGGGCATCCGGATATTGCTGATTCCCAAGGAGAACCAGAAGGATCTGGAAGAGATACCGCCCCATGTGCTGAGCCAGTTCCGCGTGGCCGCGGTGGACAAGATTGACGACGTACTTGCATTGGCCCTGGCTTCCATGCCGGGCAAGGAGCGTGAATAAGTGGAAATCAAGAGCGCGGACTTCATCACATCCATGGCCGACTACGGCCCCTTCGCGGGGCGAGGTCTGCCCCAGGTGGCTGTCGCGGGCAAGAGCAACGTGGGCAAGAGCAGCCTCATCAACCGCCTGTGCCGCCGCAACAAGCTGGCCCGCACGTCTTCAACCCCCGGCAAAACGAGGCTCATCAATATTTTTCTGCTCAACCAGCAGTTTCATCTGATCGACCTGCCCGGCTACGGCTTCGCCAAGGTGGACAAGCGGGAGAAGGCCCGTTGGGGCAAAATGATGCAGGACTACTTTGAGCAGGCGGAGGAGCTGCGGCATGTGCTGTGCCTGGTGGACATCCGCCACGAGCCCACCGAGGACGACAAGCAGATGAACCTGTTCCTCCGGCAGATGGGCATACCCTTCACGGTGGTTGCCACCAAGGCGGACAAGATCAGCCGGGGGGCGCGGATGAAGCAGCTGGCGCCCATCTGCCGGGCGCTGCTGGTGCAGCCCTGGGAGATCATCTGCTTTTCCTCCGAGGACGGAACGGGTCGGGAGGAGTTGCTGAAGCTGCTGGAAGCTGTCACGGCCCCGGAACCCGAGGCCGCCCAGGCGCATACCATGGAGCAGCCCACCTGACCCAACCCTCGTGGGCAATAAGGAGGCGACCATGATGAAGCACATAGCTCAAGCCCATGCTCCCGCGACGCTGCCCCAGGAGGCGGCGCTGCTTCCCGCCTTGCCTGCCCGGAAGTCCTCAAAGCCCCGCAACCTGATGATTCCGCCGCCCGACCTGGTTTTTCGCCCCGTTGTGGCCGAAGACGCCCCCAAGGCGCCCCAGGCGCAGCCCAGACGGCGGGGGAGCGCGGCGGGCCGCGCGATCCTTCACGCGGCGGGCGTATCGGTGCCTGGGGTAACGGCCATGTCCCGCACCTTCGTGCAGGAATCTCCCTACATCGACTGAATGCCGCATGAGCAGCCAAGCCGCTTTCGTGCTTCGCTCCTCTGACCGCGCGGCGGCCGTTTTCCCGGCCTTGGGACGTGTAAGGAAGCCGGTGCGCATGCCCGGCGGCTGAAACGCCCTGCCGGCAGATACGAATGGAGCCAGAGGGACCGCGGCCCCAAGGCTTGTGTATGCTTGATCCCCCCTGCCGAAAACGACAGGAGGATCGGGCCAGCGCCAAGGTCAGCGCGGAATACGGCAGCCTGCCCTTGGCATTGGTCCATGGAGAATCGGCGGCGTGAACGGCGGCTTTCGCGCCTTTCGGCCGGAAGCTGCAGGCGGCCAGAGATGTCCCGCAACCTGGGCATTGTGGCAAAGTCGCTCTGCCGATGCTTTGATCCCCCTGCCGATAACGACAGGGGGATTCTTCTGCCGAGCGAAGCGGCCGCATGCGCCTTTACCGGACGAAAATCTGGGTCAGGTACACATAGCCGTTTCGGTCGAAGGCCACGCCCACGCCGACCTTGGTCCAGGCGGTGGACATAATGTTCTGCCGATGGCCCGCGGAGGAAAGGAAGGCCGCCTGGGATTTTTCCACTGTAGCGTGGTGGGCGATGTTCTCGCCCGCGCCGTTGAAGGAATAGCCGAACTGGCGCAGCATATCGGCCACGCGGCCATAGGTGGGCGACTCATGGGCGAAGTAGTTGTTGTCCCGCATGTCCTCTGATTTCAGGCGGGCCAGGCGGCAAAGCTCGGGATCCAACGTCAGCGCGGCACGGCCGTACGCCTTGCGATCGCTGTTGAGCAAATTAAACGCAATTTGCTCTTGCGCAGACAGCGAGTTTGTATTATAATCTTCATCCATGGAAGGGGTCTGCGTCGGAATCGGACGAACAGTAGGGGCCGCGGTAGGTTGAACCGTGGGCCGCGCGGTTGGTGCGGTCGTGGGCGTGCTTGTCGGGGCGGCTGTTGGCTGCTTCGTGGGGATGGATGGCTCCTCCGTGGGAGGAAGTGCGGTTGCGGTGGCGTCGGGGGCGGCGGGAGTGGTTGCGCTGGGCGCCTGTGTGGGGATGGACGTCTGCTCTGGGGCAGGCGTCGGCGTCGCGGCCTGACAGGGCGGCGTTTGCCGGTAGGGCCAGCCCTTGAAACCGAACTGGGACGTGGGCGCCTCGGCCAGGGCCGCGGTTGATGCGGTCAGCATCGCGGCGGTCAGCAGAAGGGCAGTGTGCTTACGAAACATGACGGTTCACCTCCGTTTATTACGGTTTTATTACAAACCGTGACAGAAGTGTAATACATCTGGCAGTATCCTGTCAACCAACCCTGCCAAGAGGCTGCCAAGGGAATCCTTGGCAGCAGCGTTACTTGCGCAAGGAAGCCCATGGAATACCACATGCAGCATGTTCAACCTTGAGGAGGAGGATTCCCTATGAAGTTTGTCCTGTGTCCCCGCTGTGAACTGAATTACATCACCGAAGTCGAAAAGTACTGCAAGGTCTGCCTGCGCGAAATGAAAGGCGAGACGCCCAAGGACGAAATCGAGCTGTGCAGCGTGTGCAATGAGGCGCCGGCGCTGCCCGGACGGGATGTGTGCCTGTTCTGCCTAAAGGAAATGAACGGGCAGCAGGGCCGCGAGGAGGACACGGAGGAGCATGTGGACGGCAGCGCCATTGCCGGCATGGACTCGGTGAGCACCATGGACGAGATCATCCCGGAGATTGACGAGGACATCCCCAGCCAGGAGTATGGCGAGATTGAGAACGAGCTGTCCCTGGAAAGCGTGCGCGAGGACGAGGAGAACGAGCAGGAAGACGAGGACGAGGAAGAGAACTGAGAGGGATGTATGCGGCTGTTTGCCATTGGCGATCTTCACCTGCCGGGGGGCGATGACAAGCCCATGGACGTTTTCGGCGGCCAGTGGGAGGATCATTTCCTGCGCATCAGTCAGGACTGGCGCGGTAGGGTGGGGGAAACGGACGTGGTGCTGATTCCCGGTGATATATCCTGGGCGATGCAGCTGCGGGACGCCGTGGCGGATCTGACGGCCATCGGCGCGCTGCCCGGGCGCAAGGTGCTGGTGAAGGGCAATCATGACTACTGGTGGAACGGCGTCACCCAGGTGCGCTCGGCGCTGCCGGAGGGCATGAGCGTTTTGCAGCACAGCGCCATCGACCTGGAGGAAGCCGTCGTCTGCGGCACCCGGGGCTGGACGATTCCCACCAAGGACGCGCCGCTGCCCCCGGAGGAGCGGAAAATCTACCTGCGGGAGCTGCTGCGGCTGACGATGGCCCTGGAGGAAGGGCGGCGGATGGCCCAGGGGCGGCCGCTGGTGGTTATGACGCACTTTCCGCCGCTGTATCAGGCGGAGAGGGATACGGAGGTCACGCGGCTGCTGACGGCCTATGGCGTTCATACCGTGGTATACGGCCACCTGCATGGAGCGGGTATCCGGGCCGGTTTCAGCGGCGAGCATAGGGATGTGCGCTATCGCCTGGTGTCCTGCGATAGCCTGGGCTTCCGTCTGGCGGATATTCCGCTGCATTCGTAGGAAAAAATTTTTTTAGAAGTTTGTTAATTTTCAGCGTCGAAATTTCCAGCCAAAACCCAATTGCGCGAAGGAAAGCACCCGTTTGAAGGACGGGTGCTTTTTCGTGCACAAAATATGGGCAGGAGCGAACATCAGACCACAAAAGAAAAACAAATACATGACAAAACTATTGCAAAAGAATGACGTTTTGCACATAAAATCAGGCCGCCAAAACGGAAAGAAACTTCTGCCAGCTATTGCGCATTCCAAAAAGGTGGGATATAATGGGGGAGACGACCTAAAAAAGGCAGTTTGGTGGTGATAAGTGGTGCCTGATACGAATGATAAGGAACAGATGACCGGTGCAGCCGCGGGCGCCGCTGAACCGATGACGGAGGAAGACCGCCAGCTGCTGGAAAAATACAGCAAGACATTCATCGGTTCCTTTTCCCACTCGCTGGACGCGAAGGGCCGCATGGTGGTGCCGCTGGCCTTCCGGGAAACCCTGGGAGAGACCTTCTGCATCGCGCCGTCCTTTGATTTCAAGTCCATCGCCCTTTATCCTACCCTTCAGTGGGCCAGGATGCGCGAGCGCTATGCCCGCCTGGGCAGGGTCAACACCAGCCTGAAGCGCTACCTGGAGCAGATGGACGCTCTGTCCTTCCGCGGCCAGGAATGCGACGGCCAGGGCCGCGTGCTGCTGCCCAGCAAGATACGGCAGTGTATTTTGGGCGAGGAAAAGGATGTGGAGATTACCGGCGCGGACGATCATGTACGCATTGTGGCCCGTCCCGCGGCGGATGAGCAGTTCGAGCTGTTCATGGCTGACCTGCCGGGTATCCTCAACGATATTTCGGCTTTGGAAAGCATGGAATAACCCCTGTGTGTCATGAAACAATGAAAGGATGAATAGAGTATGGTGCCGTTTGTCCGGCTTTTCAAGCGAAAGGCGCGCTTCATGTGGCAGGGCATGAAGCCATACAATTACGGCAAAGTGGCGTATCAGAACCTGCGCGGCGAGCGGATGACCTGCAGCGCCTATGTGCCCATGATGGAGGACGATCAGGGCGCTTATACGCCCCTGGGTTCCGTGCCGGATCAGCCGGCCCGTCCCCGCCGCCGAAGGGCGGAGCGTCATCCGGCGGTCAGCAGCCGGGACACAAGCCGCATCCGCGCCGTCAGCCGTGACGGGGTGCGGGGAACGGCGGCCCTGATGGCCCTGATGCTGCTGACGTGCGCGCTGGGCGCGGCCTGCCTGGTGGATTACAGCCAGGTGCTGGAGGCGGGCAAGCGGGTGAGCAGGATTCAGGACCGCATCGACGCCATCAGCCTGCGCAACGAGGAATTGGAGACGGAGCTGGCCATGAGCGCCGCGGAGGTGAACGTGAGCTATCAGGCGGTGCAGCTGGGCATGATTTCCGCCCGGGGCGTCAACGTGATCTACCTCACCGCCCCGGAAAACGCCAACATGATTCCTTCCACCTCCGCCAACGGGCTGACGGGCGAGTATTTGGCGACCATCCTGGGAGACTGAGGGGAACCTTGGTCTCCCGTTTGGAATATTTGCGCAACCAGGAGGGCGGGCATGCATCCCGAGCTGAAGGTTCGCAAAAGAATGCTGCTGCTGACGGTGATGCTGGGGGTATTTTTCCTCCTGACGGCGGGCCGGCTGTGGCAGTTGACAGTACTACGCAGTGATGAACTGACCCAACGGGGCGTCAGGCAATGGACAAAGGAGGGCATTGTGACGGCGCGGCGAGGATCAATCCTGGATCGCAATGGCAATGTCCTGGCCCTGAGCGCCACCTCCTACATGGTGTGCGCCGACCCGCGGCTGGTCACGGACATCGACCTGTTCCTGGATACCCTGGGCAGCGTCCTTCCCTTGGATAGGGAAACGGCCGTCAAGCGGCTGTCGGACAAAACGAAGGGCTCGGTGATCCTCAAGCGCCAGGTTACGCGCGCCACGGTGGATGCCATCCGCCAGCTGAAGGCGGAGAGCGACGCCAAGGCGGGGCTGAAGGCCATCTCCTTTGACGAGGACGCCAGGCGGTGGTATCCCTACGGTACGCTGCTGAGCCAGGTGCTGGGTCTGACAAACGTGGACAGCCTGGGTCAGTCCGGCATCGAACAGCAGTATGAGGCGGTGCTGGCGGGCCGGGAGGGCAGCTATCTGCGCCAGGTGGACGCCCGCAACCGCGTTCTGGGCGGCAGCGAGGGCTGGTACATTCCCTCACAGCAGGGCAGTACGCTGAAAATGACGGTAGACGCCACCATTCAGCAAATCTGCGAAAAGGCCATGCGGGAGTGCGTGGAGGTCAACAATGCCCAAAGCGTCCTCTGCCTGGTCAGCGACGTGCGCACCGGGGCCATCCTGGCCGTGTGCATGAAGCCTGACTATGATCCCAACGAACCGCCCCGCAACGATGCCGCGGCCCTGACGGAGCTGATGCGGATCACCGCCATCTCCGACGTGTACGAGCCGGGCAGCACCTTCAAGATTCTCACGGCCGCCGCCGCGCTGGACAGCGGCGTTACCACGCCGGAGGATCATTTCTACTGCTCGGCCAAGGTCACGGTGGACGGCGATACCATCCGCTGCTGGGGCCGCGCCCATGGGGCGGAAACCATGGCCGAGGGGCTGCAGAACAGCTGCAATCCCGTGTTTGTGGAGCTGGCCCTGCGCATGGGAACGGATACCTTCTATCGCTACCTGACCTCCTTCGGGCTGGGCAAGAAGACGGGGATCGACCTGCCGGGTGAAAGCGGCGGCATCCTCATCGGCAGCCGGTATGTCAAGAATGTCGACCTGGCCCGCATCGGCTTTGGTCAGTCCGTGGCGGTGACGCCCCTGCAATTGATGATGGCCGCCAACTCAGCCATCAACGGGGGCAAGCTGATGAAGCCCTACCTGGTCAGCGAGGTACAGGACGAGGAGGGCCAGGTGCTTCAGCGCTTCAGCCCCACCGTGGTGGCGACGCCCATCAAGCCGGAAACGAGCATCACCCTGCGGGGGCTGCTGGAAAACGTGGTGGAAAACGGCGGCGGCAAGAACGCCAAGGTGGCGGGCTACCGGGTGGGAGGCAAGACGGGCACGGCTCAGGTGTACAAGGAAGGCCGCATCGTCCGGGACGTTCATATCGGTTCGTTCTACGGCTTTGCTCCGGCGGATGATCCGCTGATTTCCGTGCTGGTGGTGGTGAAGGAGGCCCAGGTGCCCGTGGATTACGGCGGAACCACCGCCGCGCCCTTCGCCCGGCAGATTCTGGCGGACGCGCTGCAAACCATGCAAATTCCGCCGATCACCGACGAAACGGCAGAACCTGTGACGGTTCCTGACATTACGGGCTTGACGATTTCCAACGCAAGGCGTACACTGGCAGAGGTGAGCGTGGAGCTGCTGGACGACGGCCAGGGGGACGTGGTGCTGGAGCAGCTTCCGCCTGCCGGGGCAACCCTGATGAAGGGCGGCCATGTGATGGCCTACACCGTATCGGACAGCGGGCTGACGCCGGAAACCCTGGTGCGGGTGCCGGGCCTTGCGGGCCTGAGCGACGTCGACTGCGCCCGGATGACCCGCCTGCGGGGCCTGACCATCCAAATGGAGGGCACGGGCGTGTGCGTCCGGCAAAGTCCGGCGGAGGGCGAATACGTCGCCCCGGGCGCCTGCGTGACGGTCACGCTTTCGTCCCTGGGGGAGGATGCCCCGCCAACTTAAGACAACATCCGGCGATGAGCCGATATTGAAGAGTAGAGGAGCTACCTATGCGACTGCAAGATTTGATGGAAGACATGCCCTATCTGCTGGAAACCCGCGGCGACCAGTCCGTGGACATCGGCGCGATCACCAGCAGCAGCCGTGAGCGAACCGACCGGGGTCTGTTTATCTGTATTTCCGGCGCCAGGTTCGACGCCCATACCTTCGCGCCCCAGGCTGTTGAGAACGGCTGCGTGGCGCTGGTGGTGGAGCGCTTCCTGGACGTCGACGTGCCCCAGGTGAAGGTCAGCAACGGCCGCGCCGCCCTGGCCCGAATTGCCGCGGCCTTCTACGGCCATCCGGCGCGGGGAATGAAGCTGGTGGGCATTACCGGCACCAAGGGCAAGACCACCACCTCCTACCTGACCAAGGCCATCTGCGAGCAGGCGGGGTACAAGTGCGGCCTCATCGGCACCACGGGGAACATGATCGGCCAGAGGCGCCTTCCCGGCACGCTGACCACCCCGGATCCCATCGACCTTCAGCGCGATCTGCGGGCCATGGCGGACGAGGGCGTTCAGGTGGTGGTGATGGAGGTATCCGCCCACGCCATCGACATGCACCGCTTGGACGGGCTGCGGTTTGAGGCGGGCTGCTATACCAACTTCAGCCAGGATCATCTGGACTATTTCCACACCATGGAGCGCTACTTTGAGGTCAAGAAGCGCTTTTTCACCTCCGGCATGGTGCGCAACGCCGCCCTCAACGCCGATGAGGAAACCTCCGCGAGGATTCGCGCTGACCTGACCATTCCCCGCGTCACCTACGGCATCTGCGCCGACGCGGATCTTTTCGCCCGGGATATTGAGATCAGCGAGGAAGGCGTAAGCTTCGAGCTGCAATTGCAGGGGATGCACAACATCCGCGTCAACCTGTACATGACGGGCATGTTCAACATCTACAACGCCATGGCCGCGGCCAGCTGCGCCATGATCCTGGGCATCGATGCCGACGCCATCCGTCTGGGCCTGGAAAGCATGAAGTCTGTCCCCGGCCGCATTGAGATGCTGCCCACGGGTACGCCCTATCGGGTCATTCTGGACTATGCCCACAGCCCCGATTCCCTGATGAACATCCTCAAAACGGTGCGGGAGTTCACCCGGGGCCGGCTGATCGCGGTTTTTGGCTGCGGCGGCGACAGGGACAAAGGCAAGCGCCCCATCATGGGCGAAATCGGCGGCAGGCTGGCCGACCTGTGCATCCTGACCTCCGACAACCCCCGCACGGAGGAGCCCATGGCCATCCTGGCGGCGGTGGAGGAGGGGATCAAGCCCCTGGGCAAGCCCTATGAGATCATCGAAAACCGTCGGCTGGCCATCCGCCGCGCGCTGGAAATCGGCCGGGAGGGCGACATCATTGTGCTGGCGGGCAAGGGCCATGAGACCTATCAGGACATCATGGGCGTGAAGCATCCCTTCGACGAGAAGGTTGTTGTTCAGGAGCTGCTGGAGGAAATGCGCCGCCCCTCTTAATTCCACCATGACGCAGGAGGTTGCCCGACCATGCTAAGGATGCTGATCGCATTGCTTTTATCCGCCGCCATCGTGCTGGTGACGGGCCCCAGGTTCATCCCTTATTTGCGCAAGCTGAAATTCGGCCAGACCATCTACGACCTGGGCCCGCAGAGCCACAAGACCAAGCAGGGCACCCCCACCATGGGCGGCGTGATGATTGCCCTGGGCGCTTTGCTGGCAGCGGCTCTGTGCCATGTGACCAGTTGGAACGGCGGCTGGGATTTCATGCTGCCCCTGGTGCTGGTGTCGCTCCTGGCCATGGCGGTGGGCTTTGCGGACGATTATGTGAAGGTGGTCAAGAAGCGCTCCCTGGGCCTGACGCCCTGGCAGAAGATTTTCGGCCAGGTTTTTATCGCGGTGGCCTTCGCGGTGTACTGCTATCTGCATCCCCAGGTGGGCTCCAGGATTATCGTCCCCTTCTTCAACGTGGAGTGGGATCTGGGCCTGTTCTACATTCCGCTGCTGGCCCTGACCACCCTGTTCATGATTAACAGCGCCAACCTTCAGGACGGCCTGGACGGGCTGCTGTCCTCGGTGACGGCGGTGGGCTGCGTGGCCTGGGCACTGATCGCCCTGTTCTTCACGGCGGCGGTGGCGTCCGTTGACGCCTCCTGGGCCCGGAACCTGGAAAGCGTGGGCGTCTTCGCCATGGCCGTGTGCGGCGCCTGCATCGGCTTCCTGCGCTTCAACCATTATCCGGCCACGGTGTTCATGGGCGATACGGGCTCCATGTTCATCGGCGGCGCGGTGGTGGGCATGGCGATGCTCTTGCGCCAGCCCTTCCTGCTTTTGCTGATTACCTTTACCATGGTGGCCTCCTCGGTGAGCGTTATCCTTCAGCGGTACTATTACAAGGCCACGAGGAAGCTCTGTGGCGAGCCCCGGCGGCTGTTCAAAATGACCCCGATTCATCATCATTTTGAATTGTGCGGCTGGAAGGAAACGCAGATCGTTCTGGGCTACGCCGTCTGCACGGCGGTGATGTCGGCTTTGGCGGTTCTGTCCATCATCGGACTGAAGCTGGTGTAAGAGCGCCGAAGGCGCCCAAACGGCTATGAGATGCGTTCCTGAACTTCTTTTTTGAAAGGAGTGTGACAAACGATGAAACATGAAAAGGATTATGAAGGCAAGCGCGTGCTGGTGGTGGGCATGGCCCGCAGCGGCGTGGCGGCGGCGCAGCTGCTTGTGAAGCACGGCGCGAAGGTCGTGGTGAACGACAGCAAAACCGGCGAGGAGCTGGGCGAGGCGGTGGCCCCGCTGATGTCCCTGCCGGTGGAATGGGCCCTGGGCCGTCCGGCGGCGGACTGCCTGGATGGGATCGACGTGCTGGTCATCAGCCCGGGCATTCCCGATACGGCCCCCTTTGTGGAGGAGGCCCGCCGCCGGGGCGTCAGCGTGACCGGCGAGCTGGAACTGGCTTATCGGCTCAGCCCAGGGGAAATGGTGGCCGTCACCGGCACCAACGGCAAAACCACCACCGTATCGCTGCTGGGAGAAATCTTCCGCAATGCCGGGCGCGTAACCCATGTGGTGGGGAACATCGGCTACCCCTATTCCGCCGCGGGCCTCACCAGCCGTGCGGACGATATGCTGGTATGCGAGGTCAGCTCCTTCCAGATGGAGACGGCGGACGCCTTTCATCCCAGGGCGGCGGCGCTGCTCAACATCACGGAGGATCACCTCAACCGCCACGGAACCATGGAGGCCTACACCGCCATGAAGATGCGCGTCTTCCGCAGCCAGACGGCGGAGGATGTGGCGGTGTTCAACGCCGATGACCCGGCCCTTGCGCCCCTGATCGGGCAGGTCAAGGCCCAGGTTATGCTGTTCTCCCGCCAGAGGAAGGTGGCAAGCGGCGCCTATGTGGAGGACGGGCAGGTGATGCTTGCCTGGAAGGGCGCGGTGAAGCCCGTATGCCGGGTGGACGAGATCTATATCCCCGGCCCCCACAACCTGGAAAACGCCCTGGCCGCCGCCTGCGTGGCCGCCGCCATGGGCGTCCCGGCCCCGGTGATCCGCCATACCCTCAAGACCTTCCAGGGTGTGGAGCACCGCATTGAATTTGTGCGGGAGCTGGACGGCGTGCGGTACGTCAACGACAGCAAGGGCACCAACGTGGATTCCACCATCAAGGCCATTCAGACCATGGATCGTCCCACCGCCATCATCCTGGGCGGATATGACAAGCACTGCGACTTCACCCCCATGGTGAAGGAAATGCTGCGCTCGCCCATGATCCGGGAGGCGATGCTCATCGGCGTGACGGCGGATCAAATCGAGAAAACCTGCCGGGAAAACGGCTATAACGCCGTTCACCGGGCGGAGAGCCTCTCCGACGCCGTGAACCAGTGCCGCGCCCTGGCCCGGGAGGGCTGGAACATTTTGCTGTCCCCGGCCTGCGCCTCCTTCGACATGTTTGCCGATTACGAGGAGCGAGGCCGCGTCTTCAAGGACATCGTCCGCGGCTTGAAATGACCCCATCATGAACTGCGCTTTCCCTTTGCTCCCCCAGGGTGAAAGGAACGGCTATGCTTCATCAGGCACAGACCAAGGCAAGCGCACCAAAGCAGACCCGCTTTTCCCTTCGGGGGAAGCTGAATCCCGTGGACGGCACGCTGATGGCGGTGTTCATCATGCTGCTGCTCGCGGGATTGCTGGTTCTTTTTTCCGCCTCCTACTATGTGGCCCAGGATTCCGGCGATCCCCTGCGGGAGGTGCGCCATCAGCTCATCGGCATCGCCCTGGGTGCAGGTGCCATGTTTGTGACCAGCCGGGTGCCCTACCGCTTCTGGCAGGATACCTGGGTGGTGGTGGCGGGCCTGGGCATCAGCGCGGTGCTGCTGGTGCTGGTGGTGATTCCCGGCGTGGGCGTGTACATCAACGGCTCCCGGCGCTGGCTGTCCATCGCGGGAATGAGCTTTCAGCCGTCGGAATTGGCCAAGTTCGCCATCGTGCTGTACATGGCCACCACCCTGACCTACCGGGGCAAGCGGATTCATTCCCTGTGGTTCGGCATTGTGCCGGTGCTGCTGGTGCCGGGGTTCTTCTTCCTGCTGATTCTCCAGCAGCCCAACCTGTCCACCGCCGGCAGCATCCTCATTGTGAGCCTGCTGATGATCCTGGTGGCCGGGGCGCGGTGGAAGCACCTTTTGCTGATGCTCGTGGGCGGCCTGGGGGTGGGCAGCTTTTATGCCTGGAGCGCCCCCTACCGCCGGGAACGCCTGCTGTCCTTCACCGACCCCTTTGCCAAGATGAGCGACGAGGGCTATCAGCTGGCCCAATCGCTCATTGCCTTCGGCTCGGGCGGGCTGTTCGGCATGGGCCTGGGCAAGGGGCGGCAGAAGTACGCCTACCTGCCCTACCCGGAGAGCGACTTCATTTTTGCCATCGTGGGGGAAGACTTCGGGCTGTGCGGCTGCCTGGTGGTGATCGCGCTGTTCGTGGCCTTCATGCTGGCGGGGATGCGCATCGCCACAAGGTGCCGGGATAAATTCGGCGCGCTGCTGGCGGCGGGCATCACCTGCTCCATTACCGTCCAGGCCTTCCTGAACATGGGCGTGGTCATCGGCATCCTGCCCACCACGGGATTGCCGCTGCCGTTCTTTTCCGCCGGCGGCACGTCCATTTCCATCACCATGGCGGCGGTGGGCATCCTGATGAACGTCTCCCGTACCGCCGGTAAAATGGAAACCTGACGCCTCGGCTCCGGTCCCCTTGGGGCGGGTTGCGCGAAGGTTGCCATCCATTTTGAAATTTTCTGCACCTCCTTCCCGCTGCGGCATACGTTGAAGCAGCGAAAACGGAGGTGGTTCCATGGAGGCTTTCATCGTGGAGGGCGGCTATCGCCTGGAAGGCTCGCTGCGGGTTGACAGCGCGAAGAACGCGGTGCTGCCGCTGATGGCGGCGTCGGTGCTCACGCCGGAGGAGGTCACCCTGACCGACGTGCCGGACATTGCCGACAGGCACAGCATGGCGGAGATCCTCAGCATTCTCGGCGCGAAGGTGACGCCGACGGGGCGGGGGCTGACCATCTCCTCCGGTGGGCTACATAATTGGGAAATGCCGGATCGGCTGTCAAAGCGCATCCGCTCCTCCATTTTCCTGCTGGGGCCGATTCTCAGCCGCTTCCGCCGGGCCACGGTGACGTATCCCGGGGGCTGCGAGATCGGCCTGCGCCCCATCGACCTGCACCTCAACGGCCTGAAGTGCCTGGGTGTGCGCATCCATGAGGAGGGCGGGCTGATTCACTGCGACGGCACGCGGATGCACGCGGGGGAGATTCACTTTGACTACCCCAGCGTGGGCGCGACGGAGAATGTGATGATGGCCGCCGCCCTGCTGCCCGGGGAGACGGTGATCCACAACGCTGCCCGGGAGCCGGAGATTGTCGATCTTCAGCAGATGATGAACCGCATGGGCGCGAAGGTTCGCGGCGCCGGCGGGCAGACCATCTGCGTGGAGGGCGTCAAGGCCCTGCACGGCGTGACGTGGAAGCCCATGCCCGACCGCATTGTGGCGGGGACGCTGCTGGCGGCGGCGGCCATCACCGGGGGCGAGATCGAGCTGACGGACGCGCCGGTTTCCGACATGGTGGCGGTGAACGCCAAGCTGCGGGAGATGGGCTGCGTCCTTCACGAGGAGCCTCACCGGCTGACGCTGACCGCGCCCCGGCGGCTCACGGCCTTCGCCCAGCTGCAGACCCAGCCGCATCCTGGCTTCCCCACGGATATGCAGGTGCAGATGCTGGCGCTGCTGTGCGCGTCGGAGGGCACGGGCGTCGTGGTGGAAAACGTGTTTGAGAACAGGTTCACCCACGCGGGGGATTTGAACCGCATGGGCGCCCATATCCTGTGCAGCGGAAGAACCGCTGTGGTGCGGGGCGTGGAGACCCTCTACGGCGCCCGGGTGACGGCCCGGGATCTTCGCGGCGGCGCGGCCCTGGTGCTGGCGGGCCTCAGGGCCCAGGGGGTGACCCAGGTGGATCGGGCCGACCTGATCGACCGGGGCTACGACCACTTGGAAAAGCAGCTCTGCGCCCTGGGCGGCAAGGTGACCCGCATCGAGGCGTAACGAATCAGCGGTATTTTGTGAAAGGAGAGGAAAGACGGCCATGCAGCCCAATCAACAGCAGCCCTATGAGTCCTGGCGGCCGGGAGGCCCTGCCTTTCCTCCCGGTCAGGCCAGCGGCCCCATCCGCCGCCCTGTGGAGGATGGCACCCGGGCGCAGCAGCCCCTGGGCAGCGCGCGCCCCGGCAGCGGCGTTCCCTACCGCAAGCGCCATACGGAGCCCATGGGGCCCGTGCCGCGCCAGGGGACTGCGGGCCCCGGGGGCTTGACCGGCCCGCAGCCCGGTTGGCAGGCGACGGACCCCGGCCATCAGCCGTGGCAGGGCGAAATGCCGATTCAGCCGACGTGGCAGCCGGAGCTTCCGCCCTATCAGGCGCCGCCTCCCGATCCCTTTGGGGAGCCGGGGGAGGCGCCGGAGCTTCGCGCCGTTCGCTCGGACAACCTCTACGACCTTGACCGAACCTTCTGGCACCGCCTGGACGATCTCCAGCTGCGCCAGCAGGCGGAGAACGCAGGCAAGCCCCGGGTTCGCAACGGTGGCCATACCATCCGTTGGATGGTGCTGATCGTGGCGGTGCTGACGGTGGCGGCCTTTGTGGTGTACGGCCAGGTCTTCCAGGCCAGGAGCATCACCGTCCAGGGCAACAGCATCGTCCCGGACGAGGAGGTGCTGCGCCTGGCGGGGCTTGCCCAGGGCGTCAACACCCTGTCGCTTAACGAGAGCGCCATTGAGCGGGGCATCGAGAGCAATCACTACCTGAGCTTTGTGTGCGTCAACGTTCAATTGCCGGACAAGCTGACCATCCAGGTGCGGGAGCGTGTGCCGGCGGCGGTCATCAAATATTGCGGCATTCTTTATGTGCTGGACAGCCGGGGCATGGTGCTGGCGGAGTCCATGGATACGGACATGGAGCATCCCGGTCTGGTGGCGGTGGAAGGCTTCGACATCCGCCTGTGCGAGGTGGGGCGCACCCTGACCGTGGTCAGCGCCGCCAGAATGGGCGTGTACACCTCCATTTTGATGGAATTGAAGGTTATGGGCGCGCTGGATCAAATGCGGGAATTGGATTTGGCCGATATGGACAACCTATACCTCGTATCCACCGATGGATACGCTGTTCGCCTGGGCGACAGCCAGGGGCTTCACGCCAAGCTGCGCTCCATGCTCCTGACCCTGGACAAGCTCCGTCAGGAGGGCTACGGCCCGGGCACGGTGGACGTCAGCGCCCCGGTGAATCCCTCCTACATTCCCGAAAACCTGTGAGGGAGACGTAAAAACTGCCGAAAAATTGCGTTTCCCGCGCATGAAGGCTGGAAAGCACTTGCAATCGGACGGAAAAACAGGTATAATCAAAATTGGTATATTGGATGGTGAAATGGCAGTTCCTTGCCATCAGCCCGGCGGGCGGAGGACGAGGCAGGCCATGCCAGACGCGGCGGCCCCGGATGACGGGGAGGCTGAAGGCGAAAATGTCCTGCGGATGGCCCGGCGGCGGGTGGCCCGGGAAACAGGGGGTATGAAAAACCTATGAAGACCACGGTTGCGGCTATCGACTTTGGTACGAGCAAGATCGTTACCTTGGTCGCCGAAAACAGCGGTAGCCAGCGCTGTGACATTGTTGGCGCGGGTATTGCGATGTACGACGGCTATCTGGAGGAGGGGTGGAACAACCCCGGCGAATTGGAAGAGAAGATTCGCCTCTCCCTGAGCGAGGCGGAGAAGCAGAGCCATCGCAAGCTGCGGGAGATCAACGTGGGTGTGCCCGGCGCCTTTACCCGGGTATACGCCACCGAGGCCCGTGTGCCGCTCAAGGGCACGGATCCCAAGGTCAGTGCGGCGGATGTCAAGGCCATCTTCCGCAAGGCTACGGAGAGCCTGGGCAGCATTCCCGGCATTGTGGTGCATTCCAGCCCCGCGTGGTTCATGGTGGATGACGGCCGCAAGACCCTGGAGCCTGTGGGCATGAAGGGCCGGGAGCTGAGCGCGCTGATTTCCTTTGTGGTGGCGAATCAGTTCTTTGTGGACGAGATCACCAATCGTCTGGCCGACATTGGCGTAACGGCCAGCGGCTTCTTTTCCACCCCTGCGGGCGAGGCGATGCTTTATCTGCCGGAGGAGGATCGCGACCGCACGGCGGTGCTCATTGACATCGGCTATCTGAACACCGAGGTCATGGCGGTGGAGGGCGACGCGCTGACCTTCCACAAGACCATTGAGATTGGCGGCGGCAACATCGCGGCGGATCTGTCGATGGGGCTGGACATCTCCCTCAAGGACGCCGAGGAGAAGATCAAGCGGCAGTATGTCTACGGCATTGCCACGCAGAATGAAACCTATGATCTTCCCGCGGTGGGGGAGCAGAAATCCCGTTCCTTTACCCGCGACGAGGTGACGGAGATCATCACCGCCCGGGTGGACGAGATTGCTGAGGAGATTCAGCAGGCGCTGGATGACAGCGGCATTAAGCTGGGCAACTGGTCCAACATTTACCTCACGGGCGGCGGGCTTTCCTTCAACCGGGGCGGTAAGGATTACCTATCCAACAAGCTGGGCCGTCCCGTTCGGGATACGCCCAAGCGCACCACCAAGATGAACAGCCATGCCTTTTCCAGTACGCTGGGGCTGATGGATTTGATTATTGACACCATCGAGCAGCAGCGGCAGCCCTCGGCGGGCGTGGGCGGCGCGGTGAAGGATTTCTTCCGCAGCCTGCTGGGCGGCTGACGGCCGCGGGCGCCATCATCATGAAATGACCAAGGACGATACGCTGTCCATAATGTCAGGAGGATGCAAAGTGATTGAATTTCAGGATGCCGAGCAGACCAGTTTCGCGTCCATTAAGGTCGTAGGCTGCGGCGGCGGCGGCAACAACGCCGTGAATCGCATGGTTGACGCGGGACTGCGCGGGGTGGAGTTCATCTCCGTCAATACCGACCGTCAGGCCCTGGCGCTCTCCGGCGCGACCACCAAGATTCAGATCGGTGAAAAGCTGACCAAGGGTCTTGGCGCGGGCGCTGTGCCCGAGGTGGGCCGCCGTGCCGCCGAGGAGAGCCGGGAGGAAATCGCCCAGGCGCTCAAGGGGGCCGACCTGGTATTCGTCACCGCCGGTATGGGCGGCGGCACCGGCACCGGCGCGGCGCCCATCGTGGCGGAAATCGCCCGGGACCTGGGCGCGCTGACCATCTCCGTGGTTACCAAGCCCTTTGCCTTTGAGGGCAAGCAGCGCATGAAGAACGCCGAAATGGGCATTGCCGACCTCAAGCAGCGGGTGGATACCCTGGTGGTCATCCCCAACGATCGGCTGCTGCAGGTGGTCAGCAAGGGCACCACGATGCTGGAGGCCTTCCGCATTGCCGACGACGTGCTCCGCCAGGGCATCCAGGGCATCAGCGACCTGATCGCCGTGCCCGCCCTCATCAACCTGGACTTTGCCGATGTCAAGACCGTCATGGAGTCCGGCGGCATGGCCCATATGGGCATTGGCACCGGCAAGGGCGAGAACCGCATGGTGGAAGCCGCGAAGAACGCCATTTCCAGCCCGCTGCTGGAGACGAATATCGACGGCGCCCGCGCTGTGCTGATTAACATCACCGGCGGCGAGGACATCAGCATTGTGGACATCAACGAGGCGGCGAACCTGGTGATGCAGGCCGCCGATCCCGAGGCGAATATTATCTTCGGCGCGGGCATTGACGAAAGCATGGGCGACGAGGTGCGCATCACCGTGATTGCCACCGGCTTTGAGAAGACGCCGTTCCCGCCCAAGGAGCCCGCGAAGAAGCCCCGTGAGCTGGAAAAGGAGCGCCTGTTCGGCTCCGGCTATACCGCGGCCAGCAGCTTTGGCGCCTATTCGGCGTCGAGCCGCCCCGCGACGCCCGCCGCTGGCGAGTATGACGATTCTGCCTACAAGACGCCTGCCCAGGAGCCGGACAACGCCGGCTTCGTCAGCGCGGGTCGGCCTTCCATGGGCGTACCCACGGTGGGCGGCTTCCAGCAGGGCTTTGGCTATCAGCCTCAGCAGCAGAATACCGTGCCCATGCAGCCTGTGAATCCCAACACCACGGCCTACGGCACCAGCCAGCTGTTCGGCAATCAGCCCCAGCAGCCCTATCAGTCCGCCTTTGGCAACCAGCCGCAGGCCATGCCCCAGGATACGGGCATGAATCAGCAGATGCCGCCGCAGCCCTCCGCCATCGAGACGGATCAGCGCGGGATTCCGGCTTTCCTGCGTCGCAAAAAGTAAACGCTTAGGGGAAAGCATGGGATGCTTTCCCTTTTTTGATGCGTCATATGGATGATACGGTTTGGGAAAGGAAATATGATGATGAAGCGCTTGACACTGTTTGTACTGGCCTTCTGTCTGGCTGTGCTGCCCGCCCTGGCGGAGGACGTGGCAGGTTCGCTGGCTGACCGTGCCGCAGCCCTGGCGCGTCGGCTGGATGTGCTGGCGGACAGTGAGGATTATCTCACCATGATGGGCGGCGCCCAGACGCTGATCGACCGCGTGAAGGTCTGGGGGGAGGGCGATCATGCTGCCCCGCGCCTGACCCTGAAGGCGGCATGGTCGGGGGAAACGGATCTGCTCTCCTGGCTGATGGGGGAGATGGAGGATTTCACACTGTCCGACGAGGTACGCACTGAGCTGTCCCGCCGTCTGCCCATGGGCCTGGCCAGTATGCTCAACGCCATGGAGGGCACGGAAGCCCTGGCGGCGGCATCCCTGTGCACGGCCAGCACCGTCTTTGCCTGTGAGGCTGAGGGCGCAGGGCTTTACCTGTTCCTCTACGATGCGGGTGCGCCCGTGCTGGTCACCTGGTACGGCTCGGAGGGCGCGGTCTTCATGCAGGGGGCCTTCCTGGCCAATGCGGCCGTGGCGGACTGGGCCTCCCAGGAGGATGCCATGGCCTGGCTGAATGAAACGGGCCTGCCGCTGAGCGTGACGGCGATGGACTGAAATCGGTTTCAGCCATAAGACGGCGGAGCCCGCGTCGGCGTCAGGCCTGACTATGCCGCGAAAGAGGAAGCCCCTATGGGGCGGCGGAGGATGGCAGATGGATCAAAAGCTGTTGGGGAAGTGCGGGTTTTACTGCGGCTGCTGTCCAACCTATCGTAAAGGCGGCTGCAAGGGCTGCGTGGATGCTCATCAGACGGGGGATTGCTATACCCGTGACTGTGTGATGGAACAAGCGCTGGCCTGCTGCGGGGCATGCGAGCGTTTCCCCTGCGATACCATCATGACCCGCCCGCATTCAACGGTGCTGGATCCCGCCTGGCTGCGCTGGAAAAAGGAAAGCGATGTGAATTGAAGCGGCAGCCGCGTGAGCGCCTGAACGCAGCGCCCCTGTGTTGGCGGCTTAGCGCGGCGAAACCAATCAAGAAGCCCTCCCGCTGCGTCGGTTGAGATCAGCGGGAGGGCTTGCGTATGCAGCTGTGATGCGCTTCAGATGCGCCGCCTCGTCAGGGCTTACGCTTCCTGATGCTTCTTGCGGTAGTCTTCCACCGCCGCGTGGATGGCCTGCTCCGCCAGCATGGAGCAGTGCATTTTGACCGGGGGCAGGCCGTCCAGGGCTTCCGCGACGGCCTTGTTGGTCAGCTGAAGCGCCTCCTCGATGGTCTTGCCCTTGACCAGCTCCGTCGCCATGGAGCTGGTCGCGATGGCCGCGCCGCAGCCGAAGGTCTTGAACTTCACATCCACGATGATGCCGTTTTCCACCTGGATGTCCATCTTCATGATGTCGCCGCACTTGGCGTTGCCTACGGTTCCGGTGCCGCTGGGGTTTTCGATTTCGCCCACGTTGCGGGGGTTGGAGAAGTGATCCATCACTTTTTCGCTATACATGGCTTGAGCCTCCTTTTACTTCATCCAGGGGCAGCTGCCCACAGTGGTGGTTGCGGCGTTGAGCACGGACATGGCCCGCAGATCCTTGACGATGCCGGGCAGGGTGTCCAGCACGGCGTCGATGTCAGCCTCGGTGGTGTCTGCGCCCAGGGTCAGGCGCAGGGAGCCGTGGGCGATTTCGTGGGGCAGACCGATGGCCAGCAGCACATGGCTGGGGTCCAGGGAGCCGCTGGTGCAGGCGGAGCCGCTGGAGGCGGCAATGCCCGCCAGATCCAGGCGCAGAAGCAGGGCCTCGCCCTCGATATAGCGCACGGATACATTGACATTGTTGGGCAGCCGGAGGTCGGGATGGCCGTTGAGCTTCACGTCCGGAATGCGCTCGAGGATGCCCTTGATGAGCTTGTCCCGCAGCACGGTGATCCGGGCGGCGCTGTCGGCCATGCCGGCCACGGCCAGCTCGATGGCCTTGCCCATGCCCACGATGCCGGCCAGATTTTCCGTGCCGGCCCGCTGACCGCGCTCCTGCGCGCCGCCTGCCATGAAGACATCCAGCTTCACGCCCTTGCGGACGTACAGCGCGCCCACGCCCTTGGGGCCGTGGAACTTGTGGGCCGACATGGACAGCATGTCCACCTGCAGGGCCTGGACGTCCACCGGGATGGCGCCCATGGCCTGCACGGCGTCGGTATGGAACAGTACGCCACGGCGGCGGGCGATGGCCCCGATTTCCGCGATGGGCTGAATGGTGCCGATCTCGTTGTTCGCCATCATGACGCTGATGAGGATGGTCTTGTCGGTGATGGCAGCCTCGACGTCGGCGGGGCTGACCATGCCGTATTCATCCACGGGCAGATAGGTGACGTCAAAGCCCTGCTTTTCCAGCCACTGGCAGGTGTGCAGCACGGCATGGTGCTCAATGGCGGTGGTGATGATGTGGTTGCCCCTGTCCTTGCGGGCGAAGGCCGCGCCCTTGATGGCCCAGTTGTCGCTCTCGGAGCCGCCGGCGGTGAAGTAAATCTCGGAGGGCTGAGCGCTGATGGCGGCGGCCACCTGACGCCGGGCGGCATCCACAGCCTTGTGGGCCTCCCGGCCCGTGGCGTGAATGCTGGAGGGGTTGCCGTATACCTGGGTGAAGTAGGGGAGCATGGCTTCCAGCACGGCCGGGGCAACGGCGGTGGTGGCGGCGTTATCCAGATAGATGCGGTTCATGACAAGTCTCCTTTTGGGCGTGTCAGTTGCGGGTAAGCGGGTCGAGGTCGAAGTTTTCCTGGTTCAGCATATCCCGGAGGGTGATGGACTGCAGCAGGCTGTTGATGCTCTGGGAAAGGTAGGCCCAGACACGGCGGGAAGCGCAGCTTTCGGACTTGTGGCAGCAGCGCTCGTCGCCTACGCAGTCGGAGATGGTCAGCGGGCCTTCCAGGGCGTCGATGATGTCTCCCACGGTGATGGCCTCGGGGGCCTTGGCCAGGGCGTAGCCCCCTTGCGCGCCGCGAACGGTGGTGACCAGTCCCGAACGGCGGAGTGTCCCCAAAAGCTGTTCCAGATAGTCCTCGGGAACGCCGATCTCAGCCACGGATTTCAGGGGCTGACACCCGTCGTCCGTGTGCTGGGCCAGGTAGAACATGGCGTAAAGGCCATACTTGCCTTTGGTGGACAGCTTCATTGCCAGACTCCTTCCTTAAACCCGACCAATTGCATCGGAATTTACCAGGTGCATTCTATCATACCCGACTGTTTTTGTCAACATTCACCGATGCGATCACATGAAAAAATTTCCGGCGGACGTCCAGGGCGCCTTCAGGGCACAAAAAGCCCATCCCGTCCTTCGGATGGCGCCGGTAGGGAGGGTCAACACAAGCGCGGCGCGATGAAAACGCTCACGCCTTTTGCATCAAGAAAATCGCAAGCAGGCAGAGAAGGATGCCCGGGAGCAGCGTGCACGCTTGAAACTGATTGACAGAATGGCATTTGAAACATACGGTTATATGAACGATGATGGCTCGCCGTGGGTTATCAATCAAAGCCCACGAACGCCTTGAAAGCAAAGGCTTTAGCGCAGTGTGCTCCTCCTATCCCGGGGATTCACACAAGTTTATCCTTGCTCCGGCCGCTCATAAGGGCAAAAACCAAGAACTTATTTGCCGCGGAAGGGAACACAGACGGAGATGCTTACATGATCTCTGCCTGTGTTTTTTAGGTATCAGCGGAACACAACTCCTGTTCTAACACATCAGCGAATCGCTGGATTGCAGGCCCAAGGGCTTCTGCGTAGTTGAGGATCTCTGAATGGTTACGATAGGCCATCG
>CANOHT010000026.1 GCA_947565865.1 uncultured Clostridia bacterium
CCATGGCGTTTTGGAAGCTGCTTGCACTCTACATTTCGAGCAATACGCTCTCTTCCATATACTGGGCGATCCCTTTCGGGCAGGAAGAAGTGAATACCATGCTTAACCAAGCGGAGGACGTACTGTTCTGGTACGATCAGATGAGCAAGACAATTCCCGTATGGTATTGTAAAAAATAAGCAGCTGATTTTTGTCGTTATGTCCTCCATGAGCCATGAACTTGGTCAGCCGGATTCGGCTATGGAGCACATAAGAATTCTGAATTTAGCAGGAAAGAGGCAATACCGATGAAGGATGAGTGCTTGATCTGCAGTGCTCCTTTGGTGTACTTGGAAAAAGATGAACTGATGGAATGCGCCGTTTGCCATCAGAAAGAAAACAGCAAAACCAGATGTGAGAACGGTCATTATGTCTGCAATGAATGTCATACCAAGGGCGTTGACAGCATCATCGGGATATGTCTCCGCGAAACATCAAGGAATCCCATAGACATCATGAATCAGCTGATGTCCCAGCCGTTCTGCCATATGCACGGCCCGGAGCATCATGTCATGGTGGGAGCCGCGCTCTTGACTGCGTATCAGAATGCGGGGGGCGATATAGACCTTTCCGCTGCTCTGATAGAGATGCTGAATCGTGGGAAAAGCGTTCCTGGCGGCGCCTGTGGATTTTGGGGCGCCTGCGGAGCGGGCATCAGTTCCGGCATGTTCATATCCATCATTTCAAAATCCACGCCGCTTGCAAACGAGCCTTTTGCCTTATCGCATCGGATGACCTCAATCGCGCTGGGGAAAATCGGGGAGATCGGCGGCCCGCGGTGCTGTAAGAGAGACTCCTATTTGTCAATCCTGGCGGCGATTGATGTTGTGCGTGAGCATTTCGGCGTCCATATGGATAAGCCTGAAATCCTTTGCCATTATGCCAAGGAAAATAACCAGTGTATCGGAAGACGCTGCCCCTTCTCAAGCGCGAAGTAGTAAAGAGCCAGCATCTGCCGGGAGGGAAGCGTGGTCCCCAAGTGCGCAATGCGCTGCGATGCTGCTATCAAAATCAGGAGCGGCAGAAGGGCGGCGGATCGCAGCGCCTTCAGCGGTCGGCTTCAGGCTAATGATGAAACCGAGCATACAATGTGTTGAGAAAGGCCGACGCCTGGCATCAAGCCAGGCGTCGGCCTTTCTTGGAAAACGGGAGAATCCTGTTGACTCGGCATGGCTGCAAGGCCTCCTCGCCGATCTTTACTTGTTGAACTTCTGCATCAGCTTAATGGTCAGGAAAAACAGCAGCAGCACCAGGAACACGCCTGCCAAGCCTGCGGCGGTAACGAGCAGCCCCTTTGACAGCAGGGACATGGAGGCCGTAGTGGCGTCCGCCCCTTCGGCGGAGGCGGAGGCAAGCAGCAGGGAAATGAATTGCATCATGGTTTCTACCTCCTATCAGCCCAACAGCAGCGTTACCAGGGTGATGACCATGCCGCCGGCCACTATGGAGCCCAGCTGGCCCGCCACGTTGGCGCTGGTGGCCTGCATGAGGATGAAGTTGCTGGGATCCTCCTTCAGGGCCATTTTAGCCACCACCCGGGAGGACATGGGGAACGCGGAAATACCCGCCGCGCCGATCATGGGATTCACCTTGTTTTTGCGGAAAAGGTTGAGGAACTTGGCGAAAAGCACACCGCCGGCGGTATCGAAGATGAAGGCTGCCAGCCCCAGCGCCATCACCAGCAGCGTATCCACCCGGAGGAAGTTTTCGGCCACCATGGTGGAGCCGATGGTCAGGCCCAGCAGAATGGTGACCAGGTTAGCCAGCTCGTTCTGGGCGGTCTTGGAGAGCCGCTCCAGCACACCGCACTCGCGGATCAGGTTGCCGAACATGAGGCTGCCCACCAGCGGCGCGCTCATGGGCACCAGGATGCCCGCCGCCACGGTAACGATGATCGGGAACAGGATCAGCACCGTCTTGGAGCAGCGTTCCTCGTGGTAATCCATGCGGATCATCCGCTCCTCCCGGGTGGTCAGCGCTTTGATGACCGGGGGCTGAATGACGGGCACCAGACTCATGTAGCTGTACGCGGCGACAGAGATAGGCGCCATGTAGTTTTTCAGATTGAAGTGATTGGCGACGTAGAGGGTGGTGGGGCCGTCCGCCGCGCCGATGATGCCGATGGCGCTGGCCAGCTTCAGGATCAGATTCTCGTCTCCCTGGGTGCCTGGCAGCAGTACGGGAATCAGAGCCAGGCTCAGCAGGAAGGTTGCGAAAATACCGAACTGTGCCGCCGCGCCGAAGAAGATCATACTGGGATCCTTCAGCAGGGGGGAAAAGTCGATCATCGCGCCCACCGCGATGAAGATCAGGATGGGGAACAGCTCGTTGGCAATGCCGGCGTTGAACAGCACCGTCAGAAAGCCGCCGTCACCCAGGGCGGAGGGTACGCCGGTCTCCAGCACGGGCGGCAGGTTAGCCAGGATGCAGCCGAAGCCGATGGGCAGCAGCAGGGCAGGCTCATATTCTTTCTTGATAGCCAGATAGATCAGCGCGCCCGCGATGACAAACATGGCCAGTGTCTTGAGGCCTTCGCCCGTGAAAAGGAACATGACGCCGGAGAACAGCTCCTGAAGAATCTGCGGCATGGATGAGGTCGCTCCTTCCGTTTGTTTCATTTTGGCATTTGTCTTCAGGCAGGACAAAGCCGGAGAACAGCTGTCCTCCGGCGTGTCGAACGTGATTTACAGGGAATTGACCAATTCGTACAGGTCGCGGCGGAAGTGCTTTTCCACCTTCAGGGCGTCGTCGATGGGCATGTAGAACACCTGGCCCTGCTTGACGCCGATGACCTGGTTGCTCACGCCGTCCCGCAGGAGGCGCACGGCCAGGTTGCCGGCCTCAAAGGCGAAGCCGCTGTCCTTGGCGCAGGGGAGTGCGCCGCGCTGGGTGTAGCCCACCACGGTGGAACGAACCTCCACCATGCCGCACATCCGCTTCATGATGGATGCCAGGCGCATGGCGCTCATGGGCTCGCCCTCAAAGCACTGCTTGCCATGGCTGGTCAGGAAGCCGTACATATCAAAGGGCTCCATGGACTCCCAGCAGCCTTCCGAGATGACGATGGTGGTGCGGGTGTTGCCCTTGAGCAGCTGCTTGTTCAGCCGAGCGGCCACGTCCTCCACCCTCCAGCGCACCTCGGGCACCAGCAGAATTTCGGCGCCGGTGGCCGTGGCGGTCTTCAGGGCGATGTCGCCGCAGTGGCGGCCCATGCACTCCACGATGTGGGGGCGGTCATGGGAGCGGCTGGTGGCGCGGATGGCGCGAACGGCCTCCGTGCAGATGTTCACGGCGGTCTCATAGCCCAGGGTCATCTCGGTATAGGCCAGATCGTTGTCGATGGTACCGGGGATACCGATGCAGGGAATGCCCAGCTCGCACAGGTGCCGGGCGCCCTGGAAGGAGCCGTCGCCGCCGATGACCACCAGGCCGTCAATTTCCATGCTGCGCAGGGTCTGGGCGGCAACCTCCCGCCATTTGGGATCCATAAACTCGGTGCAGCGGGCCGTGCGCAGATAGGTGCCGGGCTGGTCGGCAATGTCCAGCACCGTATCCAGATACAGCTCCTGAAGATCGTCATAAATGCTGGTGGATTTGCGCAGAAGGCCGTTGTAGCCGCGCTTGATGCCCACCAGGGGCATACCGTACATGGCCGCGCTCTTGGCGATGGACATGACCGCCGCGTTCATGCCGGGGGCGTCGCCGCCGGAAGTCAACACGCCTATTTTCCGCATGAGGAATCGCTCCTTTATCCAGTTCACTCAAATAGTTTTTAATAGCACAACCATGATTAAGTATACCACAGAGCCTGGAAGCTTTACAAGGGGCGGTTTGGGCATTTTCGGACAAGATTTCTCAATGATTTTCCATGAAAGCGCTTCCTTATTATCGTATGCTGATGAAAGGGGACGGGTGCCGGCCTTTGAGGGGCGAAATTTTTCATAGCGCCGCCCTTGACAGGAGCGAAGGCCCGTGGTATAATCAGCCTGTTTGAAGCAGAGGCTTGCCCGTCTCTCACCTTGGTGGCGTACGCTGCCGGGTTAATGGCGCTTTTCACCTGAAAGGGGAAGGGTTTGTCATGATTCAGCGACGGGAAGGCATCCCGTCGCTTTTTTCTTGTCCGCCGGGCAGAAGGGCAGGGGCGCAAACGCAAATTTGAGGGAGGTGTATGGACATCGCACTTGATCTGATGATTAACGATGAGATCCGCGACCGGGAGGTTCGCCTGATCGACGAGAAGGGCGAGCAGCTCGGCGTCATGCCCACGCAAAAGGCGCTGGAGCTTGCGGAGGAGCGCGGCCTTGATCTGTGCAAGATTCAGCCCGCTGCCAAGCCGCCGGTGTGCAAGCTGATGGACTATGACAAGTACCGCTACGAGCAGTCGAAGCGGGAGCGGGAAAACCGTAAGAATCAGCGGGTCGTGGCCATCAAGGAGGTTCAGCTGTCCGCCACCATTGAGGAGAATGACGTTCTCACCAAGGCGAAAAACGCGGTAAAGTTCCTCCAGGACGGCGACAAGGTGAAGGTATCCATCCGCTTCCGTGGCCGCCAGATCACCCATAGCGAAATCGGCATGAAGGTCATGCAGGACTTCGCCAAGCGGTGCGAGGAGGTCTCAACGGTGGAGCGCCGCCCCCTCATGGATGGTCGCCATATGATTATGATTCTGGCGCCCAAGGCGGCAAAGGCTTCCTTCGCGGAGAAGAAGGCCGCCCGCGAGAAATCCGCATCCGCGGCACAGACACAGGACTAACATCCATACTGGAAGGAGGACCATTCCATGCCTAAGCAAAAGACTCACCGTGGTGCTGCCAAGCGCTTTTCCTTTACCAAGTCTGGTATCGTCAAGCATAAGCAGATGAACACGGGCCACTCCATTCGCCTGAAGACCAACAAGCGCACCCGTCACCTGCGCGCCGATGGTGTGGTGGATAACGGCGCTGAGGCCAAGACCATCCACACCCTGCTGCCCTACAAATAAGCCCATTGCGATGATCGGCACACGCAGCCGATGAGTGAGCGCCAATGACCGCATTGGCCGATTGAGGAGGTTTCAAGAACATGGCACGTATTAAGAGAGCTGTGAACGCTCAGAAGAAGCGCCGCAAGGTGATGAAGCTGGCCAAGGGCTACTGGGGCGCCAAGTCCAAGCAGTACCGCGCCGCGTCCGAGCAGGTCGCTCGTTCCCTGCGCTATGCCTTTGAGGGCCGCAAGCTGCGCAAGCGTGATTTCCGCTCCCTGTGGATCACCCGTATCAATGCCGCCGCTCGCCTGAACGGCATGAGCTACTCCACGTTCATCAACGGCCTGAAGAAGCAGAACGTGACCGTCAACCGCAAGATGCTGGCTGACCTGGCGGTGAATGATCCTGCCGCTTTCGCCAAGCTGGTGGAGATTGCCAAGGCGTAAGGCTTATATAGAAAAGAAGATGGTTCCGATGAAGAGGGGCCGCTTCTTTTTTTTATGCCGGGATACCGCGCCGCACTTCCTTCGTTATATAGACAGAGAAACTGGAAAGCTGTACCAGCACGGAGGGGATACGGATGAAAAAGGCGCGGAGCCTGGTTGCCGCCGTCATCGTTGGCATGCTGGCCTGCGGCGCGGGGCTGGCGGAGGAGCTGCCGATGTACCGGGAAGACGAGGTGAGTCCATACAACCAGCAGGTGATGCAGTACCTGTCGGGCTGGAGCTGCTTCTGGGGGGAAACCATCCTCGACCTGCAGCGGGACGAGCTGCTGCCGGTATATGCCTATCCGTCGGAGGACGGCTGGCGCGGCGCCAAAGGCAAGGCAGCCGCCCATCTGATGGGGCCCGTCACGGCGCTGGCCTGGTCGGAGGATGAGGCGTGGCTGCTGATCGACTACGAAACCTCCGGCAAGGCCCGCCGGGTGGGGTATATCCGCCGTCCGGAAGGTGTGCAGGCTGATGTGCCGACTGTGTACGCGCTGCATGTCCCGATGACGCTGAACCGTGACGCCGAGGTGACGGACGATCCTAACGGTACAAGGAAAAGCATGAAGCGGCTGCTGTGCGGGGACATGGTGGACGTCCTGGGCCACGTCGGCGGAGCGTGGGCCTATGTGGAACTGACGGTTGACGGCAAGCCCGCCCGGGGATTCCTGCCATTGGACGCCCTGCGGCTGCCGGAGGAAACGCCCAGCCCGCGGATGTCCGCATATATGAAGGGTGTATGGAGATTTGTTGGCGGCGGTGAGCTTCTGGCGTACGGAGCGGTCTTTGACGGTGTCGACCAGGTGCAATTCTGCAGCACAGATGACCTGGACGGTGAGATCGACTGTCTGATCGCGAGTCCCACGTCCTGGCATTATGCGGTTTACGAAGGGGTATGGAATGACCTGGGGTGCCCCTATGTTCTGAAAGTATGGAACGAAAAGGGCCATGCTGAGCGATATGCCATGCTGATGCACGACACGGACGAGGAAGGATCAGGGCGGGAGAAAATCAGTTTCCTCTGCGGCGAAAGCGGCGGCGGCTACGAGCGGGCGGATGACATTGTGGTTATTGTAGAGGAATAGTGGGGAACAGGAGATGACGGCTGATCCGGGAAAGAGAAATCTTTTGCTGATACGTTTTTCAAGCTGGCATTATCCTATCAGCGGGAACGGCTTGACGCGCCTGAGCTGCTTCTTGTCGGGCTTTCCTCTTTCATAGAGGGGAGTCCGCTTTTTATATGATTCTCGAATCACTTTAAGGGTTTAGGAACCGACCGTCAGGGACGCTGCGCTGCCTGACTACGCTTTGATCGCTGCGCGATGAGGGGACGTTGGGGGCCTTGCCCCCAAGCCCCTGCCTGAGGGCCATTGGCCCTCAGACTCCCTTTTTCGCTTCGCGATGTCAGGCGGCTTTCATTCTTTACCTTTTTTCATGAAATTTCCGCTTTTCCCTTGTGGCCGGCGCCGCTGTGTGGTATGATAGCGGACGGCTTGTTACATCAATGAATGGGAGCAGGGAAAAAGGATGTTCAAACGGTATTGGACGGATTTACGGCGGGAGTTTCATGGCTATAACGGCCAACGGCTGATGAAGGACTTGCTGTCCGGCGTGACGGTGGCGGCGGTGGCGCTGCCCCTGGCACTGGCCTTTGGCGTATCCTCCGGCGCGACGCCGGCGGCGGGTCTGGTGACAGCCATCATCGGCGGCGCGCTCATTGGGCTGCTCAGCGGCGCGTCCTTCCAGATCAGCGGCCCCACGGGCGCTATGAGTGCTATCCTCATTGGCATTGTGGCCCGGTACGGACTGCAGGGCGTATTTGTGGCCAGCCTGGCGGCGGGCGTCATCATGCTGGCGGCGGGCCTTCTGCGCCTGGGCAAGCTGGTGAACCTGATACCCACCAGCGTGGTCATGGGCTTCACCAGCGGCATTGCGATCATCATTGCCCTGGGGCAGGTGGACAATTTCTTCGGCACGGTCAGCGTGGGTACTTCGGCCCTGGAAAAGCTGTGGAGCTATACCCGGGTGGGCTTCCACCCCAACGTGCAGGCGATGCTCATCGGCGCGGTGGTGGTGGCCTTCATGCTCCTATGGCCCAAGAAGCTCAATGAGCGTGTGCCCGGCTCTCTGCTGGCCATTATCCTGGCGACGGTGCTGACCGAGGTGCTGGGCTTTGACGGCCTGGCCAAGGTGGGAACGATTCCGCAGAGCCTGATGCTGGAGGACGCCCTTGACCTGGGCGGCGTCAATCTGACGATGCTGCTGGATCTGGCGGGGCCCATCGTTTCCATTGCCATGCTGGGGATGATCGAATCCCTGCTGTGCGGCGCGTCGGCCTCCCGTATGAAGGACGAGCCCTTTGACGCCAACCGTGAGCTGGTAGCTCAGGGCGCGGGCAACATGCTGCTGCCTTTCTTTGGCGGCGTTCCGGCTACGGCGGCCATCGCCCGTACCAGCGTGGCCATCAAGAGTGGCAGTCAAACCCGGCTTACGGGGCTGTTTCATTCGCTGTTCCTGCTTTTGTCCATGCTGCTGCTGGGTGGGGTGATGGCGCGGCTGCCCCTGTCCGCCCTGGCGGGGGTGCTGATGGTTACGGCCTGGCGGATGAATGAGTGGCACGGCATCAAAACCATCTTTGGCCGGAAAATCTGGACGGGAGTGGCCCAGTTTCTGGTGACCATGCTTGCCACGGTGGTTTTCGATTTGACAATCGCCATCGTTATCGGCATTGTAACGGCACTGGTGACCTTTGTCTGGCATGCGGCCCGCCTTCAGGTGGAGACGGAACCGGTGGATCAGGTGCGCCTGACGCGGCTGAGCCGCATGGGCCGCAGCGTATCTCAGGAGGAAGCCGGGGCCCTGCTGATCACCTACATCAACGGCAGCCTGTTCTTTGCCAGTTGCGGGGAGCTGAAGCAGCGCATGGAGGCCATCGACCTGAACGGCTGCCGGCGGCTGATTATTTCTCTCCGCGGCGTGGGCGCGGCGGATATTTCCGGCGTACAGACGCTGATGGAGCAGTGCGCGGCCATTCAGAGCCAGGGCGTGGCGGTGTGCGTATGCGGCGCTCGCCCCAATGTGACGGCCTTCATGGAGAAGGTGGGCCTCGTTGATCAGCTGGGGGAGGCTGCGTTCTATCCCAATGTGTCCGAAGCGATTCTGGATGCGGCAGCGCGGCAGAGCGCCGTAATGGCATAACGAAAAGGGCTGTGGAAGAGCTTGCGGCGCTCTTTCACAGCCCCCTTTGCATGGGTCGGACTTTTCTGTGTTTTCCCCTCGACAAATCCGGCGCTTTCCATTACAATGAAGTCATGCTGCGATTTTTGAAAAAGGTGGAGAGAGCGTATGAAGTACGTCCTGGTCATTGGCGATGGCATGAGCGATGATTCCATCGAAGCCCTGGGGGGCAAAACGCCCCTGGAAGCCTTGACGCTTCCTAACTTTGGCGTTCTGGCTGGGAGCGAGACGGGCACCTGCCGCACCGTGCCCGAGGGCGTCCCGGCGGGGAGCGATACGGCCATCCTCAATATTTTCGGCTATGATCCCCGGCTGTGCTACACGGGCCGCAGCGTACTGGAGGCGGCGGGGGTCGGCGTGACCCTCCGGCCGGGAGAGGTTTCCATGCGGGTGAACCTTTGCGCCGTGGAGGAGATCGGTGGGCAGCTGGTCATCCACAGCCATAACGGCAGCGGCATCGAGGGCGACGAGGCCGAAACCCTCATGCGGGATCTGCTGGCGGACGAGCGCTTTGCCGCCGTCGCGGAAAGGGCCGGACTGACCATCCATGTGAGCCGAACCTTCCGGCATATCGGCGTCTTCGCGGGCCCTGTGCCGGAGGACGCGGTTTTCCACACCACGGAGCCGCACAATGTGCTGGAGCAGCCTGTGGCGCGCCATTTTCCCACCGGGGCCATGGCGGAGGAGATTACCGCGCTGATGCGGGTCAGCTATGAGGTGCTGCGTTCGCATCCTGTGAATCAGGCTCGGGAGGCGCGAGGGTTGCTTCCTGCCAATATGATCTGGCCCTGGGGCGCGGGGCGCGCCATGCTCCTGCCGGACTTCACGAAGAAATACGGCCGCCGGGGTACGGTGATTTCCGCGGTGCCGCTGGTGTGGGGCATCGCGGAGCTGGCGGGGCTGAAGCATCCGCTGGTGGAGGGCGCCACCGGCGAGCTGGATACGAATTACACGGGCAAGGTCGAGGCCGCCCTGGCTGCCCTGAAGGCGGGGGATGACTTCGCCGCCATCCATGTGGAGGCCCCGGACGAGATGACCCACGCGGGCGATCTGCCGGCCAAGTTGGAGGCCATCCGCCGCCTGGATGCCCAGGTGATCGCCCCCCTGCTGGAACGTCTGCCCGCTTTGGGGGACTTCCGCATCCTGCTGCTGTCCGACCATAAAACGCTGATGGCGACCCGTACCCATGACGGCAAGCCCGTGCCCTACGCCATCTATGATTCCCGCTGTCCCGGGCGGCCCTCCCGGCTGGATGAGGCCACGGCGGCACGGGGCCGCTGGATGCCCGAGGGCTGCGCCATCATGGGCCGATTGCTGGAAGCGAACGCCTGACCCCGCTCAGCTTTCGGCGGATTCCAGCCAGGCGTCCAGCTCCTCCTGGGTGGAGAAGCCCTTGCCGGGGCGAAGCTCCTCTTGAATGGCGTCGGGCAATTCGCTCAGGGGCAGATTCAGCTCGGAGACCAGCCCCAGGGCGTCGCCATACTTGTTCTGGAAGACGCACAGCATGCCGCTGTCATCCGGCATTAGCACCAGGTGCTCGGGACAGTACATGGGCAGCGCCTGCTCCATGGACACCTCGCCGGGGGCGAAGGAGGTGACCTGCCACAGATCGTAGGCGGCCTCCAGGTCGGCGCGGCCCTTGCCTGCCAGCTCGGGCGGAAGGCTTTGCCGCCGGGTCAGTTCGTGTCCGCAGGGCGTGAAGGTCATGTGCTGAATCAGCTGACAGTCCGCGCTGAGCAGGGCGGCGGCGTCCGCGCCAACCTGGGCGGCGGAGGGATCGGACACGTCCGGCGCGGAAGCGGTGCGGGGCGTCAGGCCCACGATCAGGAGCGCCGCCATGCACAATAGCGTCAGGCTGCCAAGAAGCAGCTGACGGCGGTCGATCAGGGCGCGTACCTGGTTTTTATCGGGCTGCTTGTCCCATTGTCTCATACGAAACTCCTCCCATGCGTGGCAGATGATACCTTCATGATGCCCGGGAGACGCTGCGATCATACCTGAAAGAGGGATTTTTTTCATGAGCATTCGCGCTGCGATATTTGATCTGGACGGTACCTTGGCCGATACCCTGAACGACATTGCCGGGGCCATGAACCGTTCCCTGCGGCTTCACGGCCTGCCGGAGCATCCTGTGGCGGATTACCGCTATATGGTGGGCAACGGCATAAAAACCCTGGCTGTGCGGGCGGTGGGGGAGCGGCGTGAGCTTGCGCAGGCTGTTCAGGCGGAGTATCAGCGGTATTACAGTGCCCACGCGCTGGATACGGCGGCGCCCTATCCGGGCATTGCGGAATTGCTGAGAGCGCTGGTGAGGGCGGATATCGCTGTGTGCGTGCTGTCCAACAAGCCGCACCCGGATACCTGCGCTGTGATCCGGCACTTTTTCCCGAATGTTCCTTTTGCGGTGGTTCGCGGGCAGCTGCCCGAGGTGCCGGTGAAGCCCGATCCCACGGGCGCGCAGCTGATTGCCCGGGAGCTGGGTCTTGCGCCCGAGGCGTGCGTCTACCTGGGAGATACCGGCGTGGACATGGGTACGGCTGTGGCGGCGGGGATGTACCCGGTGGGGGTGACCTGGGGCTTTCGGACGCCGGAGGAGCTGACCCGCAGCGGTGCGGCGCGTCTGATTGCGCATCCCATGGAATTGATGGATTTTGTAACACTTCTGTAATAAGTCTTTACTTTTTTGAAAAACTCTGCTATACTAATGCCGTTGAATGGAAATCAAAGGAGGTAGGTGGCATGAACCTGCGGAAAGTGGGGCGTTCATTGGCGGCGGTGCTGCTCATCGTCACTCTGACCGGCACGGCAATGGCCGAGTCCTACACAACGCTTCGTTATAAGGATCAGGGCGAGAGCGTCCGGCAAATGCAGACGGCGCTGAACGCCCTGGGATATTCCACCAACGGTGTGGACGGCAAGTTTGGCTCCGGGACAGAAAACGCGGTGCGGCTGTTTCAGCGGCGCAACGGTCTGAAGGAGGACGGCAAGGCGGGCAATGCTACGCTGACCCTGCTTTACCAGTTGGCCGGGACAGGCTCATCGGGGGATACGTCCACCCCGCCTTCCGGTTCGGGCGGCGCTTCGGCTTCCGGCCTTTTCGGCGGCAATTATGGTACGCTGGAATACGGCTCCCGCGGCACCCGAGTCACCACGCTGCAGAAGGCCCTGAATCAGATCGGGCACAGCGTGGGCACGGTGGACGGCAAGTTCGGCGCGGGTACCCAGCGGGCGGTGGTGGCCTTCCAGCAGGCCCAGGGTCTGGAGGCGGACGGCAAGGCTGGCCGCGCAACCCTGACTCGCCTGGAGGCCGTCGTCAGCGGTTCCGCTGGCACAACGCCGCCCAGCACACCCCCCGCGACGCCTCCGGCCGAGGGCTCGACCACCGTCATACCCACCCGTACCCTGCGCAAGGGCTACACGGGCGACGACGTTAGAAGCGTGCAGACCAAGCTGAAGGAGCTGGGCTACTATACAGGCACGGTAGATGGCAAATACGGCAGCAGCACCATGGAGGCTGTGCGGGCCTTCCAGAGCCGGAACGGTCTGAGCGTGGATGGCCTGACTGGCAGCTTGACCAGCAAGGCGCTGTTTTCGGGCGGTGCGACCAGCGCTGGCGACGCCACCACGCCCGATACGCCGCCGTCTTCAGGCGGCACGGGAGGCTACGTCATTCCCAAGCGCACCCTGCGCAGCCAGTATGAGGGCGAGGATGTACGCACGGTTCAGACCAGGCTGAAGGAGCTGGGCTATTATACCGGCACGACGGACGGCAAGTACGGCAGCGGCACCATGGCGGCGGTTCGCGCCTTCCAGGCCAAGCACGGTCTGGATGCGGACGGCCTGGCCGGTACGCGCACCTACGCGATTCTGTTCAGCGTCAACGCTCAGCCGGCCAACAGCGCGACAACGGTGTACACCACCCTGCGAAAGGGCAGCACCGGCGATCAGGTAACGCAGCTGCAGCTTGCCCTGAGCAACCTGAAATACACCGTGAAGGTCAACGGCACCTACGATGAAACCACTGTGGCGGCGGTGACGGCCTTCCAGCTGCGCAACGGTCTGACGGCTGACGGCGTGGCGGGCGAGCAGACTCAGAAGAAGCTGTACGGCGGCAACTGCGTCACGGGGGACACGGCGATTTCCACGCCCTCGGCGTCGGGCAAGGCGCCGGACGGCTCCGCCGTCAAACTGATGCACTGGTTCAATGAGGTCAAGCCGCTGCTGCGCGGCCAGAGAAGCATGGAGGTCTACGACCCCGCTACGGGCATCAGCTTCACGCTGTACCTGATGTCCTTGGGCCGCCACGCGGATGTGGAGCCCCTCACCGCCAACGATACGGCCAAGATGATGGAAGCCTTTGGCGGCAAGGAAATGTGGGAGCCTCCGAAGTTCGTCTACTGCAAAATGCCCACCGGCGAATGGTGCGCGGCCACCATGCACAACGTGGCCCACGGCAGCCAGACCATCAAGGATAACAACTTCAACGGCCAGAACTGCGTTCACTTCCTGCGCGACATGGATGAATGCTCGCAGAATGATCCCAAGTATGGCGTAACGCACCAAAAGGCGCTACGGAAGGCCTGGAAGAACCTGACGGGTCAGGATATTCCGTAAGCAAACGCGCGGCAGCGTTCAGCGGCGCAAGCGCAAAAATAGCAGGCTCCCGACGCGATAAGACAGCGCGTCGGGAGCCTTGGTTTTCCGGTACGTGCACGAGTGCCGCGACCCCTTCGGCCGAGTGACAAAACTGACGACATGTGCGTCTGTTTTTGCATTGGGGGGATTAAGGGCTTCCTGGCGGGCAACGTGGCTTCGCGGCGGCCAGGGACGGCCTTCAAACGTGATGAGGCGGTGCGGACACGTTAGCATCTCCTCGCTTGGCTTTATCCCTGAAGGAATATTTCGATAACCGGAACGATCACGTCCGGCTTGACAGGCGGCAGTTCCAGCACCAGCAGGTCGCTGGCCTGGGTAGCGCCAAGAGAGAAATGCGCTACACGTCCCTCGGTCATACGGATTTCGCTTCCGTCATGGAGAAACTGTGCATACGCTGCCTTGCCCGCGAGGCCGTGCAGCTCCACGAAAGCATAGGGATAAGCAAACAGGTGCAGGTACAGCCGTTTGCCGTCCTGGCTTTGCGTCAGGCGGCAGTCATCCGGGGCCGTGAATTCCGGCTCGGCCATGGTGCAGCCGTGTATGGAGCGCGCATGGCAGCGCATCCACTGGGCATACGCCTCCAAAGAGGTACAGGCACGGTGATCCAGGTATCCGCGGGCGGTAGGGCCCACGTTCATCAGCAGGTTGCCTCCCAGGGAGACCGTCTCCACCAGCATGCGGATAAGCATCTCCGGCGATTTCCAGGTCTGCTCATCCCGGGCATAGCCCCAGGAGCCGGAGAAGGTCTGACAGGCCTCCCAGGTGACCAGCTCGCCCGTCTGAGGATGACGTATCCAGCGCTTGGGCTGATACTGCTCGGGCGTCCATATGTCCTGGTCGATTTCCGCGCGGTTGTCGATGATGATGCCGGGCATCAGCCGCCGAGCAAGGGCGATGAGCTTTTCCGATTCCCAGTCATCCTTGCCCTTGCCCCTGGTGAAGCCCGCATCGGGGGGCGAATCCGAATAGGAGTAATCGAACCAAAGAATGTCGATTGGGCCATAGTTGGTCAGAAGCTCCGTGACCTGGTTGCGCATGTACTGTGCGTAACGGCGCATGTCCCGTCCCTCGTTGAGGGCATGGGCGTTGTCATCCCGGCGGCGCGGGTGGAGCATGTCCACCGTGAAATCCGGGTGATGCCAGTCGATAAGGGAGTAATAAAGGCCCACCTTCAGCCCCTCAGCCCGGAAGGCGTCCACATATTCGCGGATGAGGTCGCGGCTGGCGGGCGTATTGGTGCATTTGTAATCGGTATATTGGGTATCGAACATGCAGAAGCCTTCGTGGTGCTTCGCCGTCATGACGGCATAGCGCATCCCGGCGGCCTTGGCCATCCGCGCCCATTCCCGGGGATCGTAAAGATCGGGATCAAAGTGCCGAAAATAGCGGTCGTACTTTTCCTCGGGGATAAATTCGGTCGCCTTCACCCATTCGCCCCGGGCGGGCAAGGCATAAAGCCCCCAATGGATGAACATGCCGAATCGGTCGTGGGTAAACCACGCGGTATCCCCGGGCGTCCTTCTTGTGATATAGCTGGACATGAGGAACCTCCTATGCGTCGGTCATTGCGCTGACCCTATGACCATGATAGCACAGCTGAGAAGGCGTGTAAACGGGGGCAAAAGAAAAAGTCAGCACACGATCAGTGTACTGACTTGAGATAAGGCGGCTTACTTGCTGGCTTCCTCAACGGCCACGGCGACGGCCACGGTCGCGCCGACCATGGGGTTGTTGCCCATGCCGATCAGGCCCATCATTTCCACATGCGCGGGAACGGAGGAGCTGCCGGCGAACTGCGCGTCGGAGTGCATACGGCCCATGGTGTCGGTCATGCCGTAGGAGGCGGGGCCGGCGGCCATGTTGTCGGGATGCAGGGTGCGGCCGGTGCCGCCGCCGGAGGCCACGGAGAAGTACTGCTTTCCGGCTTCCCAGCATTCCTTCTTGTAGGTGCCGGCCACGGGGTGCTGGAAGCGGGTGGGGTTGGTGGAGTTGCCGGTGATGGAAACGCCCACGCCCTCATGCCACATGATGGCCACGCCCTCGCGGACATCGTCAGCGCCGTAGCACTTCACCTTGGCGCGCTCGCCGGAGGAATAAGCGGTTTCGGCCACGACGGTCAGCGCGTGGTCTTCCTTGACATCGGCAGACAGGTAATCGTACTTGGTCTGCACATAGGTGAAGCCGTTGATGCGGCTGATAATCATGGCGGCGTCCTTGCCCAGGCCATTCAGGATGACGCGCAGGGGCGTCTTGCGAACCTTGTTGGCGTTGCGGGCGATACCGATGGCGCCTTCGGCGGCGGCGAAGGACTCGTGGCCAGCCAGGAAGGCGAAGCACTCGGTCTTCTCGTCCAGCAGCATGGCGCCCAGGTTGCCGTGACCCAGGCCGACCTGACGCTGGTCAGCGACGGAGCCAGGGATGCAGAAGGCCTGCAGGCCTTCGCCGATGCACTTGGCGGCCTCGGCGGCGGTGGTCACGCCCTTCTTCAGCGCGATGGCGGCGCCCAGCTCGTAGGCCCACTTCGCGTTCTCAAAGCAGATGGGCTGAATGCCCTCGACGATCTTATAGGCGTCCACGCCCTTGCTGTTGTTATAGGCCTTCAGCTCATCAAAATCCTTGAAGCCGTACTTGTCCAGAACCGGCTGAAGCTGAGGCATACGACCTTCGTAGTTCTCAAACAAAGCCATTTTGTACACCTCCTATTACTGCTTGCGCGGGTCGATCCAGGTCACGGCGCCGTCCTCGGCCTTGAAACGGCCATAGGTACCGATATTCTTCTCGTAGGCCTCGTTGGGGCTCATGCCCTTCTTGATGGCGTCCATCATCTTGCCCAGGGACAGGAACTGATAGCCGCAGACCTGGTTGTCCTTGTCCAGCGCCATTTTAAGGACGTAGCCCTCGGCCATTTCCAGATAACGGGTGCCCTTCATCTTGGTGCCGTACATGGTGCCCACCTGAGAGCGCAGGCCCTTGCCCAGATCCTCCAGACCGGCGCCCACGCGCAGGCCGTCGTCCGAGAAGGCGGACTGAGTGCGGCCATAAACGATCTGCAGGAACAACTCGCGCATGGCGGTGTTGATGGCGTCACACACCAGGTCGGTGTTCAGGGCCTCCAGAATGGTTTTGCCGGGCAGGATCTCGCTGGCCATGGCGGCGGAGTGCGTCATGCCGGAGCAGCCGATGGTTTCCACCAGCGCTTCCTCAATGACGCCTTCCTTCACGTTCAGGGTCAGCTTGCAGGTGCCCTGCTGGGGAGCGCACCAGCCAATGCCGTGGGTGAGGCCGGAAATATCCTTGATCTCCTTGGCCTGAATCCACTTGCCCTCTTCCGGGATGGGCGCGGGGCCGTGATTGGGGCCCTTGGCGACGCATACCATTTCTTCAACTTCCTTGGTGTATTGCATCGAATTCGTTCCTCCTATCTGCTTGATAGTCGTGACAAAGGATGGTCAAAAACCACCGTCCTTTTTATTATACCATAACCAGGCTCAATAAAAAAGAGTTTTTTTAACAATTTCATTGAAATTGACAGCAAGAGCAAAGCCGCCTGTTTCTTGGCGAAACAGGCGGCTTGACGCGGCTTACTTTGTTTTGTCCAGCACCCCGTTCACATAGGTGTCAGTGCGCTGGAGAATCTCGGTCTGGGTGTCATCATCATAGGTATAGATCTTTTCGGTGTAGGATGAGGTAGCGCTGTCAAAGTCGCTGACAACGGAGTAATGTGTCAGCTTGTTGTTGCTGTCATAATATTCAACGCGCAGCAGCGTTTCGTTATCATTATCGTAAATGGATGTGGTGTGATCGTACTGATCAAGGACGGATTTCGGAGGTTCGGGGGAAGGCGTGGGGGCTTCGGTGGGCGCCGCCGTCGGAATGGCGGTGGGCTGCTGGGTCGGGGCTTCGGTGGGCGCCGTCGTAGGCGCTGCGGTAGGCTGCTCGGTGGGGACAGCGGTAGGCGCTTCGGTGGGCCGCTCGGTAGGCACGGCGGTAGGCTGCTCGGTGGGAACAGCGGTAGGCGCTTCGGTGGGCCGCACAGTAGGCGCGGCGGTTGGCTGGGCTGTGGGCTCGGCAGCCGACCTGTTTGCCTGGACATCGGCGGACGGCGCGGCTCCCGCGTCAGCGGACGCATGCGGGACGATTTGGTTGCTGAACGACTCGCCTTCCTCTGCAAGAGGCGACGAATTCAGCGGGGAGAGAATGGATGTGCAGGCAAGAAAGACGGCCAAAACACGGGACGCAATCAGGTGAACAAAATTCATCAGGCAAACCTCCTCCATGTTAGCAGGGATATTATAGAAGAGGAAAGGACAATTGTCAAGGGTGTGCCTCGATGGCCGCGGTCTGCGCCCAGGAAGGCCAGGTAAGCCCGCGCAGAAGGCAGTCCTGCCGGGTCAGAAGGACGGGGAGAGCGGCCTCATGTCCGCCGGCCGAGGGAGTGGCGTCCACGGCGAACCAACGGCCGTCCACCCGCGCAAGGTTCCACAGATGCGGCCCGCGGGGGTTCCGCCCGCACTGATAGCCCATCGGGATGCCGGACAGTGTACCCAGGAGGTACAGCGCGTCGCTGAAGCCCTGACAATTGGCCTGACCTTCTGTCAGGGCGGTTACGCCGCTGACGAGGACGGCGCAGGCGGCGCGGCCGGGAAGGGCGGTGGCATAGCGGACGCGGGAAGCCAGCGCGGAGATCAGAAAGCGCAGCTGGTCGGAGGGTAAAGCATAGCGGCTCTGAGCTTCCCGGACAAGGCCGAGCGCTGCGTCCAGGGCGGTGCGCTCCCGGGCCGTCAGTGCGTGGGGAGCGGCGGCAAGCCAGGCGTCCGCCAAACGAAGTCCGTCGCGGTACCCAAGGCGGCATCGCACGGCGATGAAGCTTCGCTCCCGACAGATGTGCCTGGCAGAGCGCTGTACCCACGGCAGCAGCAGATCCAGCGCGCCGTGAAGCTGGGCGGTGGAAAGCTCGGCCGCGGCGTCTGTCAGGCGGAAGACGGCTTCTGTCCGCCGCTCCCGCTGAACCTTTACCAGAAAGGGCCGAAGGGCCTCCAGGGCCGAAAAAGTCTCGGGCAGGGGCAAGGGCATATCCCCTTTCTCTTTGGTATAAAAAGCGGGCCCGCCATCAGACGCGCCCGCGGTGTTATTTCCGTTTTTTCTGCCCGGCCTCTCGCCGCAATGGACGGGGCGGGGCGGAGGTCGGAGGCGCCTCGGCATCCCGCATGGCAGGAATGTTCCTAAGCGGCAGCAGCATATCAGTGCGCACACGCATATCATGGCGGATAAGCCGGTACAGCGTGGCCGTCAGTGGGACGCCCACCACCATGCCGCCGATGCCCGCGATGCCGCCGCCCACCGTGACCGCCGCAAGCACCCAGATGCCCGGCAGCCCGATGGACTGGCCTACCACCCGGGGGAAGATCAGATTGCCTTCCAGCTGCTGGAGGATGATGAGGAACACCAGGAACAGCAGGGCTTTCACAGGGTCTACCGTGAAAATCAGGAAAGCGCCCACACCTGCGCCGATGTACGCGCCGGCAATGGGAATCAATGCGGTGAAGCCGATTAGCGTGCCGATCATCACCGCATAGGGGAACTGGAAAATCACCATGCCCAGGATGCACAGGGAGCCCAGAATCAGCGCCTCCGTACACTGGCCCACAATGTAGCTATGGAAGGATTCGTCCATGGTGCCCAGAAAATAGAACAGCTTCCGTTCCACTTTTTCGCCCAGATAGGCGCGGATCAGCCGATGCAGCTGCGCGCCGATCTTTTCCTTGCCCGCCAGAAGGTAGAAGGCGAAGACCAGGCTCAGGAAAAAGGAGATCAGCTTGGCCGCGGTGGTGGAGACCACGGAGACCGTGGCGCCCAGTACGCCGCCCACGCCGGAAATCAGCAGGTTCAGCCCCTTGGTGACGGTGCCCTGCCAGTCGAAATTATCGGCGGGCAGCAGGCTGCTGACGGCTTCCAGATAGCCAGCCTCAGCCAGCTTTTCCTCAATCCACTGGAAGAACTGAGCCAGCGCGCCGGGCAGCGAGGCAACGATCAGATTGATGGCGTGAATCAACTCGGGAAGGATCATCCGCACCAATACGAACAGCACCAGCACCGCCGTGGCGAAGGCCAGTAGCATGCATAGAGGACGGCGGAGCCTCGCCATCCAGGCCTTGGCGCAGTTGGGGAAAAAGCGCTTTTCATAAAAGCGCATCAGCACATTGACCACATAGGCGATACCGCCGCCCAGGAGCAGCGGCATGGCAGCGCCCAGCATATTGAAGGCCGTGGCGGTGAGCGGCTCCCAGTAGCGCAGCACCAGATAGACCACGATCACCGTAACGCCAGCGCGCATGCAGGTTTTCCATTCCAGGCGCATGATCTCACCCTTTCTTATCCATGCAGGATATACCGAAATCCTCCGGGATTATGCATCAAGGCGCTGCCCGTCCGCCATTGGCGAGAAATGACGGGTCATCGCCACATGAACGGCGGTTCAGCCGCATACGCTCTTGCGAAGAGGAGGGGATGGCCATGAGCCTGAGCGAATTGCGGCAAAAGGATGTCGTGAATACCAGGGACGGCCATTGCCTGGGCAAGGTGATGGACCTCGAATTCTGCGCGGTGGACGGCCGAATCACCGCGCTGGTGGTGCCGGGCGAATTCAGCCTGGCGGGGCTTTTGCGCGGAGAACGCAGCGGCTACGTCATTCCATGGGAAAACATCTGCAAAATCGGTGACGACGTGATTCTGGTGGACGTTCCCGAAATATGAAGGAAGCCGGGCCCGTCGCTGCGGGCTCAGCCGTCCTCCAGGCTTTCCTTGATTTCGCGGCCCTCCCGCAAAAGTGCGCGCATCCGTTCGCGGTCGTTGTCACGCAGGGCGTCGCGGTATTCGCTCAGCCGCTGTACAAGGCCCTCGACCTCAGGCAGAAGGGCCTCGCGGTTGTCGAAGAACAATTCCGTCCACATATCCTCGGCCAGACGGGCCACGCGGGTCATGTCCGCGAAGCTCCCGGCGGAGAAGCCCTTATGCTTCCCGGCCAGGGGGCACTTGACATAGGCGCTGGACACCACATGGGCCAGCTGGCTGGTGTAGGCGATCATCTCGTCATGAACGCGGGGGGTAGTGAACTGCACCCGGCGGAAGCCCAGATCCATAAAGAAGTCCCGCGCCCGCTGAAGCACCGCGATGTCCTCGTCCCCCAGGGGGGTCAGGATCATGCTGGCCCGGTCGAACAGATCATCCCGGGCGTACTTGAAGCCGGAACGTTCCCGGCCGGCCATGGGATGCCCGCCGATGTAGTGCCAGCCATGGGCCTTGGCTACCGGAGCCAGCTGATCGCAGATCGCCTGCTTGACGCCGCCGCAGTCGATTACCAGCGCGCCGGGCTTGAAGGCCTCCGCGTGGCTGGTGATCCATTCCACGATGGCGCCGGGGTACAGCGCTACCAGCACCACATCGCACAGGGCGACGTCCTCCGGGCGCATTTCCCTGTCGATGGCGTCCATGAGCAACGCCTGGGCAATGGTTTGGGGATTCAGGTCACAGCCCAGAACCGTTGCCTCGGTATGCAGCTTGACCGTCTTGGCCAGGGAGCCGCCGATAAGTCCCAGGCCGACAATGCCGACATTCATGATTTTCCCTCCATTCTGCCATGCTACCCGATGAATATTCGACAGAAGGGGAAGAAATTCCTGCCTGGAAGGGACGCTGGAAGGGGCGCCGCCCCTTCACTCCGGCAGGAGAGCCGTCGGCCCTCCTGCACCTCCCGTTTCGCGCTGCGCGTGGCCAGGGTGTGACGAGAGGCTGGGGAAGTGCAGCAGTGCGGGCGATGGGCGCGAAGGGGCTCTGCCCCTTAACCCCGGCAGGAGGGCCATCGGCCCTCCTGCACCTCCCGTTTCGCGCTGCGCGCGGCCAGGGTGTGACGAGAGGCTGGGGAAGTGCGGCAGTGCGGGCGATGGGCGCGAAGAGGCGCTGCCCCTTCACCCCGGCAGGAGGGCCGTCGGCCCTCCTTCACCTCCCGTTTCGCGCTGCGCGCGGCCGGGGTATGACGAGAGGCTGGGGAAGTGCGGCAGTGCGGGCGATGGGCACGAAGGGGCGCTGCCCCTTCACTCCGGCAGGAGGGCCGACGGCCCTCCTTCACCTTCCATTTCGCGCGGGAAGGTGGAGAAAATCGACTTACTCATCCACTGGAGCCAGCTCAGACAGTGGCGCGGGGAGCGCTTTGAAGGGCAGCGAGTAGTAGCCGCGACTTTGGTCGGCGGCCCACTCAGGCACGGCGTCGCACAGCTGGGCAACCTTGGCGGCAAGCTCCCAATAGCGTTCATTGTATTCCTCGTCGCTCATGGTTTGCCAGGCCCAGGAACGAGTGAACTGCTGAAGCTCCTGCTCGGCTTTGTAGTAATCCTCCATCTCCTGCGAGCAATAGGGGATGTCCTGGTAGGGTTCGTAAATCAACTGCTCGTTGCCATCGACGTCTACGCGCTTATAGGTAACGGGTGTGTCGATGCCGTCAAGCCATTGACCGTTCTCCCAACGGCCGTAAATTTCTGAAAATACGCTTGTTTGATTGGTGCCGTTCGATCCGATCAGCCCTTTATGCAGGCGAAGAACACGAACGCCGTCTTCATCCGTGTATTCTGAATGGCCATGATAATAGGAGCTGGTGGCGACCTTTATGGTCTTGATAACGGCGTTGCTGCTCCGCATCCGCGAAAGGCTCACCGAGTATTCCGACAGGGGCATGTCGTAGCTGTAATCATGGACAAAATGAAGCCCCGCCGTCAGCAGGAAAATTCCCAGGACAACGCCCAAGAGCACCTTCATCGCGGCTCGGCGCTTGCGGCGAATTTTGAGTTTGCTTGCGGCTCGTTCAAACTCCCGGCGATCCTGCTGGGTGTCGTTTTCCGGCAGCGCGTCCTTCATCTGAGCATAGATGACCTTGCAGGCATGGCACTGTGCCACATGCTCCTCCACCAGCTCCCGGCTGTCCTCACTGACCACGCCGTCAATGTACATGGGCAAAAGATCCCGCACGATATTGCAATCATTCTTCATCGTTCCATTCCTCCTTGGCCATTTGGGATAGCAGCTGTCTCGCCCGGTAGTAGGTGACCCGGGCCCAGGCGTCCCGCTTGCCGAACAGGCTGCCGATTTGCGCGTGGCTCAGCCCGCCGAAGGTGCGCAGCGTGAACACCTCTCGGAAGGGCTCGGGCAGCTGGTGCAGAAGGCGGTGGACGGCCATCACCCGATCGCTGTCTACAATGGCGTCGGCGATGTCCGGCACGGCCTGCTCCGGCGTTTGCTCCAGGGACAGGGTAGGCTTGCGCCGCAGGACGTTCAGGTACAGCCGCTTGGCAATGGTGCACAGCCAGGTGGAAACGCTGCTTTCTCCACGAAAACTATCCCAGTGCTTCAGCGCCTGATAGAAGGTCTCCTGCGTCAATTCCTCCGCCAGGTGGGCGTTGCCCGTCAGCCGCATGAGAAAACCGCGGATCATGGCCTCATACTGAGCGTAGGTTTCCTCAAAATCCGCCATGGCGCCACCCCCCTTCACCCTATCAGACACCCAAGGATGAAAAATGTAACAAAGTTTTTGAAAAAGCGTCTGCTATTCCATGTGAGACTTGTTGGCAGAATACCAGGACATGTGGAACGTGCCAGTCCCATGTGCGGCCACGCATCAAAGCTAAACCAGACGAGAACCTTGCCGCTGGTTGGACATATCCATGCTCCAATGGAGGAGGACGACCGCCCCCGCGAGGCGGTATTAGCAGGTAACTTATGGCTGCGCACGTCGCGTTAAGCGACGGGGGCCTGGCGGCCGCCACTCATGCAGGTTGACTTTGGCGGCCCCCAGACCTCTTTGCTACTTTCTCCGTGGAGAAAGTAGAGCCTTTATGATGCAGAGCCTGGCAAAGGAAAAACCACCTTCGTAAAAAATTATTATCAAGCAGGGGTTTCGCCCTGCGGCGCGACCAAAGGCTTTCCGATCGCCCTTTGGAAACCTTCGGGGCCCTGCCAAGGCCCCTTTCCCCCATTGAAACAATGAGCGCCTGCGAACCGCAGACGCTCAAAAAACCAAACCTTACGCCGACAGCGCGTTTTCCGCCTTCTCCGCCTCGGTACGCACCTTGGGCACATGGTATTCGCACTTGGGGTCGAAGCGGACGGATTCCGGGGGAACCTCAAGCTCCTCGGGATGATTCAGCAGGTGGCTCATCAGGCCAAAGAAGCCGGCATAGTGGGCGCCGGAGCACACGCGCTCGTCCGCCGTGATGCCGATGGGCAGCCAGCGCTTCATCCTGGCGTGGCCGCTGGCGTCCACGGCGGCGCTGCGCTCCACCGTGCCCATGCCAAAGAAGAGGCTGGTGGAGCCGAAATTGTAGATGTGGTGATTGACGTGGTGCAGCCCGATGGAGGCGTTGTTGGTGATGTACATGCTGGTGTGGAAGGGCAGCTCGTCCAGCAGCGCGCCGGGACACAGGCCGTAACGATCCAGCAGGCGAACCAGCGCCACCAGCGCCGTGGGCAGGCCGGGGACGGCCAGCACGAAGCGGGCCAGCTTGTCGGTGAAGCTCAGGCTGCCCTCCGCTCGGTTTTGCTGGATGACGGCGTCCATGCGGTCTCGCACATCGTAGAGGGTATCGGTCAGGTCGTACTTGATCTTTACCGCCGTCTCGCCGGATTCGACGTTTTGCGGCTCCTTGAGCATGGTGAAGGAGACGGTGCAGTTGTTCCGGCTGAAAAATTGCTTGTTCATGATGTAACGGTTGATTTCCGGGTGCTGGCTTACCGTGCGGACAAAGGCCGCGACGATGATGTTCATGAAGGTGATCTTCTCGCCCTTGGTGTTCTGCTCGGCAATATAGCGGGCCAGGAGCTCATAGTCCACCTTATGCTGCAAAAACACCTGAGCGTCGCAGCGCATAGGCATCAGGTAGGGGGTGATGCGCACAATGGGATCAATGGACGACACGCGGCGTCCATCGGGTCGGCGTCCAAACATAGGGATTCTCCTCTCTCCTCCGGGATGGAATAACGGTGAAAATGATGTCGAATAATGATAAATAAAACCGCTATCAATGCTATTTTATTCATTCATGATGATTTGTCAATGGCAAGCATGGAAGGAAATGATGAGAATTTGCTGAAGATGGGATACCGGGATGCGGGGGGAGAGATTCCAAAATGGCAGCGTCCGATTGTTTTAAATAAGGGGTGTGTTTCGCGGCTGTCCGGCTGATCCAAGCGAAAACGAGGACGGATATGCCGCGCGATACACAGCATCATTTTGGATGAAGCAGGTGATGATGGATGCTCCTACCGATTTTGAAAGGTGGAATCTGTCATGATGAAAGCGGAAAACCTGCTTCACTGGATTCTTGGCCCTGTGCGCTCCGACACAAGACCGATGGCGCTGGCCATCGACCGCATGGTTCAGCTCCTGTATGAGGAACGTCGCCCTGAGGCCGACATTCGGGTGACGGCGGATGTCTACGCGTATGTGGGCAGGCAACTGAACAGGAATGAAAAGGCCGTGGCGAAGTCCGTTGAGCGGCTGACGGCGCTGTGCTGGGACGCCATGGATGAACCGATGCGCGGGAAGATCATCGGCAGAAGGCTGCGGTATCGTCCCACGCCTCGGGAGCTGCTGATCTATTTCGCGTATTACCTGCATGCCCGGAGAGCGTACTGTGCGCACAGGAAGCCTCACCAGCCTGTACATTAACAGCCTGCAAATCCGCCCTTTCTTTGTACAGAAGGGCGGATTTGCATACAAGCATGTGACCGGGATATACAGAAAAATATACATAAAGGCATTGTATATTGAAGGGAGATGCGGTACAATAGGAAAGAATTAGAAAATAAGCGAAGGATTGCACACCAAGGAGGGCCCGTCAATGGATCAGCGGAGGAAGGCGTGGGACTGGCGCGGGAGCATCAGCATGGTTTTGGTGCTGGCTGTGCTTGCCATGCTGAGCCTCGGCCTGATTCATACCGTCCGGCAGGAATATCGCGGCCTTCAGCCGGAAACCCGGCCGCTGAATGGCTGGTACTACATGGCGGCGGGGCGGCGGGTGGAGGTCACGCTGCCGGCTACGGTGACGCTGCCGGCGGGGGAGGACGCCCTGGTGCTGTCAAACGACAGCCTCACGCTGGATCTGGCGGGACAGACGATCAGCGCCGCGGGCGCGGAATATGGCCTGCGCGTGACGCTGGGGGAGCAAACGCTTTATGCCTATGAGGACGAGCTTTTTCCCCGCAACGCTCAGATGAAGGCCAAGCTGCGCTGCGACGCATCTCTTCCGCTGAACATGGCGCCTGGGGAGACCCTGCGGCTGCACTTTTCCGGCGGAAACGGTGTTTATCGTCTGCGGGAGGTCTACACAGGCAGCGGCGGCGCAGTTTTCCGCAGGCATGTGGCGGAGGAAGCGCCTACCATTTGGCTGGTGTCGGTGATGACGTTCCTGGCCCTGGGGGCGGCGGTAATCGCGGCATACCTGACGCGCATTCGCCTCAAGGAGCCGCGGCTGCTGAACGTGGCGGCCTTCCTGCTGCTTGGCGGCCTGTGGCTCCTTACGGATTCGTCCCTTCTTCAGCAGGCGGCAGCCCGGCCCGCTACGCTGTGCGTGGCGTCCTTTGACGCTTTCATGCTCATGGGCGTACCGATGATTCATTTTGTGCGCAACACGGGGGAAATGCGGCGCTATCGTTCGCTGCGGGCGCTGTGCTGGCTGTTTTACGCCAACGCTTTTTGCCAGTGCCTGCTGAATTTCCTCCTCGGCGTCCCCTATATCGACATGCTCTTTGTGACCCATCTGCTGCTGCTGGCGGGCGTGGCGATGCTGGCCGGGGTGATGCTGCGGGAATACCGGGCGAGGGCGCAGGCGGAGCTTCGGGCGATTCTGGCCGCTTTCGCGCTGCTGGGCGCGTCGGGCGTGCTGGCGATGGCGCTGTACTGGCTTTTCCGCATTCCCTTCTACGGCGTGATTTTTCAGGTGGGTATCCTGCTCTTTGTGCTGCTGCTATTGTGCAGCCTTGCTATCAGCCTGGCGACGAACATCCGCTTTCGGGCGAAGGCGGAAGTATATCAGCGCATCGCCAAGGAGGATAAGCTGACAGGCATCGGCAATCGCCGGGCCTTTGACGAGCTTCTGGACGAGATTGAGCAAAGGGCTGACCAGTATGAGGACGTGGCACTGGCGTTCCTGGATCTCAATGGGCTGAAGGAAACCAATGATATCTATGGTCACAGCGCCGGCGACGAGCTGCTGATCGCGGCGGCGAACTGCATTCGGGATGCCTTTGACGGCGAAGGCCAGTTTTTCCGCATCGGCGGGGACGAGTTCTGCGCGGTGGTTTGCAATCCCTGCGGGAGCGCGCAGTCCTGGTTCCAGCGGCTGGATGAGGAAATCGACCGCTACAATGCCCGGGAAGACCGGTCGGGCGGCAGGCTGGACATCGCCCGGGGCATGAGCTGCCTGCGGGACGAGCAGGGGCGCGTCAAGCGTATCAGCGATTGGAAGTATGAGGCGGACAAGCGCATGTATGTGGATAAGGGGGATAAAGGGCGTCTGTAACAGCCTGACAGCGCGTCATAGGGAGACCGGGCGCCGGGACGAGCGGCTGACCGCGGCGCGCAGCAGATAGGACACCAGTATATCAATAAATTCTTTGACCGTGGGCGTTTGGGTCAGCGGATACTTGACCAAGCTGCGGATAGCGTCGGGATTGACCCGCCAGGCATGAAGGATGACCGTGCGCAGATTGCGTTCCACCGCGCTGACGTCACAGTGGAAATGCGCCGCGGCGGGCTCGAATAATTCCTGGGTCATATGGTACAGGCGGCTGTCATCTTCCAGGGCCAGGGGAATCATATAGCATAGCAGCGCATAGCCTTTATAACGTCGGCCAATGCCGAGGGTATGAAGGATGTTTTGTAACGCTTCCATCAGGATAATCATCCCCTCCTGTTTCTGGCGTTATAATACCATCTCAGCCGATGGATGCTGCGCGCTGCCGACATAAATAGACAAAGCTTAACCAAGATGGGTAAGAATCGCCAAAGTTCGGCAGGCTTGCGGCGAAAAAGCGCGAAGGCTGGGGAACAAGCGCATGCCAAAGGGCCGCCGATATCGCATCGGCGGCCCTTGTTCTGACGGCTTTATCTTATTTGCGCAGCGTGATAACAACATGCCGATTCGGCTCGTCACCCTCGGAATGGGTGTCAACAGCCTCGTTGGCCTGCAGAGCGCTGTGGATGATCCGGCGCTCGTAGGGGTTCATGGGCTCCAGGGAGACCTTGCGGCCTGTTTTCACGGCGCGGTTGGCCATTCGGTTAGCCAGACGAACCAAGGTATCTTCCCGCTTGGCGCGGTAGTTCTCCGTGTCCAGGGTGACGCGGGTGTAGCCCTCCTGGCCGCGGTTGATCTTCAGGCTGGTCAAGTACTGCAGGGCGTCCAGGGTTTCGCCGCGGCGGCCGATAAGGATGCCCAGGGTGTCGCCTGTCATCTGGACAAAGACGTTGCCTTCGGTGTCATTGCCCACGGCCACGTCTACGTCCACGCCCATCAGATGGGTCAGCTCCTTGAGGAAGCTCTGGGCCTTGCCGGCTGCGGAATCCGCCGCAACCTCTTCGGCAGGGATCATGGTAACGACAGGCTTCTCAAGGGGCTTGGCGGGAGCCTTGGGGGGCAGGGGCTTTTTCTCCTGCTCAGGCTGCTCGGCCTTCTCCCGCTTTTCCGCTTTGGGCTGGCGAGGCTTGGGCTGACGCGGGGGCCGGGCGGGCTTTTCGGCGTCGGCTTTTTCCTCGGCTTTCTTTTCGGCCTTGGCTTCCGGCTGAACGTCGGCCTTCTGATCGGCCTTCTTTTCAGGCTTGGCTTCGGGCTTGCGGGTGGCCTTCTTCTCCGCCTTGGGCGCGGGCTTGTCCGTCATCAGCAGGGAGAGGGGATCGTCCTCGGTCTCCTTCACGGTCAGGCGAACCTTGGCCAGCCGGGAACCGAACAGGCCGAACAGCCCCTTGCTGCCCTCGTCGATGACCTGCACGGTGACGTCGCTGATGGATACGCCCAGCGCGGCCAGGCCAGCGTCGATGGCTTCCTCGGTGGTTTTGGCGGATGCTTCGTAGGTCTTCATGTTACTTCACGGTCCCTTCTCCGATGGTTGCGGTGCGCTTTTCCTTCATGTCCAAATACTTGTTGATGCCGTAGGTCTGCGCCATGGCGATGAGGTTGCTGGTCACCCAGTAGATGGAGAACGACGCATTGGAGGTCGAGCAGATCCACAGGGAGAACAGCGGGAAGAACCATTTCATAAAATTGCCGGTGGTCGAGGCGCTGCTGTTGGCGCCCTCGGTGGGCGTGACGGGCTGAAGCACGGTCATCAGGTACTGAGAGACGGCGGACACGATGGGCAGGATGAAGAAGCCGTTATAGCCCTTGACCACGTTCAGCGTGGTGAGGATCAGGTTGAAGCTGAAGCCGGGGACGGTGGAGACCTGCTCCACATAGCCGGGCATCTGCGTCATGGCGTTGGCGATGGCGGAGATGGCGCTTTGCAGCTCATTGCCCGCGAAGCTTTCCAGGGTCAGCTCATATCCGGCAAGGCTGCTGACAGTCTGCTGCACGGCTTGCAGGGTCTCGGCGGGCATGGCGGAGAGCACCTTGTGCCAGATGTCGGCGGGCACCTGCCGGAGCATGTCCAGGCTGGGCCAGGCGGCGGCGAAGGGGCTGTCGGGCATCCACACGTTCTTGACCCACAGCCAGCCCTCCAGCACGGGCTCGTGTCCCTGCAAAATGGAGAAGGTCTGCTGGATCAGCTGCTCGTTGGCGATCATGCGCATGGCGGCGAACATCGCGTACAGGATGGGCAGCGTCAGCAGCATGGGCAGGCAGGAGGAGAGGGGATTGATCTTCTCCTTGCGGTACAATTCGCTCATCTTCTGGTTGAGCTTTTCCTGATCCTTGGCGTACTTTTTCTGCAGGGCGTTGATCTGGGGCTGCAGCTTGGTCGTTTTGCGCATGGACACGCGGCTCTTGTAGTCAAAGGGCATCAGCACCAGGCGGATGAGCATGGTGAAGAGCACGATGGACCAGCCGTAATTGCCCACCAGGGAATAGATACCGTCCAGGATGCTTTTGAGGAACTCGTTCATGTGGGGTTATTCCCTCCTTAAGGTTGTGTAAGGGTCCTCCGGCACGGGGTCATAGCCGCCCTTGCTGAACGGGTTGCACCGCAAAATTCGCCAGACTGCCATCCGTCCGCCCTTGAGGGCGCCGTAGCGCTCGATGGCGGTGACGGCGTACTTGGAGCAGGTGGGAAAGTAGCGGCAGCAGGGGCCGCCCTTGCGGGGGCTGATCTGGCGGCGATAAAACCGGATCAGGGCGAGAAGAAAGCGCTTCATCAGGCGCGATTCCCTTCCTTCTGTTCGCTGGGGAGGAGCGCGTCATGCTTGCGCAGCAAATAACGCACATCCCTGCGAAGGGACTGGAAGGTGGCCTCGGCGGCTGACGGCCTGGCTACGATGACGTACAGCCCGGTTTTTACGTCCCCCAGATAGGGCCGGAAGCATTCCCGCAGGCGGCGCTTGACCAGGTTTCGGGTCACGGCGTTGCCTACCTTCTTGCTGACGGAAAAACCGACCTGCGTGCTTCGCCCCTTGGCGACAAGCATGACCAGATCGTGACAGGCTACGCTCTTTCCGCGACGGTACACATACTGGAACGTCCTGTTTTTTTGCAGCCGATAGCGTCTTTCCATTGCAATCATCCTTATGATGGCCGGGGCGACGGAGCGCCCTTACAGAGTGGCGGGGGAGGCTGGGCCGCCCCCGTCCGCGTATAGAGGAAAAGCCCGCCCGATCATCGCGCAGACGCGCTTCGGGCGGGCTTCATCCACAAACAGGAAACTTGTCCGACACAAAATCAGACGGTCAGCACCTTGCGGCCACGGCGACGGCGGGCTGCCAGCACACGGCGGCCGTTCTTGGTGGACATGCGGGCACGGAAGCCGTGCACCTTGCTGCGCTGACGCTTCTTGGGCTGGTAAGTACGGAACATGGTCAACACTCCTCACAGTTTCGTCAATCGGGACGGAATCCCGAATCGCTACAATACAGCCTTTACATTATACCTGAGGTCAGAGACGTTGTCAAGGTGAAATCTTCATGATTCGGGAAAAGGCGGGAAAAGCGGCGCGCTCGCGCGGATTACGCGCCCAGAACCTCCCGGCGCAGGGCGTCCGCGGCGTCAACGGCCTCCCAGCTCAGCCCCTCCTTGCCGAAGTGGCCGTAGTTGCAGGCCTTGTGGTATATGGGCTGGCGCAGGTTCAGGCGGCGGATGATGGCATCGGGCCGCAGGTCGAACAGCTTGGTGACGGCGGCGGCCAATACGTTGTCCGGCGCCACGCCCGTGCCCTTGGTATCCACCAGCAGGCTCACCGGCTGGGCCACGCCGATGGCATAGGCCAGCTGAATCTGGCACTGACGGGCCAAACCGGCGGCCACGATGTTCTTGGCCACATGGCGGGCGGCATAGGCGGCGGAGCGATCCACCTTGGTGGGATCCTTGCCGGAGAAGGCGCCGCCGCCATGGGGCGCGTAGCCGCCATAGGTGTCCACAATGATCTTCCGGCCCGTCAGGCCGCAGTCGCCCGCGGGGCCGCCCAGAACGAACCGGCCCGTGGGGTTGATGTAATACTTGGTGTCATCGGTGAGCAGCGCCGCGGGCAGCACCGGGCGGATGACCTGCTCCAGAATGGCCTGGCTGAGCTCCTCCAGGCTGATGTCAGGGGCATGCTGGGTGGAAATCACCACCGTGTCGACGGCGACGGGCCTGCCGTCCTCATAGGCCACGGTGACTTGGCTCTTGCCGTCGGGGCGCAGCCAGGGCAGCTGACCGCTCTTGCGGGCCTCGGTGAGGCGGCGGGTCAGCCGGTGGGCCAGGGCGATGGGCATGGGCATCAGTTCCGGCGTCTCGTCGCATGCATAGCCGAACATCATGCCCTGATCCCCCGCGCCGGTATCCCCCGCACCCTGCGCGCGGGTCTCCATGGCGGCGTCCACACCCATGGCGATGTCGGGGCTCTGGGCGTGAATGGCGGTGAGCACGCTGCAGGAGTTGCCGTCAAAGCACATGTCGGAGGAATTATAGCCGATGTCCAGCACCACCTCACGGGCGATGGCGGGAATGTCCACCCGGGCCGTGGTGGTGATCTCGCCCATCACCATCACCATGCCGGTGGTGGCGCAGGTCTCACAGGCCACGCGGGCCATGGGGTCCTGCGCCAGGATGGCGTCCAGCACCGCGTCGGATACCTGGTCGCACAGCTTGTCGGGATGGCCCTCGGTGACGGATTCAGAGGTAAAGAGGGTACGCATTTTTGTAGCTCCTTTCAAAATCAGAGGCGTCGATGGGGGAACAAGAAGCCGCAAAAAACCCGGCTGGTCTGCACACAAACCAGTCGGGGATCAATCAAAGGGATGGCTGATTGTCCTTATCTGTCAGCGCTGCCGGATGGCGTGTGCCGCGCTGGGGGAATTGGCACCTTGTCCCCTGACGGAGGCCGGTTGCCGCGGCTTCATCGGGCCCATCCCTCTGCCGCTCGTGATAAGGTATTTACTTTTGCGAATTTATCCTACCACATTCCGCAGGATTCGTCAAGGGAAATGGCGTTTTTCCGCCGACGGACACGGGCGAAAACTTCCCCTTGCAATTCCTCGCAAAGTAAGCTATAATGGTCACGCCGCGATGAAGATTGGGTCCTGTGCGATCCTTCGGCGTGAACCCTGTCAGGTCCTGACGGAAGCAGCAGTAAGCGTTTGCTGGATGTGCTGCGGGTTTGCCCAGTCTGAGCGGTTTTTTTGTGTCCGAATGACCGGATAAGCGGCGGAGGCGTCCTCTCAAAGGCGCGGCTCCTCCGCCGGCCCTTCCGGGGCTCTTCCTTCCATTGTACGAATGATGTTTCTCGGTTGCATAAAAAACGTTTGGGTATTATAATAGAAGGCGATACCACACGGGAGGATGAAGCATACATGGAAATGGAACTGATTCGCAAGGCCGACCCGGAGCTGGCCGCGGCCATGGAGCTGGAACTCAACCGGCAGCGCACCCACATTGAGCTGATCGCCTCGGAGAACTTTGTTTCCCCGGCGGTGATGGCGGCCATGGGTAGCTGCCTGACCAACAAGTACGCCGAGGGCTATCCCGGCAAGCGCTACTATGGCGGGTGCGAGTATGTGGATATGGTGGAGAACCTGGCCAGGGATCGGGCGAAGACGCTCTTTGGCGCGGAGCACGCCAACGTGCAGCCCCATTCCGGCGCTCAGGCGAACATGGCGGTTTACTTTGCCATGCTGACCCCCGGCGATACCGTTATGGGCATGAACCTCTCCCACGGCGGCCATCTGACCCACGGCAGCCCGGTGAATATGTCCGGCAAGTACTTCAAGTTTGTGCCCTACGGCGTGGACGGCGAGACGGAGCGCGTCAACTATGACCAGGTGCGCGAGCTGGCCCTGGAGTGTAGGCCGAAGATGATTGTGGCGGGCGCGTCGGCTTATCCCCGCGTTATCGAGTTTGACAAGCTGCGTGGGATTGCCGACGAGGTAGGCGCGCTGCTGATGGTGGACATGGCCCACATTGCCGGTCTGGTCGCGGCGGGGGAGCATCCCAGCCCCGTGCCTTACGCGGATTTTGTGACCACCACCACCCACAAGACCCTGCGCGGCCCCCGCGGCGGCATGATTCTGTGCAAGGAGCAGTACGCCAAGGCCATCGACAAGGCGATCTTCCCGGGCACCCAGGGCGGCCCCCTGGAGCACGTCATCGCCGCCAAGGCTGTCTGCTTCGGTGAGGCGCTGACCCCCGCCTTCAAGGCGTATCAGCATCAGATCATCCTCAATGCCAAGGCTCTTGAGGGCGCCTTCCGCCAGGAGGGTATCCGCATGGTTTCCGACGGTACGGACAACCACCTGCTGCTGCTGGACATCACCGGCACCGATATGACCGGCAAGGCCCTGGAGCGTCTGCTGGAGGACGCCAATATCACCGTCAACAAGAACACCGTCCCCAACGAGACCCGCAGTCCCTTCGTTACCAGCGGCGTGCGCGTGGGCACCCCCGCCATCACCAGCCGCGGCCTGAAGGAAGAACACATGGTGCGTATCGCGGCCTGGATTGCCCGCGTGGTGCGGGAGGGCGAGGCCGCCGTGCCCCAGGTGAAGGCTGAGGTCGAGGCGCTGATGGCGGGCTTCCCCCTCTATGCCTGAGACTGACGCCGCTCCAAAGGCGAAAATGATATACTGACGCGAAAATCCACCAAAATTTCAGCCAATCTTTGGCGAGATTTTGGTGGATTTTTGCTGGTACTTTTCTTCCGAATGTGCTATAATAATAGAACGATAGGCTTCGTTTGGGTTTTATTCAGGCTGAACGGGGTGCATCGCCTGATGGAGCCGGCGTGCCGGAGGAACGGGCGCCTCGTTGGGTGAAGGCGTATCCGGTCAGGATGGATTTAATCAGCTTGCGATGGGCTGATTCAATAGAGCCGTGGGCCGCGTTATTGTCCCCGGCTGCCAAGGTTATACGTTTGCGATGGAGCATCGGAAAGAAAAGTAAGGAGGTATTTTGTGAACCCGAGAATTGTAAACCGTGAGCCTGCCAGCAAGCTCCGCATCGTCTCTCTGGGCGGCGTGGACGAGGTTGGCAAGAACATGACCGTCTTCGAGTACGAGGACGATATCATTGTTGTGGACTGCGGCAGCATTTTCCCCAAGGAGGATATGCTGGGCGTTGATTTGGTGATACCTGATGTCAGCTACCTGGTAGCAAAGAAGAAGAACGTTCGGGGCTTCCTGTTCACCCATGGCCACGAGGACCATATCGGCGCCACGCCCTACATCCTGCGCCAGGTGCCCGCGCCGCTGTACGGCACCAAGCTGACCCTGGCACTGGTGGATCTCAAGCTCAAGGAGCATCGTGTGTCCAACATTCCCCTGCATGTGGTGCAGCCCCGGGACGAGATCCGCCTGGGCAAGTTCACCTGCCGGTTCATCCATGTGAGCCATTCCATCGCCGGGGCCTGCGCCATCGCCATCACCTGTCCGGCGGGCACGGTGGTGGTCAGCGGTGACTTCAAGGTGGACTACACCCCCATCGACGGCCGGGTGACCGATCTGGCGACCTTTGCCGAGCTGGGCGAGCGGGGCGTTCTGGCCTTCCTGTGCGAATCCACCAATGTGGAGCGTCCAGGCCATACCATGAGCGAAATGAAGATCGGCGGCACCTTTGACACCCTGTTCCGGGATGCCAAGGGCCGTGTGATCGCGGCCATGTTCGCCAGCAACATCCACAGGATGCAGATGGTGATCGACCGGGCGATGATGTACGGCCGCCGGGTGTGCTTTATCGGCCGCAGCATGGTCAATGTCAGCCGCGTTGCCATGCAGATCGGTGAGCTTCGCATCCCGGCGGAATGCCTGATCGACGTGGACAGCCTGGATCAGTATCCAGACGAAGAGGTGCTGGTGATGACCACCGGCAGCCAGGGCGAGCCCATGGCCGGACTGACCCGGATGGCCTATTCCGAGCACCGCAAGCTGCAGATTCGGCAGAGCGACATGGTCATCATTTCCGCCAACCCCATTCCCGGCAATGAGAAATTCATTTCCAGGGTCATCAATCAGCTGTACCGCTGCGGAGCGCAGGTGGTCTATGAGGCCCTTGCGGAGGTACACGTTTCCGGCCATGCCCGCCAGGAGGAGCTGAAGCTGATGCACGCCCTGGTGAAGCCGAAGTACTTCATCCCCGTGCACGGCGAGTATCGGATGCTGTGGCAGCATGCGGAGCTGGCAGAGTCCATGGGCATGAACAGCAAGAACATCATCATCCCCGAGATCGGCCAGGTTATCGAGATGAACCAGCAGGGCTGCAACCTGGGCGAGGTGATCCCCACCGGCGGCGTTCTGGTGGACGGCCTGGGCGTGGGCGACGTGGGCAACGTGGTGCTGCGTGACCGCAAGCATCTGAGTCAGGACGGCCTGATTATTGTGGTGATGGCCATCAACCGGGATGAGTGCAAGCTGATTTCCGGCCCGGACATCATCAGCCGCGGCTTCATCTACGTCAGGGAAAATGAGGATATTATCGAAAGCACCCGGGATGTGGTGCGGCAGATTCTGGCCTCCAGCAGTCTGGCGGGCGAGGAATGGCCGCAGCTCAAAAACCGCATCAAGGATGAACTGCATCGCTACATCTTTGAAAAGATCAAGCGGAATCCCATGATTCTGCCGATCATCCTGGATGTGTAAGGCATCGTTGTTTTCGCAGGAGGCGCGCTGATTTGGCCGCCTCCTGCTGCTCGTTTTCCGGCCTGCTTTGGCGAAAATCATTCTGCTATTGGAAGATTTTATCCTTATGCCCCCTTTCGGGGAAGAAAAAACTGTGCTATATTCGTTATAGCAATGGAAAGGCAGGAGAAACTGACATGGAATACGGCGCCGCCCACAACCTGGCCCGGGCCATCCGGGACAGCGAGGAATATCAGACCTACCATCGCCTCAAGGCGGAGGTGATGACGGACGATACCCAGGCCGCCCTGATCCGGGAGTATAAGAAGCTGCAAATGTCCCTGCAGATGAACGCCATGACGGGCCGCGCGCCCGACGGCGAGGATATGCAGCGCTTCACCGGCATTTCCTCTCTGCTCTTTGGCAAGGAGGAGGTCTCCCAGTATCTGCTGGCGGAAATGCGGATGCAGCAGGCCATGGCGGACATTTTCAGGATCATCACCGAAGCGGCGGATCTGGACATGCCCCTGCCTGGCGTCGAGTAATTTCGCAGGAGGAAGCGCCTGATGAGGAAAAACAAGCACGATGATACCTACCGTTCCATCCGGGACGAGCGGGAATACGGCCCCTACTGGTACAGCGGGCTGTGGCGGATTGTGCGGCCCATTCTGGTGGGCGCGGCGGCGCTGATTGTGGTTATCGGCCTGCTGAGCACGGCCTGGGGCATGGTATACGACCGCTTTCTGGCGCCGCCGGAAGCCGGTAGCACCGAGCAGGTCGCCTTCCACATTGACAACGGCCAGAGCCTGACCCGGGTGGCTACCAACCTGGAAAACGCCGGGCTGATCCGCTCCAAGACGGTGTTCAAGTACTACTGTGACTTTGCCGGCATGGGGCAGAAGATTCAGGCGGGCTCCTACACGCTCAGCCGCGGCATGTCCATCCAGGAGATCGCTGACCAGCTGACCATGGGCGATGGCAACCCCATCGTCCGCAACGTTACGATGATTCCCGGCTGGACCATCGAGGAGTTTGCCTCCAAGCTGCTGGCCGACGGGGTGATCTCGGATCGGGAGGAATTCCTGGCCCTGTGCCGCGGCGGGGAGAAGTTCAGCGATTTCTACTACGTTGCCGACGTGCTGGCCACAGGCTCTGCGTCCCAGCGCAAATATGTGCTGGAGGGGTATCTGTCTCCCAACACCTATGAGATTTATACTGACGCCACGGCGGAGGACATCATCCGCCGTCTGCTGTCCCAGACCGAGCGGGTCTTCCCCGCGGACGACCAGGACAGGGCAAGCGAAATGGGCTATACCATGGATCAGATCATCACCCTGGCCAGCATGATTGAGAAGGAAGCGAAGTCCGCCGACATGGCAAAGGTCTCCGCCGTTTTCCATAACCGCCTGAAGGCCGGGATGAAGCTGCAGAGCGACGTGACCATCCATTACATCACAGGCGTGCGGAAGATGTCCCTGACCAACAGCGATCTGAGCAACGGCAGTCCCTATAATACCTATCAGGTTGCGGGGCTGCCGGTAGGTCCGGTGTGCAATCCCTCGGCGGAGGCCATCAGCGCGGCGCTGTACCCTGACGCCACCTATGTGGCCGAGAACTACCTCTACTTCTGTGCCAAGGATCCCGAGAGCGGCGAGCTGCACTTCTCCCGCACCCTGCAGGAGCATGAGCAGGCGGTGTCAATTTACGCCCCCCTGTGGAAGGCCTACGACCAGGAGCGTGGCATCCAATGACAGGATGGAGGAAGCCGGAACTGCTTTGTCCGGCGGGAAGCATGGAAAGCTTGATGGCCGCGCTGCATTTCGGAGCGGACGCTGTGTACGGCGGCATGAAGCATTATGGTCTCCGGGCCTTTGCGGGCAACTTTGACGAGGCTCAGCTGCGGGAAGCCGTGGCTCTCACCCATGCCCAGGGGAAGAAATTCTACCTGACCATGAATATCCTGCCCTTTGACGATCAGATGGAGGGCTTTGTTCAGGCGGCGAGATCGGCCTTTGATATAGGGATGGACGCGGCCATCGTCAGCGACATCGGGGCCATCGTGACCCTGCGGGAGCGGACGCCTGGTCTGGCGCTCCATGTCAGCACCCAGGCCAGCACGGTGAACACGGCGGCCATCCGGCATTATCAGTCGCTTGGCTGTCAGCGGGTCATTCTGGCCCGGGAGGTCAGCCTGGCCCGGATGAAAGCCATGAGCCGGGCGCTGCACGGGCAGGTTGAACTGGAAGCCTTTGTTCACGGGGCGGCCTGCATGGCCTATTCGGGCCGATGCCTGCTGTCCGCCGCGCTGGCTGGACGCAGCGGCAACCAGGGCGCCTGCGCCCAGCCCTGTCGCTGGCAGTACGCGGTGATGGAGCAAAAGCGCCCCGGGGAGTACCTGCCTGTCTGTGAGGACGAGCACGGCGCTTATATCTTTTCCGCCAAGGATTTGAACTTGCTGCCCCTGCTGCCGGAGCTGCTTGACGCTGGTGTGTCCAGCCTCAAGATTGAGGGACGGATGAAGACGGAATACTATGTGGCGGTGGTGACGGGCGCTTACCGCCGTGCCATTGACCTGCTGGCCGAGAGTGCGGACGCTTACCGTGACGCGCTGCCCGGGCTGATGGCGGAGCTGCGGTGCGCCAGCCATCGGGACAGCGATACGGGCTTCGCCATGGAAAGCCCCCGGGAGCCTGGCGGCGCGGAGGGCTTCCATCAGGCGCGGGAATACATTGCCCGCGTGGTGGAGGACGCCCGGGCCGGGGAGCCTGCGCGGCTGATGCTGAAGAATCGCTTCTTTGCCGGGGACGCGCTGGAAGTGATGACGCCTTCAGGCGTCTGCACGGCGACAGCTTCGGCCTTCCTTCGGGAAAAGACGGGAGAAACAGTCGAAACCCTGGGCGTTGCGGGAGAGATCATCCGCATGGCCCTGCCGGTGGACGTCCAGGCGGGAGATATGCTGCGCGGGCAGGTGCGCAATCACCGCTCATAGGGGTTTCTGGTCATGCGGTTGCCAAAGAGACCAAGGTATGATATAATTTTCACGAAGAGACGATGGGCCGCCCGTTTGTCCTGCCCCGCCCATGGCGGAGCGCGGCGACAGGAGGGGCGGCACTTGCATCGGTGAGCGATGGACGAGGAGGAAACAGGAGCATATGTCAGGCTATGTATCGGACGCGGTGATTCGCCGCCTGCCAGGGTATTACCGGCATCTCAGAGAGCTGGAGGCGGCTGGGGTGCGGCAGATTTCCTCTCAGGAGCTGGGGCGTCGGATGCAGCTGACGCCCAGCCAAATTCGGCAGGACATCAACTGCTTCGGAGGCTTTGGCAGGCAGGGCTACGGCTATACGGTATCTGACCTGAAGGAGCATATCGGAGACATCCTGGGCCTGAGCCAGCCGCATCGGGTGATTATCCTGGGGGCGGGCAACATCGGCGGCGCGGTGGCGAACTATCCTACCTTTGCCAGAGAGGGCTTCCAGACCCAGGCTGTCTTCGATATTGACGAGGAAAAGATCGGCACAAATGTGGGCGGAGCCGAGGTGCTGCCCATGACGGCGCTGGAGGAATACCTGAAGGAACATACGGCGGATATCGCCGTGCTGGCTGTGCCGGCAAGGGAGGCGCAGACAGCCCTGGACAGGCTCTATATCGGAGGTGTGCGGGCGGTGTGGAACTTTGCGCCCACTGACTTGAACCATCCTGAGGACATGATTGTCGTGAATGTTCACCTGAGCGACAGCCTACAGATTCTATCCTACCGTATGGCCCACCGCCGGACGGAATAAACCCTCCGGCTGGGGGCGGCGGCGACATCCCCGAGGAGGCTATCATGGAACACAAGCGCGAGGAACGAATTTATCAGGGCGAGGGCGAGAGCATCCGCCAAACGCCGCCGAGGGCTGGCCGTCAGCGCCGGCCGGAAGTGGTGAAGGCCGTCATGCCTGGCCGTCAGCCCATGGGTCGCTCCGAGGAACTGCGGGAGCGCTGCGGCAGGGAGGAGCGGCCTGTCCGGGAGCGGCCATCGGCGCAGGAAACCACCATCTATGATGACTTTGACGTGTATGATCGCCATCAGCGGAAGGTTTACTCCTCCCGCAGGCCGCCCAAGGGCAAGGATCCGCGCCGCTGGCTCTGGTTGGCCATTATTTTCCTCTGCCTGGTTCTCATGGGCGGGCTGGGGGTGCTGATGGCTCCGCAATTGTTCGGCATCCAGCTGGTGGGTGTGCCTGGCATCGCGTTTGTGAATGGCAGCATTATCACCATGGACGCTGACGCCTACGCGGATTACCGCACCTACCGGGCCTATATGGGCACGGATACGATCTATCCAGGGGTTTACATTGACGGTGTGCATGTGGGCGGTATGACGATGGAGGAGGCCCAACAGGCGGTTGCCGCCGCGTCTCCGTCGGGAATCACGGACTTCTCCGTGACGGTGCATGTGGGCAACGGCTCCTGGAGCATTGATTCCAGCCGGGTGCCCCTGGCGCGCAACGTGGACGAGGTTGTTGGCAGCGCCTATGCCTATGGCCGGGGCAATACCACCGCCATCCGAGGGTCACGGGTGACGCCCTTCCAGGAGCGGCTGACTACGGCTTTGGATATGCGGAACAATCCTGTTGCGCTGACCACGGCCATGAGTTACGATCGGGAGGCTGTCCGTCAGCTGACGGACAGCATTGTGGCCTTTGTCAACCGCGATCCGGTGAATGCCTCTGTGGCGACCTTCGACTTCAACAGCCGCGGCTTCACCTTCAACAGTGATACCCCCGGCGCAAGGATTGACGCCGATGATCTGTACAACCGGGTCATTGCCTGCCTGGACGGCGGGGACTATCACGCTTCCATCACCGTGGAGCCGGAGAAGCTTCTGGCCCAGGTGACCAAGGCCGAGCTGATGAACAGCTTCCGGCAAATTGCCTCCTACACGACGGACACCACCTCCAACGCCAACAGAAACGTGAATATCGAGCTGTCGGCCAACGCCATCAACGGCACCACGGTGAACCCTGGGGAGACCTTTTCCTTCAATCAGGCCACCGGCCAGCGGACGGCGGAAAAGGGCTACCGGGAGGCCGCGGCCATTTCCGGCGGGCAATCTGTGCCCGAGGTGGGCGGCGGCGTTTGTCAGACAAGCTCCACGCTGTTCAACGCCGTGGCTCGGGCCAATCTGGAAATTGTCAGCCGAAGCCCCCATGCCTGGCCTTCTGACTATGTGGAGAAGGGCATGGACGCCACGGTTAATTGGCCCAATCTGGACTTCCAGTTCAGGAACAATACAGAATGGCCGATCTTTATTGTCGCGCATTATGAAAAGCGCAAGGTGACTGTGGAGCTTTACGGCATGACCCTGGGGGACGGCATCACCATTGACCTGGTCAGCGAGGTTACGCGCACGGTCGAGCCCCCCTCGGACACCAAATATGTGCAGAACACCTCCCTGCCTGCCGGGACGCAGCAAAGCACCATTAAGGCCCGGAAGGGCTATGAGGTAGATACCTATCAGGTATGGTATAAGAACGGTACGGAAATCGACCGCAAACTGCTGTGCCATTCCACCTACCGGGCCTATCAGGCGACTATTGAGTACAACTAAGGCGGCAGGGAAGCCGCCGACTGGACGCCATGCCTTGATTCGCCTTTCGGAGCCGAAGCAAACCGCGAAACCGCCTGTTGCCAGTGCAGCAGGCGGTTTCGCTCATATAACCGATGGGGACAATGCGTCAATTGAGGCTTAGCGTCCAGAATGCGATGCCGGTCATGCCGGCCTGAGACAATTCAAGCAATTCGCGCCATATCCCGGTGGATTTGTCTCCACTCCGTTCCTTCGCAGTGAACACCGGGGGAACAGAATCATGCATCGGGAGCAATATGCAAAGGCACAGCGAACTGGCGGATAGCTCTTCGCAACGGCTCAGGATGTCAGAGACCGGAAAAACCGAGGAATCCGCCGCGCATAACCGGCTGCTCGTGATGCGGCTGATCTATTCCTCATTTCCGTCTTGGAAGCAGGTGCCAAAGCGCGGGTGCGCTTGAATCGCTTTTCATATGGTCGGTTCATTTAGCTTGGAGGAAAAAGGACAGAAGCGGCCGTTGATATGATGGAAAAGCGGAACGGATATGCTCGTCGTCTATTGTAAAAGTGGACTAAACGTAGTACAATAACATTGGAACATTAACATGCAGGCTTTGTCCGTGATTTCGATCAAGATCGAAAAGGATGTACAGCGTTTTCATGATGTGCGTGAAAAGAA
>CANOHT010000027.1 GCA_947565865.1 uncultured Clostridia bacterium
AGCCTTGCGGCGTTTCTATGGAGAACGGCAATCCGGCATCATTGCTTTGTTCTCCTCATCGGTTTTGCATTGACCATACAATAAAAAGACCCTTTACCGTTAGGAGGCACTTGTTTTCAGCTGCAAGTACTGCATAATATTGATGATGATGTTATGCCCATCGCAACACAAGACCCAGCCATTCCAGTCACTGCCGTTCAGTGTCATGGGCCTGCTCCTTCATTGCGCAATGGTGTTGCATTCGCGTCCATTGCCCAATTTCCTTGCGCAATTCATGGGCTTTCTGTATTTTTGTATCTACATTTTTCCACCGTATGTCACGACCCTTGTCTTTCAGAGGCGTCGGGATTCCTCGTCATCGGATGGGGATGGTTTTCATATTTTTGTCTGGCAAAGTTTATTTCCAGTTCACATTGCTGGTGTAGACTGAGGCGGAAACAAAACATGGAAGGAGCTTCTGAGCAGCAATGAGCAAGAAGCATATTCGGCGCATCGTGGTTATTCTGCTGGCTGCCGCGGCGGTTGCTGCGGTCATCCTGCTGAACCCCAGCCGTCACAAGAGCCGCTTCACGGAGGAAACCGCCCGCACCCAGGACATTCGGATTCATTACACCTTTTCCGGCAATGTTGAGCCGGACAGCAGCCGCGTCGTTACCGCGTCAGGCCGCGGCACAGTCAAGGAGTGGAAATTTGCCGAGGGCGACAAGGTTGAGGAAGGGGACGCCGTGCTCCTGCCCAAAAGCGGCGGCCGCTATGACGCCCCTATGGATGGCACCATTTCCGATCTCTACATAGACGAGGGCGACGATTACTTGCCCGGTGACACGCTGTTTCGCGTGGCTGATTATGACCATCCCATCGTGAAGATCAAGGTGGATGAATATGACGTTTCCGCCCTGAGCCGCGGCATGACGGTGGACGTCAAAGTTCAGGCTACCGGCGCGGTGCTGACCGGCGAGATCACCCGCATCGCTCAGGAGGCCACGGTGAACAATGACCTGGCGTATTATGAGGCAGAGATTGCGCTGCCCCAGGACGGTACGCTGTCCATGGGCCTGACCTGCGAGGTCAGCGTGCTCAGGGCCAGTGCCAGCAACGCTACCACCGTTTCCGTTGGCGCTATCCAGTACAGTGATGACGGCAAGCCTTATGTGTACTGTTATTCCCGCGGAAATGAGATTGTCCGGCAAAATGTGCTGCTGGGCATCAACAACGGCAGCATCGTGGAAATTGTTGATGGGGTCAAAAGCGGCGAGACCATTCTGATTCCCCCATCCAATGCCAAGATGATGCCCATGATGCGCATGATGAATCACCCGTAATGCCGACGGCCGGAGGTATGCAATGAGCGAAACAATTCTTTCCATGCGGAATCTGGTCAAGCGCTACCGCATGGGCGACGAATGGCAGACGGTTCTGCGGGGAATCGACCTGGATGTGGAAAAAGGCGAGTTTGTGGCGGTGCTGGGGCCCTCCGGCTCTGGCAAAAGCACGCTGATGAACATTATCGGCTGCCTGGATACCCCCACAGAAGGCAGCTATACCCTTCACGGACGGGACGTGGGCGGCCTGGATGAAAGCGAGCTTGCACTGGTACGCAGCAAGGAGATCGGATTTATTTTTCAGTCCTTTCAGCTGCTGAGCCGTCAAAACGCCCTGCAAAATGTGGAGCTTCCTCTGATTTACAGCGGCACAGGTCAGCGGGAACGCACGGAGCGCGCACGGCTGATGCTGGAGCGTGTGGGTCTTTCGGACAAGATGCGCCATTATCCTAACCAGCTTTCCGGCGGTCAGCAGCAGCGCGTGGCCATCGCCAGGGCGCTGGCCAACAATCCCACCATTCTCCTGGCGGATGAGCCTACCGGCGCGCTGGATCAGCAGACGGGCCGTCAGGTGATGAACCTTTTCCATGACCTCAACGAGGAGGGCAATACCATCATCATGATTACCCACGACATCAGTATTGCCCGTCATGCCAAGCGCATCGTGCGCCTGCTGGACGGCGAGCTCAGCGAGGGGGTAGCGGAGGATGCTTAAGGAAAGCCTGCGGATGTCCTGGCAGAACATCACAAGCAACAAAATGCGCACCTTCCTGACCATGCTGGGCATTATGATCGGCGTGACGGCCATCATTGCGCTGATTACCACCATGGAGGGCGCCACGGGGGAAATCACCAGCCAGTTCACCGCCCTGGGCGCGGGCAAGGTCAACGTCAGCGTGAGCGGTACGCCCCTCAAGCGCGGACTGAACAGCAACGACATTCAGCAAATTGCCGCCATTGACAACATTGCAGGCGTCGATCCCAACGTTTCCCTGTCCCGCCATGTGGCCGCGGGCGGCGTGCTGCTGGAGGACGCCGCCATTGAGGGACGCAGCGCCTCCTACTTTAAGGGGGAGACGAATCTTATTGCTTCCGGCCGCGGGCTGACGCCCATGGACATGGACGCGCACAGCCGTTCCTGCGTCATTGACAGCGATATTCGCGCCGCTTTGTTTCCCAATGAAAACCCGGTGGGCAAGGAGCTTGTCATCGCGGGGTTGACCTTTACCGTGGTCGGCGTAAAGGCTGAAGGCGATGACAGCGATGTGATGCGGGCAATGTCCTCCATGTCCGGCGACAATTCGGCGGGGACCATCATTATCCCTTATCCGGCAGCACTGCGCATGACAGGTACGGGCGCCGTCAACAGCCTGACGCTGTATATGGCTGACACCGCCAAGACAGACGCCGCTATTGACCGTCTGGAAGAGCGCCTGAACAGCATCTTCAATTATCGTGACAGCGCCTTCACCATTCTGAATCTGGACAGCCTCCTGGACACGATGGATACGATCACCGATATGATGACCACGCTGCTGGCCGGCATTGCGTCCATCGCGCTGCTGGTGGGCGGCATTGGCATTATGAACATGATGCTGGTTTCCGTCAGCGAGCGAACCGCGGAGATCGGTCTGCGCAAGGCTTTGGGCGCCCGCCCCGGCTTGATCCAGGGGCAATTCCTGCTGGAATCGGTGCTGCTCAGCCTGATGGGCGGCAGTATCGGCGTTATCCTGGGCAACCTGGTTTCCTTCGCGCTGGCTATGGTCATCGGCTTCAGCTTTTCGCTGTCGGCCAGCGCGATCACCCTGGCCTTTGTATTCTCCGCCTCCGTAGGCGTCCTGTTTGGCTGGGCGCCTGCCCGCAAGGCCTCCCGGCTGAACCCCATCGACGCTCTGCGCAGCATGTGACGCGCTTGTCAAGCAATGGCCTTTATGATATAATGATGGATACAGGACAAAGTTGATACACAAGGAGGAAACGGGCCATGTTCACCCTGCTGGTGGTTGAGGATGACCGTCCGCTGCAAAGGATGATGTGCGCCTTTCTGGGCCTGAACGGCTACCAGACCCTTTCCGCGTCCAATGGCGAGGAGGCGTTGAGCACCATTGAACGGGTCATGCCTGACCTTGTGATTGCCGACGTGATGATGCCGGTGATGGATGGCTGGCAGCTGACGGCGGAGCTTCGCCGCGGCTATCCGCTTTTGCCCATCATACTGGTGACGGCCAGGGATACCATCGAAGACAAGCGCATGGGGTTTTCCCGGGGCGCGGATGATTATCTGACCAAGCCCGTGGATTTGGACGAGCTGCTGCTTCATGTGGAGGCCCTTTTGCGCAGAGCGCAGGCCATGACCAGCCATCGCCTGTCCATTGGCGATACGGTGCTGGATTATGATTCCCTGACCATAACCAGGGGCTCGGACACGCTGACGCTGCCCAAAAAGGAGTTCTACCTGCTCTTCAAGCTGCTCAGCAGCCCGAAGCAGATCTTTACCCGCCGTCAGCTGATGGACGAGATCTGGGGCATGGACGCCCAAAGCGACGAACGAACCGTGGACGTACACATCAAGCGCCTTCGGGAGAAGTGCGAGAGCTTTCCGGATTTCACCATACAAACCGTGCGAGGCTTGGGCTACAAGGCGGAAAAATGCCATGGGTAAACTTCATCAGTTGCTCCGGCCTTATACCTTCCGCAACCGCATGATGGTCGCGCTGCTGGCCTGTTCCCTGGTTGCTGCGCTCATTTCGCTGATCTGCTCGTTCCTGTACAGCTCTGTCCGTGTGCGGGAGGAGCTGACAGAGCGTCAGCAGGCCACCGCCATTTACATACTGGAGCTTTCCCAGAAGACAGACCTTTCCATCCATGAGATCATCCGCATGGCGGACAACGACAGCCTGGTCGTGGCTGTCGATGAGGCCGACGCCTCTGTGATGCCTGATGAGCTGAGAGAAACTTTGGCCTCCAAAATGATCGTCACAACTTATAAGGGTCTTTCCGCCCTCCCCTGCACCTATGTGCAGGTGGGCGAACAGACGTTGACCATCATGCCCAACCAGCGGCTGAATATTTTCCTGATGTCCTTCATCCGCATCGGATTCGCTGCCCTGTCCTTCCTGATGGTCTTTGTCATGATGGCCTGGCTGGCATCCAACGCCATTGCCAAGCCCATTTCCCTTCTGACCCGCGCCACCCGCCAGGTACGCGACGGCGACTTCACGGTGAAGCTGCCCGAAAAGGAAGACATGCCCGATGAGCTTGGCGAGCTGATGGTGGCCTTCAACGGCATGACCGACGCGCTCTCCCGGACTTCCTACCTGCAAAAGGACTTTATTGCCTCCATCAGCCATGAGTTCCGCACGCCCATCGCTTCCATCCGCGGTTTCGCCCGGCTCCTGCAGATGCCCGGCCTGGACGAGGCAGCCCGCAGGGAATATGTGGATATGATCGCCCAGGAGAGCGACCGCCTATCCAGGCTGTCGGAAACGCTGCTGCGGCTTTCAGCCTTGGAGCAGCAGGCAGCCCCGGCCAGTTTATCCACCTTCCGCCTGGATGAACAGATTCGCCAGGTTATCCTCCGCCTTCAGCCGGCTTGGAATGCCCACGACATCACCTGGCAATTGGACTTGGAGCCCGTCGCCATCGTGTCCGACAGCGAGCTGCTGACGCAGGTGTGGATCAACCTGATCCAGAACGCGGTCAAGTTTTCCCATGACGGCGGTCTGATTGAAATCAGCGTCACCCAGACCGATGTGGCGGAGGTGCGCGTCACGGATCATGGCGTTGGCATGGATGAATCAACGCTGGCGCGCATTTTTGATCGGTTCTATCAAGCGGATGTCTCCCGGGGCAAGCAGGGCGTCGGTCTGGGCCTGTGCCTGGTCAAACGGATCTTGGACATACTCTCCGGCAGCATACACGTTCGTTCCGCGCCCGGCCAGGGCAGTTCCTTCCGCGTGAGGCTGCCGCTGGACGCTCACCATACAACCTTGGAGGATAAACGCCCATGAGCCATACCGAACACCAGATGAAACAAATCTCCGGCGAATTTCAGCAGATGGTGGATGATTTTTTCTCTGTGCAGTGCCGCTATCAGGCAGCCATCAAAGAGGTGCAGACCAAGCTGGAGATTCTGGATGACGAATTCCAGATGCGCCATCGCCGCAATCCCATCCATCACATGCAGAGCCGGATGAAGACCATTCAAAGCATGATGGAAAAGCTCCGCCGCCGTCAGGAGCCCGTCAGCATTTCCTCCGCCGTGGAGCACTTGACGGACATCGCGGGTATTCGCGTAATCTGCTCCTATATTCAGGACATCTACACCGTGGCCGACCTGCTCACCTGTCAGGATGACGTGAAGGTCATCCGGGTACGGGATTACATCAAGGAGCCCAAAGCCAATGGTTACCGCAGTCTTCATCTGGTGCTGGCCATTCCCGTTTTCCTGGCGGAAGGCCGGATCATCGTTCCCGTGGAGGTACAAATTCGCACCATCGCCATGGACTTCTGGGCTTCCCTGGAGCACAGCCTGCGCTACAAGGCGGAAGGCGCCGTGCCCGAGGACATTTCCGCCGAACTGATACAGACAGCCAGCGACATTGCCGCCCTGGATCAGCGTATGCAGCGAATACACGATAAGGTGGACGCTCTGGCCAAGGCTGGCGAATAAGCGTCATACCGTATAAACGCCTGTTTCTCCGCCATACTATACCATAGGAAAAAGGAGGTATGCGGAATGACAGGCTTTCTTTATGCACTGGTTGCTGGCGCGGCCATGAGCGTCCAGGGAGTGATGAACACCCGGCTTGGCGATAAGGCCGGTGTGCTGGAGGCAAACGCTTATGTCCAGCTGACCGGCTTTATTTTGGCCTTGGCTGTGGCCTTGCTCTTTGGCAAGGGAGACATCCGGCAGATGTCCCAGGCTCCCTGGTACGCTTGGCTTGGCGGCGTTCTTGCCCCAGTCATCACCGTAACGGTGATGCTCTCCATCGGCGGACTCTCCCCCACCGTGGCCATTTCGACGATTCTAATTGCTCAGCTGGCCGTGGCAGCGCTCATCGACGCTTTCGGATGGATGGGCGCGGAGCAGATCGCCTTTGGCTGGAAGAAGTTCCTCGGTCTGGGCCTGATGATCGCGGGCGTTATCTTCATGAAGGTGAAAAACTAACATCCTCCGATCCTGCAAAACCCCGGTCAGCCGAATTGCTGACCGGGGTTTTCCTATTGGGTTGCAAGCGTCAGAAGCTCAATCGCCCGCACAATGCACCGGCCTGTTAACACTGCCGTTTCATAATCAAGCTCCTGGGGTGTATCGCTTGCTTGGTGATAACTGTCCGGGAGCCACGGCCAGCCCTCCTCCACACGCCGCCAGCAAACATTGGCGGCTTCCAGCCCTGCGTCGTGGAACGGCTGATGATCGCTTTCACCTCGATAGAACGAAGGCGCGCCGATGCCGGACAATTCCTGGCAGGCAGCGCTAACGGCCCGCGTGACGCCGTTTTCCAGCGCGGGCAGGCGCTCCGCCGCCGCATACTGACCGTCAGGCAGCCTGCCGCCCAGCAGCGTTGTCACAAGCACCGCGTGATCGTCAGGCGACGCCGCGCTGATGTCCATCACAAAAGCGCCCTGATGGCGGGCCTTCTCCGCCTCGGACAGCCCCGCCACATAAGACCGGGCGCCATGATAGCCGTTCTCCTCCGAGCCAACAAAGGCCAGATGAATTTCGCATGGCAAAGAGGCGCATTCCGGCCCAAGCAGGCGCGCAATGTCCAGCAGAATCCCCACGGCCGCGGCATTATCACGCGCGCCGGGCGAGGTGGATACGCTGTCATAATGGGCGACGATGGTGAACAGCGGGCCTTGACTTCCGGCATTGCACACGGCGATCAGGTTCTCGCTGGTCTTCTCCTCAAGGCTCCGAAAAGCCGTGCGACGCAGACTTCCCGCCCCGCTGGAGAAGCCCAGCGCCGTCAGCCAGCCTTCCAGCCAATCGCAGGTTTGCCGCTCCGCCTCCGTGCCCGCCTCCCGGATACCGATCTGCTCGCACAGGTACAATGTATCCGCCGCAATCCTGTCCGCGTCCAGCCCGACCTCCGCATTGGCGCACAAAAAAACGCTCAGCACAGCCAGCATAGCCCACAGACCCCAGCGCCATTGAGCCATACCTTCCCCTCCTCTTCTCCCTGCGCGTTTATTTTATCATGGCTTTCAGCCCTTTGCAAGCCGCGCGGTCATCGCCTCTGGTTCGGCTGCGGTTTTTGTCGAACGATTCCACTCCCATACGTCAAAGGGAGACAATTCTCGCGGCAGGATAGCTCCTGTGTAGGGTTGAATTTCTTTCACCGAACAACGGTTTTAAGGAGGCAACCTCTGCTATGCTTCAATCCATACGCGATGGCGACCGGCTGATCGTTCGCCTGGAAGGAGAGCTGGATCATTTCTGCGCACAAAGCGTCCGCCGTGAATTGGACGCGATGCTGGCCGATATGAGCATCCGCACGCTGATTCTGGACTTCACCACGCTGAACTTCATGGATTCCTCAGGCATCGGAGTGATTCTTGGGCGCTATCGGCTCCTGCGTGATCGGGGCGGCGCTGTGGCGGTGACCCATATGAACCGACACATCAGCCGTATTTTCCACATGTCCGGCATGGACAGGATCATCAAACAGCTTGACATTCAGCAGGAGGCACGGACATGAATCATCAGAATGAGATGCAGACAACCTTTCTCTCCGTGGCGGAAAACGAATCCTTTGCCCGGGTGGTCATCGCCGCCTTCGCGGTGCAGCTCTCTCCCACGGTTTCGGAGATCGCGGACATCAAAACGGCGGTATCCGAGGCCGTCACCAACGCCATCGTCCACGGCTATGAGGACAGCCGCGGCATGGTCAGCCTGCGTGCCAGCATTGACGACCGCTGGCTGACGGTGGAAGTTCAGGACGAGGGCAAAGGCATTCCGAATATCGAGAAGGCTATGGAGCCTTTTTTTACCACACATCCCGAGCAGGAGCGCAGCGGCATGGGCTTCGCGGTGATGCAGACCTTCATGGATGATCTGCAGGTGGACTCTGTTCCCGGCCAGGGTACCACCGTCCGCATGAGGAAGCGCATCCATGCCGGAGGCGCCCTTTGACCGCCAACGCTGACTTTGCCGCACGGCTGTTTCAGGCGCGCATAGAGGGAAAGCAGGCCATCGCCGCCCTGGCTGAGCAGCATTTGCCCCTGGTCGCGGCCATGGTACGCCGCTTTCCCGGATATGGGCGGGAACGGGAAGAGCTGTACCAGCAGGGCTGCATCGGCCTGATGAAGGCGCTGGCCCGGTACGATCCCGATATAGGCGCTCAATTCTCCACCTATGCCGCCGCGATGATCCTGGGCGAGATGCGGATGCTCTGCCGGATGGATGCGCCTGTGCATGTCCCTCGCCAGGATCGGGAAAACCGCAGCCGTATCCGCCGGATGGAGCGCATGCTGCAGGAGCACCTGGGCCGGGAACCCACCGTACCCGAGCTTGCTTCCGCCCTGCGTATGGACGCGGCGGAGCTGATGCTGGCCATGGAAAGCATTCAGACAACCTCCTTTGACGCCCCGGCCTGCCCCGGCAGCCGTGCGCTGTCCGAGCTGCTTCCCGCGCCTGACGGCTGGCTGGATCGGCTGATGCTTCGCGATCTCATCACGCGGCTGCCCCGGGAGGATCAGCGGCTGCTATTGATGCGCTTCCGCCTTGGCATGACGCAGGCGGAGGTCGCCCGAAGTCTGGGCGTCAGCCAGATGCAGGTCAGCCGGCGGGAATCCGCAGTCAAGGCGCAGCTGCGCAAAGCCTGGAATGAGGAAGGAGAATAAAGCGACCGCATGGCCATTGATTTGCCATGCGGTCGCTTTTGAATTCGGCTCAGCAGTAGCGCAGCTGCGTCCGCTTGCCCATGGAGCTGAGGCACTTGGCAATGTCCTTAACCAGCCGCAGCTTGATGGAAAGAGAAATGGGCATATCCGGGTTTTGATGGGCGGGGTTCAGAGCGCGGCCCACAATAAAGCGCACAGAGGTACACTTGCTGGCCAGGGTTTCCGCCAGAAGATACGCCCCATCGCGCTTTTCCTGAAGGATGGCCGTATCCCGCACCGCGGCATAGCGTTCCAGAATCTCCAAGGTTTTGCCCAGCGTCACCACGCCCTCGGTCACCAGGTCGATGCCCGCCATGTGGGCAATGGGCGGAATGTCCGGGGAAATGTAGTCCAGGTCGATTTCCAGCTCCGCGTTCAGGCGCTTGCTGACAATCTGCGATGTCGTGCCCCCGCAGATCACCTTGATGCCCGGACAGGACAGCAGGTCGTTCACCACGTCCTCGTCATCCTCGGGATGAACGGGCGGGCCCACCATTACGCAGCAGGGGCGAGGCTCGCACACGCGCAGCACCGCCACGGTCGTATCGTCGCCGTTATGGCCCTGGTATAAATCGCCGCACTGCGTCAGCAGACGATGCTGCACATCGGCAGCGGTGTCCTCCGGCGTATGGCGTTCCTCCAGAAAGGCCACCACCTCTTCATGCTGCCAGCCGAGGTTCAGAAGCATCCCTACCCCTGCATGAATCACGCCGTCGGAAAAGGTGACGGCAATATCCCCCAGTTCCAGCTGTACATGCGCCTCGCGGACGCGCTTGCCGTAGATCGTCCGCTCCTCCCAGGGGATGTAGGTATGCTTGCCCTGCCGCAGAAGAATAAGGGATGGATTGTCAAATTCCACCAGATAGGCCCCGCCGTCAGCGTCCACCTGCATCATGGTGAAGGTCGAATAGGCCACCTCCCGCTCCCTGCATACCGGCAGGGTGGAAGCGATGGTCTCCACCACGTCGTTCATGGCTGCGCCGGCGGAGACCATGGTGGCGATGATTTTGCTGGTCAGGGACGCGAGAATGTTGGCCTTAACGCCGCTGCCCATGCCGTCGGAAAGCACCAGCAGCGCGCTGTCATCCTCATGGCGGATGATCTCTACCTTGTCGCCGCACAGTTCCTCGCCGTACTTGTTCATGCTGCCCCAGCTGGTCTCGATAAAGAAGCTCATACGCCCTCTCCACCGCTCATGCTGGCCTTGAGCCTGAGCAGCGCAGCCTTGGTTTCACCGGTGGTCTCGCCCAGCAGGCTGGCTATTTCCTGGGCAACCCGCATCTGCTTATCAATGACCTGCTGCGCCGTTTCCACGGTTTCCTTGCGCATCTGCCGCATGGCTCGCATACTCTCCTCCTCCTGGGAGATGTCCTTGAGCAGCACCATATAATCATGATCGGGCAGGGAAATGATGCTCTGCTCCACCATGATCTCATAGATGGCGGTCTTGCGCCGAACGCCCATGACGTTCTGGCCGTCCCTGCGGATCTCGGCCAGCTCCTCCATCTCCAGAAAGGCGTCGATGCCCATGCCGATGCAGTCGCTGTCCAGGCTCAGCATTTGCTCCGCAGCCCGGTTGAACTGGGTGATCTCGAAATCCTGATTCAGGATGATAATACCGTTGGGGGTGTTGTCCAGAATGGTGTTGGACATGGACTCCGCCCGCTGCCGCATATACGGCAAGCACATGTGCAGGCTGGCCTTCCCACGATAGACCGCAATAGCCTTTTCTCGGCAGGTATTGTAGCCGCAGGCTCCGCAGTTGAGCAGGTCCGACGGGGTGTGCTTGCCAATGGAATGGAGAATTTGCTGGATTTCCTCCTCCGAAGGCATCGCCAGATCATGCTGCCGCGGCTCATAGCTTGCCGTCATCGCCACCTGACATGCCTCGCCGGCAGGCATATCGCCGCATTCCGAACGGCGGGCGAAGTCCTCCACGGCGGTTCGGCTGAGCAAAAAGGGATCGCCATGGACGCGCAGGCTGGGCCCGCCCACGCAGGAATCCACGCAGGAGGACATCTCCAGGAAATAGCCGGTCAGGCCGTGCTCACGGATGTCTCTGAGCATCCGAATGCAGTTGCTCAGGCCGTCAATGGCAACGTGCCGATAGTCGCCGCGCTGGCTTTCCGGGATACATGCCAGGATACCGCCCGGCACGGGATAAAGCCGGCTGCGCTTATGATGCATCTCCCGGGCGGCTTCGTCCTCCTCCGCCTTGAGAACGATGCTTTCCTGATCCAGCCAGCGGCGCAGCTCGTCGTACATCAGGGCCGCATCGATCTCTCCGGTTCGCTCGGCCTCGTGCTTTTTGGAAATGCACGGACCGATGAACACCACCTTGCTCTCCTCGCCGTGTGCCTTGCGCAGCAGCCGCGCGTGCGCCACCGCCGGCGAGGGCGCCTGGGCCAATTGCCCTGTCAGCTCGGGGTAATACTTCTCCACCAGCATAACCACCGTGGGGCAGCAGGTGGTGATGATATTGGGCATGACGCCCTCCCGAATCATCCGAACATACTCCGCCGTGACCGCCGTAGCGCCAATGGCGGTCTCCTCGACGCCCGCGAAGCCCAGCTTTTTCAGCGCGGCGGACATCCCCGCAAAGCTGACGCCATGAAAAGCCGCCACGAAGGACGGCGCAAGGGAAGCATACACCCTTGCGCCTTGGTCAATCATCGCCCGTACCCGGGGCACATCGTCCTGAATCTGTTTGGCGTTTTGCGGGCAGACCATGGCGCAGGTTCCGCAGAGCACGCACTCATCCTCCCGGATGCGCGCCTGATCGTCATGGAAACTGATGGACTTCACGTCGCAGTGGCGGATACACTTATAGCAGTTTTTGCAGTTGGCTTCTTTCAGCTGAATAACGCTCATGGCCGTACTCCTTTGTATCAACCGCCGCAAAGAGGCAGCACTTCCTCGCGCATCAGGCTGGCGACGCGATCCTGATCCACATGATAGAATTTGACGCCGTTGACGCGCACGCAGGGACCGCTCTTGCATTCGCCCATGCAGAAGCTGGCAGAAAGCTCCACCTGACTGCCAAGGCCGAGCCTTTCGATCTCCTGCTGGAACAGCTGTGTGGTAGCGTGAGACCCCTTCATGTGACAGGCGGAGCCTACGCAAATACTGACCTTGACCATAACTGCTTCTTCCTTTCTGATAAGCGGCATAAACTAAAAGGTCCATACCAAAGACCCAGATCAAAATACGAAAACGCATCTGCCGGGAAACGGTCGGGTGCTTCGTTGTATCAGCAGAAACCCGGAAAAGTTTCCCATGCTGAAAGTGAGGAACAGCTATGCGTATCGTTTTCCGTCATTCCTGGCGCGTCGCGCTTCGCACGGCGCTGTGCCTTTGCCTCGCGGCTGCTCTGGCGGCGGCGGGCGCCAACCTGCTGGTCTGCTTGTCCACCCGGCCGGACATCCATACCATCGCCACGGCGGAAGGGCTTTCCGGCGACTGCATTCTGGTGCTCGGCTGCGGGCTGACTGAGGACGGCACTCCCGGCCAGATGCTTCGCGACCGCCTTGACACAGCCATTGCCGCCTATCAAATGGGCGTGGCCAACCGGCTGCTGATGAGCGGCGACCATGGCCGGGATGATTATGACGAGGTCAGCGCCATGAAGCGCTACGCCATTGAAAAGGGCGTGCCGTCCGAGGATATATTTGTGGATCACGCGGGCTTTTCAACGTATGAGAGCATGGTGCGGGCCAAAGAAATCTTCCAGTGCGGCAGCGTGGTGGTAGTCACCCAGACCTATCACCTTTACCGCGCTCTTTACAACGCGCGGGCCATGGGCATGGAGGCCGTTGGCATCGCTTCCCAGGAGCATGCTTATACGCGCCAGTGGTATTTCAACCTGCGGGAGGCCGCAGCCCGGCTCAAGGACGTGGTATACTGTGCCGCCAGGCCGGAGCCTACTTATTGGGGGCAGGCCGTATCCATCTTCAGCGCCGACGGCAACATGACCAACGAGCGCTGGTAAAGCCGTACGCTCAGGCGATGTCCAGGGCAACTTCCATCATTTGGGTAAAGGTGTTCTGCCGCTCCTCCGCACTCAGTGCCTCTCCGGTGAAGGGATTATCGGAAATGGTGCACAAGCATAGGGCGTTCTTTCCGCTGCGGGCCGCGTTGAGATACAGCGCGGCCGCTTCCATTTCCACCGCCAGCACACCCAGCTTCTGCAGAATGACCGTGGGCGTGGATTCGTCATAGAAGGTATCGGAGGAATAGATCGCGCCGGGCGTCAGGGAGACGTTCAGCCGCTCACCGGCCTCCATGGCCTTGCGCAGCAGTTTCCAGGAGCAGCAGGGGGCCAGGTGGCCGTTAAAGCCGAACTGCACGCCGAAGCTGGAGTTGGTATAGGCGCTCATACCCACCACGATGTCCCGCAGCTTCAGGCTCTGGTTCAGCATCCCGGCGCTGCCGATGCGAATGATATTTTCCACATCATAGAAGTTATACAATTCATAGGAATAAATGCCGATGGAGGGCATGCCCATGCCGCTGGCCATCACAGAGACGCGTTTGCCCTGGTATTCCCCGGTATAGCCCTGTACGCCGCGGACATTATTGACCAGCACAGGGTTCTTGAGAAAATGCTCGGCAATGAACCTGGCCCGAAGCGGATCGCCGGGCATCAGCACGGTACGCGCAAAATCACTGGCCTTCGCCGTAATATGGGGGGTAGGAATGCTGCTCATCAAATCAGTGCCCCTTTCTATGGATGAATCGTTGGTTCCATTATAACACGATTTCGTCAAGATGCAAGCAAGCCTGACCGCCGCATGCTTGACATCCCCCGCGTTGTCTTCTACAATAGAAGCAACGACCGTCAGGAGGGATCAGCGGTGAATCAGCAGTTTTTGCCCGTAACCATGGATGAGGTGCGCGACCGCGGCTGGGACGCGCCTGATTTTGTGTATGTTTGCGGTGACGCCTATGTAGATCACCCCTCCTTCGGGCACGCCATCATCGGGCGCATTCTGGAAAAAGCGGGCTATCGCGTGGCTATGCTGTGCCTGCCGCCCTGGCAGGACGCCAGCGCCTTCCAGCGCTTTGGCCGTCCACGCCTGGGATTCCTGGTGACGGCCGGCGTCATTGACAGCATGGTGAACCACTACACCGTGGCAAAAAAGCGCCGCAGTGACGACGCCTACGCCCCCGGCGGACGAGGCGGCATGCGGCCCGATCGTGCCACAATTGTTTACTGCAACCGCATCCGCCAGGCATATAAGGATGTGCCCATTCTCATCGGCGGCGTGGAGGCCAGCCTGCGGCGCTTCTCTCATTACGACTACTGGGATGACAAGGTTCGCCACGCCATCCTGGTGGACGCCGGGGCGACACTGCTGATGTACGGCATGGGCGAAACCTCCATCATCGCCTGCGCCAATTGGGTGGCGGACGGCATGAACCCCGCCGAGCTCTCCGCCATCAGGGGCATCTGCTATATGAGCAAGCGCCCTGACGAGCGCTGCGTTCAGCTGCCCAGCCACGCGGAAGTGTGCAACGATAAGCGCAAATACGCCGAAGCCTTCCTGATTCAGTACGAGGAACAGGATCCGATCCGAGGCAGACGCCTTTGCCAGCAGCAGGATACCGACCGCTACATCATCCAGAACGAGCCGCCGCTCCCGCTGACACGGGAGGCCCTTGACGCTGTGTACGACCTGCCCCATACCCGCCGCTGGCATCCGATGTACGACCGGGAAGGCGGCATCCCCGCCCTCAAGGAGGTGGAGTTTTCCATCGCGTCCACCCGAGGGTGCTTCGGCTCATGCAGCTTCTGTGCCATCACCTTCCATCAAGGGCGGATCATTCAATCCCGCAGCCCGGAATCCATCGTTCGGGAAGCGAAGCTGCTAACCGCCCTGCCGGGCTTCAAGGGCTACATTCACGATGTGGGCGGCCCCACGGCGAATTTCCGCCAGCCAGCCTGCCAGAAGCAGCTGAAGCATGGCGCCTGCAAAAACCGCCAGTGCCTTTTCCCCTCGCCCTGCAAAAATCTGGAGGTATCCCATCGGGAGCTCATCGAAATTCTTCGCCAGCTCCGGGCGCTTCCCCGGGTGAAGAAGGTGTTTATCCGCTCTGGCCTGCGGTATGATTACATCATGGCCGACCCGGACGCGACCTTCCTGAAGGAGCTTTGTCAGCATCACATATCCGGCCAGCTGAAGGTCGCGCCGGAGCATGTGTGCCCCTATGTGCTGGAGCGCATGGGCAAGCCGGGGCGTCCTGTGTATGACGCCTTCGTAGCGCGGTATCAGCGCGTCAACGCCGCTCTCGGTTTGAAGCAATACCTCATTCCCTATTTGATGAGCAGCCATCCCGGCAGCGATTTGAACGCCGCCATCGAGCTGGCCTGCTATCTTCGGGACACGGGCTTTTATCCCGAGCAGGTGCAGGATTTCTACCCCACCCCGGGCACACTGTCCACCTGTATGTTCTATACCGGCCTGGACCCTCGAACCATGAAGCCCGTCTATGTGGCCCGCTCCCCCGAGGAGAAGGCGATGCAGCGGGCCCTGATGCAGTTCCGCGCCCCGATAAACCACCCCCTGGTGCGCAAAGCGCTTCGGTTGGCAGGCCGGGAGGACTTGGTTGGCTACGGCCGAACGTGCCTGGCGCCGCCGGAGAGCGATCACCGTCCCGCGCCGAGGGCGCAGCGCAGCGCCGGAAGCGGAGCCGCCGCAAAGAAAAAGACCGCCGACAGGGCGGCCAAGCCATCCGTCAAGCGGTCTTCTCCATGGGCCAAGCCCAGGAAAAAACGGTAATCAGCCCTGCATGGGCAGGCGCATCCGGCGCAGAAGGATTTCCGCCAAAGCGCTCCACTCCTTTAAGTCCACGACTTCCACACTGCCGAAGGGAGCGTCCAGCAGCACCTCGACAGCGCGTCGATATTGATCCAGAATACCCAGGAGCGCGGCAGGATTGTGCTCCTGACCTTTTTTTGCGCTGGCGAGAATGTGCAGCGCCGCATCCAGCCAGCACTTGCTCATCAGGTGCAAAATCAAAGGCGCAGGCTCCTGGATGGGCGGCTGCAGAATACCGGCGGCGCAGGCGGCGTCAATCTCGCGCTCCAGCAGCGGCCGAAAGGCGGCTTCCAGGGTTTGCTGATAGCATAGGCGCAGCGCCTGGCCCTCCTGCCGTTCCATCAGCGGCAGCAGCATGGCCATAAACGCCTTATCATCTTTGCGAAGGGGCATGAAGAAGGCCAACACGCCGTTCAGGCGATCCATGGGAGCGGCAGTGGCAACAACGGAGGCCTCGGCCAAAGCCGCGGCATGCTCCGCGCGCGTCAGAAAGATGCTTTCCAGCAACGCTTCCTTGCTGGCGAAGTAGTGATAAAATCCGCCCTTGCTAATGTGAAGGACATCCAGAATATCCTGAATGCTGGTGGCGTCATAGCCCTTGAGGCAAAAAAGCCGTTCCGCCACCACCAGCATTTCCCGGCGCTTTTCCTCGCCCTTGCGCATCCTGCCGCCTCCCCTCGCACTGGATATCCTGTATCAGTATAGACCATTGGCCGAACTTTCGTCAAGTTGAATATCGCCTGTTCCTCCATCATGAGAACAGGCGATCAACGTAAGCCGAACGGTTAGGCCGTCTCCCGCTTTCCGGCCTGATGACGGCGCTGCGCCAGCTTTATCAGTTCGACGGCAGGAATGACGCACAGGGCCAGCCCCATGGCCACGAAATACTCCAGGGCCGAAATGCTCGTGAAGCCGAACAGCCCGGACAAGAAGGGTACATAGATGACCGCTGTGGTCAGCACGAGCGCAGCCGCCGCGCCGCCCCAAAGCCAGCCGTTTTGCTTTTGCAGTGTGAAAATGCTGCCCCGGCGGGAGCGCATGTTGAAGCTGTGGAAGATTTCCGCCATCGACATGGTCAGGAAGGCCATGGTGGTTCCGTCGGGACTGTTGGTGATCTCCCAAACGCCGCTCTCAATGAAGTGGCCGATGAAGTACGCTGCCAGGGTCAGTAGCGACACAATAATGCCCTGATAGGCAATGTCCGCGCCAACGCCGCCGGCGAAAATACCAGCCTTGGCGTCGCGGGGCTTCTGCTTCATGGCGTCAGGCTCGCCAGGCTCCATACCCAGCGCCAGGGCGGGCAGGCTGTCGGTTATCAGATTGATCCAGAGAATATGCGCGGGCTGAAGAATGGTAAAGCCCAGCATGGTCGCGGTAAAGATACTGACGACCTCGGACAGGTTGGAGGACAGCAGGAACTGAATAGCCTTGCGGATGTTGGCGTAAATGCGCCGTCCTTCCTCCACAGCGGAAACGATGGTGGCAAAGTTGTCGTCCGCCAGGATCATTTCCGCTACGTTCTTGGTCACGTCGGTGCCCGTGATACCCATGCCCACGCCGATGTCCGCCGCCTTGATGGAGGGCGCGTCGTTTACGCCGTCGCCGGTCATGGCCGTGATCTTGCCCCGGCGCTTCCACGCTTCCACGATGCGCACCTTATGCTCCGGCTGAACCCGGGCATAAACAGCGTAGCGGTCAATCACCCGGTCAAGCTCTTCGTCGGACATGGCGTTGAGGGCGCTGCCCAGGATGGCCTGTTCAGGCGATTCCAGGATGCCCAGCTCCCGGGCGATGGCCACGGCGGTGTCAATATGGTCGCCGGTAATCATGATGGCCCGGATGCCCGCCTCCTTGCACAGCGCGACGGCATCCTTGACCTCGGGGCGCACGGGATCAATCATGCCGGTCAGCCCAACGAAAATAAGGCGCCGTTCGATGGCCTCGGGAGACAGATCCTCGGGCAGCTCGGCAAGATCCACATAAGCACAGGCCAGGACGCGCAGCGCGCTGTCCGCCATGCGCTTGTTCTCCGCCATGACGGTCTTCCGATCATCATCGGTCATATCCCGGACACCCTGCTCCGTCAGGATGCGGGTGCAGCGGGCGAGAATCTCATCCGGCGCGCCCTTGGTGAATTGCCGAATCCCTTCCTGCGTTTTGTGCAGGGTGGACATCATCTTGCGCATGGAGTCAAAGGGCGCCTCGCCTACGCGGGGCCACTGGGCCTTCAGCTGATCTTTATCCAACCCTTCCGCGTAGGCGAAATTAACCAGCGCGCACTCGGTGGGCTCACCCACGGCCTGATGCTTGTCATCCAATTCAGCATCGGAACACAAAGCCATGCCCTTGGCCAACAGCGCCCGGTCTGCGCCATAAGCCTCGACCACCGTCATTTTGTTCTGCGTCAGCGTGCCGGTCTTATCCGAGCAGATGACCTGCGCACAGCCAAGGGTTTCCACAGCGGTCAGCTTGCGGATGACGGCGTTGCGCTTGCTCATCTTCGTCACGCCGATGGACAAAACGATGGTCACCACCGCCGCAAGACCTTCAGGAATCGCGGCCACAGCCAGGCTGACGGCCATCATGAAGGTGTCGATCATTACCTCAGCATTGATAGCGCCCGCCCGGAACACGCCCACGCCGAACATCACCACGCAGATGGCCAGCACCAGCCACGTCAGCGTGCGGGAAAGACCGGCCAGCTTCAACTGCAGGGGGGTCTGCTCATCCTGGGCCTGGGTCAGCGCGTCAGCGATCTTGCCCATTTCGGTATCCATGCCCGTACCGCACACCACGGCGCTGCCACGGCCATAAACCACCGTAGACCCCATGTACATCATGTTTTTCCGGTCGCCCAGGGAGATGTCCTCGCCCTCAAGCATCTCGGCCTGCTTGGTCACGGGAACGGATTCGCCCGTCAGCGCGGCTTCCTCAACCTTCAGCGAGGCGCATTCCAGAATACGGCAGTCCGCCGGTACCGCATCCCCCGCCTCCACATGGATGACGTCGCCGGGAATCAGCTCCTCGGACTTCACAACAGTCAAAACGCCGTTGCGCATCACTTTGGAGGTCGCGGCGGTCATGGTTTTCAGGGCGGCAATAGCCTCCTCCGCCTTGCTCTCCTGCACCACGCCAAGCACGGCGTTGAGCGCCACGACAAAGAGAATGATGAACACATCGGCCATGGATTCCCCCGCGTAAACGGAGGTAACGCCCGACAGCAGCGCCGCCGCCAGCAGCACAATGATCATCGGGTCCGCCAGCTGCTTGACCAGGCGGCTGAGCAGGGAAACCCGCTCCCCCTCCCTTAGCCGGTTAGGGCCGTGCTTTTCCAGCCGGGTCTGCGCCTCCTGAGCGGTAAGTCCCTGAGCCGTGGATTGCAGTTCCTGAAGGACATCCTGCGCGTTTTGAAGATAGGCTTTCATCCGTGTAGACTCCTTTCGCCATGAAAAAATGCAAGACCCACATGCAACTCCGTCACTTTCGCGATGAATGCACATGAGTCTCGCTCTTTCATGCAGACCAGGCCAATGGCCATGTATGTTGACCTGCATCACTGTTGCCAGTGGAACTACTCCCCCATTGGGTCTTCAATTGCCTTTATTATACCAGCTTTTTCCCAGCTGTCAATGGTCTGTTTTTGAACAAAGTGTGACATTTATCCGTGCACGCTGATGTCGGGCATATCCGTGATTTCCACATCCGCGCCCAGACCGCGCAGCATGCCCGGCAAATCCTCATAACCCCGGGCGATATGGCCTGCTGGATCCTGCAGGATGGTCTCGCCCTCGGCAGCCAGACCAGCCAGCATCAGCGCCGCTCCGCCCCGCAGATCCGTGCTGCTGACAGTCGCCCCGGCCAGCGCCCGTCCGCCGGTGACCAGCGCAATGCGATCCTCGATGCGGATACTGGCCCCCAGGCGCACCATTTCTCTGGCGTGCATAAAACGGTTCTCAAAGATGGTTTCCAGAAACACCGACGTGCCCCGCAATTTAAGGGCCAGGGCCATCATAGGCGCCTGCATGTCCGTGGGAAAGCCGGGATAAGCCAGCGTTCTCACCTGAACCGGCTGGCTGGCCCGGCCCGAAATACGCAGACCCGCGGCAGATTCCCGGAGCGTGACCCCCGCTTCCCGCAGCTTGAACATCAAAGCCCACATGTGGTCAGGGCGAATATGCCGTACCAGCACACTTCCCTCGGTCATCGCGGCGGCGCACAGGAGCGTCCCCGCCTCAATGCGATCCGGGATCGGCCGATAAACGCAGCCGTGAAGGCTTTCGCGGCCTTCAACAAAAATAGTGCCTGTTCCCCCGCCTGAAATCTTTGCGCCCATATCGTTCAGGCAAGCGCACAAATCGACGATTTCCGGCTCCTTGGCCGCGTTCTCAATGCGCGTGGAGCCCTTGGCGAGGGTCGCCGCAAGCAAGATATTTTCGGTGGCTCCCACGCTGGGGAAATCCAGGTAAACATTCCCGCCATGGAGCTTGCCCTGCAGCGTCACGGAGCCGGGGGTCAGCTGTACCTCCGCGCCCAGGGCCTGCATTCCTTTGATATGCAGATCAATAGGCCGTTGGCCGATGGCGCAGCCGCCGGGCAGGGCGACCCGGGCGTACCCCGTGCGGGCCAGCAATGGTCCCATCACCAGCACCGAGGCCCGAAGGCGGCTCAGCAGGTTTTCGGATGACGGCGAGTGCGGGTCATCCGTCCACAGGGTCACCTCGTCATCGCTGCGGGAGACCTCCGTGCCGCACTCGTGAAGAATTTCCAGCAGCGTTTCCACATCCGTCAGCTGCGGCACGCGCTCAATGGTCACCGGCTCCCGGGTGAGCAGGCCCGCGCAGAGGATCGGCAGCACAGCGTTTTTTGCCGCGTGGATGCTGCATTCCCCGCTCAGATGCTCGCAATGACGGATGCGATACGTTGCCATGGTGATGCCTCCTTGTCCAATCGACTGTAGGCTTTCCAGGCGGCGCATTCCTCATGCACGGGAAGATTCGCCTTCTCCTTGACTTTTGGGAGAAATCTGCGCATAATAGGTATGATGTGGTTTTTATACCCATTGCTGGTTTCATCATGAACCATCGCAGCGCTATCATGAGAGGATCGAACCAGACCATGTCAAGTGCCATCACGCATGTACAGCCCGGTTCCATTGCTGACAGGCTTGGCCTTCAGGCAGGCGACGTACTGGAGACCATCGCCGGCGAGCCGGTAATCGACCAGATTGATTATCAGGCGCTGACCGCGAGGGAGCGCTTCGACATCACCCTGACCCGGGCCAATGGCAAACGGTTCACTGTCCATGTGCGCAAGGAGGACTGGGAGCCGCTGGGCGTGACGCTGGATCAGAGCATTGTGTCCAAGCCCCGCCCCTGTCAGAACCACTGTGTATTCTGCTTTATCGATCAAATGCCGCCGAACATGCGCGACACCCTTTACGTCAAAGATGACGACTGGCGGCTGTCGCTGATGATGGGAAACTACATTACCATGACCAACATCAGCGACCAGGAGATGGACAGAATCATCCGGCGGCGGGTCAGTCCGCTGTACATTTCCGTCCATTGCACCGATCCGGATATGCGGGTGAAGCTGCTGCGCAACCCCCGGGCCGGGCAGATCATGGATCGTCTTCGGCTGCTGAAGGAAAACGGCATCCGCTTCCACTGCCAGGTGGTGCTCTGCCCCGGCTGGAACGACGGCAAGCTTCTTGCGCGCACCCTGCATGATCTGGAAAGCCTGTACCCCGCCGCGCAGTCCGTGGCGCTGGTGCCGATCGGATTGACCAAATATCGGGAGGGACTGCCTGTCATCAAGCCCTATGACAAGGCCATGGCCGCGGCACTGGTGGAAGCGGTCGAACCCTTGCAGGAGGACTATCTGCGCCGCCTGGGAACCCGTTTCGTTTTTCCCTCCGATGAGTTTTACTGTCTTTCCGGCCTGCCGCTGCCCGATGACGAGGCTTATGAGGACTATCCGCAGATTGAGAACGGCGTGGGCATGCTTCGAATGTTTGAAACAGATTTGCGCTACGCCGCTGAGGATGCGCCCGTTGCCGCCACGCCGCCGCGCCGCCTGACCATAGCTACGGGTACGTCCGTCGCGCCCTTCCTGCAAAGGCTGGCGGATCAATACGCGCCCAAGGGCACCGTCGTCACTGTCAAGCCGATTATCAACCGATTTTTCGGGGAATCTGTCACGGTAGCCGGATTGATTACGGGTCAGGATCTGATCGACCAGTGCCGGGACGTGGAGGAGGATGAAATTCTCATCGTCCGCAGTATGATCCGCAGCGAGGGCGATCTATTCCTGGACAACCTGCATGTGGACAACGTGCGCAAAGCGCTGCCCGCTCCCCTGCGCATTACGGAAAATTCCGGCGAGGGCTTCTGGCGCGCCATCAGTGGATTGGAGGATCAGTAAGCATGGCAAGACCCCTTGTAGCCATTGTGGGCCGCCCCAATGTCGGCAAGTCCACCTTCTTCAACAAAATTGCCGGACGGCGGATTTCCATTGTCGAGGATACGCCCGGCGTCACCCGCGACCGCATCTATGCCGATGTGGAATGGCAAAACCGCAAGTTCACACTGATTGACACCGGCGGCATTGATCCCCGCAGCGACGATGTGCTGCTGTCCCAGATGCGCCACCAGGCGGAAATCGCCATGGAAACGGCAGATGTCATCTGCTTTTTCACCGACGGCCGCGACGGGCTGACGGATGACGACCGGGAGGTTGCCAACCTGCTGCGCAAGACCCGCAAGCCGCTACTGCTGGTCGTGAACAAGGTAGATCACATCGGCATGAACGATGCCATGTACGAGTTCTATGCGCTGGGCCTGAGCGACCCCATCGCCATCAGCGCGGTGAACATGATGGGGCTTGGCGACCTGCTGGAAGAGATCTGCAAGCGACTGCCGCCGCCTGACCCCGACGAGCTGGAGGAAGACGGCCATGTGCTGCAGCTGGCGGTGGTGGGCCGACCCAATGTGGGCAAGTCCTCCCTGGTGAATCGTCTGCTGGGGCAGGAGCGCACCATGGTTTCCGACATCGCAGGCACCACCCGGGACGCCATCGACACCCGGTTCACCGCGGCAAACGGAACGGAGTACAACGTCATTGACACGGCGGGCATTCGCCGTAAGCGCGCTGTGGAAGACGAAAGTCTGGAGCGATATAGCGTACTGCGCTCCATCGCCGCCATCCGCCGGTGCGATGTGGCCCTTTTGCTCATTGACGCCCAGGACGGCGTGACCGAGCAGGATACCAAGATCGCCGGCCTTATCCGGGAGGAAGGCAAAGCCGTGGCCGTCATCGTGAACAAATGGGACGCCATTGAAAAGGAGACCGGCACCCTGGAAGCCTTCAGGAAAAAGGTGCTGGACGACCTGAAATTTATGGATTACGCGCCGGTGCTTTTCATCTCCGCCCTGACGGGGCAGCGGGCACACACCGTGCTGGATACGGTGGATCAGGTCTGGGCCCAGGCCAGCAAGCGAATCCCCACCGGCGTCCTCAACGACGTGCTGGCGGACGCCACCATGTCCCTGCAGCCGCCCATGACCGGCGGGCGTCGGCTGAAGATCTATTATCTGACCCAGCAGGGCGTCTGTCCGCCAACCTTTATTCTGTTTGTCAATGATGAAACATTGATGCATTTTGCCTACGAGCGCTATCTGGAAAATTATTTCCGCAAGACCTTTGACTTCACGGGCACGCCCATCCGTTTCATCTTACGGGAGAAGAAAAAGGAGAACAACTGACATGAACGTACTGGCTTACATCATCATTGCTGTGGTTGCGTATCTGCTTGGCTCCATCTCCACCGGACTTCTGGTGGCAGGGATGCTGCACGGGCCGAATCTCCGAGAGGTCGGCAGCAAAAACACAGGCGCCAGCAACGCCCTTCGTACCATGGGCGTCCGCGGCGGCGCGAGCACCTTCGCGGGCGATGTTATCAAAGCGGTGATCGCTTGCGGTATCGGCCGAATCTGGATGGGCCTGCCCGGCGCCATGCTGGCAGGACTGTTTGTGATCATCGGCCACAACTGGCCTGTGTTCTTCCAGTTCAAGGGCGGAAAAGGCGTCAGCAGCACGGTGGGCGTGATGCTGGTATGCTTCTGGTGGCAGGCCATCATCTGCTATGTCATTACGATCGCCGTCATTGCCATCACCCGTTTCATTTCCTTGGGCTCCATGGTGATGGTGACGCTTTTTGCCATTCTGGTGGCTTTCACCTGCGGCGGCAACTGGCTGGCCATCGGATGGGCCATCCTGATGGCGGCCATCTGCATCGGAAGGCATCACACCAATATCCGGCGGCTTTTGCAAGGCACGGAAGCTAAAATCGGGCAAAAGGTAAAATAAATCAATTCCGCAGCTGCGCCCTGTATGGCGCGGTTTTTTTGTTTTTCTGCAAGGGAGGAAGCGTCCTGTCCGCCGCAAAGCGTCCAATGCGACCGCAACAGCACGGAGAATCTGAAGGCGGCTTTCAGGGCGCAGCTGCTTTAGCGGGGCGCGCCCTTCACATTTTCCCTGACGTGAAGCTTAACAGCAAGGCCCTGCCAGCTCAGATCAAGGCCCGCCATCAGGCCGCAGGCACAGGGAGATGCGGAAAACACGTCGGCTTCCGCGAACAAATCTGCGCGCGCGAGGGCAGTCGAAGTCCGCGAGAAAGCGCGGCTTCTACGAGGATGTCATAGGCATTGACGCCTTCATAAGCCAAGCGCCGTCGGGAAGCGGCCCTGCGGCGCGCATCTTCCCAACGGCGTGGATATTGATGACGGATCAGCTTCCAGTCCCCAACAGCTCGCGCAGTGTCGCGGCGTCCCGAACCAGCTGCGCGGGCGCGTCGTCGCGGACAAATTCCAACAGCGCCATGTGCTCACCGCCAAGATCGGAGACGGCGTCCAGATAGTAAGCCCACTCCGCGCTGTTCAGCGGCCCGCGCTCGCCATCCGGCCAGGAATAGACATGCACGTTCAGCAGCCGGTTTCCCAGCAGGCGAAGACCTTCTGCCCGTTGGACGGGCGCCAGCGCCGCCGTAGGCTGCCATAAACAGTACAGGTTAGGATGATCGGCGTCCGTCAGCAGCCGCATGGCGGATTCGTTGGTGTCCGTCAGCGTATCCTTGTGCCACTCAAAGGCCACCTTGATCCCCTCCGACTGCGCCATGGCCGCGATCATCGACGCCTCCCGCGCCGCCGCCCGCCGAAAGTCTTCATCCGCTTCCTTCGACGGCTTGGCGCCCGCCCACACGCGAATCAGCGGCGCACCCAGCGCTGCTGCTGACCAAAGACTTTGACGGAAGGCCGTCTCCGCGCTTTGATTGGCACAAAGCCGAAAATAGGAACCATAAGCCGCCACCCTCAGTCCGGCAGCCTCCGTTCTGCGGCGCAGTTCAGCGGCTCCCTGCGGATCGTCCGGCAGCACATGGGCGTTTTCAGACCACTCCACCGCGCGAAGACCGTTGCCCGCCGCCAACGCAATGACCTCATCCGCTGTGCGATGACGGAAGGTTACAGACACGATGCCGGGTATCCAGGTTGTTTTCATTGGCTTCCTCACCTTCCATGACGAACGTCACGCCTCGGCCCATAGCCGCTTCATCAGCGCCAGCGCCGCCGGCCCCTCCTGCGCCAGGTCTTCCACCTTTCCCTCGATGCTTACAGCGCCCTGATAATCCGTGGCCTTCAGCGCGGCGAAGAGTTTGCGGAAGCCGGGCTCCTCCTGTGTCGGACACAGGCGCGTCTCCCCTGTGGCAATGTGAATGTGACTCACGCCTCCGACCCTGATGATGTCCTCAATGGGTTCGCCGTCCTTATCAACATGGTAGTAATCTGCCAGCAGCTGAACATTGGGAAGATTAACCGCCGCCGCCAGGCAGGCGCCCTCCGCCACGCTGTTAATCATGTTTGTTTCTGCGCGATTCAGCGGTTCGATAACGACGGTAATGCCGAACTTGGCCGCAATTTCGCCGGTCAGACGGGTCACATGAATCAAGCGGCGGAAGGCCTGGCCGTAGTCCATGCCTTCAGGCCGATTCCGGCTCCTACCGCTGCCGAATACCGCGATGCGCCCGCCCAGCCGACGCATCCGGCTTAAAGCGCTGTCCAGATAGACGGTGACGTCTTCATCCGTTGTCCCGGTATCCAGCAGTTGCAGCGTCCTAGGAAAGAGCAGATTGAAGCAGGGGCACTTTACAGGCGAAGCCTCAACTGCCGCCACAGCTGCCTGGAACGCGTCTTCCGTCATGTCGGGCAGTACGTTGATCGGCGGCTCAATGGTATCAAATCCTGCTGCCGCAGCCTCCGCGAGCCGATTCAGACCCACACAGATCCCATATTTCATGGCTGATGTTCCACCTTTCCTTCGCGCTTGTTCCCAGGCCGTTCAAGCAGCCCGTGTAAGCGCTATCCTTGGCAACAGTATAGCACAGAATGCAAAAGCGCGCCACTCTCAGCGTCCCTTTGAGCCACGGACTTCAGCCAAAGCGCGAAAATTGCCCGCCTGCAGTTTTTTTCCTTGCAAATCCGTCCAAAATCCGCTATGATAAAGTGATGATATTTTGCCCATCCTTTTGGGCTTTTCGGAGGGAATACCGTGTCGGATCGACTGAGTAAAATCCGCAATTTTTGTATTATCGCCCACATCGACCATGGCAAGTCCACCCTGGCCGACCGCCTGCTGGAAACCACCGGTGTGTTCCAAAAGCGGGAAATGATGGAGCAGATTCTTGACAGCATGGAGCTGGAGAGGGAGCGGGGCATCACCATCAAGAGCAAGGCTGTGCGGATGCAGTACGCGGCTCAGGATGGCCAAACCTATACCCTGAACCTGATCGACACCCCCGGCCATGTGGACTTTACCTATGAGGTCAGCCGGGCGCTGGCAGCCTGTGAGGGCGCGCTGCTGGTGGTGGACGCCACCCAAGGCATCGAAGCCCAGACCCTGGCCAACTGCTATATGGCCATCGACCATGACCTGGAAATCATCCCCGTGATCAACAAGATTGATTTGCCCAGCGCCCAGCCGGAGAAGGTTCGTCAGGAGGTCGAGGATGTCATCGGCCTGGACGCTTCCTACGCGCCCTGCGTGTCCGCCAAGACTGGACTGAACATTGGCGACGTGCTGGAGGCCATTACCCAGTACATCCCCGCCCCCGTCGGCGACGCCGAAGCGCCGCTGCAGGCGCTGATTTTTGACGCTTTCTACGACAATTACCGCGGCGCCATCTGTTTTGTGCGCATCAAGGAAGGCCGCCTGAAGGCCGGTATGCGCATGCGGCTGATGGCCACCGGCGGCGAGTTCGACGTGGTGGAGGTCGGCACCTTCGCCCCGGGATACCAACCCTGCGACGAGCTGCTGCCCGGCGATGTGGGATATGTAGCCGCCTCCATCAAGGATGTACGGGATACCCGCGTGGGTGATACCATCACGGATGCCGCGCGCCCCGCTGCCGCTCCCCTTCCCGGCTATCGTCAGGTCACACCCATGGTCTTCTGCGGTGTGTATCCGGCGGACGGCGCGGATTATCCGGCCCTCAAGGATGCCCTGGACAAGCTGCGCATGAATGACGCTTCGCTCAGCTTTGATCCAGAAACCTCGGCGGCGCTGGGTTATGGCTTCCGCTGCGGCTTCCTTGGCCTCTTGCACATGGACATCATCACCACGCGCCTGGAGCGCGAATGGGATCTGAACCTGGTGACAACCGCGCCCAGCGTCATTTACCGCGTCACCAAGACCGACGGCAGCGTGCACCTCATTGATAATCCCTCCAACCTTCCGCCTGTGGGGGAAATCAGCGCCATGGAGGAGCCATTTGTCCATGCCACCATTTATACGCCGCAGGACTCGGTGGGCACGCTGATGGATCTGTGTCAGGATAAGCGCGGCATATTCCTGGACATGCAGTACGAGGGCAATCGGGTCAAGCTGAACTATGACATCCCTCTCAACGAAATCATCTTTGACTTTTTCGACCAGATCAAGTCCCGCAGCCGCGGCTATGCCTCCTTCGACTATGAGCTGAAGGATTACCGGGAAAGCGACCTGGTCAAGCTGGATATCCTTCTCAACGGCGATATCTGCGACGCCTTCTCCATCATCGTTCATCGGGAGAAGGCATATGGCCGTGGCCGCTCCATCTGCGAGAAGCTCAAGGACGTCATCCCAAGGCAGATGTTCGAGATTCCGATTCAGGCCGCCATCGGCGGCAAGGTCATCGCCAGGGAAACCGTCAAGGCCATGCGCAAGGACGTGCTGGCCAAGTGCTACGGCGGCGACATCACCCGCAAGAAGAAGCTGCTGGAAAAACAGAAGGAAGGCAAAAAGCGGATGCGCCAGTTCGGTACGGTGCAGGTGCCCAGCGAGGCCTTCCTGGCTGTGCTGAAAATGGACAGCTGAGCGCGAAGCGGCGCATGAAATGGAGGCGGCGTCATGAACTTGGCGGCTATGAGTTCCAGGCGGTGGCGCAAGGCCCCGACGCCCGGTCGGCTTCAGGAGATGCTCTGGTCCCGCCGGCCCGCGGAAACGGATGCCCGCGATCAGGCCAGACGCTCCATGACCGTCTGCTTCACGGGACATCGGCGGATCAGCCGTGAAGAGGCGCCAAAGCTGATTCAGGAGCTGGATCAAACACTGGAGACCCTTTACAGCCAGGGCTTTCGGTACTTTATGAATGGCGGCGCGCTGGGATTCGATCTTCTGGCTGCCCAGCGAACACTTATGCTGCGCCAGCGCCATGCCGATGTCCGCTTGATTATGGTGCTTCCCTGCGGCGATCAGACGCTTCGCTGGCGCAAAAGCGACTGCGAACGCTATGAGGCCATCCTTTATGACGCCGATGAAACCCGGGTGCTGTCGCCCTCCTACTATGAAGGCTGCATGCTCGTGCGCAACCGGCACATGGTAGACCGCAGCAGTCTATGCCTGTGCTATTTGACCAAGCCAAAAGGCGGCACCGTATCCACCGTGGCTTACGCGATGCGCCAGCATATGCCGGTCATCAATCTTGCCATGGGAATCAAAGCGCCGCCCAAAGGCGTAAAATAAGGCTGTCGCTTATTTCAGCGATTCATGCTGGGAACGCACCAGGCCGATGCGCTCCTTCTCTGTCTTGATTTTCCAGTGCAGCAGCAGCGTCATCGCGCCCCGAAGCACAATCACCGCGCCGATGATGGCCAGTTCCGTCCACTCCCGGACGATCACCGTGCGAAGCACCTCGCCTCCCAGCTTGAATTCCAGTGCCAGGGCTGTTCCCTGGGCCAGGTTCAGCACCAGGTCCTCTTCCTTGCGGAAATAAGCGATGATGGCCTTTACACCTGTAATCAGCATGATAATAATGCCGATCAGTTCCATAAAGACGATGCCGAACCGGGCTGTTGTTTGTACAAAGTCCTCCAGAAAATGCAGAACCGTAGCAATCATGACGCCGCCTCCTTCTTTTGGATTTCCTTATCCATATTGTACACGAAATAACGCTATTTTGCACGAACTTTTTTCGGAGGTTCCATGCAGCTATACATCCATATTCCGTTCTGCCGAAAAAAATGCCGTTATTGCGACTTTGCTTCCTATCCTGGCCGGGAAGCGGACATGCCCAGCTACCTTGACGCGCTGCTGCGCGAAGCCGTAATGCAGGCGGAAATCCTGGGGCGTCCCACTTTGGAAACGGTATTTATCGGAGGCGGAACGCCCTCGCTTCTTCCGCCGAACAGCCTTGCCCGGCTCCTGCGTGAAGCGCGCCGACTGTTCGCCATTTCGCCCGACGCGGAAATCACCAGTGAGGCGAACCCTGGCGCCATCACACCCGAATGGCTGACGGCTGCGACGGAAGGCGGCGTCAACAGGCTTTCCCTGGGCATGCAAGCCGTTCAGCCTGAGCTGCTGAGGACGCTGGGCCGGATCCATACAGCCGAGGAAACGGCGGCATCGGTAAGGATGGCCAGAGCGCATGGCATCCGCAACATCAGCCTGGATCTGATGTTCGGCCTTCCGGGGCAGACCTTGGCCCAATGGCGCGAAACGCTGAACGCCGCGCTTGCGCTGGAGCCTCAGCATCTTTCCTGCTATGGGCTGATTCCCGAGGAAGGAACGCCGCTGTACCATGATTTGATCGCCGGACATCTGACCCTGCCCGATGATGGCGCCGAGCGAGCCATGTATGACGAAGCCCTCACGCTTCTGGAGCGCCATGGCTTCCGTCAATATGAAATCAGCAATTTTGCCTTGCCTGGCTTTGCCTGCCGGCATAATCTCGGCTACTGGCTTCAGACGCCTTACCTGGGGCTCGGCGCTTCGGCGGCTTCCTGCCTGCCGGATGCCGGCCATCCCCATTCGGCCTATGTACGCACCGCCAATCCAGCCGGTCTTGACGCTTACCTGGATATGGTGACGCAGCAAAACTGGTCTTTGCGGGAAACGACACCCATTTCGCCCACGGAAGCCCGCTTTGAAACCCTGATGCTGGGCCTGCGCACCGCCCAGGGCGTATCCGAAAAGGACTTTCTGCTCTCGCACGGCGTTTCCCTGTCTGAATGCTATGGCGCAAAGCTGAGCATGTTCCGGGATCAAGGACTGCTGATCGATGAAAACAGTCATTGGCGCTTGACCCGCCGGGGCATGGATGTTCAGAACGCCATCCTGGTGGAGCTCATGGATGACAAGGCTGATTGAGCATGGTTGAATCCATCCAAACAAAAACAGCAGCGCATGTTACTTTGCGCCGCTGTTTTGCATTTATTGCTGCCTCTCCGACGCCCGACGATAGGCATCATCGTAGAGCCAGTTCTGGCTGGACAGCGCTTGCTCCGCCCCCGGCATCCGGCGCCGGTAGGAGCCATCAGGCTGCTGCTCCCGGGCCTGTACATTGTCACGCCAGATGATGTCGAAAATTTCCTCGATCCTGGCCTTCAGTCCGTCATCCAATATCGGCGTAGCCACCTCAACCCGGCGCAGGGTGTTGCGGGTCATCCAGTCCGCCGATGCAATGTAATGCCGCGCATCCTTGCCCCTTCCGAAAATATAGATGCGGCTATGCTCCAGGAAGCGTCCCACCACGCTGATCACACGGATATTCTCCGTCTTCCCAGGCACACCGCCGCGCAGGCAGCAGATGCCGCGAACGATCATGTCGATCTTAACGCCTGCCTGACTGGCCTCGATGAGCTTATCCATCAGCGTCTTGTCGGTCAGACTGTTCAGCTTCAGGCGAATGTAACCGCCCGCGCCGGTTTGAGCCTTTCCGATTTCGCCCTCAATCATATCCAGGAGCTTATCCTGAAGGCAATGCGGCGCCACCAGCAGATGCGTCATGTGATCCACCGTCTCCCCCAGTGTCAGCGCGTGGAACACCTGGGATACCTCCTCGCCAATTTCCCGCCGGGCGGTGAGGTAGCTTAAATCCGTATAGAGGCGGCTTGTCTTTTCGTTATAATTGCCGGTGCCGATTTGTGTGATATACTGTACGCCGGATTCCAGCTTGCGGGTAATCAGGCAAAGCTTGCTGTGCACCTTCAGCTTGTCCACGCCATAAATCACATGGCAGCCGGCCCTTTCCAGGCGACGGCTCCATTCAATGTTGTTCGCTTCATCAAAGCGGGCCTTCAGCTCCACCAGCACGTCCACCTGCTTGCCGTTCTCCGCGGCTTCCACCAGCGCCTCCACAATCTTGGAATCCCGCGCCAAGCGGTACAGCGTCATTTTGATGGAGACCACGCTGGGATCATGAGCGGCCTCGGTCAGCATCCGCAGGAAGGGACGGATGCTGTGATAGGGATAATGCAGCAGCACATCCTTTTGCGCGATCTGATCCAGCAAAGGCCGGTTCATATCCAAATCGGGCGTGGCCTGGGGATGGCGCGGAGCGTAAAACAATTCCGCGTGGCTGCGCAGCCGGTCCTCAATCTGAAAAAGGAAGGAAACATCCACGGGAGAATCATACTCATAGACTCGGTTCATGTCCAGCTTCAGCTGCCCGCACAGGCGCGAAATAATGTCTTCGTCAATCTGTCGGGAAAGCTCCATCCTGACCGGGCACAGCTTCTGCCGAAGACGGACAACCTCCGCCATGTGGTCGCGGTAGTTCAAGTCCTCATCATAAATGATGTCAGCGTCTATGTCGGCGTTCCGGGTAATGCGCGCCAGCGTTTTGCTGACCACGCGATAGCCGGGGAACAGGAGGGGCAGGTAATGCAAAATCAGCTCCTCCGCCAGCATAAAGCAGCCTGTGCGGTCGGGAACCGCCACCAGGCGAGGAAATACGCCGTCTCCGCAGGGAACAATGCCGATCTTCTGCTTCTCCTGCTTGGTGTTGAGTACCGCGACGGCATAGATTTCCTTATTTTTCAGAAAGGGAAAGGTTTGCTTCTTCCCGACAATGTAGGTGGACAGTAGGGGCACAAAATCCCGCCGGAACATGGCTTCCATATACGCCTCGCTCTCCGGGCTGATGGCGCGGAAATTGACGATGGTAACGCCCTCCTCCTCCAGGCGTTCCAGCAGCGCGGCATAGGCCTGATCCCGCCGATGGCAAAGCTCGCGGATGCGAATGAGGGCGGCATCGATCTGTTCCCCCGGCGTCATCCCCGTTTTGTTCTCCCGGGCTTCCTTGTCCAAAAGCATCTGGTCGTGCAGGCTGCCAATCCGCACCATGAAGAACTCATCCAGATTGCTTTGGAAAATGGACAGAAATGTCAGGCGCTCACAAAGCGGTACGCGCTCGTCCTCGGCCTCCTCCAGCACGCGCTCATTGAACCGAAGCCAGGATAATTCCCGGTTTTCAAAGCAGGTCGTTTCCATGAAGGTCACTCCTTTTCCGGGCCAGGGCCCGCTCATTGGTCGCCTGGCTTCAGCAAGTCAGGCAGAACCGTGTCCGGCGCTCAATTGAGCGCGATCTTCTCTATCCGTTTCGCATAGACGTTCATGGCCACCGCTTCCACAGCGGCCCGTTCATCGCTCAGCGCCGCATCCTCCCGAAGTCGCCTCATGCACTGGCTGGCTTCTTCCAGCAGGCGGATATCACCGTCCAGGAGGAAGTCCCCTGCCATTTCACCCGCTTGCCTTGTGCCCATGAGATCCCCCGGCCCACGAAGCTCCAGGTCTTTTTGCGCGACCACAAAGCCGTCGTTGGTCGAAGTCAGGATGCGAAGCCGCTCATTTTCCTCCGCCAGGAGAAAGCACCAGCTTTCCGCGGCCCCTCGCCCTACCCGCCCCCGCAGCTGGTGAAGCTGGGACAAGCCAAAGCGTTCGGCATTTTCAATAATCATCACGCTGGCGTTGGGTACGTTCACGCCCACCTCAATGACGGTGGTAGATACCAGTATGTCCACCTTGCCAGCGGTAAACGCGGCCAAGACCTCCGCTTTTTCCTCCGGCGGCTGCGCTCCCCAGGTCAGCGCCACCCGAAGCCCGGACAGTTCGTTCGTACTCAGCTGCCGGAAGGTTTCCCGCGCCGATCGGACGTTCTCCACGGCCTCGCTTTCCTCCACGAGTGGGCACACCACATAGGCCTGCCGTCCCGCTTTCACCTGCTCCCGGAGAAAGCCGTACATGGCCCCGCGCTTCTCATCCGGCACCACACGGGTGCGCACAGGCGTCCGCCCCGGAGGTAGCTCGTCCACAATGGACACGTCCAAATCACCGTACAGAATCAGCGCCAGCGTCCGTGGGATCGGGGTCGCGGACATCACCAACACATGGGGCGCCTTCCCTGCCACAGCACCCTTATCCTGGAGGGTGCTGCGCTGACGGACGCCGAAGCGGTGCTGCTCGTCCGTCACGGCAAGGCCAAGACGCTGATAAGCGACGCCCTCGCTGATAAGCGCATGGGTTCCGAAGACCACCTGCCACGATCCGTCCGCCGCATGGGCATGAGCCTCGCGCTTTTCTCTGGCCCTCATGGAGCCGATCAGCAAGCCGCAAGTGATGCCCATGGGCTCCAGCAGCGCCTTCGCAGATGCGTAATGCTGCCGCGCTAAAATTTCAGTCGGCGCCATCATAGCCGCCTGATATCCAGCGCCGCAGCACAGCGCAATCGCGCCAAAGGCCAGCGCTGTCTTTCCGCAGCCCACATCCCCCTGCACCAATCTGCTCATAGCCCGAGACCGCCGCAAATCCGCCGTGATTTCCTTCAGCACCCGCCGCTGCGCCCCTGTTGGAGGAAAGGGCATCCGCGACCAGAAGGCCTCCGTGGCGCCATCCTCCAGCGGCAGCGGAAACCCGTCCTCCCGATGATGGCGCATCAGTCCCAAGGCCGCTTGGTACATCAGCATCTGCTCAAAGGCTAAACGACGCCGTGCCTTGCGCAGAGCCTCCAGGTTATCCGGAAAATGAGCTTGACGTATCGCGTAATTCAGCTCGCACAGCTGATGACGAAGTCGCAGGGCATGGGGCAGGGTTTCCGGGCAGCAGTCATCCACCTGGGACAGCGCCGTGAGCATCATCTCGCGAAATGTCTTGCCTGGAATTCCCTTGACGGCCCGATATACCGGCTGAATAGACGGTTCAGGAACCTGAACGGCATTCTGCATGGAGCGCCGCCCATTCTTCACCATCACGCGGCCATAGAGCATGACGCACTTCCCTATCGGCAGCTGCTGCATGATCCAGGGCTGATTGTACCAGCATAGCAACAGCTTGCCGGATTCATCGCCAATGGAGGCGGTCACCCTGGTGAGTCCGTTGAACCGGGACAGCTTGGGCGGATTGGCCACCACGCCCATGACCAGCGCCTCACCCTCCCGGGCCTGGGCGCAGGGAACCACCCGCGTCCGATCCTCATAGCGAAGCGGCAGGCTGTATAACAAATCGCGCAATGAGCATATGCCCACTGCGCGAAGAGCCGCCAGCCGAGTCGGGCCAATGCCCTTGATATCGGTAAGCTCCATGCTCATTCCACCGAAATGAGGTAATAGTACAGCGGCTGACCGCCCATCAAGCATTCACAGTCACAGTCAGGATAAGCCGCGGCAATCTCCTCGGAAAGCGCCTGCGCGTCCGCCTCACTGGTGTCCGCGCCATAATAAACCGTGATGATTTCATCCTCTTGCGTAACGATGGCCTTCATCATTTCCATCACCACGTCATGGACGGAGGAGCCGGAATGCTCAATCTGGCCGTTGTGCAGGCCGATGTAGTCGCCTTCCTTGATCTGAACGCCGTTGAACTCGCTGTCGCGGACGGCGTAGGTCACGGTGCCTGTCTTCACATGCTGCGCGGCCTCGGCCATGCGCGCGGCGTTTTCCTCGCCGCTGGCGTCAGGCTGGAAGGCCACCGCGGCGGCGATTCCCATGGCCACATTCTTTGTGGGGATGACATGGACCTCCTTGCCGGAGAGTTCACCCGCCTGCTGGGCCGCCATGACCACGTTGCCGTTGTTCGGGAACACAAACACGCAGCGAGCCGGCACCGAATTGATCGCCTGGAGGATGTCATCCGTGGACGGATTCATGGTCTGGCCGCCCTCGACGATGCAATCCACCGTCAGGTCGCGGAAGATGTTGGAAAAGCCCTCGCCCAAAGACACCGCCACCATGCCGAAATCCTTTTCCGGCTGTGCTTCCTCGGCGGACGCCTCCGGCTGACTGTCCTTTTCAAGCTCCCGCTTCATCGCCAGCAGGTTGTCGATTTTAATGTCGATCAGCTCACCCAGTTCCAGACCATACTCGATGGCGTTGCCAGGATTGTTGGTATGCACATGAACCTTGGTTTCCGTCAGATCGCCCGTCACCTGGACGCAGTCGCCAATGCGGTTGAGCCGGCGGCGGAAGGAGTCCACATCATGCTCGTTGCAGTCATCCTTGAAACGGATCATGGTAAAGGAGGTGCAGTAGGCGTTATGGATCTCGCCAGAAAGGTCATGCCAATCGTCGCAGCTGTCCGCGCCGGCCTCATCCGCGCCAGCCTCCAGCAGACTGATGTCCTCGCCGCGCAGCACCGCCGCGTAGCCCATGTAGATCAGCAGCAGCCCCCGTCCGCCGGAGTCCACCACACCCGCCTGCTTCAGCGGCGGCAGCATATCCGGGGTACGCTTCAGGATGGCTTCACCGCTGCGCAGCATGGTGGTCATCAGCGCGTCGTAATCATCCGGGGTCTGCTGGGCCTGCTTGACCGCATCCTCAGCAATCACGCGGGCCACCGTCAGAATGGTGCCCTCCTTGGGCTTCATCACAGCCTTGTAGGCCATTTCCGCGCCTTTTTGCAGCGCCAGCGCAAACTGCATGGGCGTGATCTTCTCCACACCGCTCAGCGCCTTGGCAAAGCCGCGGTACAGCTGAGAAGTGATAACGCCGGAATTGCCGCGCGCACCGCGAAGCGCACCCTTCGCCAGGGCGTTGGCCGCCTCGTCCGCCCGCAGGAACTCCTTGCTGTTCACCTCGCGGGTAGCGCTCTGCATGGTCAAGGACATGTTGGTTCCCGTATCGCCGTCAGGCACAGGGAAAACGTTCAGGGCATCCACCGCTTCACGATTTTTCTCCAGCAGCGCCGCGCCGGCCACGACCATATCGCGCAGCAAAAGCCCGTCAATCGTCTTAAACTGTATCAAGGGTTTTTCCTCCGTTCAATCAGACGGTGTGCCGCGCCCATTAAATGCGGATGCCTTCCACCGAAATGTTTACCTTGCGAACCGTGACGCCCGTCATGCTTTCCAGCTTGTAGCGCACCGTATCCACAATGCCCTTGCAGACCTCGGCAATGGAAATGCCGTACTCCACAATAATGAACAGATCCACATCCAGCATATCGCCCACCGTGCGAATCTGAACGCCCTTGGACAAATTTTCCCGTCCCAGCCACTCCACAAA
>CANOHT010000028.1 GCA_947565865.1 uncultured Clostridia bacterium
GATTCCCTAAAGCAGGAACGCTCGCGCCAGCGAAAAGGGGAGTCTGAGGGCCGATGGCCCTCAGGCGGGGGTATGGGGGCAAGGCCCCCAACCGTTCCCCTCGCGCAGTCAGGGAGCGAAGCGAAACCTGACGGTCGATTCCCTAAAGCAGGAACGCTCGCGCCAGCGAAAAGGGGAGTCTGAGGGCCGATGGCCCTCAGGCGGGGGTATGGGGGCAAGGCCCCCAATCGTTCCCCCTCGCTTAGCGGTAAAGCGTAGTCAGGGAACGAAGCGAAACTTGACGGCGGATTCTCAAACATAAAAGGATATGAGCTACCCATTCAGAATCCCACTGCCGAAGGAATGAACATAGCAAGGCCCCGCGGATTAGAAGATCCGCGGGGCCTTGCTGTATCGCCGCTTCAGTCCTCCACGATGATGCCATCGTCCTGGGTATAGCCCTCCAGAGAGTTGGCTTTCACCTGGATGCAGAGGTAGCTGATCCCTTCGCTTTCCGCCGCGAAGAACTGCCGCTTGGCCGCCGGGGCCACCCGGAGCCAGTCACCCGCCGCGAGGGCCACGTTTTCGCCGTCAATGACGGCCTTGCCCTTCCCGGCCAGGATGCCGTAGATCTCCTCATTCTGCCTGTGCGCGTGGACGAACGGAATACCGGCCCCCGCAGGGAGGCTGTTGATGCTGATCTCCGCGCCCGTCAGGGCAAGCAGGTCGTGCAGTTCGGTTCTGGCGGTGGCTGTGACGGTGGTTTTCTGATAGCTGGACATGGTTGATTCCCTCCAATGTTTGTCGTAACCACAACGGGTACAACGGTGTTATACCATGGTTTTGATGTAATGTCAACAATTACAACGAGAAGGATGAAACTTTTTTTCTGCGGGAAAGGAGAGGTGTCAGATCAGCCTTTGGGCGTCCAGAAAAAGCTCCTGCATGGTGACGAAGCGCAGCTGGTTCTCCATGGCCTGCTGGATGGCAGCAAGCCTTCCGTCCAGGACGGCATGGATGTTCCGGCCCACGGGGCAATGTGGGTTGGGATTTTCGTGGAAGTGGAACAGCGCGCCTGTTTCAACGCACTCCACCGCTTGATAAATATCCAGCAGGGTGATGTCAGTAAGGGGCTTGGCTGCCTCCGCCCCGCCGGTTCCTCGGGTGACGCGGACAAGTCCGGCCCTTTTCAGCTGCTGAAGCAGCTTTCTCATCACAACGGGATTGGCATGCACACTGGAGGCGAGAAAGTCGCTTGTCACTTTATGGGTATCCTTGAACATCTCCATGCACAGGAGCATGTGAACCGCGATGGTGAACCGGCTGGAAATTTGCATCGTCTGCCTCCGCTTGCGTTGAGGGTTGAGCGCTTCAACCATTATAAAGCAACGCCCGCTGAAAAGCAATGCTTCGGCGGGCGGCAGGTATGCGCTTTATGACTGAGCCTTGACCCAGGCGTCGATCAGCGCCAGGGGTCTGTCGTAGCTGACGTAACCGTTAACGATCATGTCCGCCTTCACCCGAGTGGGCAGAAAATGCTTCTCTTCAGCAAACTTGGCGGCTTCCAGGTAGTAATCGGCCACCTCTTCCATGGAGACGTTCCACATTTTCATGTTCCGCCTGATGCGCCGGTACATCCGCTCGTCGGAGGGCAGGTCGATGAAGACCTTCAGATCCATCAGCTTCAGCAGCGCGTTGAAGCAGAAGACGCTGAGTCCCTCGATGATGACAACGCTGGCGTCGCTCACAAGGAGACCGTCAACAGCCTCCAGGAGGCGGTCAATGTCGATGGCGTCTGGGGAATTCCAGTCATCGTAGGTTTTGCCGGAGACGGGGGAAATCATGGTGGGCAGCGGGCGCTTAAAGAAGCCGTCGGTGCTGATGACCGCGGTTTTCAGCGGGCGAAGGCGTTCCACCAGGGCGGCGGCGAAGGTGGACTTGCCGCTGCCGGACCCCCCGGCGATGCCGAGGACAAGGGGCTTTGATGCGGAGGCTGACGTCATGAAGAATACCGCCTTTCTGGTTTCGGGTGAGAGAAAACGCGCGGGTAACAGGATGGATAGAGTATAGCACAGACCAAAAGGTTAAGCAATCCTTCCGGCCTGCTAATTTATTTTTCCTGGGGCGTGAGCCGCAGGACCGTCAGGGACATGGGAGGACAGAGAAGCATCAGCGTCTGTCCGTCCATTGAAGCCTCGCTGGCATCCAGCACGGCAAGGCGTACGCTGTCGCGGTTCCAGCTGTTGTAGGCAAAGCAGTTCTTGCTGTACAGCCGATGGCAATGGTTCAGAGCGAAAGCGGCGGGCAGGGCGATGGCAAAATCCTGGGCCTGGGCGGTATCCCGGTTCAGGAGCATCAGGGTCAGTGTGCCGTCAGCGCCGCGATAAGCCGCCGCGTCCGCCAGGGGCACGCTGGTCATGGCTCGAACCAGGCCCACTCGGGGGCTGTCGAAGGTTCCGGCCTTCACCGACGTTTTCAGCACCTCTTGGCCTGCCAGCGGGGCATACAGGTCGAAAACATAGCTGACGGTGTTTTTCCAGAATACGCGGCCCCGATTCTTTTCCACCACTGGAAAGTCCGCGGTGCCGACCACATTGGCGGCGGCGTAGTGGTTGATGGCGGGGAGGTGGTTGGCGGCGGTCACTTTGGGTTCACGCAGCAGCATGTTGAACAGATCAGCCTGGAACAGCGCCCCAGCCACGGTGTTGTAGTGGAAGGAGCCTGTCATGGGGCCGTGCTCGCTGATGTGGATGGCGATGTGTTCGCCCTCCTCCCCGGCATAGCGGTCGATCTCCCGCTTCACGTCCTCCAGCATCTGGTGTACCCACTCAGCCGAGGCCATCAGCGCCTTGGCGATGCTGTCATTGTCCGCGCCGACCACATTGTAGGTGGCGTAGCCGATGTGGACGTCCAGATAGTCCATCTGGCCGCCCAGGGCCTGGAGGATGGTTCGATCCCAGGCTTTGCGAACACACAGGGGATGAGAGGCGGGCAGGCCGATGGCGCCCAGGCTCAAGCCGTCAAGCTGCTCCGGGTTCAATTCCGCCTGAAGGATGGCGTACAGCTCCCGGTAGAAGGTGATGTATTCCTCCTCGGTCTTGGCGATGTTCATTCCCGGCACCTGGTTATGCCAGAAATGCTCTTCATTGCCCACGTCCCAGGCGGCGACGGGAATGCCGCAGGCCAGGCAGTAGAGAATCCAGTCGGCGGCCTCCCGGGGTGTGCCGGAGCCAACGTTCAGCACGACCGAGGGCGCGATGCCTGTCTGCTCACAGAACGCAACGAACTCGTCGAAGCCGAAGCCGGGATGATAACGCGCCCCCTGCTCTCCGGCCTCCGTGGGCCAGTCCATGGAGAAGGGGTCGATCTGCGGGATGCGCTGGTCGCCAATGGTTTCCTGCCAGTGGAAGTAGCTGGCCTCGATGCCGCCAGGATAGCGCAGGTGGGTGATGCCGCTGCGGGCGAAGGCATCGATTAGGGAGGCGTCCAGCGTATCGGAGGCAGCGTCCCATAGACCGTACCCGTCGCCGCGCCAGGACAGGTTGTCACCGAAAAGCAACGGACTGACTGTGTTGATGGTCTCGTCCGTGACGGTAACGCCGACTTCCCCCAGGGCAACGGCGGGGAGCAGCAGGATCAGGAGCAGAGTCAGCAGCTTCCTCATGGTTTGACAGCCTCCAATGGCAGGATCAGCACAGCCGTGCTGGCTGCGGGCAGATTGATGTCCGTCGTTTGGGTGACATTGACGGCGGCAGTGCCGGGTGTTACGGCCTGGGCGCATCAAGGATATTGCGGGTGCGTGGGAAGGCTGAGCACGCGCGGCGTTCCTATGCCCTTCAGCATGCCCACGATGGCGCCCGGCTGCACGGTTTTTCCGTCAGCTCCGGGTTGGCCGGGGTGGGGGTCGGCATACCATCCCTCACGGAAGCGGCAAGGGTCTGCGGGATGCGGCGGAGGTCTGTTCCCTCACAGGACAGCGGATGCTGGCATGCAGCTGTCAGCCGCCCTGATGGCCCTTGCACATATCGAAGACATGGCAGGGGATGCTTCAGCAAAACGTCCGCTCCGAGCTATGTATAAAGGTACAAATTATTGCACAGCCGGGCGATATGGGCGCAGCGGTTGCTGAAGATGTTCAGCGTCAGGGCCGCCGCTGCCGCGCCCCGCGGGCTGCTCTGCTGCTCGAAGAGGTTGCAGACCTGGATGGAGCCGGAGCTCTCCGCATAATGGCAGTCCCACCCTTCCAGGATGATTTTCAGCTGCCGGTGGAGGGCGGACTCGTCCATGGCGGCGCGGTGATCGTCCAGGATGTGCCGCATGCAGTTTGCTCGCGTCATGGCAGCGTATCATTCCGCCTGGGTGAAGCCCTACATGGCGGTATAGTAGAGGATGCTGACGCCGCAGGCGGGCGTCCCACGCGGGGCATGGCCCACTCCTGCATCAGCAGCCGAGGCCATGCGATGTTGCGGCCGTCGGCCCCGCTCATGGGGTACGACCAGGCTCCGGCAGACGGCGGTGAAGCGGATGAATTCCCGGGCGCGAGCCTCGGGGGTCATCTGTCCGCCGCCTGCCCCGGTTCTCGTTGCCTATGCTCTCAAGAGAGCGCGTTGAAGGGCTCCGCGTCGCCGTTGACGGCGCGCTCGTCGGCCAAGGGGGGCGTGCCCTGAGGGGGCTGCGGTATTCATCCAATACTGGATGTGAAAGGGCGGCACGGAGGTCATGCCGGCGGCGAAGCAGGGTATCGCTTCTGCCGGGCAGCACAGCGTCATCCATTTGTATGTGCTTACGGCGGTGCTTTCGGGCAACAGGTCATGGCAGTATACCGGCTGCCCCGTCGGGGGGCGGCTTTGATGGGGCCGGCGGTTTCGGCAAAGTCGCCGTCGGGCGTCGCAGCATGGGCGGAGCGAGCTTCCTGAAGCTGTCCGCCAGCGCCTTGCGGAAGCCGCAAACGCTGTTAATGCCGTCGACCTTGCCCGCCCAAAGCCCGTCGCAGAACATACCGCCAATGTGCTCGGCAAGGTGCTCGTAAAGGTTGATGGATGACGCGCCGGGATCAGCCCAGGTCAATGGTGACGGTATTCATGGCGTTAGCGCCTCCACGCGCAGATTTTGGAACCAGCCCATGTCACCCTCGGCCATGACGCCGACACGGCCCGAGGCATAAGCGGCGTCCCGCACGGTCAGCAGGGTATTGTCCACGCGCAGGGTGAAGGTATCGCCCCGCATCTGAACTTCCAGCCGCAGCCAGTCCCCAGGAAGCGCCTGAAGAGCAGTGTGCCCCAGGCGGACAGGCTCGCTCCAGCCGTCATACCGCAGAAGCTGAAGGCCGAACCGCTGGGAAACCCGCGCGGCATACCCCTGCATCAGGTTTCGGCGCGCCCCGGCGTTGCGCACGCGCAGCAGCAGACCCGAGCCCTCCCCGCCGATCATCCGCAGCGTCACCGACAGGCGCGCGTCATCCCAGCACAGACCGCGGACAATGGACTTGCAGCCGTATTCGGGCCGTTCGCCAGCATCCAGGTAGAGGATGTCCTCGACGATGGGAGCGTGCTCATGGGCGCCATAATGGATCATCAGGGAACGCTCCGAACGGATGGCGTTTTCCACCAGCACGCCCTTCTCGTCCTCCGTTTCACCGGGAGGCAGGGGGAGCGGCGCTCCCAGGGGCAGGGGCGCGCCGAAGCGGGGGGTGTTGTCCTCCTGCCAGACGAAAGGCTGGACGCATACCATGCGCCACATGGAGCGGCTTTCCAGGAAGCTGTCGCAGGCATTGGATTTGCAGTGATAGACCAGGTAATGGGTCTTGCCGTCGGGGGCGATGGTCATGCTGGCGTGGCCGGGGCCGATGACGCCGCTGCCCTTGCGGAAGCAGGGGGCGCCGTGCTTAGCCCAGCTGTCGCGGTTCAGAATATCCGCCTCATTTTCGCAGGTGAGCAGGGCCAGGCAATATTCGGCGGTGTGGGCCGCGTGGGCGGAGTAGACGATCATCAGCCGGCCGTTGTGACGGATGGCCTCGGGGCCCTCGTTGACATATTCCTCCCAGGGCCATTGGGGCTGGCTGAGCAGCTGGGGCTCGCCGCTGATTTCCGTGGGGGAGGCCATGGGCGCGATGTACAGGCTGTTCTGCCGGTCACGGAAGCAAAGGCTGCGTGTGTAAACGAAGTATAATTGGCCGTCGGCGGCCTCCAGCACGGTGCCGTCGATGGACATCTCCTCCCCCAGCGACAGCTTGCCTGCGTCCCGGTAGGGGCCCAGGGGCGCGTCGGCTTCCAGCACACCCAGACGTCGGGTGGGCCAGGCGCTGACGCCGCGATCCATGGCGGCGGTGGTATAATAGATGTAATACCGGCCCCGCAGATAATGCAGCTCAGGGGCCCAGATGGCGCCGGAGTTCCAGCCCTCCGCCGGTGTGCTCCACACCAGATGGGCCACACCAGGCTCGCTGAGCCGGGGAGACTGAGCCACAAACATGCCACGGGCGTTGGTACCGCCGCTGAATACGCTGTAATACATCCCGTCGGGGCCGCGCAGCACAAAGGGGTCCTGGCCTGCGCTGATGGGATTGACATACGTCTGCATGACGCTCATCCTTTCACCGCGCCGACCACCAGGCCGGAGCGGATGTATTTTTGCAGGAGGGGGAAGGCGCACAGGATCGGCACGGTGCAGATGATGGTGTACGCGCTGGTGATGGAGCGCTGGCTCATTTCCATCATGCGCTCGGCGTCGTGGAGGGATTTGACGGCGGTCAGCTTGCTGCCCACCACCTGCAGATAGGTGGACAGGGGATAGTTGGCAGGATCCCGCATGAACAGCAGGGCGTCAAACCAGGCGTTCCAATGACCGATGACGCAGAAGCTCGCCAGCGTGGCCAGACAGGGCGCCGACAGGGGCAGATAAATCTTGACCAGTGTGGCGATCTGCCCCGCGCCGTCCACCAGCGCGGCCTCGCGGATCTCCTTGGGCAGATTGCGAAAGAAGTTCATCAGCATGATGGTGTTGGCTACCACCACCGCGCCGGGGACGGTAATGGCCCAAATGGTGTCGGTCATCCTAAGAATGTTGTTGATGAGAATGTAGGTAGGTATGGTACCGCCGCCAAAGAGCATGGTGAAGATGAATACGCAGCTGTATACCCGGCGGCTGGGGAAGGCGCGGGCGTCAAAGGACAGGGGGTAGGCTGCCAGGATGGTGGTTGCCATGGTGAACAGCGTGCCGAAGCACACCCGCTCCACGCTGACCCACAGCGCCCGCAGAATGCGCGTGTCTGTCAGCGCTTCCCTGTAGGATTGGAGAGTGAAGCCGGAGGGCCAAAGCCCTACCAGATTGGCGGATACCGCCGCGCCGGAGGAGAGGGATTTGCAGAAGATGTGCCAAAAGGGCAGGAAGCACACAAGCCCCAGCAGACCGAGGAAGATGATGTTGAAGACGGTAAAGACCCGATAGCCCCGGGTATCGTTTTTCTTGAACAGCATGGCGCAGCCCCCTTAAAACACACGGTAATCGGTATACCTGGCGGCCAGCGCATATGAGATCGTCAGCAGGATTGCGCCGATGACCGACTTGAACAGGCCTGCCGCCGTGGCCTGGCTGAACTGGCCGCTGCCGATGCCCATGCGGTAAACGTAGGTGTCGATGATGTCCGCCACGTCATAGACAAGGGTATTGTACAGGTTGTAGATTTGGTCAAAGCCGGCGCTGAGGATGCCGCCGATGCTCAACAGGAGCAGCATCATCATGATGCTGGCGATGCCCGGCAGGGTGACGTGCAGGGTCTGCTTCCAGCGGCCCGCGCCGTCGATATAGGCGGCTTCGTACAGGCCGGGGTCAATGCTGGTCAGGGAGGCGGTGATAATGACGCTGCCGTAGCCGAAGCCCTTCCACACATCGGTGATAATCAGCATGGGCAGAAAGTACTGGCTGTCCCCCAGGAAGAAGATGGGGGAGTTAGTGAGTCCCAGGCTCATAAGCAGGGTGTTGATGGCGCCGTCGGCATAGAGCAGATCACGGATGATGGTAGCGCAGATGACCCAGGAGACAAAGTGCGGGAACAGCGTCACCGCGTGGATGACTTTTTTATAGGCGCGCAGGCGCAGTTCGTTCAGGCATAGGGCGAAGGTCAGCGCCATGAGCTGGGAGAAGACAATCTTCAGAACGGCGATGCGGAAGGAGTTCCACACCGCCTGCCAGAAGCCGGGCAGGGCGAACAGCCGCTGAAAGTGCTGCAGGCCCACCCATTGGGAACCGAAGAAGCCCTTGGTGGGGTTGTAGCGCTGGAAGGCGATGGAGATGCCGACCATGGGCGCGTAGTTGAAAAGCAACAGCAGCAAAATGCAGGGCAGCAGCATCAGATGCAAGGGCCAGTTGCGCAGAAGCCGCTTGGGTGACGGGGCTTTGAGGGGGATTTTTGCTTTGGTTTGCATCATGTGTTCCTGCCTCCTGATCGTTCGCGCGTGGCTGTGATGGCATTCGGGGAGCCGTGCGGCTCCCCGAATGCTGGATGGATGCGGTTATTTGACGTTTTCGGCGTACCAGGCGGTGACTTCCTGGGTCAGCTCGTTGCCGCCAGCGGCGTACCAGTCGGCCACATACTGGTCAAAGCGGGCGTCCACCTGGTCGGGCTCGCCCATGATGATCTCATGGGTCGCCACGTCGGTCACTTGGTTGACCATAGGCCACAGCTCGGACATGACGGCGGTGGTGGGGCCGTTGAAGTCGCTGTAACGGAAGTTCAGCTGATAGTCGTCCTTGAGGATGTGGAACACCGCGATGTCCGTTTCGGCCTGCCAAGCAGCCTGGCGATTGCCGTTTTCCAGAGCCTTGCGGTAGTTGCTGTACATAACCAGCTGCTCCTCGTTCAGGCCGGAGGCGTCGCCGGTCTCGATGGCCTGCTTCACGGCCGCGGCCTTTTCCACGTTCTTGTAGGGCGGGTCAAAGAAGATGGGGCTGTAATACTTCACGTCGGCGTCATAGCCGGAATCCTTGCTGTACAGGGCGCGGTATTCGGCGGCGTACTGGCCCTGCCACATTTCCTGCCACAGGTTGATGGCCTTCACCGCCGCTTCGGGATGCTCGTAGCCGTTGCGAACAACCAGAAAGCGGTAGGTGGTGTCCAGCGCGCGGGGCTGATAGGAGCCGTCCGCCCGGGCGATGATGGGATAGGCCTGCCATTCAGCCTCGATTTGGTTGCCCATGCTCATGTTCAGCATCCAGTAGATGGCCCAGAAGGAGCCGGGGTAGATGCCGCACTTGCCCTGGGCGATGTCGTTGGCCATGGAGTTGATGTCCTTGACGGCGAACTCCTTGTCGATGCCGCCAGCATGGTACAGACGGTTGACGATGCGCAGCATCTCCTTGTATTCGTCCTTGATGTTGGCATATTCAAGGACGCCGTCCTCCTTGCTCATCCAGATGCCCCGGTAGGCGCCCAGGGGATGGCCGATCAGCTCGGCGATGTAGTTCAAGCCGGCGTCGGTGGCGATGCCGAAGGTGTCGTCCACGCCGTTGCCGTCGGGATCCTGCGTGGCAAAGGCAATAGCCATGTCAACCAGGTCAGCCAGGGTCTTGGGGGCCTCCAGGTTCAGGGCTTCCATCCAGTCCTTGCGGATGTACATAACGGTGATCTCATCGGAGAAGTCGTTGGGCAGGGGCAGGGCCCAGATACGGCCGTTGATGGTCACGGGCTGGAAGGCCACGCCGTTCTGGAATTCCAGCACCTCGCGGGCGCTGTCGCTGATGTACCGCTCATACACGTCCGTCAGATCAGCAATCTGGCCGAATTCAGCCATGTTGGCTACCTGGCCCTTGGAGGCTACAAACATATCCGGCAGGGTGTTGGCGTTGATGGCCAGGTTCAGCTGCTCGCTGTACTTGGTGCTGTCAATGAGCCACTTGGCCTGGAAATCGATGTTCAGGTAGTCGCGGAAGAACTTCTCCACCACGTTCTCGTCCTGGGTCTCGCCGTTGAAGAAGGGTACGTTGGGGTCGTCGGACATCATCATCTGGACCACCACGGTATCGGCATAGGGGGTCAGCGGACCGTCCTCCTCAGCCCTGGCGAAGGGAACCGATAGAAGCATGCACATTGCCAGAAGCGTCGCGAGCAGTCGTTTCATTGGGGATACCTCCTTTATGGTTGCAAACTTCATTGCAATTCTGGCTTTATTATAGTCATATACCACATGATGATAAAGAAAAAAAGCACAATGGAATGGACATTTTCTTTCCTATTTCATCGTGCTTGTTTTTCATAGCTGGGGTGGAAACTAATTCATATACTCCGTGGGCGTCTTGCCCATGATGGACAAAAAGGCACGGTTGAAGCTGCGGATGTTCTGAAAGCCGGAATTCATGGCGACATCCGCCATGCGCACGGAGGCGTCATGCATCAAATGGCAGGCATATTCCACCCGGTACTGGTTGACAAACTGGCGGAAGTTGATTCCGACAGCCTGGTGAAAGTACCGGGACAGGTAGTTTTCATCATAGCCGATGGCGCGGCTGGCGCTGTTGAGAGAGATGTTGTCACGATAATTTTCCTCCACATAGAGGAGAAGCTTGTTAAGCAGATCATCATGCCGGATGGGCGTTTCCAGCAGGGAGGCGCATTGCAGATACCGGGCGCAGATGGCGTAAAAGGAAGCCTTCAGCGTGAGCTTGTCGGGCAGCATGGGGCTCAGGTAGCAGCTTTCCAGGTAGGCGGACAGTCCGGGGCCGCAGGGAAACACGCACCGCTGGCTAATCATGCCCTTGATCTGCATCGTGAAGGCATTGACAAAGCTGGGCGAAAAGGTGCAGATCAGCGTTTTTGACGCGGCGGCCGTGCGGAAGGCGTGCCTCTGGTTCGACAGAATCAGCGCCATTTCCCCCACATAGGCGGTCTCGCCGCCAAATTCCGTGATGATTTCGATCTCGCCCTCAAGCACCAGGATAAATTCCAAATCGCGGTGGATGTGCATGGGAAAGGTGAAGTTGGTATATAGGTCCATCCTGACCCGATCCAGCTGAACGGAGTTTTCCGATTGATACATGAGCGTGTTCGTCATCCGAAGCGTATCTCCTTTCCGCTCCCCGCATGCTGTATCAATTGATTATATCACGCCTTCAGCTGGGTTTTCAAGGTTAATCCCCGGGAAGTGCCGTCAGGCATGGCTCGGCCTGACCACAAAGGAATTGTATATGGAAAAGGAAAAGCGTCGGCTCATGTCGAATATTCGTAACAATTGTAAAAAAAGGACGTGATTCCTTGCGCCGATGGCTGAGCCTTCTTTGCCTTTGCCTGCTGGCGGCTGTCCCCGCCGCGCGGGCAGAAAGCCAGCCTGCCGCCATTTCCCAGCGCGACCTCCGCTTTCACACCAGCGAATACCGCTATGGCGACCGCGCATTTAAGGAAAATGGCTGCGGGCCCGCATCGCTGACCAACGCGCTGCTGGCGTCTTTGCGCATCACCGATGAGGATCAGGCGGCGGCGCTGCTGCTGGACATGATGCGCCTGCTTTGCGCGCCGGAGGATAACAGCATGGTCAAGCTGCAGCTGTACCGCCTGGGCTATCTGTCGGATCTTCTCCACGCGCCAGACCGCTACGGCACAAGCTATCCCGCCCTGCGGCAGACGCTTCATGCCTGGGGCGGGGAATTGACATGGACGCAGCAGCGCATCACGCCGGAGGATGTGTCCTCGTTGCTGGATACATCCTGTTCGGCGCCGCGGCTGGTGCTGGGTACGCTGTCCAAGACGGATCGCTGGCGCACATTGTGCGAGATGGCCGACCTCCTGGAGCGGGCGGGCTATGGTGACGCGCGCATCGTGGTGGGTCATCTGGCGGCGGGTACGGAGGATACCCAGGGCCCCTTCCGTTCCGGCAAAGTGGGGCATTATGTCTGCCTGAGCATCGCGCCCGGAGAATTTTGCCGGACAAGCGCCTTTGAAGTGCTGGACTCCCAGCCCCGGGCGCTGGATGGCGAGGAAGCCGGGGCGGGCACGCCCTACAAGCGGCTCTATGGCTTTACCGGAGGTTCCGACGCACGATATGATTTGCGGGCCTTCCGCAACAGCTTTGCCGTGGAGCGCCTTCAGCCGGCCATGGTGCGCATAACGCCAACGGGCGAAACCAACGACGCGCTTATCTGTCTGCTGGCGGATGAGGAACGCTCCCGGGAACAGCGGCTGGAAGACTGGGCTGCGCTGCTGGAGCCGGTTCTGTTTTATGGCGACGGCTGTCTGTTCCTGTCCCTGCCGCCCACCGTATGAACCATACAAAAAGGACTGCCTATGGCAGTAAGCCTGTCAGGCAGTCCTTTTTTGCTGCGTTATGCCTCGCTTTCCAGCGCCTCCCAGGCGCGGTACAGGCGGTCGATTTCTTCCTTCTTCCGCTGGTATTCCCGGGCCAGCTCAGCGGCCTTTTCCGCGTCCTGATAGGTTTCGGGGGCGGCCAGCCGGGCTTCCAGGTCGGCGGCCTCTTCCTCGGCCTTCAGCACGCTTTCCTCAGCCTTTTGCAGAGCCAGCCTGCGTTCCTTCAGGCGCTTTTCCTCCTCGCGGGAGCGTCGCTTTTCCTTTTCCAGAGCGGTACGGGTGAGGGCGGGAGCGTCGCCGTCAGGCTCCTGCTCCCGGTTAATCTTCTCGAAATAGTCGTCGTAATTGCCCAGGTATTCCTTCACGCCGCCGGTCTCCAGCACACAGACCTTCTCGGCAAAGCGGTTGATGAAATATCGGTCATGGCTGATGGCCAGGATAGTGCCCGGAAACTCCGCCAGGGCGCTTTCCAGCACCTCCCGGGAGTCCATGTCCAGGTGATTGGTGGGCTCGTCCAGAAGCAGCAGGTTGTCCTTGCGAAGCATCAGCTTGGTCAGGGCCACACGGCCCTTCTCGCCGCCGGAAAGGGTGCTGACGGGCATCAGCACCTCGTCCCCGGTGAAGAGGAACAGTCCCAGCGCGCCCCGCACCTCGCTTTGCTCCAGGCGGTGGAAGTCATCCCACACCTCATCCAGCACGGTCTTGCTGTCGTGAAGGTGCGCCTGGTGCTGGTCATAATAGCCGATGTCCACGCCGCTGCCCAGGCGGATGGTGCCGCCGTCGGGCTTCATCTCTCCGATGAGGCACTTGAGCAGGGTGGACTTGCCCACGCCGTTGTCACCGATGAGGGCCACGCGGTCCCCCGCCCGCAGGTGCAGCTTCACATGGTCAAAAAGGGTGCGGCCGTCAAAGCCCTTCGACAGCTCCTCCGCCATCAGCACATCCTCGCCGGTGCGGCGGCGAATATCAAAGCGGAAATGGATGGCACTTTCATCCTGAGGCTTTTCCAGGCGCTCCAGCTTTTCCAGGCGCTTCTCCCGGCTTTCGGCGGCCTTGATGGACTTCTCCCGGTTGAACTGCCGATACCTGGCGATAATGGCTTCCTGCCGGGCGATCTCCTTTTGCTGCAGCTCATAGGCCTTCATGCGGATTTCAAAGCGCTCCGCCCGCTGGGCCATGTAGCCGGTGTAGTTGCCGTCATAGCATTCCGTGGCGCCCAGGAGCAGCTCGCAGACCCGGTCGCACACATGATCCATGAAATAGCGGTCATGGCTGATGAGCAGCACCGCGCCCTTGTAGGCCCGCAGGTAGTTTTCCAGCCAGGCGATGGATTTGAGATCAAGATGGTTGGTAGGCTCGTCCAGGAGCAGCAGGTCAGGCTCGGTGAGCAGCATCCGCCCCAGGCACAACCGGGTGCGTTCGCCGCCGGAGAGCAGGGAAGCCAGCTGGCCCTGCTGCTCCTTGCGGAAGCCCAGACCCGCCAGCACACCCTGAACCGTGGAGCGCCAGCCGTAGCCGTTGGCCCGCTCAAAGTCCCGGGTCAGCTGGTCGTACTGACTGCCCAGGCGATGGAGCATGTCCTCGTCCTGGGCGCATTCGGCCATTTGGACTTCCAGCGCCCGCAGCTGCTCTTCCATGCGAACCACCGGCTCGAAGACGCTTTCCAGCTCCTCCAGAACGGTTCGGCCTTCACCGACCTCACCCTGCTGGGCCAGATAGCCCAGCTTGAGGCCCTTCTGCATGGTCATCACGCCGCCGTCCGAGGATTCAAGCCCCGCGATGATCTTCATCAGCGTGGACTTGCCGCAGCCGTTGACGCCCACCAGCGCCATCCGCTGGCCATCCTGGAGCACCAGGGAGGCATCACGAAGCACCTCGTTGGCGCCAAAGCTCTTTTGAATCCCTTGAAGGGAAAGTAAAATCATGGTTTCACCACCTGTATGATCCGGCAGGCCGCCGGGTTGACTTATGATAAAAGATCAGGCAGGTACAGGGTTGTGGAGGCCAGTAGCAGCAGTGCGCACAGCAGGCGATCCCGCCGGGCCATTCGCTGACTGCTGCCGTACCAGGAGATGCCGCCGGCCACCGCCAGGGCCCAGGATGCCAGCAGGATGCCCAGGGCCAGCGAGAGCGTCGGGCTCCCGCTCCACCCGGCAAGAAGCAGCGCGGCGGCGTTGTAGCCCAGATGAAAGCTGACGCTGAAGCGCAGGTATCCCCAGCGCATCATGCACAGGGTGCAAAAAAGGCTTGCCGCCAGATGGGCCGGCAGTCCCGCCAGGGAGCCGTGCATCAGCGCGAACAGCGCGGTGGACAGGCCCGCGGCCGCCCAGGGCGCCGCTCGCTCGCTGAGGGCCGTTAGTAACCCGCCCCGGAAGAACGCTTCCTCCGCGGCCGCCGGGACAACCACCAGCGCCAGCACGGCCAGGAGCCACTGCGCGCCGTTGGCGGGCATCAGCATGCGGGAAAGCTCAAGTCCCAGCCACTGCGCCCAGCGGGCGGTTACGGTCATCAAAGCGCCTTGGGCGACGACGCCCATGAGGAAAGCGCCTGCGCAGGGCGCCAGCCACCGCTGTGCCGGCGGATAGACGGGGCTTTTCCAGGGGCGGAGCAGCAGCGCCGGAAGGCCCCAGGCCAGCAGCTCCCGCAGGGAAAGCAGCGCATAATACAGCGCCGGATCTTCCCGGACGGGCAGGAATTCCATCAGCCAACTCAGGGGCGTTCGCAGCAGCAGCGCCAAAAGGGCTGTCAGCATGGCCCAGCGTATCTTGGAGGAGGTCATCCCGGCCCGAAGATGCTGTGTCGATAACATCAGGCGCCTTCCTTCAGGGTGTATACGCCACCCACCCGGTCGCGCCAGGCCAGGTCGATGGACAATTCCCTGCCCAACCGGATCCCCGCTTCCTCCACCCGGTTTTCGCTGACGGAAAGCGCCAGCTCCGGCGTGTTGTTTTCGCCGCTCAGGTGTCCCAGGATGATGTGATGGACGCCCGTTTCCGTTAATTGGAGGATGGCCTGGGCGCAGGCCTCGTTGCTCAAATGGCCTTTATTGCCCAGGATGCGGCGCTTGAGCTGGGCGGAATAGCTGCGGTTCTGCATCAGCATATCCGGGTCATGGTTGCTTTCCAGCAGCACCAGGGAGCTGCCGCTGATGGCGCTGAGGATGTCGGGCGTGAAGTGTCCCAGGTCGGTGGCGGTGGCGATGCTGACGCCGGCGCCCCACAGACGATAGCCCACAGGCTCCGCTGCGTCATGGGGGATGGCAAAGGGCGCCACCCCAACGTCGCCCAGGTAGAAATCATGCCGCTTGTCGAAGGCGCGCCGCAGCCCCGGCGGGATTTCGCCCACTTTGCCGTCCATAGCCCGCCAGGTGCCCTCGGTGGCGTAGACGGGGATGCCGAAGCGCCGGCAAAGCACGCCCGCCCCGGCGATGTGGTCGCTGTGCTCATGGGTAATGAGGATTCCTTGCAGGGTGGAGGGATCAACGCCGATCAATTCCAGCGCGGTGGTAATGGTTCTGCCGGGCTTGCCCGCGTCAATCAGCAGCCGTGTCTGGCCGTTTTCTACGAACAGGCAGTTGCCGCTGGAGCCGGAATAAAGGGGACAAAAGATCATGGCCATGCGTTTCGTCCTTATACGTCAAGATGCTTGGCCACCCGCTCGCTTTCGGGGGGCGGCGTCATGTAATCCGGGCCGAAGAGGATGGTCAGCACCTCGTCGTATTTCGCCGGGATCAGGCAGGGAATGCCCTCGAAGGGGACAGTGATCTTTTCCGCGAACTGCTCGGGATGCCAGATGTGCATCATCAACTCAAACGCGCCGTTGGACATGCAAAGATCGTCCCCGTCCTTGATTTGGGTGGAAAGCCGCTCATACCGCCGGGTCTTCCACCGGGTGGTAAAGGGCAGGCCCATCACATGGGTGACGAAGAGCAAAGCCTTGTTCTTCAGGCTGAAGCGGCTGTAATCGACGTTGCGCTTGAGCATTCCCTGGAGGATATGCAGCCGCAGAAACCAGGTCTTGCGCCGCGGCCCCTCCGGCGGCACAGGGTCCAGGATGAAAAAATCCGTGAAGGCCGCGGCCTTCTCCGGGTCGCGGTTCATCACCCGGGGAGTCCAGGTGTTCAGGTAGGTCAGCTCAAAGCGGCGGTCGCACTCCCGGGGATAGATTTCCCGGAAGCGGGTGAACTCCGCGCGGGTCATCAGCAGGTCGATATCGTCATCCCAGGGGATGAAGCCCTGATGGCGTACCGCGCCCAGCAGGGAACCGCACATCAGGTTGTACTGGATGCCGTGCCGGTCGCACACCGCCACGATGTCCCGCAGCTGGCAGAGCAGCTCTTCATGAATCTCGGCCAGGGACAGCTTCGTTTCTTCCATTGTGTTATGCCTCGTTCAGCCATGCCAGCGTTCTGCGGCAGATGGCCTTGTCGTCCATATCATAGGCGCCCCGCAGGTACTGCTGAGTACCCACGACGCAGCTGTATTCATCCGCCATGCCGATGCGGTGGACGCAGCAGCCCGCGCCTGTTTCCGCCAGCACCTCGCACACCGCCGAGCCGAAACCACCCACCACGGAATGCTCCTCCACAGTGACAATGTGCCGGAACCGTCCGGCCAGCTGAATCAGCCTGTCCCGGTCGATGGGCTTGATGCAAGGGAAGGATACCACCTCGGCGGAAACCCCGGCTTCCGCTAGCAGTCCGGCAGCTCCTACTGTCTGGGTAAGGATGCCTCCTGCGGAGAGCAGCGCCACGTCGCGGCCCTCCCGCAGCGTCAGCGCCTTCGGGATGGCCCAGGCCTTCAGCGGCTCCGTATGCAGGGTGGGCTCGCCGCCGCGCCCCAGCCGCAGATAGCAGGTACCGGGGGTACGGAGCATCACCGGGACGATGGCTTCTACCTCCACGGGATCGCCGGGTGTGAACACCGTCACCCCGGGGAGCGCCCGCAGGATGGCCATATCCTCTGTGGCGTGATGGCTCATGCCCAGGCTGCCGTATACAAAGCCGCCGCCCACGCACACCACCTTGACGTTGGCCTCATGGTAAGCGCAGTCGTTGCGGATTTGCTCCACGCAGCGCAGGGTGGGGAAGTTGCCGATGGAATAGGTCAGCACCGTGCGGCCTGTTCGGGCCAGGCCTGCTGCCAGACCGGTCATGCCCTGCTCGGCGATGCCCGCGTTGACGAACTGGTCAGGGTACGTCTCCCAAAAGGGCTTCAGCACGCCGAAGCCCAGGTCGCCGGTAATCAGCGTCAGGCGCGGATCTGCGGCGGCTTCCCGCATCAGCGCCCGGGTGAATGCGTCTCTCATGGCCTCTGTGCCTCCAGTTCCGTCAGGGCCGCGTCATATTCCTCGCCCTGGGGTGTGCGGTAGTGCCACAGGATGTCGTTCTCCATGAAGGAAACGCCCTTGCCCTTCACCGTTTCAGCGATGATGACGCTGGGCCTGCCGCTGCCAAGGTTGTTCTGCGCCGCGGTGAAGGCGGCGCGCAGGGCGTCCACGTCGTGGCCGTCCGCCACCTGCGTGTTCCAGCCGAAGTCCCGCCACTTGTCCGCGAAGGGCTCCAGGGCAATGGTCTTCTCGCAGAAATCCAGGGACTGCATGTGGTTGTGATCCACCACGGCGATGAGGTTGTCCAGCTTGTATTGGTGGGCCTGCAGCGCGGCCTCCCAGACGGAGCCCTCGTCGCACTCGCCGTCGCCCATGACCACATAAGCGCGCCATGACGCCTTATCCAGCTTGGCGCCCAGGGCCATACCCGCCGCCACCGCCAGGCCGTGGCCCAGGGAGCCGGTGGAAAACTCCACCCCGGGAATGCCCTTGTGGCTGACATGGCCGGACAGCCGGGAGCCGTTCTGATAATGGGTCTTGAGCTCCTCCACGGGAAAAAAGCCCCGCTCCGCCAGCGCGGCGTAAACCGACGCGCCCGCATGGCCCTTCGATAAGATCAGCCGATCGCGTTCGGGCATCAGCGGGTCGTCGGGGTTGACGTTCAGTACGCCGGTATAGAGCACCGCCATAATTTCCGCCATGGAAAAAATAGCCCCGATGTGGCTGCCCCGGCTCAGATGGGTCATTTCCAGCCCGTGACGGCGGATCAGCCAGGCCAGCACCCGGGGATCGGAGGTGTTAATGGGGCGGCCATGGAAGGCCGCGTGGGTCTTGGCCTCGTAGGAGGGAAAGTCGCGTTCGCTCATCAGCCGGCCCTCTTTTCTTCGGCCATTTTCCGCGCCTTGCCGAACACGCCGCCGATGGTCTCAAAAAACAGTCCGGCGTCCAGCAGGAAGGACTGGCTCAGCGCGTACTCCACCCGCAGGCGGTTCTTCTCCGGCAGAATGTACTTTTCAAAGTTTTCCACCGGGTTCTCGGTGCCCACGAGCTCATCCTGGGCGATGTACACGATGCTGGAACGGTCGGTGATGCCGGGGCGCACCCACAGGATGCATTCCTGCTCCTTGGTATACTGGGTGGTGTACAAAAGCAGCTCCGGCCGAGGGCCGACAAAGGACATATCCCCCTTGAGGATGTTGAACAGCTGGGGCAGCTCGTCCAGCTTCAGCCGCCGCATGACTTTTCCCGCCCGGGTGACGCGGCTGTCGTTGAGAGCGGTGCAGCCGCCGGATTTGTCGGCGTCCACCACCATGGAGCGGAATTTCATAATATAGAAGGGTTTGTTATGGTAGCCGCCCCGGACGGCGCGGTAGATGACCGGGCCGGGAGAATCCAGCTTGACCCAGACGGCCAGGGGCAGCATCAGTATGCAGCCGGGAATGAGCAGGAGCAGCGCCAGAAGGAAGTCCAGCGCCCGCTTGACCACATGGCTGTAAAAGGGGTGGGACAGCGGGCCGTCCCACCGGGGAAGATGGTTGTATTGCTCCATTGGTTAGCTCCCCTTATGCTTCGGAAAGCTGGCTGAGCAGCTCGCTCAGGTGCTCCAGCTCCTCCTGCGAGTAGTATTGCAGCACGATCTTGCCCTTCTTGGCCGTGCCCGTCAGCGTAGCGCGGACGCCCAGGGTTTCCCGAACGCGCGCTTCCAGCTCGGACAGCTCCACCGGCAGGGCCTTGGGCTTGGAGACCGCCTTTACGGGCTGGGCGGGCCCCTGCTTCAGCCCGGCGGCGATTTGCTCCAGCTGCCGGACGCTCCAGCCGTTTTGAACCGTCTGCCGGGCCAGCTCCAGCTTCGCGTCATCCAGCTCCAGGCCTGCCAGCACTCGGGCATGGCCGGCAGACAGCGCTCCGGCGCGGATCATCTCGATGACCTCGTCGGGCAGGGTCAGCAAACGCAGCAGATTGGCCACCGCCGGACGGCTCTTGCTCAGCCGGGCGGCCACGGCCTCCTGGGTATAGCCGCACTGCTGCATCAGCGCGCGGATCCCCTGGGCGGTGTCAATGGGATTCAGATCCTCCCGCTGAAGGTTCTCAATCAGCGCGATCTCCATCTGCTGAATAACGTCCATGTCCCGCACGATGCAGGGTACGGTGGTCAGCCCCGCCGCCCGGGCAGCGCGCCAGCGCCGTTCTCCCGCGACGATGCGGTAGCGCCCGCCCCGCTGGGGAACCACCAGCAGCGGCTGCAGAACGCCCTGATCCCGGATGGATTGGGACAGCTGAGCGATGCTTTCATCCTGAAAGACCCGTCTGGGCTGATCCGGATTGGGGTCAATGTCGCCGATGGCGATCTCCTGCCCCGCGCCGGAGGTTTCCTCGACCTCAGGCAGCAAAGCATCCAGCCCGCGGCCCAGGCCCCTGGTTTTCTTAGCCATGAAAAGCGCTCCTTTGCGTCAAAGGTGATGGGGTTGGATCAGGCCCGGATGCCGTTGCGCTCCATAACTTCCTCAGCCAAGGCGCGGTAGGCGACGGCGCCTGCGGAACGGGCGTCGTATACATGGATAGGCTCGCCGTGAGACGGAGCCTCTCCCAGGCGTATCGAACGGGGAATGGTGGTGGCGAAAACCTTCTTTCGGAAGTGCTTCTTCACCTGATCCACCACCTGCAGGCCCAGGTTGGTTCGTCCGTCCAGCATGGTCAACAGCACGCCCTCCACATCCAGGCGGGGATTGATGGTGCGTTTGACCCGGTTCACGGTGTTCATCAGGCTGGTCACGCCTTCCAGGGCGTAATACTCGCACTGGATGGGGATCAGCACCGTGTCCGCCGCGGCCAGCGCGTTCAGCGTCAGCAGGGACAGGGATGGGGGGCAGTCGATGAAGATGAAGTCGAAGTCCTTCTGCACGGTGGTGAGGGCGGTTTTCAGACGAAATTCCCGCTTGTCCACCGAGACCAGCTCCAGCTCCGCCCCGGCAAGGCGGATGTCCGCGCCGATGATGGTCAGGTTTTTGCAGGCTGTTTCCTGCAGGCAGTCCCGCAGGGGGAGGCGGCCCAGCAGCGCCTCATAAACGCTTTTATCCTCCACGGTCATGCCCAGGCCGGAGGTGGTGTTGCCCTGGGGATCCAGGTCAACAACGAGCACCCGCTGCCCCATGTCCGCTAGGATCGCCGTAAGATTGACGGAGGTCGTGGTTTTGCCCACGCCCCCCTTTTGATTCGTGATCGCGATAACTTTTGCCATGGACGCTCCCTCACAGTGGTTGGTCGGCATACGCATACACTTTATTATACCGTTCCCAGGGGAAAATGTAAAGGGCGGAGAGACGGCCGGCGAATAAAAAGACAAGCAGGAAAAGGAGCGGGAAGCCGAAAAAGGGCGCGAAAAGAGAGCAAAAGGGAAGGGCGGGGCAGCGCAGGGTAAGAAGCGAGGGCGTTAGGCTGAAGCCGAATGACGCTCCTGATACATCCACGCCAATGGAAGCCTTGTGAAATATCCCTGCTGCCAATCGCTATGGATGAACCAGGCGATGCGCAAGGGTCTGCCGCCTGGCTTTTTCTACAGGGCGAGTTTCTTCACTCGATCGTGCGGCGGATGGATCAGCGTCATGGATGAACTGAACGAACACGAACACTGGCGTGTCTGCGTCACGGTAGAACAAATGATAACCATCAGCGTTTGGCGGCGCTCATGGCCGATGACCCCATCCGCTTCACTCCCTCGTTGACGGCGTGCGCAGATGCGGCGATGGAAAACATTCCGCAAGGGCGAAGATCGGGCAGGGCTGAGGACGCGGCGGCGCGCTGCAGGAAAAGCCTGGCGGAAGTCCCTCGCCGTCGGATGCTGTCCCCGGGGGAACTTCGCAGCGATGCCAATTTCGCGCCTGCCATCGCTTTCCTGGCGGAAGAGCGCTTTGACATCGCGTAATGTCGGAAATGGTTCTGATATGGTCCGGAATAAATAATTGCAACCGCTGGTTGCAACTTTTCCAGCCTTCCGTGCTTGAACGCAACCGCCCTGCATGGTATGATAAGGCCATCACCGAGGGAAGGGAGCAAACAGAATGAAGCTGAATGAAAAGATTTACACTTGTCGCAAACAGGCTGGTTTATCCCAGGAGGCGCTGGCGGAGCGTGTTGGCGTATCGCGGCAGTCCATCAGTAAATGGGAAACAGGAGAGGCCATGCCGGAAATCGGCAAGCTGCCGTTATTAGCCCAGACCTTCGGGGTCACGGCGGACTGGCTGCTGTCGGAGGAACCGATGCCCGTGCCGGAGGATGCCAAGGCCGAAGCGCCTGAAGCCCCGGCCTCCGCGCCGACTTCCGCACCCCAGGCAGCCTCCGCCTACCCCGAATGGTTGAACAGCCTGCCCCGTTTTCTGGTGGGCATGGTGCGCCGGTACGGCTGGCTCTACGGCGTGTATCAGGCCATCGGCGGCGCGGTGATGATAGCCTTTGGCTTTCTGATGCGCACGGTGATGAACGGGTTCACCAGCAGCGTCGGCAGTATGGGCGGCTTCGGCTTTGGCGGCGACAATCTTTTTGGCCCGGGCACCATCTGGTATGATGAGGCGGGAAACGTCATCAGCAGTCCGCTGGGAAACAGCGGCGGCTCCATGATGGGGGGCTTTGACAGCGGCGTGAACGCCATCAGCGGCTTTGTGATCGTCCTGGGGCTGCTGACGGTGATCGGCGGCGTGGCGCTGGCCATATATTTGAAGAAGCGGCTGCCGGAGGATCATCGGTCATATTGAAATTTTTCTGATCGGCGTGCTATAATAAGGCCATCACGCCGATGGAGGGAAACGCGCCGTGTCTGCCAGGGAATACCGCTATGATGGAACCAGGACGCTGAAGCTTAGGGATTTGCCAACGGGTGCGGAAAGCCAGCGGGAGCGCAAGGCCGAGCTTCGAGAGAAGACGGCGGCTAATCTGAACCGCGCGGCCGCGCTGCAGGAGCGGCTGATGGCAGCCGGGCAGGAGGGTTTGATTATTGCCATCCAGGCCAGGGACGCGGCAGGGAAGGACAGCCTGATAAAAAAGGTGTTTTCCGGCCTCAATCCGGCCGGGCTGAGGGTTCATGCCTTCAAGGCCCCGAGCAAGGAAGAATTGGCTCACGACTACCTGTGGCGCTTCGCGCCCGCCATTCCGCCCCGGGGGCACATCAGCGTTTTCAACCGCAGCCATTATGAGGATGTGCTGGTGACCCGGGTGCATCGGCTGGAAAAGACCTACCGACTGACCCCACGGTGCCTGACGGAGGATTTTTATCAGCGGCGCTATCGCCAGCTGCGCCATTGGGAAGGCTACCTGTATGAAAACGGCTACCGGGTGGTAAAGCTTTTCCTGAACGTGGGCCCGGAGGAACAGCGCCGCCGTTTCCTGGATCGCATGGAGCTGCCGGAAAAGCACTGGAAGCTCTCCGTGGCGGACATGAAAGAACGTGCGCTGTGGGACGCCTATGACGAGGCCTATGAGGATGCCATCAACCATACCGCCACGCCCGAGGCGCCGTGGTATGTGCTTCCCGCGGACGACAAGTGGTACACCCGCTACCTGACCAGTGAGATTCTGCTGGATGTGCTGGAGGAGATGAATCCGGCTTATCCGCCCCTGGACAGCGCGGAGGCCGCGCAGATCCCCGCCGCCATCGCCCTGCTGGAGCAGGAGGCTCAGCGATAAGAAGGGCTCCGACATCCCCGCCAATAGATATTGCATTCGCAGACCGCCGCTTTTCACGCCCTGACGCGTGATGGCGGCAGGTCTGCTTTTTTGGCGATGATTCCAGAAATATCAAGGATTGTTCATGGCAAGTTCATTTATAGTTTAAAAATAAACGTTATAGTCATGGTATTCCAAACAGCATGATCCGTGAAGGTGACGGGCCTGCGGCGCTTGCCAGGCTTCACGGAACGGTTCCGAGTATTGTAAGGAGGAAGAAAACCATGACTGAAAAGACTGCCACCCGCTGCGCGACCCTATGCAACAGCATCTGCGTTATCCTGAGCCTGATCCTGCTGATCCTGCAGTTCTCGCCCTTCTGGCAGACGGAGGAAGGCGCCGTGTCCATCCAGGGGTATGTCTGGTTCCCGACCAGCCATGCCGGGCTGCAGAGCGTATTGCGGGAGGCCACGGGCAACGACGCCTTCAGCGTGAATGACATCCTGACCATGCCCATTCTGGTATTGCTGACCGGCACGGCTGGGATCGTTATCGGCCTGTGGAAACGGCAAAAGCCCCTGGCGCTGCTGCTGCCGACGTTCTGCGGATTGGTGGGGATATGGGGGTATCTGGTGAACCCGGTGATGCGGCTGGGGATGAATTGGGGTCTGCACCTGGGGTTGTGCGTCGCCATGGCTGTGACAGGCGCGGTGGGACTGCTGGCCCTGTGGAGGAAGCCGAGGGACGCGGCTGTGGCGCCCTCCGCGGCGTAAGACTATATCAATGAAGGCCCGCTATGATGAGCGGGCCTTTTCTGTGTACACCTCTTTATTGAGGGCTTGGCCTCACGCGGTCGGCCATATATTAAGGAAGCGATGCTGACGAAATCGCGCGAAAATCGTCGTATAGGGGCTTTATCCCGTTTTAACACGCTGAAGGGATTCAGAGGGCTTGCGGCTCCGCCTACACCTCCCGTTGCTTTTAGACAGGCTGTGAAGGCGCTTGCTTTCTTCCCCAACGGCGTACAGCCTTCCTGCCAGGGGACTGCTGATCTTTCCCGCGCGGTTGGCTTTCAGTATGGCCGCGGGGACGCCGGCGCTGACCGCACGCCAAGCCCCTTGGCATGGCGCACCCTTCTATTGACGATGGACAGCGCGGCATGCCGCTTCTTCAAATCCCGTGGACATGATTGGCTGCTCATTCGTATGGCTTCCCAAGGGCGGCCGTCCGGTTCCATAGGATCAGACGGCGGGCTTCAGCGGCAGCGCTGCCGCTTGGCTGTCCGTGGGATGGGGCCAAGATGCGCCGATACGCCTGTCAGAAATCCAGAAAGTCGGCATAGTCTTCCTGGCAGCAGCCCTCGGGCGCGAGGAAGGTACAGGTAATGTGGCCCTTGTTCAGGCAGTCGACGTCGGTGCCGGGGGTCGGGGCTGAAGGTGCTTCCTCCGCCTTCAGCCAGAAATAGCTGCCGCCCCGGGGACTTTCCCGGCGCTCATAGCCGTCTGTCCAGACGTTCCGGCAGATGGGGCACATCACCGGCGGACGCAATTGGAGCATGGAGCGGGCGGGGAGGTTCACATTGCACACGGCCTGCTCCGGGAAAGGGTAGCTGGCCAGGCGCTCGCCCAGGGTCACGGTCCAATCGACAAAAAAGTGCCGCGTTTCCGCCGGGGCGCCCAGCGCCATGGAGACCGCCATGGCGGGGACGTTCTGGAAGGCAGCCTCCCGGGCGGCGCCCACGGTGCCGGACACGAAGGTCGCCAGACCCACGTTCAGGCCGCCGTTGATGCCGCTGATGACCAGCTCCACCCTGTCCCGGCACAGCGCCATGAGTCCAAGACGGGTGCAGTCTACCGGTGTGCCCTCCACGGCCCAGGCTTCCGCCGCGCCCTCCATAATCCAGGGATGAACGGCTACCGGGGTGAAAATGGTGAAGCTGTGGGCCTTGGCGCTTTGCTGGGTTGCCGGGGCACAGACGGTGACGCGATGTCCCCGGGCGGCAGCGGAGCGGCAAAGCAGGTGTAGGAGCGGGCTCTGAATGCCGTCGTCATTGACCAGAAGAATGTTCATAGGGGCCTCCTTTTACTCCATGGCGGCTAACTGCTCATGAACGATGGGGCGCAGGTCGGCATAGCCGCTTTGCTGAAAATCCTCTGGCAGGCAGCTGTCCGGGTCCTTGGCGCGGGAGAAGACCAGTTTGCTCATGACCCGCGCGAAGCCCTCCTCGTCCTTGATGGGACAGGGGCGGAAGTCCTTGTACTGATGCATTTGGAAGGGCTTGACGATGAGCTCGGCGGCTGTCATGGTGCCGTCCGGGTTGATGTCGTAGATCAGCTGAACCACCACGGTATCGCTGTCCTTGGGCGCGGCGTTGGCGCCAAAGGTAAAGTTGCTCAGGGAGTAGCAGATGACCTTGCCCTTGTAAATCTGAATGGGCTGTACCGTGTGGCTGCCGTGGCCGAAGACCAGATCGGCGCCCATGTCGATCAGCGCCGGCGCGCCCTCCCGCTGCTGCAGGTTGATGCGCAGGCTTTCCTCCTTGCCCCAGTGGGCGCTGGCCACAATGAAGGTGCAGCCCTGGGCGCGCAGCTCGTCAATCTTTTTGCGGTACGCCTTCAGACGCGCCTTTTCGATGGGGTAGGCATAGCCCACGAACCGATCTTGACGCCCTTGACCTCCAGCATCAGGGTTTCCTCATAGCCGAAATGGGCGATGCCCTGGGCGTCCAGGGCTGCTCTGGTATCGTTGAGCCCCTCCGTGCCAAAGTCCTTGCCGTGATTGTTGGCCAGGTTGCAGACGTCCACATGGCCCAGGCGGAATACCTCGGCAAATTCCGGGGGCGCGCACAGGGACATGGCCTTCGCCCCGGCCTTGAGCCTGCGGTTGGTGAACACGCCCTCGCAGTTGGCCAGGGTCAAGTCATCGGCGGCAAACAGATCGGCTACCAGGGAGAAGGGGTAGTCCAGCCCGGCAGCGGCGATTTTCTTGATATAGCCGCTCTTGTAGTCTTTGTATTTATACTGTGCCCCAACGGTGCAATCGCCCACCAGGGAGAACGTGAAGGTCTCCGCCAGGGCGCTGGTAGCCAGACAGAGGCACAACGCCGCCGTCAGGAGGACGCAGAGCCATTTCTTCATCAAGGTCGCCGCCTTTCGGTTGTTTTACAATCCTGCTTACTCAGACAAGCCTATATGAGACAGCATATATATTACCCAATTTATATCATAGCACAAGCGCCTGAAATCGGCAAGCCGTATGCCGCGCTTCCGACTGTCCGCACGAACCCGCGTCATGACAACAGATGGCAAAAATCTCCCGCATTTTCCTTTGAATCGAAAGAAAAAACAGTGCAAATGCAGGATTGCTATTGCCATCCTGCAATAACTGGATTATAATGAATGCGTTCAACAAGGAAAAGGGAACCGTCGAGGAAGACGGAATGCCCGTCCGCGAGCGACCTTGCGGGGTTTGAAAGGAGTAGATACGATATGGCGAATTATGCTGAGCGGGTATTGGCCGATTTGAAGGCGCGTTATGCCCATGAGCCGGAATTTCTTCAGGCGGCGACGGAGATCCTGACCACCCTGAAGCCCGTCATTGACAAGAATGAGGAAAAGTTTGAGGCTGCCGGTCTGCTGGAGCGGTTCGTGGAGCCTGACCGCATCATTACCTTCCGCGTACCGTGGATTGATGACCAGGGCAAGGTGCGGGTGAACCGGGGCTACCGTGTGCAGTTCAACAGCGCCATCGGCCCCTACAAGGGCGGCTTGCGTCTGCATCCCTCCGTAAACCAGAGCATCCTGAAGTTCCTGGGCTTTGAGCAGATTTTGAAGAACAGCCTGACCGGCCTGCCCATCGGCGGCGGCAAAGGCGGCTCTGACTTTGACCCCAAGGGCAAGAGCGATAACGAGGTGCAGCGCTTCTGCCAGAGCTTCATGACGGAGCTGTACCGCCATATCGGCGCGGACGTGGACGTTCCCGCCGGCGACATCGGCGTGGGCGCCCGGGAAATCGGTTTCCTGTACGGCCAGTACAAGCGGATCACCGGTCTCTACGAGGGCGTGCTGACTGGCAAGGGCCTCACCTGGGGCGGCTCCCTGGCCCGCAAGGAGGCCACCGGCTATGGTCTGTGCTACCTGACCCAGGCCATGCTGGAGGCCAACGGCAAGGCTGTGGCGGGGAAGACCGTGGTGGTGTCCGGCTCCGGCAACGTGGCTATCTACGCGACCCAAAAGATCACCGAAATGGGCGGCAAGGTGGTGGCCCTGTCCGACTCCAACGGCTACATCTACGATCCTGACGGCGTGAAGCTGGATGTGGTGAAGCAGCTCAAGGAGGTGGAGCGCAAGCGCATCAAGGAGTATGTCAAGGCTGTGCCCACCGCTACCTACACCGAGGGCTGCTCCGGCATCTGGAGTATTCCCTGCCAGATCGCCCTGCCCTGCGCCACGCAGAATGAGATCGACGAGGCTTCCGCCAAGCTGCTGGTGAAGGGCGGCGTCGAGGCTGTGGGCGAGGGCGCGAACATGCCTTCCACTTTGGAGGCCACGGCGGTCTTCCAGCAGGCCGGTGTGCTGTTTGCTCCCGCCAAGGCGGCCAATGCCGGCGGCGTGGCCGTTTCCGCCCTGGAAATGAGCCAGAACTCCATGCGTCTGAGCTGGTCCTTCGATGAGGTGGACGCCAAGCTGAAGGACATCATGGTGGGTATCTTCAACAAGATTGACGAGGCGGCGAAGGAATACGCCACCCCCGGCGACTATGTGGCGGGCGCGAATATCGCGGGCTTCCTGAAGGTGGCCGACGCCATGATGGCCCAGGGAGCGGTATAACAAGGATGTCGCCAAAGTGGCCGCGCTGCTTTGGCGAGGGGACTTCGCCCGGTTTCCTTGTACGCCCTCACCGGTCGAACAGTTCGCTGTTCTCCCGGCCGTGAGGGCGTGTCAAGGAAGCGATTTCTGACGAAATCGCGCGAAAATCACCGCGCATGTCGCCGGTCTTGATCAAGCGTCGAAGGGCCTGCGGGCCTTCCAACGCTTTCCAGAGGTGTTTCGGTGCTCTCAGCCGACAGCGTACTTTCGCTGTCGGCTTTTTCGATGGCTGCACGTTTTTGCACGAAGCTGCATGATTCCACAAAGGAACGCCTCACTTGCCAACTTACCGGGCAAGCTGCCCGGAGCGCTTGACAGCGGAAAGTTTCGGTCAGTATAATCAGGGTAAAAGGGATCACAAAGGAGGGCCTTGCCATGCTGAATGCCGACCAACGCCTTAAACTGCTGGAGCCTCCCCGCGCCATGGTCGATCTTGTAATTGACGCGGACGCCTACAATGAGATTGACGATCAATTCGCCATTGCCTATGCGCTGCGCTCGCCGGAGCGGCTGAACGTGCAGGCGATTTATGCCGCGCCGTTTCTTAACGCCCGGGTTACTGCGCCGGGGGAGGGCATGGAGAAAAGCTACCAGGAAATTCTCAGGCTGCTTCGGCTGGCGAAATTGACGCGGCCTGTTTATCGCGGAGCCACGGACTATCTGCCGGATGAGGGAACGCCCTCGCCCTCCGACGCCGCCAGGGATCTTGCCGCCCGGGCCATGGACTATACCCCGGAGCGGCCGCTTTATGTGGTGGCGCTGGGGGCCATTACCAACGTGGCCTCAGCGCTGCTGCTGAATCCTTTGATGGCTGATCGCGTGGTGGTGGTGTGGCTGGGCGGCAACGCGCTGGAGTGGCCCCACAACCGGGAATTCAACATCCGCCAGGATGTGGCGGCGGCCCGTGTGGTGCTGGCCAGCGGCGCGCCGCTGGTGCTGCTGCCTTGCTTTGGCGTGGTCAGCGCTTTCACCACCACCGAGCATGAGCTGCGGCACTGGCTGGGCGGGCGCAACGCGCTGTGCGATTATTTGGTGGAAAATACTGTGGCCGAGGCCGAGCGCTATGCCAAGGGCCATGTGTGGAGCCGCGTCATCTGGGATGCGACGGCAGTCGGATGGCTGATGAACGAGGATGGCCGCCTGATGCAGGATCGGCTGATGCCCACGCCGGTGCCGGAATATGACCACCGCTGGCGCTGTCCGGCAGATGCTCCGCTGTGCCGCTATGTGTACCAGATTAAGCGTGACGCGCTGTTTGAGGATATGTTTGTCCGGCTTGCCAGGGGCGCGGCAGAGTGATTCGCGGCGATTCGTCTGAAAACATCAAGCCGGCTTTGCATGGCGTCTGTTTCCCGCCGCTGGGGAACAGGCGCTATTTTTGTACCCTGATGGCATGGCTGCTTTTGCACGATTGTGCGCGATTGATGAATGAAAGCGCGGAATTGTCTACTTTTCCACCGTAATTGACAAATATCGATCTTGCCTTTACACTGTATCCATACCGAAGCGGCGCTTGAGCCCGGTCAGCCAGGGCTGCGCTGCCATCGGAATACGGCGATTCCACGCGACAGAGAGGATCAAGGCGATGGACAAAGCGTTGCTCAGGAAACGATTGGCGGACGGCGAAACAAGTATCGGCATCATGCTGTCCGAATTGTATGTGCCCAATATCGCGCGGCTGCTGGCGGGCTGCGGCTATGATTATCTGCTGGTGGACTGCGAGCACGGCTATTTCGACATGACGCAGGTGGCGAACCTTATTGCCGTGGCGGAGGGGGCGCAGCTTCCTGTGATCGTCCGCGTGACTCAGCCCAGCCGTACCTGCATCACCAAGTATCTGGACATGGGAGCCCAAGGCATCCTCCTGTCCGACGCGGGCGGCAAGGCGGACGCGGAACGTCTTGTAGCCCTGTGCCGATACGCTCCCGAGGGCAACCGCGGCGTTTCCACCTTCCGCGCCCACACGGATTATGCCAGCGGAAACGTCCAGTCCATCATGAACAGCGCCAATGAGCGGGTGATCGTCATCTGCCAGATTGAATCGCCGGAAACGGTGGCGGACATCGACGAGATCACGGGCATAGCTGGTGTGGACGGCGTGCTGGTGGGGCCCAACGATCTCAGTCAGCACATGGGCATCTTTGGTCAGTACGACCATCCGCGGATGACGGCGGCCCTGGCGCGCGTCGCCGCTTCCGCCAAGCGCCATGGCAAATGGTCGGGGATCATTACCGCCAACGCGGGGCTGCTGGAGACCTGCCGGGACCTGGGCATGACCTGCTTCAGCGTGGGCAGCGAGCTGAACGCCATCCACAACGGCGCCATTTGGCAGCTGGACAGCACCCGCGCTCTTTTGAACCGAAGGGAGGCGAAGGCATGAACCGCATCCGACTGGCGCATATGGATACCCTCAGCTGCGAGCCGATTCTGCGCCGTATGCCCAATGGGGAAATGCTGCTTGTCGCCCAATGCGGCGACGTGACCGAGCCTGCCCCGGATAACCGCGTGTATGTCTTCCACAGCGGCGACGAGGGGGAAAACTGGTCCAGACCAGCGCTGATCCGCCCGGAGGATGGCAAGGCCGTTTACCTGACGGAGGTTTCGGTGGTGGGGGAGCGGATCACCGTTTACCTCACCATCCATACAGGGTACTTTGTGGATTGGGTCTGCGACCGCGTGGTCAGCGAGGACAACGGCTATACCTGGACCTCCATCGGCCCCATCCCCGGCTATGAAACCTACGCCTTCCCCCGGGGCATGATCCGCCTGCGGGACGGGCGGCTGATGATGGCGATGCAGCGCTATCCCATCGACGAAAGGGAGAACGCCCGCCTGCGGGAGGGCAACCTGCGCCTGTATACCGACGCCATGGCCCCCTATGTGGACAACGAGGTCATCGTCTCCTCGGATGAGGGCGAAACCTGGACAACCCTGGGCGGGGCGCGCATCCCCATGGCCTGCGAGCCGGGCCGGCTGTGGATCTGGAGCGAGCCGACGATCCTGGAACTGCGGGATGGGCGGATCGCCATGCTCCTGCGCTGGGGCGGCACGGGCAGGCTGTACTACGCCGAGTCCTCGGACGGGGGCAAAACCTTCTGCCCGCCCAGGCCCACGGATATTCCCAATCCCTCCAACAAGCCCAAGCTGCTGCGCCTGGAGGACGGCCGCATCGCGCTGATCCATACGCCCAATGCCCGCCAGGGCTTCAAGGGCCGCAATCCCCTGGCTGTCTGGCTGTCGGAGGATGAAATGGTCTCCTTCCCTGACCGGCGGATCATCACTGACTTCCCCGGCGCGTTCTGCTATCCCGACGGCTTCAGCGAGGGCGACCATATTCACTTTGCCATTGAGTACAACCGTCATGACATCCTGTACATCGACGCCGATGTGGCGAAAGGAGGAAGGGCTCCATGAGCGCTGTTCCGAGGAAAAAGCGGCGTTTCAACTGGAAGCGGGATCTGCCGCTGTGGGGACTGATCCTGCCGGCGATGATCTATGTGCTGCTGTTCCGCTACAAATCCTTCCTGGGCATTCAGATCGCCTTCAAGGACTTCCGAATTGCCCGGAACATGTGGGACTGCGCCTGGGTGGGCTTCAAAAATTTCGACAAGCTGTTCGGCAATCCCATGTTCCTGACGGTGCTGGAAAACACGGTCAATATCAGCCTGATGAAGATTCTCTTCGGCTTCCCCGCGCCCATCATCGTGGCGCTGATGCTCAACGAGGTTCGCTCCACCAAGTACAAGCGCACCCTGCAGACGGTCATGTACCTGCCGCATTTCCTGTCCTGGGTGGTGGTCGGGTCGCTGGTGTTTATGTTCTTCGCGCCGGACAGCGGCGTGCTGTCCCAGCTGTGGCGCGGCATGACGGGCGCGCCCATCACCATCATGACCGACCCGGGGCAGTTCCGCTACCTGCTGGTGTTTTCCGACATCTGGAAGGGCGTTGGCTGGGGCAGCATCGTGTACATGGCGTCCCTTTCCGGCATCGACGCTCAGCTCTACGAGGCAGCTACCATTGACGGCGCCAACCGCTGGCAGCAGATGTGGTATGTCACCCTGCCCTGCCTGCTGCCCACCATCATGACCATGCTGGTTTTGCGTATGGGCGGCATCCTCAACGCCGGCTTCGACCAGATTTTCGTATTGCAGAACGACCTGGTGTACCGGGTCAGCGAGGTCATCAACACCTATGTCTACCGTATTTCCTTCAGCCAGAACCAATATGCCGTGGGAACGGCGGCGGATCTGTTCCAGTCGGTCATAGGCCTGATATTCGTGCTGGGCGCCAACAAGCTATCCGCCCGGTTCGACCAGGAGGTGCTGTGACATGGCGCGGAAATATGACCTGAGCAACCGCATGTCCCCGGGGCGGGCGGTGGTGTACGTCGTCCTGACGCTTCTGGGCCTGGTGATGTTCTACCCCATGTGGTATGTGCTGTGCGTGTCCCTTTCCACCAACACATCCCTGGCGGGCAAGGGCCTGATCCTCTGGCCGGTGGATTTCAACCTGAGCGCGTATGAATATGTGCTCAATACCCCGGACTTGCTCAACATCTATGGCAACACGCTGTTCGTGATGTTCTTCGGCCTGGCGCTGAGCATGCTGCTGACCATCGGCGCGGCCTATGGTCTGGCAAGGAAGCCCAGGGGCTACAAATTCGCCACCTACTTCTTTCTCATTCCGATGCTTTTTTCCGGCGGCACCATCCCCAACTACCTGAACATGCGCTCCTTTGGGCTGCTGAACAACCTGTGGTCGCTTGTTCTGTGCGCGGCCTTCAGCACCTACAACACCTTCATCCTGCGCAACGCCTTTGCCGCCATCCCGGAAAGCCTGATGGAGGCGGCGGAAATCGAGGGCGCGGGCACGCTCAGAACGCTGCTGAAGATCGTTCTGCCTCTATCCCTGGCCAGCATCGCCACCATCGCGCTGTTTTACGGCGTGGCGTACTGGAATATGTACTTCTCAGCGCTGATCTACTGCAACAAGCGCGTCAACTGGGTCTTGCAGGTGTTCCTGAAAGAGGTGCTGATCTCCTCCCAGCCGGACATTATGGGCGGCGGCACCGACGCGGCTGCGGGGATGAAGACATCCACAAGGACGGTGCAGATGGCGGTGGTGTTCGTCTCCGTGGTGCCGGTGCTGTGCATCTACCCCTTCATCCAGCGGTATTTTGTCAAGGGCGTCATGGTGGGCGCCGTCAAAGGATAAAAGCAGCTGCCAAAGCGGCTCCGCTGCTTCCTGCGAGTCTTCCGTCGTTATTGCTCCTGATTCCGTAGTGAAAATCGGCCCGGCTGCGCGCGAGCCTTGCCGATCACACGATAGTCAAGCTTCCATCAAAGAAAGAGAGGTATCCGCATGAAAAAATTCCTGTCTGTGCTGCTGTGCGTGGCGCTGCTGCTTGCCGTCCTCCCGACGGCGCTGGCGGCCCCGGGCGACGACAACTATGTGCACATCATCGGCCGCAACCTGGGCTACGCTATCGACGAGAACAACGTGATCCTGAAGGAACTGGAAAAACGCACCGGTCTGGACATCGACTGGGAGCTGTGGCCCACCGACGGCTACGCCCAGCAGTGCCAGCTGACCTTTGGCTCCGGCGAGTATCCGGACGCTATGGAGGTCTGGTGGAGCAGCTGGCCCAACCAGTTCATTGAGCTGATCGAGGACGAGGTGGTTCAGCCGCTGGACAGCCTGATTGCCGAGTACGGCCCCAACATCCAGGCTACCCGCAGCGCCAATGACTACTATGACTATGGCGACGGCCAGATTTGGGGCGTGCCCTGCCGTGTGCTGGAGGATGGCAGCACCCACTGTATTGTCATCCGCCAGGATTGGCTGGACAAGCTGGGTCTGCCGGTGCCTGCCTCCTCCGAGGAGTATTACAATACGCTCATGGCCTTCAAGGCCAACGCCGAGCTGCTCACGGGCAACGCCGACGCTTTCGCGGCCCATGGCGCCTGCACCACCTACTTCCATAACTGCATGACGGAGTATATTTATTCCGAGAACGGCTTCCAGAAGGCATGGAACGACGTGGACGGCGAGATGGTTTACTACATCAACATGCCCGGCTACAAGCATGCCATGGCCACCCTGCGCCGGTTCTTCCAAGACGGCCTGATTGAGCCGGAATACCTGCTGATGAACCGCGACCAGTTCCTGGACAAGCTTTATACCAACGTTTACGGCGGATTCGATTACACCACCGACATCCTGGACCCCGTGATTACCTCCTGGACCCGCAGTCTCTACGATGCCGTGCCCGAAGCCAAGCTGACGGTTATCGCCCCCTTTGCCGACGCGGAGGGCAAGACCCATTTGCGCACGGTGAACCAGTCCATTCAGTGCGTGGTGTTCAAGGATGCGAAAAACGCGCAGAACGTCATCAAGCTGCTGAACTACCTGGCAACCGAGGAAGGCATGCTGCTGACGCAGTTCGGTATTGAAGGCGAGCACTGGGTCTATGATGAGAACGGTCAGCCCAAGTCGCTGCTGACCACCGATGAGGAACACGCCGCCGTGGGTACCGGCTCTTATGCCTGGATGTACCGGCTGAGCTACTTCAACGCGGCTTTCTCCTCTGAATTTGACGGTGACCGCGCCCTTATCAAGGCCGCCACTGTGCCTACCCCCGTCATGCCCACCACCGCGTCCTATGCGGATAATCAGTCCACCCTGTCCAGCATCGTTTCCACCTACACGGCGGAACTGATCTGCAACCCGGACATCGACTTTGACGCTACCTTTGACAAGTATGTGAAGGAATGGAACGAGCTGGGCGGCGCGGAGTGGACCCGCGAGATCAATGAATATTGGAAGAGCCGCTGACAGGCCATAACAACAAAGGGGGAAGAGTCCGCGCGGCTCTTCCTCATCTTTGGCAAACAATACAAAATAAAAGGGCGTCGCGCAGCGAAAGCGGGAGTCTGAGGGCCGACGGCCCTCAGGCGGGGGCATGGGGGCAAGGCCCCCAAT
>CANOHT010000029.1 GCA_947565865.1 uncultured Clostridia bacterium
GCGCCATCCCCACGGCCAGCCATTCGGCGTAGGTGCACAGGGCCGGGTCGATGTGTGGGAGGAGGGAGGGGGCGTCATGCTTGGTCATGGTCACGCCTCCTCATCGGGGGCGAAAACGGTCAGCACGTCATCAGGCGGGATGTCCGCCGTCCACTCGCTGATGTGCTTCACATGGATGACCGCCGGCGGCAATCGCGGCATATCGTCGCGGAAGATGTAAAGGCATTCGCCCGAGGCACGGGTCGGCTTGTGGATCCATTCGCACATGCAGTGCTGATAGCCTTGGGGCACCGGGACGGGGGGCGCGCCGTCTTTGAAAAACTGCGTGATAACGATGTCCTTGGCGCGCAGGCCCAGCCAGTAGCCGACGCCGCGCTTGACGCTGGTGATGAAACGGTGATCCATGGTCTTCATTCCTCCTTGTGTAATCGGTGCCGCAGCGCCTCGTCCAGCGTTGCGAAGAACCGCTTCCGAAGCCGCAAAAAGGCCTTTTCCGAGCAGGGCGGGTTGCACCGGCGGAGGCTGTCGCCATAGCAGACATGGCGCAGCAGAGGCCGCACAAGCCCCGGGGCGTCGGCGCAGACGGCTTCCGCCACCCGGTCGATGAGCTGGCAGTCGGGGTGACGGCTCATGCCGCGGATGGCCTCCCGGGCCGTGGGGTCGCCGGGGGTGCGGGGCCGGGGCATCCCCGGCGGGATGGGCTCCGGGTCGCGGCGGAAGGCCGACCATTTATCCGGGTACTGCAGGCAGAAGCCCCGTAGCTCCAGCAGCCGCGCCGGGCTGATGCCGTAGGCCGTCAGATCCATGCTATAATGTCTCATGTGTTCTCTCCTTACAGCAGGCTGATTTCGATGTAAATCCCCGGTTCCTCCGCCCAGAATTTCTCGATGATCTCGCTGGCCACCTGGCTGTCGTCCCGCCAGAAGCCGCAGCGGGTCATCACGTCCTTCAGCAGCTTTTGCAGGTTGTCGGTGTCGGGGCGGGTGGTCTTGTACTGGCCGTCCCAGTGGCCGGAGGTCATGGGGAAGCACCACTTGACCACCAGGCGGAGGGCGCCGGTGAAGGGGCTTTCCGGGGCACGGGGCAGGAGGACGTCCCGCAGGTACGCTTCGGCTTCCAGGAGCCGGGGCGGCTTGTAGAACACGGGCTTTCCGCCCCGGACGGCCACCTCCCGGGTCTGGGCGGTGACGGTGGGCGGCGGCCCGGGTACGAATATTGCCCATGATGTGCGGGGCTTGACGGTGTGCGTGCTTGCCATGACGATCTCTCCTTTCAGCTCAGGCGCAGCTGCTCACCCTGATCCAGCGCGGCGTATGCCCGCAGGTGATCCAGTGTCCAGGCGTGTGGGAGCTGCGACCAGTATTCAACGGTGACGTAGCCGGTGGGCTTGTGGTAGACCACCCGGCGGATGCGGATCATGCCCGCGCGGACGGCGCGTTTGTAGGCTTCCAGCTTGGGGCGGGTGAGGGCGCCGGGGTTCCACAGATCGCAGCAGGCAATGGCGGGCGATTCGCTGATGGCGGTGCACTTCATGACAGCCTGCCCTCCGGCCGGTAGCTTTCCGGCACGACGCCCGGAGGCGTCCGCCATCCGCTGGCGGCGATGCGGTCGATCAGCTTCCGGGCGGCCTCAAAGGGCCAGGTGCCGACGTGCCGGAAGCCCCGACCCTCCAGGAAGCGAATCTGCTTGGGCGTCGTCAGCCCCGCGTCCCGCCGGGCGGAAAGCCTGTCCAGGAGCAGGGACGCCTTGCCCGCGTTTTCCACCTCGTCGGGGAAGATGCCCGCCCTTTCGAGGGCGTCCCGCTGCTTGTCGGAGACGGGCTCGCACTGCCAGCCGAAGGTGGGGACGTACCCGGACAAGTCCTCGGCCTGGATGCTCATCTCGAATTGCAGGGGATCCACCAGGCGGCGCTTGCGGGTTCGCATCTCCCGCAGCTGCTTGGCCAGGGCTTCCTCCCGCTGGGCCACCACGTCGCTTTCCGCCTGCTCCGCCATGTCCAGCACGTCCAACTGCCGGGGTTCCCCGGCGGAAGCCGCCTCCTCGGCCATGGCCGTCATCCGCGCCGCCACCTCCTCCGACGGAGCCACCAGGTGCGCCGGACGGCACAGGGCGTGGCGCTCGGTGTGCCAGAGAAAGTCCAGGAGCAGCAGGTGCTCCTTGCCCGGGTGAAGGCGGGTGCCGCGCCCCACCATCTGGCAGTACAGCCCCCGCTGCTTCGTGGGCCGAAGCACCACCACGCAGTCCACGGCGGGGCAGTCCCAGCCCTCGGTGAGCAGCATGGCGTTGCACAGCACCTGCGTTTCGCCCCGGTCAAAGCGGGCCAGGATGTCCGCCCGGTCGGGGGATGCCCCGTTGACCTCCTCCGCCGTCATGCCGTGCTGCCGGAGGATGTCCCGCATCTTCCGGGCCGTGGCCACCAGGGGCAGGAACACCACCGTCCGCCGGGTGGCGCATTCCGCCGCGATCACTTCCGCGATCTGCCGCAGGTAGGGCTCGATGGCGCTGCCCAGGTCACCCGCGTTATAGTCCCCGGCCTGGACGGACACCCCCGCCAGGTCGATTTTCAGCGGCACGGTGACGGCCTTGATGGGGCACAGGTATCCGTCCCGGACGGCGCGGGTCATGGTGTATTCGTAGGCCAGGCTGTCGAAGACCTCGCCCAGGTTCTTCATGTCGCCCCGGTCGGGGGTGGCGGTGACGCCCAGCACCCGGGCGGCGGGGAAGTGTTCCAGCACACGCCGGTAGCCTTCCGCCAGGGCGTGGTGGGCCTCGTCGATGATGATGGTGTCGAAATAGTCCTCCGAGAACCGGCTCAGGCGGCTGTCCCTTTGCAGACTCTGGACGCTGCCCACCGTCACCCGGAACCAGCTGCCCAGGCAGGTGCTGTCGGCCTTCTCCACGGCGCAGCCAAGGCCCGTGGCCTTCCGCAGCTTGTCCGCCGCCTGATCCAGCAGCTCGCCCCGGTGGGCCAGGATCAGCACCCGCTGTCCCTCCCTGACGCGCCGGGCCGCCAGGGCGCAGAACACGATGGTCTTGCCGCACCCCGTGGGCAGCACCAGCAGCGTGCGCCGCCTGCCTTCCGCCCACTGGCCCTCGATGGCCTCCACGGCGGATTGCTGGTAGGGTCTGAGTTGGATTTGCATATTGGTTCACCTTCCTCCAACGAGCCCGCGGTCAGCAGTGTGGCCGCGGGCGTATGTTGCATCAGAACTGCCCCGGAATAAATCCGCCCGGCTTCTCCTCCGGGGGATAGAAGCGGCTGATCTCGTTGCTTTCGCCAGTGGTGCCGTCCCGGCGGGTGAAGGCGCGCCGCTGCACATGGCACTGGCCAGAGGCGCCGGGGACGGCGTTCCAGTTCATCCGCAGGGGTTCGCCCTTCCGGCGCGCGCCGATGGCGGTGAAGAATTCGCACAGCTTCCACTCCTGGCTGGAGTGCAGGAAAAGATTGTGCCTGACGTCGGCAGTCGCCCCGTCGGGCGCGGTGAGGCGGACGGTCAGCACGGCCTTGTTACAGGGCGGAAGCTTGCCCTGGGGGCCGGGGGTGTGACGGGCCTTTTCGATGCTGACGACCTGGAAGGGGTAGTCGCCTTCCGGCAGAATGACGTACTCCCGGCCCTCGTTTTCGATGGTGTCGTTCCAGTCCAGCTCCCGCTGAACGGGGTTGTTGAAGTCGTTTGGCATGACAATTCCTCCTTATTTCCTCGTTGTCAGAAGGGCACGTTGGCCCGGTTTTGCAGGACGATGGCTTCCACCTGGGGCCAGGCGGCGATGAGCACGCCGCTGACGAAGGCGGGGTCGTAGCTGCTGATGGGGGTATCGGCGGTGTAGTACCCCTTCTGGGCCACCGCCGCCTGAATCTCCGCCGGCTGCACGGCGTTGACGGCCATCAGCGCGTTAAGGGGGTCTTCGACCCCGTTTTTCCGCCCATCGGGCACGACGGGGCCTTCGGCCCTTTTTCCGCCCGCCTCGACTGACGTTTGAGGCTTTGCCCGCGCCCCATCGGGCACGACGGGGGCCTTCGGCCCATTTTTCCGCCCATCTTGACTGGCGTTTGAGTTGTCCGCCGCGCTAACCACTTGTCCGACGGGGGAGCCTTCAGCCCTCTTTTCGCTTTGATTCTCCGGCACGGCGGACGGCAAGGGTGTTCCCGAAGCCCGGGTGTCCCGGATCAGCGGCGCGATGCTCTCCCAGGCCATGGGGACTTCCTCCGGCAGGCCGAAGCGGTTCTTGGCGTCCCAGCAGGGATGGTGGGCGGTATACATCACGCGCCTGCCGCCCTGGGCCTTGTTCTTGCCCTTGGCCGCGCCCTGGTTGTCCACGTTGACCACAATGGTCTTGTAGTTGCAGAACAGCAGCATGTCCGCCCATTCCTTCACCAGAGGCGCGGTTTTCTTGCCAAGCTTCAGCTCCCAGCGGTCGTAGGCGCCCAGCTCGTCGGGCTGCTCAAACTTCCGCATGGCCGCGTGGGCCGTCAGCACGACGTGAACGCCCTGATCCTTCAGCCGGGACAGCTTGTCCAGGAGCTTCCCGAACTCCTCGGCCAGGTACACATACCCCTTGCCGTACCCGAAGTCCTCAATGCCCTTGCACTGCCTGGCGGCCAGCAGATGCTCGGTGCAAAGCCGCTCCGCCCAGTCCGCCGTGTCCAGGATGTAGGCGCCGATTTCCTCCGGGTGGGCCAGGCAGTCGTCCACGTGCCGCATAAGCTCCGTCCAGCTTCTGGCCCGGGGGAGCCGCGCCACGTCCATGTGGTCGGTGGAGCCCTCCGTGTCCTCAAACACGGCCCCTGGGAAGCGGCTGGCCAGGGTGCTCTTGCCGATGCCCTCCGGCCCGTAAATGCACACCTTTAGGGCCGCCGTCTTCCGTGGCCCTCGCTCGATCATCATCAGAACTCACCCTCCTTCCAGGGGGCCTTCGGCCCTGTTTTCCGCCCATCTTGGTTGGCGTTCGAGTTGCGCGTCGCGCTGGCGGCTTGTCCGACGACGGGGGCTTCAGCCCGTGCTTCGCCCAGCCAGGCTTCCGCGTCCAGGGCTTGTCCGTCCTCGATGATGACGCTGCACTCCCGCCCCGTGCTCACTCGGGTGGCGATGACCTGCAGGCCCTCCCGTTCCAGCCACGCGCCGAAGTCGCGCAGGGTGTCCCGGTCGAACTGCTCCAGCTTGTCCATCAGCAGGAAGCCGCACTGGGGCCGCGTGGCCCGGGCGATGGCGGCGGAGACCATCAGCTGCTCCGCGCCGGACATGTCCCCCCAGGTGTGGCCCTTGTATGTCAGGCGGCCTTCCTCCACGGAGAGGCCGGGCAGGGGCAGGGGCGCGCCGTCCAGGAGCGACCGACGGGCCGTGCGCAGGTTTTCGAGGGTGACGGTCAGCTGATTGTACTGGCCCGCCAGGTCTTCCGCTTCCGCGAGGGCCTTCTGCCGGTCGAGGTTTTGCCGGATGCGCCGGTTCATGTCGTCCACCTGATCGATGGCGGCCTCCAGCTCGGCGGTGGATTCGTCGCGCAGGTCAAGGGCGTCCTGCCGGGCGACGGTCAGCTTGTCCTCGCATTCCGCCAGGAGCGCCCGGGCTTCCGCCAGACGCGCTTCGAGGGCCGAGACCTGCTCGCGCTGCCGGGCCGTCTTCTCCGCCCACAGCGCCGCCTGCTCCCGAAGGTGCTGGTTTTCCCCGTTCTTCGCCAGGATGGCCTGCTGACGGCGGATCAGCTCCGCCGCGCTCACAGGCTCCTCCGGCAGGCCCTCATGGCAGGGCAGCTCCTTGGCCAGGGCGGCCTTCCGCGCGGCCATCTGCCCGATGGCGTGGCGGTCGCTGTAGCAGGCGGCTTCCCGGCGCTCCAGGTCGCGCAGCTGATCGCCCACGCCGATGATGCCCAGCAGCGCGTCGGCCTTCTCCCTGTCGCTGGCCGCCATGAACCGGGGCAGGTCGATGGCGAACTGGCCCACGAAGTCGTTCAGCAGCGTCTGGCCGTAGCGCTGGCCGGTGGGATCGGTCACGGTGAGGGCGCTGTTCTTGCCCTTGCGCTCCACGATCAGGCCGTTGGACAGCTCGATGCGGATGGCGGGGTTCAGCACGGAGTCCTCCCGCCGGGGCGCGTCGGGGCGGTACTTGTCCCCGCCCAGGGCCCAGGCGATGGCGTCCAGCACACTGGTCTTGCCCTGGCCGTTGCGCCCGCCCAGGATGGTCAGCCCGCTTGCCGTGGGCGTCAGCGACACCGCCCGGACGCGCTTGACGTTCTCCAATTGCAGGGCGGTGATCTTGAGTGGTTCATTCATGGTTGCTATTCCTCTCTTTTTGCGGTAAAATAAGGACGAATCATGTTCCCGTGGTTCGCCCTGGCCTCCCGACCGCTGCAACGGTCAGGGGGCCTTTTTCGTGGGGGACGTCCACCCGGCGGCCCAGTGGCCCCAGGGCAAGTCGGGGTCGATGCGCCGACGCCCCGGCTGGCGGGGGTTCCGCTGACGGCGCAGCCAGGCCCGGAATCGTGCCGGCAAGCTGACGGCGCAGGATACCGCGGGCATGGTTTGCGTCCAGCGGCCTTGGTGGGTGCGGTGCTCAATCATGGGGGTGCCTCCTTTCATACGTTGCAATTGGTATCCTTTATGTGCTACAATTAGAAACACGAGGGAGGTTTGAATGTATGAGGCTTGATCTTGATTGCGTCAGGGATATTCTCTTGACGGTTGAGGAATATTCTGGATACAATAAGCTGGTTTATTTCCCTGAGCATTTTAGTAATGATATTCTCCAGCGCTATGATGAGGATACCATTCGATATCATATCAATCAGTGCATACTTTCCGACTTGATTATACCGTTTATTGATGGCGGTCAATGGGATTTGCTTGGTCGGACGCAGATTCGAGATCTCAGTCCCTCAGGACATGAATTCATTGCCAATATACGAAATGATTCTTCTTGGAACAGGGTTAAAAAGCATGCTGTTCAAATTGGAACTTCCTCTATATCTGCCGTGATTCAGATAGCAAAAACGCTTGTCATTGAATCTATTACAAAGGCAATTCAGTTTCCTAATTCACCAACCACATGAACTCTTCAGTCGCCAGCACTCACTTTACGTTGCAGCCTCCTTTCCGGCCTGTTCGGCCAGCATCTTTTCGTAGGCCCGCTCCCCGGCCCGGTGGGCGATGTCATCCGCCACGCGCCAGGCCTCCCGCAGGCGGCGCTGGTTTTCCTCCGGGGTCTTGGGCAGGTACGCGCCCAGGATGCGCACCCGGGTGCCGCCCACGTTGTATGTCCGCACCACGCCGCCCTCGTACAGGTGCCGCAGGCTGGGGTGGATGCGCGCCATTTCCTCCGCGCTGATGGGCTCGCTGGGCACTTCCACCGCTTTGGGTCGATTTTCACGGGGCATGGGATTCACCTCCTGGGGGATGGTATGCGGGAAGGCCGGGGGTTATGGGTCACAAGCCCTGGGTCAGCAGCCGGAAGGTTTCCCGGCCCTTGGGGGTGATGAGCGTCTGTGTGCCGCTCCAATTGGTCTTTTCGTTGATGGTCTCCTTGATGGAGAACAGGCCGCCATCGCGGTCAGCGTAGGGCATCAGCCGCCCACGCTTGTCCCGGTAGATGTACTTGTGGGTCAGCAGGAAATCCACGAATTTCTTTTCCTTCACGCCCAGCTGTTTGGCCGTCTCCCGAAAGTTGGTCAGCAGATTCCGATCAACCAGATCGTCGAAGTAGTCCGCCTTGGGCTGCATGACCTGCTTCTGAACGGTCAGCTCGCTGTTGGCGGCTTGGAGGTGGAGCACCTCGCCCTGCAGCCTGCCGATGGTCTGATCGGCCACCTTCAGCGCTCGGGCCATCACCTGATCCGGGCTATTCCAGGCGTTTTCCACCTCGATGAGGTAGCGGCGTACCTGCCTACCGACGTCTGTGCGCTGGATCATGCACAGCTCCTTGGCCATGGAGAGGGTGAGGTGGTGGTCAAGCTTGTTCTGACCTCCGCGCGCTCCGCTTTCCAGATTTGGAAAGTAAGATTCAAAGTCTTTGTGTTCCTCGAATCCGTAAGCGCACATGCGGTCAAGCCAGGTGGTGTAATTGCTCTCGATCCCCAGCCGCTGGTGCAGCTCCCGGCCGCTGACGGGGAAGCGGGTGTCTTCGTTCAAGGTCAGGAGGTTGGTCAGGGTGAGATCTTGCATGTCGTGTCCTCCTTGTGAAATCTACATTTTGTGGACTTATCAGCAAAGAAAATTGCTTTCAAGTCGGAAGGAATGACAATGTTCAGTGCTTCCGCCATCTGCTCAATTTCTCTGGCGTCAGGCATCTGTCTGCCTGAAACAATGTCCCGTGCCTTGCGTCCGCTCCATCCCAGGGCTTCGCCAAATCTTCCAGCATTGCCGTACTTGCTGATGACCAGACCTTTCAGCGTGACTTGCATGGATTCACCTCCTTGTTTATACTGTCCTCATTTTGTGGACAGCACTATCATAAACCAAGCCTGTGCAATTGTCAATCATTTTGTTGACAAAATTTCAAAAATTCCTTGCATTCTGTCCACATCGCGTTTATAATGATGAAGAGGTGATGGAATGAATCACGGCAAAGTGGCTTCTTGCCAAGAAAGAATCAACGAGCTTTTTGATTCGCTTACATTAACGGATACCGGTATCGCAGAATCCTTGGGTGTGTCCAAGCAGACGGTCAGCGCTTGGCGCACAGGAGTTCGTTCACCAAAGCGCTCCATGCTGGAAACGTTGTCGGAGAAGTACCGTGTCGATGTCGCATGGCTGATGGGTTATGATGTGCCGCGATATGGAGAGCGGGAAGACTTCGATGCGATTTCCCTTCCGGGGGTTATGCCGATTAGTAAACGGCGCGTTCCTTTATTAGGCGGAATTGTGTGTGGCGAGCCTGCCTTTGCTGAAGAAGAATTTGAAAGCTATGTTGCGGTTGGAACCAATGTCCATGCCGACTATTGCCTTAAAGCACACGGTGACAGCATGATTGGCGCCCGCATTATGGACGGTGACATCGTGTTCATTCGCAAACAGGATATGGTGGAGAACGGTGAGATTGCTGCTGTGCTTATTGGCGATGAGACCACGTTGAAGCGCGTTTATTACGATCCTGATAACCAAGTGTTATCGTTGGTAGCGGAGAACCCACGCTTTAAGACGCTGCGGTACATGGGGGCAGAACTGGATCAGGTTCGCATTCTTGGTAAGGCTGTGGCATTTCAGTCGGACGTGCGATAAAGCGAAAAATCAACATATAATATTGAAACGAGGTACAAAAGTATGGGCTGGCGATTCAGGCGTTCAGTGAAGCTGCTGCCGGGTATCAAGGTTAACTTCGGAAAAAAGTCCGCCAGCGTGACCGTCGGGGGCCGCCTGGCCAGGAAAACCTACAGCACCACCGGCCGTCAGACCACCAGTTACAGCGTTCCGGGAACGGGGCTGTACTACACGACCTCAACGGGCGGCCGCACCAAACGCTCCGAAAGGCGAAGCGCCCCGCCGCCTAAGCCGCCCTTTTACCGGCGCACCTGGTTCATTGTCCTGATGCTGATGCTGCTGCCCCCGGCGGGCATCGCGCTGATGTGGCTGTACCGCAGGGAATGGCGTATGCCGGTCAAAATCACGGTCACCGCTCTGTCTCTGCTTTGGTTCATCGCTCTGCTGACGCCGAAGCCCGCGGCGGATCCGCAGCAGCCCGCGTCTTCACCCATGGCCGCCTCGACGTCAGCGCCGACGGCTTCGCCCACGTCGTCACCCACGGCTGCGCCGACAACCGCACCCACAGCCGCGCCGACATCAGTCCCCGCCGCGACGGACGTTCCCATCCTGCAAAAGGGCGACACGGGGGAAGCCGTCCGCGCGATGCAGGCAAAGCTGATCGAGCTGGGCTATCTGACCGACTCGGCGGACGGCCAGTATGGGTCGGGCACCCGCAGCGCGGTGAAGGATTTCCAGAAGCAAAACGGTCTGACGGATGACGGCGTGGCGGGGCCCAAGACCATCGAAATGCTGTTCAGCGCTTTCGCCCAGGCCAAGGCGGAGCCTTCCGTTCAGACGGAGAAGAAGAAGGAAACATATGTCTGGATTACCAGCGGCGGGAAATGTTACCACAGCAGTTCCTCCTGCAGCAACATGAAAAATCCGCAAAAAGTCACCAAGGACGAGGCAGAAAGCAAAGGGAAGAGCCGTTGTCCCAAATGCTACTGATGTAGGAAAGGAGCCCCATGTACGCCATCTACCTGCGCAAGTCCCGGGCCGACCTGGAGGCCGAAGCCCGCGGGGAAGGGGAGACCCTGGCCCGCCATCGGCAGACCCTGACGTCCATGGCGGCCAGCCGGGACCTGGCCATCGGCCGCATTTATGAGGAGATCGTCTCCGGGGATACCATCGCCGCCCGACCGCAGATGCAGGCTCTGCTGCGAGATGTGGAGAAACGGATGTGGCAGGGCATCCTGGTCATGGATGTGGATCGTCTGGGCCGCGGGGATTCCATCGACCAGGGCGTTATCCTGAAGACGCTGAAATATGCTGATACCATCATCATCACCCCCTACAAGACCTTCGACCCCAACAGCGAAATGGACGAGGAGTTCTTCGAGTACGGGCAGTTCATGGCCCGGGGGGAGTATAAGCGCATCAAGCGGCGCATGTGGGCCGGGCGGGTGGCCAGCGCCAGGGAAGGGAAGTACCAGTCCCCCAAGCCGCCCTTCGGCTACCGTCGCGTCCGGCTGGAAGGCCAGAAGGGGTGGAGCCTGGAACCCGTGCCCGAGCAGGCCGACGGGGTGCGGATGGTCTTCCGCTGGTACGGCGCGGAGGGCATCGGCATGGGCAGCATCGCCCAGCGCCTTAACCTGATGGGCCACCGCACCTATTCCGGCAAGCCCTTCGCCCGCAGCGAAATTCGCGGGATCCTCAGCAACCCCGTGTACATCGGCAAAATCCGATGGAATCAGCGGCGTTCGGCCAAGTCCATGCGTGACGGTGTGGAAGTCACCAGCCGCCCCCGCTCCGCCGAATGTTTTGTGGCGGACGGCCTGCATCCGGCCCTGGTGGATGACGCCGCCTGGGAGGCCGTGCAGCGCCGCTTGGGCAGCCATCAGCCCCACAAGCCCGCCGGAAGCCCCATTCAGGCCGCCCTCGCCGGTCTAATCGTATGCAAATACTGCGGCAAGGCCATGCCGCGCAAGCCGGCGAAAAACAGCCCCACCACCTATGTCTGCCGCACACCCGGATGTCCCACCTCGGGCATCGGTGAGGAATTCGTGGAAAACGCCGTCCTGGAGTCCCTCCAGGGCTGGCTAAAGCTAACGGAGCGCCCGATGGCGGAGCCGCCTTCCGCCCCGGACAACAATGCCGCCGCCCAGCGCCAGCAGCTGCGCCACCAGCTGGACACCCTGGCCCGCCAGCAGGCAACCCTACACGACCTCCTGGAGCAGGGCATCTATGACGCCGATACCTTCGTTTCCCGCAGCCGAACCCTGGCCCAGCGCCGGGCCGAATTGGAGGCTCTGCTGGCCGAAGCTGCCGCCCCCACGCCCACCAAGGAGGCCGCCATCCGCGCCCTGGAACCCCAGCTGCGCCGCGTCCTGGACGCCTGGCCCGCCGCCACCGCTCCCGCGGACAAGAACCGCCTGCTGCGCTCCGTGATCGCCCGCGTCGTCTACGACAAAACCCACCGCTGCACCCGCGCCGAAGACCCCGGCGCATTTTTGACCGTGGACGTCACCCCGGTTTTGGTGGAGGGATTAGAGGGAGATAGTAGTGTGCGATGAATTCTTCAGCCTGCCGTTGTTCCCCCCGGCCTCGCTGTGCAACGAGGGCACGGTTGCCATCAACAACCCTGCCTGCAACGCTCGCTCGGGCTGCGGCTGCTGCGGCAGCAACAACAGCTGCGGCGGTTGCGGCTGCAACTGCGGCAATCGTTCCACCACCTGATAACGCCCTGACAGCATGACATACAAAAGCGGCCGCCCTTCGGTTCATGCCGGAGGGCGGCTTTTCATGGCATCAGGCGTTGGAGGCGGGGGCCGGAAACTGGGGCGATGCGTCGGTCTTCAGCTCCACGGAGAAGGTGGTGCCGACGCCGACCTTGCTGCGCACACGCAGCTTGCCGCCGTGGGCCATGACGATAATGCGGGCAATGGACAGGCCCAGGCCGTGGCCGCCGTTCTCCGCTTTTCGAGCGGAATCGCTGCGGTAAAAGCGCTCAAAAATCTTGGGGAGCTCGTCCCGGGGAATGCCGGGGCCGTTGTCGGTCATCGTCAGGATGCACAGGCCGCCCTGGCGCGCCACGCCCATGGTGATGATGCCGCCCTTGGGGGTATATTTGACGGCGTTATCGCACAGGATGCGCATGACCTGCTTGAGCATCCCGCGGTCGGCAGTTACCAGGCAATGATCGGAGGGGGAGAGGTTGAAGGTATTCTCTGGCGTGACCATGGCGGCTTCCTTGTGTACCTCGGCCACCACATCCAGGGCGTCGAAGCGGGATGTTTCCATCAGCAGGGTTTTCTTGTCATGGCGGGCCAGGAAGAGCAGGCTTTCCACCAGATCCTTCATGCTGGCCGTTTCCTGAGCGATGGCCTGCATGCCTTCCTCCAAAACAGTGGGATCATCCTTGCCCCAGCGGTTCAGCATGCTGATGTAGCCCTGGATGACGGCGATGGGGGTGCGCAGCTCATGCGAGGCATCGGAGACGAATTGCTTTTGGCTGTTGTAGCTGCGCTCAATGCGATCCAGCATAGTGTTGATGACCGTGGCCAAGTCCTTCAGCTCGTTTTTCATGCCGGCGACGTTAATCCGGTTGGAAAGGTTGCTGGCGGACAGCGTGGCGGCCATATCGGTGATGTCGCGAATCGGCGCAAGCACCCGGCGATCCAGCCGATGATGTCTGCGCAGGAAGGAGAACAGCCGCATGGCGTCGCAGAACAGCAGCGTCAGCATCAGCATCAGCCAGACCAGGACGGCATCACGGAGCTGATAGGTGACAATCAGCGCCTGCCCGGAGTCATGGGGTGTGGTAATAATCAGTTCCAGGGGCCAGAGGTGGAAGGAAAGGCGAACCTCGGCGTTGGGGTCCCAGGCGGTAAGGTAAGCGTCGGCACGGCTGTTTTGGATGTCCGCCTGCGTGAATATGCCGTTTTCCGGCGCTGGGGCAGTCTGAAGCCGAAGCACATCCTGCTGCACAAAGGGAACCTGGAGAAGCGCCAGTACCAGCGTCAGCAGCAGCAGGGCAGGGATAGTTGTGCGCAAAAGCTGTCCGCAGTAGTGCAGCGCGATGCGGAAGGTCAGCGACAGGCGGAAGCTGCTCAGCAGCTTGGTCAGTACCCGGTGGATGCCGCTGGACGCCCGGTTGAAGCCCCGTTCCCGCTGCTTTTTCGCTTTGCGCTTTTTTTGTTTTTTCTTACTCATGGCTGAACATGTACCCCACGGCGCGGATGGTGTGAAGGGTCTTGATACCGAAGGGCTCGTCGATCTTGTGCCGGAGATAGCGGATGTACACGTCCACCACATTGGTGTCGCCGGCGTAGTCATAGCCCCAGACGTCGGTCAGCAGCGCGTCCCGGGTGACGGCCTGGCCCTTGTGCTGCATCAGATAGCGCAGCAGGTCGAATTCCTTCTTGGTCAGGCTGACCGGGGTATTGCCGTAGGTGACCGTATAGCTGGCGGGATCCACCCGTAAAAGCCCGGCGGTCAGCGTGGCTGAAGGCGAGTCCGCAGCCGAGGCTCGGCGTTTTTTCAGCCCCACGCGTATTCGGGCCAGCAGCTCCTCAATGGCGAAGGGCTTGGTAACATAGTCATCCGCGCCCATATCCAGGCCCATCACCTTGTCGGACACGTCGTCCTTGGCCGTCAGCATGATGATGGGCAGGTCGCTTTCGTGCCGAAGCCGCCTGCACACCTCGATGCCGCTGAGCTCAGGGAGCATCAGATCCAGGATCATCAAATCAGGCTGCCAGCTCAGCGCCTTGTCCAGCCCGGTGCGGCCATCGTGGGCTACATCCACCTCGTAGCCCTCGTGGATCAGCTCCAATTCCAGGAATCGGGCGATCTTTTTTTCATCTTCCACAATCAGAATCCGGCTCATGGGCGGCAACTCCTTATCGGTCAGTGTCGGAGGAATCGGGGCTTGTACACGAAAAGGGGAATGGGGGAGCGATCCGCCCATTCCGAAAGGAGGAGATTACTCGATGGTGGCTTCGGTGAAGCCGTCCTTGTCCGCTTCCAGGGTCATGCTGCCATCCTGGCTTTCGACCTGGACAGGCACCTGAATGGTGGGAGCGCTTCCGCCATAGGTCGCGTGGTACGTCGTGGCGGCGGGGTTGCCTTGGTAATAGCTGCGCTCAGGCTTGCTTTCCTCCTCGGCCTTGGGCGCCGCAGCCTGGGGGGCGGGATCGCCGGTGAATTCCTGCACCATGCTGGTGACGGAATCCTTCACATTCTGGGAAGCGCTGCGCACCATCTTCTCCAGATTCGCGGAGGCGAAGTCCGGGTCGTGCTTGTCAAAGGACAGCCGGTAGCCCAGCAGCAGGGTAACGATGGCGCCCACGATGACCAGGTGCGGGCTGATGAGCAGCGCCACCAGGCTGAACAGCAGCGACAGGTTCACGATGACCACATCGCCCTTCTTGATCTTGAACCGCGCCTGATACAGCCTGCTCATGGCGTTGATGAAGCCGCTGCGGTTGCGGATCTGGCGGGGATCCTTGGCGGGCTGCTTGCTCTTGCCGCGCTCGGCCTCGGGCTTGATGCGGCCGTTGCGCTCCAGGTCTACCAACGCCCGGGCTACGTTGCCGTTGTGGTAGTCCAGCAGGGCCACCGCCTCCTGATAGCTGATGCCGCTCTTCCTGCGGATGAGTTCAATATCCTCGATGGTGTAGCTTGCCATGGTACTAACTCCTTTCGTCGCTCAATCGGGTCATCCGGTTGATGTCTGTATGATACCACAGCCTGCCGCGCTTTGCTTGAGAATAGGGCAAGGAAATCATTAGAAAATGATGAAGGAATCCTTGGTGAAGCGCCATGGGGCCGCGACGTGAAAAAGGCCCGGGAAACGCGCGTCTCCCGGGGCATCAGAGCGGCAGCAAAGTCCGGATAAGGCACGCCTAACTTGCCGTCGGCAGACTGAAAATCAGAAATTGGCGAGCACCTCGGGGCAATGAAACGGAACGAAGCCCCTTCGCGGCAATTTCTGTGCAGTTCCGTAAAAAACTGCTACCATACACGACCCAACGGCCGGGAGAACGGCATAAGCTCTTCGACCAGTGAGGACGTGCGATGAAACGGGGCGAAGCCTCCTCGTGGAAGCGGCTCAAGCCACTTTCACGACGGTGTCAGCCGATGACTTCACCCTTATTGTTGAACAGGGGCAGCTTTTCCAGATAGATGATGTCCTCCCGATCCTGGGCCTCGCCCTCCGCCAGGATGGCCATCCGTCCGGCGATCTCGCCGCCGGCCTGATGCACCAATTCCTCCAGGGCATGGAGCGACTCGCCGGTGGAGATCACGTCATCCACGATCAGCACCCGTTTGCCCTTGATGAGGGCGGCGTCCGCACCGTCCAGGTAGAGCTTCTGCACGGCCGCGGTGGTGATGGACTTGACTTCCACGGAAAAGACGTTCTGCATGTACAGCTTGGCGCCCTTGCGGGCCAGCATCCATTTGGCGTCGCCGGACTGGCGGGCCATCTCGTAGGCCAGGGGGATGCCCTTGGACTCGGCGGTTATGATGTAATCATAGGCCGGGGCGCGCTTGAGCAGTTCCGCGGCGCAGGCCATGGTCAGCTCACAGTCACCGAAAATGACGAAAGCACCGATGGACAAATTGTCGTTCACGGGGCAGATCGGCAGGTCGCGCTGAAGACCCGCGATGGTCATGGCATGCTTCATCATCTGCAATCATCCTTTTGTCGCATAGAGTGGAGCGTGGGCTCCTTTTCAATTTATTGTATCGCGAAAAGGCCGGCTTGTCAACGGCTGCTACACGGTTTGTCCGCCTGCGATGGTCATCACCCGGGCGGAGGCCAGCATCAGCGGGTCGCCGTCGAAGAAGGTGAAGTCCGCCCGCTTGCCCGGCTCGATGGAACCGCAGGCCGCATCGACTCTCAGCAGCCTTGCCGCGTCGATGGTGATGGCGCGCAGGGCCGCGTGCCGCTCCATGCCACCCCGGACGCAAAGCCCGGCGGAAAGGGGCAGGTGGTGCAGGCGTGTCGCAGGGTAATCGGAGGTCAGCGCCAGCGGTACGCCCAGCCGGTGAAGCTTGGCCGTCAGCGCGTAGTCCGTGCCTGTACGAAGAACGCAGGCCCCCATGATGACCTCCCAGCCGGTCCGGGCGATGTCCTCCGCCATGTCGGCACAGCCCGTTAGGTGGGTCAGCACAAGGGGGCAGGCGGTTTCCTGGCCGATGGCAATGATCCGGCGCAGGGCGGCTTCGCCGTAAACCTCCACGGCTACGCGATGCCCGTTTTCCCGAGCCTTCGACAGGGCGTCGCGCAGGGCGGCGTCGGTGTAGTCCTCCTGGCGCAGGGCATACAGGGGAGAAGACGGCTGCTCCATCCGGCATGCTCCGTGGCGCACAAGGCAGAGGCCGTTGCCGCCCTCCGGCCACAGGGCCTGGGTGGTCACGCCGGAGACCAGGGCGTCGGCAATCACGTCGCGCTCGTTTTTCTCGTCGTCCGCGCTGGCGCGAACCAGGTGCATGTGAACGTCAATCAGGCCGGGAAGCACCCAAAGGCCCTTGGCGTCCACGACCTTTTCCAGATCAAGGGTATCGGGATCAATCCGCGGCTCCACGCGGAGAATGCGGTCGCCGTCCACCAGGATGTCGCCCTCGAAGGCGTCCTTGGCGGCCATGGTGTACAGGAAGCCATTTTGGATCAGGAACAAAGTATCTTCTCCCTTTATGGTTTTGCAAAAGTGGCAGAGCCACTTTTGTGAGGGGGCTTCGCCCCGTTTTATGGCACAGCCTCACTGGTTGAACAACGGAATCGTTCGGGCGTGCAAGGAAGCGATCTCTGAGGAGATCACAACCCGACCAACCAGCAAAGCCGGGCGATACGCTTGAAAGTCAGAGGGCCTGCGGGCCCTCCGACACCTTCCAAGCTTTTTTGACAACCTGGCCTGCCAGCTTGCCTAGCGGGCTGTCATTGGTGATGAACAAGACCATTGTATCATGGATTTTCCTGCATTTCCATGGCCGGATGAAGAATTTACCTTCATGACGAAGGCGGCGCTCGTCCTTACAGCAGGATACAGATCATACCGCCGGAGCCCTCGTTGATGATCTTCGTCAGTGTCTCCTGCACCTTTTCCTGGGCGTCCTGAGGCATGCGCATCAGCTTGTTGGACAGGCCCTCGCGAACCATATCGTTCAGGCTCTTGCCGAAGAAGTTGGTGGACCAGATGCGCTGGGGATCGTTCTCGAATTCCTCCAGCAGGTAGCGCACCAGCTCCTCCGACTGCTTCTCCGTGCCGACAACGGGGGTAACCTCCGTCTCAATATCCACCCGGATCAGATGAAGCGAGGGCGCGTGGGCCTTGAGCTTCACGCCGAAGCGGCCGCCCTGGCGGACGATTTCCGGCTCCTGGAGCGTCATTTCGGACATGGCGGGGGTCACCAGGCCATAGCCGGTTTCGCGCACGGAGCGCAGCGCCTCCGCCACATGGTCATACTCCGCTTTGGCGGCGACCAGCTCCTTCATCAGAGAGAGCAGGTGCGCGTCGCCGCGGATCTCCGTGCCGCATTCCTCGCCAAGGATGCGGTTGAACAGCCCTTCCTTCAGCGGCAGGGTGAAGTCGATCCGGCCCTCGCCCGGGAAGACCTGCTCCTGCCGGACTTCCTCCGCGTATTCCGACTCCGCGAACGCGCCCTCGAAGACATCCGTCTCCCGCATCCGCCGCGGCGTCTGTCCGGCCTGGCGCACGGCGTCCAGCACATGGCTGACAAGCCAGTGATTGGTGTCCAGAGCGCCCAGCCAGGCAGGAACCGTGAGATGAGCTTCCCGCAGAGGGAATTCCATCAGGACGCTTTCCAGCACATGCTGAATGTCCTCCACGCCCATTTCCTTGACGTTGAGCAGCATCACCGGCACGGCGTACTTATCCTCCAGGGAATCCCGCAGGGCCAGGGTGTCCGCCTGACGGGGGCTGGCGGAGTTCAGCAGGATGACAAAGGGCTTGCCAAGCGCCTTCAATTCACCGATGACCCGCTCCTCGGCTTCCACATAAGCGCCGCGGGGAAGGTCGGTGATGGAGCCGTCCGTGGTGACGACCATGCCGATGGTGGCGTGGTCGGTCATGACCTTGCGGGTGCCGACCTCCGCCGCCTGGTCAAAGGGGATGTCCTGATCGAACCAGGGGGTGTGAACCATGCGGACGCTATCGTTCTCCGAGGTGCCCAGCGCGCCCTTGACCAGATAGCCCACGCTGTCCACCAGGCGGATGCGCACGGGCGTCTGCTCCTGAAGCATCACCTGCACGGCCTCGCCGGGAACAAACTTGGGCTGCGTGGTCATGATGGTTCTGCCGGAGCCGGACTGGGGCAGCTCGTCGGCCAGCCGATCCCTTTTGGGCCCGGCCGGAAGCTTGGGCAGCACCAGCTCCTCCATGAACCGTGCGATAAAGGTGCTCTTGCCCGTGCGGACAGGCCCCACCACGCCAATGTACACGTCGCCGTCGGTACGCTCCGCGATGTCGCGGTAGAGGTTGAATGAAGCGGCTCTTTCCATAGGATGTCCCTCCTCGTCTGCGCTTAACCCATGCCTATGTCCTGCTGGATGGTTTTATGCGGAAACAGCGGCGCATTTTGTCCTGTCAGCAGTAACCTTTGCATAATGCCGGGCGGGTATGTTCATGCTGTATGAGAGGGGGTGCGAAAGTATGAAGCTTTACCGTACTGATTTGGCGATGGAGCGTACCGTACATCCGGAAGGCCCCGGCGAGGGGATTCGATTGGAGGAACAAAAGCTGGGCGCGATGACGACAACCTGGGTCAGGGTGGAAACGGAGGACGCGGCCCGGCGCATCGGCAAGGCCCGGGGCGTTTACTGGACACTGCATCATCCCGCGCTGCCCAGCCTGGGGCCCCAGGAACGGCTTCCCGTGGCGCGGGAAATCGTCAATGTGCTGACCCGGATGCTCCCGCCTTCCGGCGATGTGCTGGTGCTGGGCCTGGGCAATCGACGCATGACGGCGGATGCGCTGGGCAGCCGGGTGTCGGATCGTGTGCTGGTGACGCGCCATATGAAGGAGGGTCGCTTCCGTCCTGTTAGCGCCATCGCGCCCGGGGTGCTGGGGGTGACGGGCATCGAATCGGCGGAACTGACCCGGGCGCTGGCGGAGCACATCAAGCCCGCGGCCATCATCGCGGTGGATGCCCTGGCTGCTATGGATACCGAGCATATCTGTACCACGGTGCAGCTGACGGATACGGGCATCCGGCCGGGGAGCGGCGTGGGCAACCACCGGGCAGGCATTACCCAGGAGGCTATGGGCGTCCCGGTCATTGCCCTGGGCATTCCCATGGTGGTGTATGCTTCCACCATCATCCGGGACGGCCTTCGGCACATACTGGCGGATGAGGAAGGCGAGAACGCCGACGCCATGGCGGAAAAGCTGGCGGAAAATGCCCTGGAGGACTTTGTGGTAACGCCCCGCGCCATTGACGAGCTGGTGGATGGCCTGGCGGATGTCCTGGCCCTGGCGCTGAATACCGCCACACAGCCTCAATGCACCATGGAAGAGCTGGCTTATTATCTGCATTGATTCTATTTATACAGACAAACGCATAGGCTGTACTGATTCCATGTTGATGAGGTGCGGCCATGTTTCACGTTTGGACAAAGCGACAGGTGCTGACGGTACTGGCGGGGGTGCTTCTTCTGACGGTGCTGGCGTCCGTGGGGGCGACGGCGCTGCTTCTGCGGCCGGAGGCGGAGGAAGACGCCGTGGCGGTGTTTCAGGAGTCGGGGATGCTTTTTTCCCTGGAGACGGTGGAAACTCCCGGGCCTGATCCGGCGCCTGCGCCTTCCGTTCAGCCTGAGGCGGAGGCGACCCCGGCGATGGCAGATCGCGCCTTCCGCGTGGAGGTGGTGCGGCAGACGCCCTCGCCCCAGCACGGGGAAAGGCGAATTCTGATCTATCATACGCACACCTGGGAGGCTTTCACCCAGGTGGCGGACGCCCCTTACACAGAAACAGAAAAGTGGCGTACCAAGGATAATCAGTGCAATGTGGTGGCGGTGGGCGAGGTGCTGGCGAATCAGCTGCGGGCGCTGGGCTTCACCGTTATTCACGATACCACTGCTTTTGAGCCGCCCAACCTGGATACCTCCTACGCCCGCTCCCTGGAAATGCTGGAGGAACGCCACCGCCTGGGCGAGCGCTATGACCTGTACATTGATCTCCACCGGGACGCCATCTCATCCAGCTCGACCATCAAGCGAACCGTCAATATCGGCGGCACGGAGGTGGCGCGGTTCATGGTGCTGATTGGCAAGGGAACAGGCGCGGGCTTTGACGTCAAGCCGGACTGGGAATCCAATCTGGTGATCGGAGAAAGGCTCACGGCCTGCCTGAACAGCCAGGCTGACAGCCTTTGCCGGGACATTAAGCTGAGGACAGGGCGCTATAACCAGCACATCGCGCCGCGATGCGTGCTGATTGAATGCGGCAATAACCTCAACACTCTGGAGGAGGTGCTCAACGGTGTGCCTTATCTGGCCACCGCGATCTCGGATACGCTGGAAGCCATAGAGGAACCGACTTGATATGCGCGTCAAAAGGCCCCGGAGCCGCCCCATGCAAGGGAGCGGACTTCGGGGCCTTTGCGTATGCGGCTTTACTGCGGTACAAGCCGTGTCTTGGCCATGGGATATTCCTCCAGCAGGGCTTGAACATCCGGTGAGGATTGAAGCGTGGGCAGCAGCCAGAGGGTCACGGCCCAATCGCAGGCGGCGGCCAGACCGCCGTCCATCCAGGTGGCGCAGGCAGTGATGAAACGGTGCATTTCCCCAATGGCCTGGCCGGACAGGGGCGGCGCGGCTTTGAGCAGCGCTGCCAGAATCAGGTCAATGTCCGCGCTGCAGGGGGCGGCATCTGTCAGCAGGTGCTGGAGGGAGGCGGCGCTGACCGGCTCGGCCTCCCCTTCGAACAGCTTGACGGCTTCCGGCAGGGTCAGGGTCAGGATGGGCCAGGGCTCCATGGCGTAGGCGGCGCTGGCCGTGACGCTGTCCGCCGAGCGGGAAAGAAGGAGCTTTGTGCTCTGCGGCAGCGGCTGGTAGCGGGCAAGGGTGGTTGCGAGCAGGGTAGGGGTGGAATCAATGGGCGCCAGGGTCGGCAGGGGCTGCTGCTCCTCGGCGCACTGCGCGGCAAAGCCCGGCAGCCAGCCCAGGGCTGCCGCCAGGTTGCGCAGCACGGTGGAGGCCGCCGCCGGCGTATCGGAGACCACGCTGATGCGCGGGCTGACGGCAATCAGCACCAGAAGAGCCACCGCTTGATTGCGGCTCAGGGACGCCCCGGTATCCTCCATTACGGCCATAACCCGCGAGATCATTTCCTCCGCTTCCACGCAGACGCCGGGTACGCCGTTCATGCGCAGGGCGGAGCCATGGAGCAGCGGCGCGGCCATGCGCGTGTCGGCCAAGGCGGAGGCCAGGGCTGCGGGAAGAACGGTCTGCTGAAGCTCGTCCACCCGGCTTTGCAGAAGATTGCGCTGGGCCGTCAGCGCCGCAAGCTCCTGCCGAAGGGTTTCCACGCCATGCTCGCAGGCTTCCTGCTGAGCGGCAAGATGAATGCACGTTTCCCGGGCCTTCTCGCTCATGGCGTCCACCGCGCTTTTACGGAAGGCCTCCAGGTCTGCGCGCGCCTTGTCCAACTGAACGAGGGCCGCCAGACGCTCTGCTTCCAGCTCGTCCAGGCGCGCTTGCAGCGCCCGCTGCAGGGGGCTGTCGCCGCCTTGGCGCAGCAGCCTGGCTTCCAGCTGGGATCGCATGCCGTCCAGGGAGAAAATGCAGTCCAGCAGCTGATTGTGCGCGGAAGGAAGCTGCCAGGCGGAGCGCAGGCTTTCGCAGGCGGTCTCCACGGGGTTGTACACCTGGCGCATGGCGGTTCCGGCGGGAAGGGAAGCCGTTGGCGGCTCATAACGCCCCACTTTGATTTGCGTGGCGACAACCTCCTGCAAACGGTTCTTGGGCGGAGGCACGGAGGTTTTGACAGACGCGTGGAACAGCGGCGTTCCGTTCAGCGGTACGGCGGGACACGGGGGGACAGGCTTGGCGGGCGTTTCCGGGCTGCGCAGCAGATTGGCCTCATGGCTCACCGGCTGATCCAGCTGTCGGATGGCTTCATCAAAGGTCAGATCGGTGTCCAGGATACTTAGATGCTGCCCCAGGGGCAGGCTGACATCCGGGCTCGTATCCTCTGGGCTGATTTCCGGCGCTTCCGCATTGGCTGATTCGGGCCCACTGGGAAGCGTTTCCTGCGCAGCCGCGGCGGCGGAAGGCGTGGGCGCGGCGGTTTCCCCGGGGACGCACAGCATAAGCCGCTGAACCCCGTCGGGCGCGTTCATGGGATACAGCATCCCCGTGCCGGATGCGGCTGGCTCCGGCTTACGGGGCGCGGCACGGTGGACGGGGCCGAAGAGCGTATCATGCTCACGGATGTAAAACAGCGGTGTGACGGCGCGTTGGGCCAGGGTGGCCGCATCCTCGCAGGAGCCTTCCAGGATTTCATAAAAGGTATGCTCGGGCAGCGGCTTCACCGTATCGGAATACAGGATGTACTGATTGATTTCTCCACGGTCGGGACGATAGTTTTTGTTCGTGCGGATTTTTCCGGCGTCGGCGGGAATGCCGCGCAGATCCATCGCGCAAAAGGGCCCCAGGCCACGCATTCTCTCCTTAAAGGTGTGCTGCTCTCCACGGTCGGGCACGATGCGGAGACCGCCTTCCTCCGGCCAGAGCTGCCGGGCCTCCTCTGCCACGTTGCCCTCCATGGTCAGCAGAGGCTTCACGCGGAAATAAGCGCGCTGAACGTTGTCCTCCTCCAGATAGGCCAGGACAAGATGCTGTTCGAGATTCATGGCTTTCCCCCATCCCTCTTATGCTGTTGAACCCTTTTTCCCGGAAAAACCGAAACGTGATAATGCGAAGAAAAGCGCGGAAGGCCCTTTTAGCCGCCGTTCGTAAACATTTCATACCACCGCATCTTTTCTTATGTAATAATTGTACCAAATTTCAACCAGGAAGTCAAGGAAAAATCAGGGGAAAGTAGAACTTTTACGCATATTTTCCCACCTGCGGGCCATGCTAAAGGCATCAACGTTTATAGGAGGCATTATGTCAGCTGGAATGGTGATTCTGACGGTCGTGGCCGTCCTGATCTTTTTCGGAATCCTCCAGCGGGTGCTGGACCGCATGTATCTGACGGATCGCGCGGCGCTGCTGCTGGTGGCGCTGATGTTTGTGGGCACGCTTCTTCCGCGCATCAATCTGGGCATGGTGTCCATCTCCCTGGGAGGCGCGGTGATCCCGCTGGGGGTCTGCATTTATCTGCTCATCCGGGCAAATTCCTCGGTGGAGGTATGGCGTCCGCTGATTGGCGCGGTGGTGACAGCGGCGGCGGTGTATGGCCTGAGCCTGCTGCTTCCCTCGGAGGCAGAGGAGCTTCCGGCTGATCCTATCCTGCTGTTCAGCCTGTGCGGCGGCATCGTGGCCTGCATTCTGGGCCGGAGCCGCCGGGGAGCCTTCATCTGCGGCATCCTGGGGATGCTGCTGGCGGACACGGCCACCGCCGTCATCAATTGGAGCCAGGGCGTCCAGCAGCAGCTGGTGCTAGGGGGCGCGGGCATGGCGGATACGGTGGTCATCAGCGGTGTGATCGCCGTGCTGCTGGCGGAAATCGTCGGTGAGATCACGGAGCGGGTGGCCCGCAGGCGCCATCCGGCAGGGGAGGGAAATCCATCATGAAGCGGCTGATGTCGGGACTGTGCGCGCTGCTCCTGCTGATGGCGGGGCTTGGCAGCGCCGCTGCCCAGGAGGCGGATACCGTGTGGGAGCTGGTCAGCGGCGACGGGCGTCATATCGCTTATGTGTGCTATGAGCCGGAGGCGGGAGATCAGTATATTTCCGAGGATAACAGGCTCTACGAGGTTGTGCGGGTGGAGGGCGAGAAGGCTATTGCCGAGGACAAGGGCGACATGCCCATGCCCGACGTCAGCTGGCTGGACAGCGACGCCGCCCTGCCGGTCTCGGCCATGGGCAGGCGGCGCGTCGCCCTGTACTGCACCCACAGCGATGAAAGCTACGAGCCCTCCGACGGGCTGTACAGCGATGACCGCCGCGGTTCAATTTACAAGGTAGCGGCGGGGCTGGCGGAGGAGCTGTCCTCCCTTGGCATCGAGGCGGAGGCGGCGGATACGCTCCATCATCCCCATGACGCCGGCGCTTATCGGCGCTCCCGTCAAACGGCGGTGGAGCTGCTTAAAACCATGCCTGATGCGCTGCTGGATATTCACCGCGACGGCATTCCCGATCCGGATGAATACGCTGTGACCATCGGCGGAAAAAAAGCGTCGAAAGTCCGTCTGCTGGTGGGCCGAGGCAACCAGAACATGGCGGCCAACAAGGATTTCGCCCTGACGGTGAAGGCTGTGGCGGACAAGGTGTACCCTGGCCTGATTAAGGATATTTACATGGGCAAGGGCGCCTTCAATCAGGACCTGTATCCCCGGGCGCTGCTGCTGGAGTGCGGCACCTATACCATCAGCCGGGATCGGGTGATGACCAGCATGCCCATGATGGCGAACGTCCTCAGCCGCGCCCTGTACGGCGGCGTTACCGGTTCAGCCGGGACAACGGATGTCCGGGGTTCCTCCGGCGCGGACAAGGGTGGGGAAACCCAGGGCCAGCCGGATCCCACCACCCCGGCTACGCAGACCTCAAAAGGGGCGGGAAGCGGCATATTCTGGGTCCTTGGCATTTTCGTGGCGGGCCTGATTGTTTACGGTATTGCCGCCACGGGCAGCCTCAAAGGCGGTATGCACAAAGCGGGCCGCAACCTGAACGAGATGACCGGGGGCCTGGTGGGCGCCGACCCAAAGGCGGACGAGGAGCCCGAGGGCGAAAAAAAGCTATAAGGAAAGGGCGCTGCGCAACGAAAAGTACGCAGCGCCCTCATGGCGTCAAGAAAGTGGCTATGCGCCGCTTGGCACAGGGGCCTCACCCTGTTTCATCGCATGCCTGATCCAACGGCCAAGCCGCCATCCCGGCCGTTCGGACGCGCGTAGCCGCCCGGCGGCATCGCCCGCTGGGTGCTGCCCTCAGGGTTATTGCGGAAGCGGTTGCCAGCAGAACCGCTCCCAAAGCCTCCATGCAGGGGCTTTGCTCCGTTTAACGCTAATGCCCAGCAGGGATTCGCCAGTTTTCAAGCGGCGGTTTGCCAACGGCAGGTTCAGCGTTCCGTGGTGAAGCTTTTTTGAGACTTGGTTGGTTTGGCCAGCCAGCGGTTACGCCTTCGCGGTCTGCCGTGCCATGCGCTTTTTTTTCCGATCATTGCGCCAGACAAGCAGCACCATCATCAGGACGGTTCCCAGGTAGGGGAAGGTCGCCGTCAGGGCAGAAGATATGCCAAAGGACTGCAGGCGCATCCCCAGGGCGTCAATGAAGCCGAAGAGGAGCGCCGCCAGAAACACCTTGGGCGGGTTGGAGCGCCCGAAGATGACGCAGGCCACGGCGATGAAGCCCCGGGAGTTGGACATATTCTCGCTGAAGGTGGACAGGTATCCCAAGGACAGGTGCGCGCCGGACAGGCAGGCCAGCACACCGCACAGCAGGGAAGCGATGTACTTCATCCGCTCCGGGCTTTTGCCGGCGGAGCGCAGGGACTGGGGATGCTCCCCGGCGGCCCTCAGCCAGAAGCCGAAGGGCGTCCGGTAAATCACCACCCAGCAGACCGCCACCAGCACCCACGCGACGTAGACCAGCAGGGTGTTGTTGTTCAGCAATTGGCCGATGACGGGAATCTGCTCCAGCCAGTCCGCCTGAAGCCGGGGCAGCGTCGACAAGCCGCCCTCCGCGTGGAAGGTGCCGCTTTGGCCGGTGAGCTCCCGCAGGAGAAAGGTGGTCAGGCCGCCGGCAAATATGTTCAGCGCCACGCCGATAATAAATTCATCGCTCTTGAATTTGATGACAAACACGCCGTACAGAAGCCCCAGCAGCAGCCCCGCCATCAGCCCGAAAAGGATGCCCACGGCCCAGGAACCGCTGATCCACGAACCCATGACCGCCGCGAAAGCGCCGATGAGCATCATGCCGTCGCAGCCGATGTTCATCATGCCCACATGATCGGTCATCAGGCAGCCCAGGGCGCATAGCACCACGGGGGTCGCGGTACGCAGGGTGTTCTGGAACAGGCCGAGGTTGACGATGGAGATAAGCTCGTTCATTCCTGGGCCTCCTTCCGCAGCGTCTGGGCTGCCTTGCGCTGGGCATGGCGGGCCCGGAGCGCGCTGACGATGCCCTGCTCCGCCGCCATAAAGAAGATGATGATAGACTGAATGATGACCACCAGGCTGCTGGGAATGCCCGCGTTGAGCTCCATGGCGCTGCCGCCGATCTTCATTGCGCCGAAGAACAGGCTCATCAGGATGATGCCCAGGGGATTGTAGCGGACGATCATGGCTACCAGCATGCCGTCGTAGTAAAACTCATTGGAGACCGTGGTGATGAAACGCCCGTGGAGGCCGAAGACCTCAAACATGCCCACCAGGCCGCAGATGGCGCCGGAAACCACCATGCTGCCCACGGCGAGTCGATCAGAGCGAATGCCGCTGTAATGGGCGAAGCGGCCGTTTTGCCCGGTGAGCTTCATCTGGAACCCGGCGGTGGTCTTGCGCATTACATACCATACCAGGAAGGCGATGGCGGCGGTGAGGAAGATGCTCTCCGTCAGGCTGGAGCGGCGGATCAGCCGTTCGAACATGAAGGCCGGGTCGATGGCGTCCGTGCCGGAGGAAATGCCGCGCTCCATGGTCTTCAGTGGCCCGTTGGTGAGGTAGGTGCAGAAATAGATGGCCGCTGAATTCAGCAGGATGGTGGTGATGACCTCATTCACCCGCAGCTTGACCTTCAGCATCGCGGGTACCCAGGCATAAACGCCGCCCGCGGCCATGGCGGCCAGCAGGGCGAGGGGAATGCCGAGCCAGGGGGAAAGCCCCGCCAGCCTGGCTCCCACCACGGCGGAAGCCATGGCGCCCAGGTACAGCTGACCTTCGCCGCCCACGTTGAAAATGCCGGCCTGGGCCGCGATGGCCGTGGCCAGACCCGTCAGGCAGAGGGTCGCCGCCTTGGCCAGGGTGTTGCCGATGGCGCGAGGGGTGCCGAAGGCCCCCTGGAGCATCAGCTGATATCCCTCCAGGGGCGGATGGCCGGTCAGCGCCATGATGCCCGCGCCCAGAAGAAGGGCAAGCCCCACGCTGACGCCCAGGGCCAGGAGATAATCCGGACGATGTCCGCGCTTCATGCTTCCGCCTCCTTGCCGCCGCCGGTCATGTAGTAGCTCAGCTCCGCCTTTTCGATGGCGGAGGGGACGAATTCGCCGGTGACGCGGCCCTCGTAGATGGTCAGCAGGCGGTCGGACAGGCGATAAAGCTCGTCCAGATCAGCGCTGACCAGCAGAATGGCGCAGCCGCTGTTGCGCTTGTCCATGATGAATTGGTGAATGGCCTCCATGGCGCCGATGTCCACGCCCCGGGTCGGCTGGGAAATGACCAGCACCGGCGTGTCAAAGGCGAATTCCCGGGCTACCACCACCTTTTGCATATTGCCGCCGGAGAGGCTGCCCACAGGCACATCCACGCCCGCGCCGCGAATGTCAAACCTGCTGAAAAGCTCCTGGGCGTAGCGGCGGATGGCCCGGCGCTTCATATGAACGCCCATCAGGGAGAACTGCTTTTGCTTCTCCCTGCCCACGATCAGGTTATCGGTGACATCGGCGGGGGCGGAAACGCCCGTCTTCAGCCGATCCTCCGGCACATGGGCTACCCCCAGGGCACGCACCTGGCCGGGGGTCAGGCCGCGGATGGAGGTTGCGCCGATGCGCACGTCGCCGCCTCGCAGGGGCCTGAGGGCGGTGACGGCCTCCACCAGCTGACTTTGGCCGTTGCCCTCAATGCCCGCGATGCCCAGAATTTCTCCCCGGCGCAGCTGAAAGGATATGCCCCGGACGGCGGGGAGCCCGCGGTTGTCCAGCACCTGCACGTTTTCCACGGTGACGGCGGGGGCGTCCTCCGCGTTGACCACAGACGGGTGTGCCATCGGTCCCAGCAGCACCTCGTGCCCCACCATCATGGAGGCCAGCATACGCTCGTTCACGTCCCGGGTATGTTCCACGCCCACCAGGCGGCCCGCCCGCATCACACCCACACGGTCGGAAATGGCCATGACCTCGTAGAGCTTGTGGGTGATGATGATGATGGTCATCCGCTTTTCCCGGACAATGCGGCGGATGACGTGAAAGAGCTCATCGGTTTCCTGGGGGGTGAGGACGGCGGTGGGCTCGTCCAGGATCAGCAGATCCGCGCCGCGGTGCAGGGTCTTGAGGATTTCCACTCGCTGCTGAAGGCCCACGCTGATCTCGTCCACCTGGTCGGTGGGATTGACCTTCAGGCCATATTCCCGCACCAGGTCTTCCACGATGGCGTTGGCCTTTTTCAGGTCGGAAAACACGCCCCTGCGGGGTTCACGGCCCAGGGTGATGTTCTGCGCAACAGTAAAGGAGGGCGTCAGCATAAAATGCTGATGCACCATGCCTACCCCCCTGGCGATGGCCTCGCTGGGGCTGAAGCGCGTCATTTCCTGCCCTTTGACAATGACCTTCCCCGTGGTGGGGGCGTTCATGCCGTAAAGGATGTTCATCAGCGTGGACTTGCCAGCGCCGTTTTCGCCCACCAGCGCGAAAACCTCGCCCTTTCGTATATCCAGGGACACATCGTCGTTGGCCAGCACGCCCGGAAACTGCATGGATACATGCCGGAAGGAAACGATGGTTTCATCTGTCACAAGCGTTCGCCTCGCTATCCAGATTCAGGTTGAAAAAGGCGGGCAGGGGATCGCTCCGCTGCCCGCGCAGGCTGCCATACAAGAATACAGAGAAACAGTCAAGTAACTTGCCGTCGGCAGACTCAATTCGTATCCGCCGGCTTTGCCGGTCGGGCGGGGAGTTTTTCGCAGCAAAACTTGTTTTTGCGGAGAAACATTCCACAGCATCCCTCGTCAAAGTGGCTCTGCCACTTTGACGATACTTTAGTTGAGCGCCGTGGGCACCTCGATCTCGCCGGAAATAATCTTGGCCTTGATTTCCTCGACCTCCGCCTTCAGCTCGTCAGAAACCTGCTGAGGCATATCGTCGGCGCCGTAGGCCACGTCGATAAAGCCGGTGTCCATACCCGCCATCCAGATGGCGCCGGGCTGATAACTGTTCTCCATGTCGCTGACCGTATCATAAATGGACTGGCCGACCCGCTTAATCATGGAGCAGATAATCACGTCGGGGTTAATGTACTTCTGGTCGGAATCCACGCCGATGGCGTAGGTGCCGGACTCGGCCGCCGCCTCGAAGACGCCCTCGCCGGTCTTGCCGGCCACGGCGAATACGATGTCGCAGCCGCCGTCGTACAGGGTGGTGGCCGCCTCCTTGCCCTTGGCGGGATCCTCATAGGTATCGGTGTACTGACGCTCCACCACCACATCGGGATTGGCGTACTTGGCGCCCGCCTCATAGCCCACGATGAAGTCATTGATGGTCGCGCCGTCCTCGCCGCCTACCACGCCGATCTTGCCCGTGGCGGTCAGCTTGGCGGCAATGTAGCCCACCAGGAAGGAGCCCTGGTTCTGGGCGTAAACGATGGACATCAGGTTGCCGCCCACACCGTCCAGACCGTTGTCCACGAAAATGAACTTCACGTCCGGATATTCGGGCGCGGCCTTGGACAGATAATCCCAGAACTGCCAGCCCACAGCGATCACCACGTCGCAGGTGTCAGCGGCGTCGTAGAGGCTGTTCTCATACAGGGAGGCGTCCTCCTTGCACTCGAAGATCTTGGGGGTCACGCCGAAATCGGCCACCAGCCGGTTCAGGCCCTCCACCGAGGAATCATAAAAGGAGCGGTCGCCCTGGGTGCCGGCCAGCACCACGGCCACGGAAAGGGGCTTCTCCTCCTGCTCCGCCAGAGCGGGGAAAGCCATCATGCCCAGGCACAGGCACAGGGTCATGAGCAGTGCGAACAGTTTCTTCATGCGGAAATACCTCCAAATCATTTTCCGAAGTATTTCGGAAAGATTTAACCGTCATTCTCATTCGCGATGACAAAGCGAAATTCCTGCAATGCCCGGGCCACAAGCAGGATTTTCCGCGGATGGGAGCGTACTTTTTTTATCATAGCGAGGAGGCTGCGAACATGAAGCTGCTGTTTGTCGATGCTTGTCCACGGGGAGAAGCGTCCCGTACCCTGCGTTTGGCCCGGGTTTTTACGGAGGAGCTTTCGTACGCCTGCCCCGGGCTTGAAATCGTGGAGCACTGTCTGCCGTCCATGGGCCTGAGCCCGGAGAACGCGGAAGTTCTTGCCCTGAAGGAAGCCCTGTGCGATCAGCAGTCCTGGGAGCATCCGCTGTTGCGGGTAGGGCGGGAATTGCGGGAGGCCGACGCGGTGGCGGTGGCCGCGCCCTACTGGGATCTGTCCTTTCCTTCCATGCTGAAGGTGTGGGTGGAGCACGCCTATGTGCGCAACCTGACCTTCCGTTATGAGGCGGACCGCTGCATCGGCCTGTGCCGGGGCAGGGAAGCAGCCTACATCACCACGGCGGGAAGTCCCATCGGTCATGAGGACTGGGGGACGGGGTATATCCGCGCCGTGCTGCGGACGCTGGGGAATCCCGGCTTTACCGTGGTGAAGGCCGAAGCCCTTGATCTGGAAGGCCGGGACGCGGAGGCGATTGTGCGGGAAGCGGAACAGACGGCCAGACGGGAAGCACGGCTGATGGCGCGGCGGCTGACGGCGAGAGCATAACTGAACGCGGCAGTGCGGCAAACGTAAATTGGAGGTAAACTGTAGTATCCTTTTAGCTGTGTATAGCGTGTATTATGTAAGGGAAATGGAGAGAAACAGGAAAGCACAGAAAAAATAGTAAATACAGTTCGAAGAAAGCTATGCAAAAGGGCAGCGGGCCTCGCGAAGACTCCATACTTCCTCAATCGTAGTGATTACAGCTTTCACCCGTATTCCATTGGTATAATGCGTACAGACAAGGAATTGATAGCATGCAGAAAACAAAGAAACAGCACTATGTTCCTCGGTGCTATCTCAAGGCGTTTGTAATTCCCGGTACTTTGCAAGTGCATGTGTACGATAAAGTAGCTAAACGCCAGAGAATTAATAACTACGAAGATGTAGCTTCGGAAAACTACTTCCATGATCTCTCTCTTACGGAAGAAGAACGATCAATCCTGACAGAAGTGCTTGAGGCAAATGGTAAGAGGATAGACGATATAGATGTTCAGTATATTGAACATCTTTTCGCTAATGACATTGAGCCAGTTTTCGGTGGCTTGCTTGAAGGCTTGCGGAATGCTGCAAACAACTTTACTCCATGGTATGTAAGGAACTGCCGTATTTTGAATATGCGACAAAAATTCAAATTTGCAATCATGCTTGCGTTCCAATACATCAGAACAAAAGGAACAAGAAACCGTATATCTGATATGCTCGACTGTTTTCAGCAAGCATTCGAAGCTAGAGCAGCAAACGGAAAGAAAGAGGATTGGAGTAAATACCTTGATGTCAATGTTAAGGACGCTCATAATGAGATGATCATAAATATTGACAATCTTCTCCAACTGTCACTTTCTTTTTTGAAGCATAAGTGGTGTCTGTGTATTAACCAGACCAGCGCGCCAATCATCACCTCTGATAATCCGATTGCAACAATGGCCCACGTCTGCAATGGTCCTGCTGCTATGGGTGGAATAAACAGCAAAGGCGTGGAAATTGCATTCCCAATAGCACCGAATGCCATTCTTGTGATGGTCGATGATAATTACCACAGTTTGCCGATACACGATTTGGCATTTGTTCCAATGAACGAAGATAGTGTAGAATACTACAACGCTATGCAAGTTGGAAAAGCGGAGAGATGCCTTTTTTCTTCCGCTCAAGACTTTGGCATTATTGAAAGGGTTCTTGCAAAGCACCCTGCTTTGTTCGATACACCTTCGATGTCTTTGTCATGGGGAGGTAAAGTATTCTATCCACAAGGAGAAAGATAATCTGGAGCGCGGAAAAAGGTGTTGCACCTTCGATTCCCACCGGGATTGTTGGGCGGTTTACTGTTAGCTTTTCTGCGCACGAAAAAACGGCGGGGTTATTCCAGCATTTGATGGCAAGACGTTTCGCCTGCGTGATTTTCTCGCCTTTGTACATCCCGCCCCCTAACCCATCAGTTTTGAAGAAAGGAATCTCCGGAACAGATTGAAACTTTGGTCGATGAGCAGCAACTGTGCGGCAAGCCCCATTTCGGCGCTGCTCTGGACGATATCTGTCCCTGCTTCCCGTCAATTTCGGATGAAGAAATCAACGGTATACTCAATTGCTGGGAACACAGTATCCTGCTGCTCTCGTCACCTACTTTGAGAGATACATAGACGAAATGCAGAAATACTGCCAGAAATAAGCCGTTTGCCCCCCAAACAAAACGAAAGGGCTATCGACAAAACGAAAGCTGAGCAATCTTTTGTTATGCACCCAACGAGGGGGAATGGGTACATTCTTTGTATGCAGTTTTTCGGAGAAATTTTGAGTGAAAAAACGCAGCGATGGAATAGATGAATAAAATTGCAAAAATCCGGGTGCATTTGCCGTTTTGCATTAGGATTCTGCAAGAACATAAAGAAAAAGACTGAAACCTTGTATCAAAGTTTCAGTCCTTTTATGGTGGAGCTGAGGGGAGTGTTACTCATTCTGGTGTGCAATCGTACTGTGCGAGCAGTAGAATCAAAGCACCACAAATTACTTGTATTTAACAATAGTGAGGTTGTGCATATAATATAAATTTTCTTATACTCTGATAAAGCCCCCTTACTTTTTCTGAACTGTACTTTGCCCGTAAAAAGGCATGAGAACTCCCGGTTACTGAGCAAGGGAGACAAAACTTTTTGCAGGGGGGGAGGCTTCTCGAAGGTGCAGAGGCATAGACATATACCAATCCATATAACGCCATAAGGCTGCAGCATCAAGCTGCGGCCCGTAGCAAGGCTGTTATTTTTTTCTGATCAGGACATCAATAGCCAAACAATCACCGCGCACGTTATGGATCCTTCCGAACAACAAATATAATTGCAAAAGAGCGACTATCATTTTCTCGCGCCTCTTGTCCACGCCTCGCCTGATTGTCGAAATCCGTCGTATTTTTTGTAAATATGTGATTTTAAGACGAACTGACGTCAATGTGCGTAAACTATCTCTGAAAGAACAAGAATTTTCGGAGGTAGCGCGGCATGGCCAATATTCAGAAACACCTATGGCATATGGGAATCGGCAACCGCCTGAAGGGATACAAAATGATTGTCTTTGCAGTGGAACTTGCTGT